>JBBINV010000062.1:0-18767 GCA_037443705.1 Betaproteobacteria bacterium | reverse complement strand
CGCTCGATCGCCGACCAGGCGCGCACCATCCGCATCCCGGTGCACATGATCGAGACCATCAACAAGATGAACCGCATCTCGCGCCAGATCCTGCAGGAGACGGGCCAGGAGCCCGATCCGCAGACGCTCGCGCAGAGGATGGAGATGCCCGAGGAGAAGATCCGCAAGATCCTCAAGATCTCCAAGGAGCCGATCTCGATGGAGACCCCGATCGGCGACGACGACGATTCGCACCTTGGCGACTTCATCGAGGACAGCTCGACCATGGCGCCTTCGGATGCCGCGGTCTACGGGAGCCTGCGCGACGTGACGAAGGAAGTTCTCGACACGCTCACCCCGCGCGAAGCGAAGGTCCTTCGCATGCGCTTCGGGATCGAGATGTCGACCGACCACACGCTGGAGGAAGTCGGCAAGCAGTTCGACGTGACGCGCGAGCGCATCCGCCAGATCGAGGCCAAGGCACTCCGGAAGCTGCGGCACCCCTCGCGCTCGGAGCGCCTGAAGAGCTTCCTCGACCAGGAAGGCTAGGCCCGCGCCCGCCGGGCAGCCATGGCGCAGCCGGGGCGCATCTACCGAAGGACCGCCGCCGGCCACATGGCGGTCGACACCGACGATCGGTCGGTGCCCTCCGACTACCGGCGTATCCTCAGGGTGATCGAAGGCGACACGCATCGTGACGTCGTGCGAGGGTGCCTGCGCCAGTACCCGGACAGGCTGATCGACGAATGGCTGGACGAGATCGCCGAGATCGGCCTGCTCACCTCGGTCCCGGACACCGCGAAGCACGACCTCGATTTCACCGCGCTCCTCGGCCCGGGCCCGAAGGCGCCGGCCCTGCTCGCCGAGGACGAGGCGCGCATCGCGAAGGACACGACGGACGCGAACGAAACGCTCGCGCGCCAGGGCGCCTACGTCAACGAGGAGCGCGCGCGAAACCGGGAGCCGTTCGCGCGCGCGCCGGCCGCCACTCGCGTCCTCCTCGTGGAGGACGACCCGGATCAGCTCGCGCTCGCCGACCTGCGGCTCTCGGCCGCCGGCTATCCGGTGCACGCGGCTTCCAGTGGGCGGGAGCTGATGCGCGCGTTGCACGATCACGGCCCGCCCGACGTGCTGCTGCTCGACGTGATGCTCCCCGACGCGGACGGATTCAGGATCCTCGCCCAGATGCGCCGCAACCCGGCGCTCGCGCTGCTCCCGATCGTGATGCTCACCGCGAAGGACAGCGCGGAGGACGTGCGCCGCGGCATGGAGCTCGGCGCCGACGGCTACGTCACCAAGCCCTACAGCAAGACCATCCTCGCCGACACCATCGCGAAGGTGCTCAACCGGCCACCGGCGAAGTAGACTCGGGGCAGCTTGAACACGGGCCGGTAGCTCAGCCGGTCAGAGCAGGGGACTCATAATCCCTTGGTCGTTGGTTCGAATCCAACCCGGCCCACTCCCGACGTTCACAGAGCCTTGCAGAAGGTCTCGATCCGCTTTTTCGCGGCCTCGATCGCCGCGGGGCGCGCGCTGTCCTCGAGGAATTCGCGCTCGCCCTTCTCGTTGATCCGGTAGACCGGGCGCGCGGTCTAAAGCGCGTGCAGATCGCTCTGCGCGCGCAGGCACTGCTCCCTGCGCATCGCAGCCTGGAGCTTCCTTGCCTCTTCTTCCTTGCGTGCGGCTTCGTCGGCGCGCTCGCGCTCGATGCGGCGCCGCTGGAATTCGCGCTCCTGCTCCTGCCACGTTCCGGGCGCCGGCGCGGCGCCTTGGCGCCCCGGAGCCGGGGCGGGCGCGGCTTGCCGCAGGTCAAACGGGCGCGCAGTGCAGGTGGCCGCTCAGGCCGCGGCGGCGACGCGCCGGTCGAGCAGGCGCGCGAAGTTCTCGAGCGACAGCAGGTGCGCGTAGATGCGCCCGAGGATCCCCTTCTTCAGCAAGTTCTTGAGCTGCGCCGAGTTGAGCGCCTCGATCTTTTTCTCGGCCACGCGGTGCATGCCGGTGAGGTGCATCGCGCCGCCCTTGTTGAGCGTCGCCTGCATGGTGAAGGGCTCGATCAGCGCGTAGTCGGCGAGGATCGCGCAAAGCTCCCTGCTGCGCTCCAGGTCGGCTTCGTATTCGGTGAGCAGGCGCTCGATCGCTTTCCACTTGTCGAGCGGCTGCCCCTTGTCGTCGAACATCGCCTCGCCCGCGTCGTCGACGTTCTCGGTCTCCACGCAGATGAGCCGGTTCTTCTGCTCGACCTTGTCGAGCGTGACTTTGGCCATGCAGAAGGGAAAGCGCCGCAGGTAGGCGGGGACGTACACGCCCTTCGCCCAGCCACCCGTGCCGTAGAACAGGTTCTCGCCCGAGGCGAGCCCGAGCACCGCGACCGGCGCGAAGGACTTGCCCTCGTCGCCGCTCGTGAACACGATCGGGTAGTCGCGCGCCACCGGTGCGAACTCGGTGTAGCTGATCGGAATGGCGTTCAGCTTCCTCGCGAACTCGGGCACTTCGCCCGGGGCGAGGAGCCGAACCTTCTGCTCGCGCCGCAGGGGCGCGACCTTCTTGTAGCCGAACGGGGGATTGATCTGCATGGGCGCAATGATATCGGAATCCGGCGTTGTCCCCGCAGGGCGAACTCCTGTAGAATGCGGCCCCTCCCCGGGGTGGTAGCTCAGCTGGGAGAGCGTCGCGTTCGCAATGCGAAGGTCGAGGGTTCGATCCCCTTCCACTCCACCAGCTTCTCTTTTTCTAGGACAGGTCGATCGCGTGGCGCTTGAGCGCCGCGAGGGGCACCACCGCGAGCGCCTCCTCGTGGGTCGCGGCGAGGATCACGGGCGGGGCGACGCCGGCATCCAGCGCCTCCTTCCAGCGCGCTGCGCACAGGCACCAGCGGTCGCCGGGCTCGAGTCCCGGAAACCCCAGCTCGGGCGCGGGCGTGGAGAGGTCGTTCCCGTGCTGCTTCGAGAACTCGAGGAATTCGCGCGTCATCTTCGCACACACGACGTGGATGCCGGTGTCATCGTAGCCGGTGTTGCAGCAGCCGTCGCGATAGAAGCCCGTCACCGGGTCGAGCCCGCAGGGCGCGAGCGGCTCGCCGAACACGTTCAGCTGCTGCGCCTGCGCGCGGCGCTCCTTCACGGCGCGAGCTTTCGTCCGATCCGGCGCGCGAACACGGTCATCTCCTTGTGCGCCTGCTTGTCGCCCCTTTTTTCGGCGGCCGCGATGCCGCTCCGGTAGGCTTCGAGCGCTTCCGCGCTTCTCCCCTCGGCCTCCAGCGCTTTCCCGAGCGCGCGCCATGCCGCCGAGTAGCCGGGGTCGGCGGCGAGCGAACTCCTGAAGTGCCCGATCGCCTTTTCCCACTGGCGCAGCTTCGAATACTCCAGGCCGAGCGAATAGCGCAGGAGCGCGCCGTCGCGCGGCGTGCCGATCAGCTTCTCGAGGCTCGCGATGGGCGAAGTGCCCATTGCGCTAAGATACCACCATGAAAACCGTCATCCAGACCCCCGAGGCGCCGGCCGCGATCGGCTCGTATTCGCAGGCAGTGCGTGTGGGTGACACGGTGTACCTGTCCGGGCAGGTCGGGCTGGATCCCGCGACCATGAAGCTCGTGGAGGGGATCGACGCGCAGATCGAGCGCGTATTCCGCAACCTCGAAGCGGTGGCGCGCGCCGCGGGGCTGGGCCTCGACCGCGCCGCGCGCATGACGGTGTACCTGACCGATCTCGCGCATTTCGCGAAGGTGAACGAGGCGATGGCGAAGTTCGTGCCGCAGCCCTACCCCGCGCGCGCCGCGGTCGGCGTCGCGAGCCTGCCGCGCGGGGCGCTCGTGGAGATCGACGCGATCCTCGACGCCGCCTAAGGCGCAAGCCTTCCCTTGGGGCGCGAGCTTTCCCCGGCAATCGCGAAGAAGCTCGCGAAGCTTGGCATCCGCTCGCGCGACGAGCTGGTGCTGCACCTGCCCCTGCGCTACGAGGACGAAACCGCGCTCACCGACGTGCGCGCGGCGCCCGCGGGCCGCGATGTGCTGGTGCAGGCGCGCATCGTGCGCGCCGAGGTCGCGTTCCGGCCGCGGCGCCAGCTCGTGGTGCACGCCGAAGGGCTCGTGCTCCGGTTCTTCAACTTCTACGGCAGCCAATTGAAGGCGTTCCAGCGCGCCGCGGAGGAAGGGCTCTCGGTGCGCGCCTACGGCGAGGTGCGGAGCGGCTTCTTCGGCGCCGAGATGGCGCACCCGCGCTACCGGCTGGTGCGCGAAGACGAGCCGCTGCCCGATGCGCTCACGCCGGTGTACCCGACCACCGCAGGCCTGCCGCAGGCGGCGCTGCGCAGGCTCGTGCTCCAGGCGCTCTCGGAATCTTCGCTCGAGGACACGCTGCCTGCCGAGTTGCGCACGCGCCATGCCCTCGCGGACTTCGCGGAAGCCGTGCGCACGCTCCACTCTCCGCCGACGGGCTCCGATCGGGCGGCGCTCGCGGCGCGCACGCACCCGGCCTGGCAGCGAGTCAAGTTCGACGAGCTCCTCGCGCAGCAGCTTTCGATGCGGCTCGCCTACCGGCGCCGGCGCGGGCGCAAGGCGCCGGCGCTCGCTTCGGGCGGGCCGCTCCTCGGGCGTTTTCTCGGGCGGCTCCCGTTCCGCCTCACGCGCGCGCAGGCGCGTGCGATGGCGGCGATCCTGGCCGATCTCGCCCAGCCGCACCCGATGCAGCGGCTGCTGCAGGGCGATGTCGGCAGCGGCAAGACGATCGTGGCGGCGATCGCCTGTCTCGCCGCGGTCGATGCCGGCCACCAGGCGGCGGTCATGGCCCCGACCGAGATCCTCGCCGAGCAGCACTACCGCAAGTTCTCGGAGTGGCTCGCGCCGCTCGGGGTGCCGATCGTGTGGCTGCACGGCGCGCTCTCGCGCGGCGAGAAGCTCGCCGCGCGGAAGACCCTCGCCTCGAGCGCGCCCGCAATCGCGATCGGCACGCACGCGCTCTTTCAGAAAGGCGTCACATTCGCGCGGCTCGCGCTCGCGGTGATCGACGAGCAGCACCGTTTCGGGGTCCAGCAGCGGCTCGCGCTCCGGAAGAAATCGGAGCGCGAGGTCCCGCACCAGCTGATGATGAGCGCGACCCCGATCCCGCGCACGCTTTCGATGACCTACTACGCCGACCTCGACGTCTCCACGATAGACGAGCTGCCGCCAGGGCGTCGCAAGGCGCAGACGAAGATCTTTTCGGAGAAGAAAAGAACCGAGGTCCTGGCGCGCATCCGGACGGCGTGCGCCGAGGGCGAGCAGGCGTACTGGGTGTGCCCCGTGATCGAGGAGTCGAAGGAGGGCGACATCCGCACGGCCGTGGCGACGTACGAAGCCCTGAAGGAGGAGTTGAATGAGGTTCGCGTGGGCCTGCTCCACGGGCGTCTGGAGCCGGACGACAAGGCCGCGGTGATGGCGGCTTTCGCCCGCGGCGAAACCCAGCTCCTCGTCGCGACCACGGTGATCGAGGTCGGCGTCGACGTTGCGAACGCGACGCTCATGGTGATCGAGCACGCCGAGCGGTTCGGCCTCGCGCAGCTGCATCAGCTGCGCGGCCGGATCGGCCGCGGGGCTCGCGCCGGCGTATGCATCCTGCTCTACTCCGAGCCGCTGTCGGAGACGGCGCGCGAGCGCCTCAAGGTGGTCTACGAGTGCGCGGACGGCTTCGAGATCGCGCGCCGGGACCTGATGCTGCGCGGCCCCGGCGAGATCCTCGGTGAGCGCCAGAGCGGATTGCCGCTGCTGCGCTTTGCCGACATCGAGCGCGATGCCCCCCTCGTAGCGCACGCGATCGAAGCCGCGGCGTGGCTCCTCGAGCACGATCCCGGCGCCGCGCGCGCGCACGTCGCGCGCTGGCTAGCGGGACGGCAGGAGCTCGCGCGCGCCTGAGCTATGCTTGCGGCCATGGATCTCGCGTTCGTGCTGCGGCGGGTCGATGCCTACGAGCGGCTGGTGCGCCTGGACAAGCCGATCGGCTGGATCCTGCTGCTCTGGCCCACGCTCTGGGCGGTGTGGCTCGCTTCGCGCGGCCGCCCCGCCTGGGACATCGTGGTGATCTTCGTGCTCGGCACGGTGCTGATGCGTTCCGCGGGCTGCGCGGTGAACGATTTCGCCGACCGGCACTTCGATCCGCATGTCGAGCGAACGAAGCGCCGGCCGCTCGCCGCGGGCGAGATCCGGCCGGCGGAGGCGCTTGCGGTGGGCGCGGCGCTGGCGGCGCTGGCGTTCGCTCTGGTGCTGTTTCTCAACCGCTTCGCGATCCTGCTCTCGTTCGCGGGCCTCGCGATCGCGATCGCCTATCCCTACGCGAAGCGCGTGTTCGCGTTTCCCCAGGCGGTGCTCGGCCTCGCGTTCGGTTTCGGCATCCCGATGGCCTACGCCGCGATCCGCAACGGCCTGCCCTGGGAGTGCTGGGCGCTGCTCGCGGCGAACGTGTTCTACTCGTTCGCCTACGATACCGAATACGCCATGGTCGATCGCGACGACGACGCGAGACTCGGCATCCGCACCTCTGCGCTCACCCTCGGGCGCGCAGACGTGGCGGCGGTGCTCGTCGCCTACGCGGCCATGCTCGCGATCCTCGCCGGGGTCGGCGCGAAGCTGCGGCTCGGCTGGCCCTTCTACGCCGGCATCGCGGCGGCGGCGGTGCTGCTCCTGGATCACTGGCGGCTGATCCGGAGCCGCTCGCGCGAGGGATGCTTTCGCGCGTTTCTGCGCGCCAACTGGATCGGCGCCGCGGTGTTCGCCGGGATCGCCGCGTCGTACCTCGTGCGATGAACCTCGATACCCCGCTCGCCGAATTCGAATTCCGAAGCGGGTTGCACCGCGGCTCGGCGCTCACGCTCTACCCGAACCGGATCGTTCACCGCGGAGGCGATGCCGCCGAAAGCGTTCCGCTCGCGCACCTCGCCGCGGTGCGCATCGCTTTCGAGCGCGAGCCCGCGAAGCTCGGCTGGGCGATCGCGATCGCGGCGGCGGCGCTGTTGCTCGCCGCGCTCGCGGGCCCGTTGCAGAGCTTCGCCGCCGCCGCGGCCGCCGAAGTCGGGACGCACGCCCGCCCGCAGTCCCCCGGCGGCGGGGTGGCGGCGCTGCTGCTGGAGAGCTTCCGGTTGCTCGGTGCGGCCGCAGCGCTGCTGCCGGCGCTCGCCGCGCTGCTCGGGGCGTGGGCGGCGCTCCTTGCCGCGGCCTACGCCTTTGGCGTGACGACGCTCACGCTTACGCTCGCCGCGGTGGAGCGCGCATTCCCTGTGCGCGGCCGCAGCCGCGCGCTGTTCGATTTCGCCGATGCGCTCTCGCGCGAGCTGGCACGGGTCGCGCGCGCATGAGCTACGCGGATCTCCGCGATTTCCTCGCGCAGCTCGAGCGGCAGGGCGAGCTCAAGCGCGTCGCCGCGGAAGTCTCGCCGCACCTCGAGATGACCGAAGTCCTCGACCGGGTGCTCAAGGCTGGCGGCCCGGCGATCCTTTTCGAGCGGCCGGCCGGGCACACGATGCCCGTGCTCGGCAATCTGTTCGGCACGGTGCGGCGCGTGGCGGCGGCGATGGGCGCGGAAGATCCCGCGATGCTCCGGGAAATCGGAAAGCTGCTCGCCGAGCTGCGCGAGCCCGAGCCGCCGAGGAGCCTGAGGGGTTTGCTGGAGAAGTTTCCCGTTTACAAGCGAATTCTCGATCTGCCGCCCAGGACCGTTTCCTCCGCGCCATGCCAGGAAATCGTCTGGGAGCGAAAGGACGTCGACCTCGCGCGCCTTCCGGTGCAGACCTGCTGGCCGGGCGACGCGGGGCCCTTGATCACCTGGGGGTTGACGGTGACGCGCGGCCCGTTCAAGCCGCGCCAGAACCTCGGCATCTACCGCCAGCAGGTGATCGGGCCGAACCGCGTGATCATGCGCTGGCTCGCGCATCGCGGCGGCGCGCTCGACTTCCGCGACCACGGGATCGCGCATCCCGGCGAGCCGTTCCCGGTCGCGGTTGCCCTCGGGGCCGATCCCGCCACGATCCTCGCCGCGGTGACGCCGGTGCCGGATGCGCTCGGCGAATACCAGTTCGCGGGGCTGCTCCGCGGCGCGCGCACCGGGCTCGTGAAGTGCATCGGATCGAGCCTCGAGGTCCCGGCCTCGGCCGAGATCGTGCTCGAGGGCGCGATCCATCCCGGCGACACCGCGCTCGAAGGCCCGCACGGCGACCACACCGGCTACTACAACGAGGCCGAGACGTTCCCCGTGGTCACGATCGAGCGCATCACGATGCGGCGCTCGCCGATCTATCACGGCACCTACACGGGCAGGCCGCCGGACGAGCCGGCCACGCTGGGCGTCGCGCTCAACGAAGTCTTCGTGCCTTTGATACAAAAACAGTTTCCGGAGATCGCGGATTTCTACCTGCCCCCCGAAGGCTGCTCGTACCGCCTGGCGGTCGTGAGCATGAGGAAGCAGTACCCGGGACACGCCAAGCGCGTGATGTTCGGGGTGTGGAGTTACCTGCGGCAGTTCATGTACACCAAGTTCATCGTCGTGGTGGACGACGACGTGAACGCGCGCGACTGGAAGGAGGTGGTGTGGGCGATCACGACGCGCGTCGATCCAGCGCGCGATACGCTGATCGCGGAGAACACGCCGATCGATTACCTCGATTTCGCGAGCCCCGTCGCCGGGCTGGGCTCCAAGATGGGGATCGACGCGACGAACAAGTGGCCCGGGGAGACCGCGCGCCGCTGGGGGCGGCCGATCGTCATGGATGCCGAGGTGCGCAAGAGAATCGATGCGCTCTGGGGGGAGCTTGGCCTCTGACCTCGAGGGCTTGCGCGCCAGGACTCACGTCATCTACGGGCTGCACGCGTGGTCGGTGCTCGCGGGGCTGCTGACGCCCGCGCTCGTCGTGACGACGTTCCTGCTCGGCTGGCCGTCGATCATCGCGGTGATCCTCAACTACGCCAAGCGCTCGCAGGCCGCCGGCACGATCCTCGAATCGCATTTCCGGTGGCAGATCCGCACCTTCTGGCTCGCGGTTCCGTGGGCGATCGCCGGGCTCGCGCTTTTCGTCACCTACGTGCTGATTCCCCTCGCGATCACGCTCTGGGCGCTGACGGGCCTGTGGGTCGCCTACCGCGTCGCGCGCGGCTGGATCGCATTGCTTCGCGACAAGCCTTTGCCCGCCTGACCGGAAAAACCGGGACAGACCCGGTTTTCGGCAAAACATACTCGAAAACCGGGTCTGTCCCGGTTTTCAGCCGCCGTAGACCCAACGAAGGAGCGCATCGAGCGCGCCTTGCGCCTGGTGCGCGTTGGGGTGGTTGACGATCATCACCACCGCGTAGCGGTTGCCGTTGCGGTCGCGCACGTAGCCCGCCATGGACCGGACGTCCGCGAGCAGGCCCGTCTTGATGTGCGCGTTGCCCGCTACGCCGTCGCCTTTCAGGCGCTTGCGCATGGTGCCGTTCACCGCCGCGACCGGAAGCGAGGACATGAACTCGGGCATCACCGGGCTCGTCCATGCCGCCTGCAGAAGCGCGGCGAGGCTCGCCGCGCTGATGCGCTCTACGCGCGACAGCCCCGAGCCGTTCTCGATCACGAGTTCCGGGAACCTGAGGCCCTTTCCCGCGAGCCAGGCGCGCACCGCGGCCGCCGACTTTGCCTCGCGCGCGGGAGGGCCCGCGGTCCGGGCCCCGAGCGTCAGATAGAGCTGGCGCGCCATCACGTTGTTCGAGTTCTTGTTGAGGTCGTGAACGATCTCGTCGAGCGGCGCCGACTCGTGAACGTGAAACGGCGCCGCACCCGCTGGCGCGGCGCCCTCGCGAACGGCCCCGGCCCAGGCGCCGCCCAGCTCGGACCAGAGCTGGCGCATCACGCCGCCGAGGTGCGCATTGGGGTCGAGGAGCGCGACATTGAGCTCGCGCTCGCCGCAGCTCGCCGGATAGCGCCCGGCAAAGAGCACGCGGGGCCGCTCGGGCTGGAACGTCGGCTGGAGCATGTCGCGGAACGCACGCCCCTCGGGGCAGCCGCCGCCCGAGAGCGCGAGCACGTTGATCACCTCGAGCGCGGGCGGCATCGGCTCCACGTAAATGCGCACCGCCGCGGCATCCGGATCCGGCAGAAAGCTGAAGCGCAGAGACTTGAAGTTGACGAGGAGCGCGTCCGGCAGCACGTTGTAAGGGCGGAACGCATCGCCGTCGAAGCGCCCCGGATCGCCCGCCGGGCGCTCGAAGTAGCTGCGGTCGAGAACCAGGTCGCCGCGGATCTCGCGCAGGCCCTTGCCGCGCAGCGCACGCAGCAGCATCCAGAACGACTCGACGTTGAGCCGCGGGTCACCGGTGCCGCGCAGGACGAGATTTCCATCCAGCACCCCCTCGCGCAACGTTCCGTCGAGATACACCTCGGTGTGCCAGCGAAACGCCGGGCCCAGGAGCTCGAGCCCGGCGTACGTGGTGAGCAGCTTCATCACCGAGGCCGGGTTCATCGGCGCGAAGGCGTTGACGCTGAGCGCGGCCTTGCGCGGTCCGAGCTCCTGGACCACCGCAGCGACGTTCCTGGTGGGCACGCCCGCTTCGCGCAGCGCCTTCAGGACCGCGGGCGGCCAAGGCTCCTGTGCCGCTGCGCGAAGGCCGAACCCGGCCAGAAGAAACACAAAAGTAAGTACACGCTTATACATCGGGAGCCGCAAGGGGTTGAAATCAGAAAGTTAGCCCATTACTATCTGGCACTCGCAAGAGGCGAGTGCTAACAGCCGGGCGGGCCCGCTGGCCGGCCCAGATTTAAGCGCTTGTTTTTCATCACGTTTTTATGGGAGACCTGCATGAAAATTCGTCCATTGCATGATCGCGTGATCGTCAAGCGCATCGACGAGGAACGCAAGTCCGCCGGCGGGATCGTAATTCCCGACACCGCCGCAGAGAAACCCGACCAGGGCGAAATCGTCGCCGTGGGCAAGGGCAAGAAAGACGACCAGGGCAAGCTCATTCCGCTCGACGTCAAGGTCGGCGACAAGGTGCTGTTCGGGAAGTACTCCGGCCAGACCGTCAAGGTGAAGGGCGAAGAGCTTCTCGTGATGCGCGAAGAAGACATCATGGGCGTCATCGAAGGTTCTTGATCGACAGAGATACAGGAGAGCGAAACAATGCCAGCAAAAGAAGTCAGATTCCACGAAGGCGCCCGCGCCAAGATGGTCTACGGCCTGAACATCCTGGCCGACGCCGTCAAGGTGACGCTCGGGCCCAAGGGACGCAACGTCGTGCTCGAGCGCTCGTTCGGCGCCCCCACCGTCACCAAGGACGGCGTATCGGTCGCCAAGGAGATCGAGCTGAAGGACAAGTTCGAGAACATGGGCGCGCAGATGGTCAAGGAAGTCGCGTCGAAGACCTCGGATGTCGCCGGCGACGGCACCACCACTGCGACCGTGCTCGCGCAGGCGATCGTGCGCGAGGGCATGAAGTACGTCGCCTCGGGCATGAACCCGATGGACCTCAAGCGCGGCATCGACAAGGCCGTGGTCGGCGTGGTCGAGGAGCTGAAGAAGATCTCCAAGCCCTGCACCACCTCCAAGGAGATCGCGCAGGTCGGATCGATCTCGGCGAACGCCGACAGCGTGATCGGCAAGAACATCGCCGACGCGATGGACAAGGTCGGCAAGGAAGGCGTGATCACCGTAGAGGACGGCAAGTCGCTCGACAACGAGCTCGACGTGGTCGAGGGCATGCAGTTCGACCGCGGGTATCTCTCGCCGTACTTCATCAATAATCCCGAGAAGCAGATCGCGGTGCTCGAGGAGCCGTACATCCTCCTGCACGACAAGAAGATCAGCTCGATCCGCGAGCTTCTGCCGATCCTCGAGCAGGTGGCGAAGGCCGGAAAGCCGCTGCTCATCATCGCCGAGGAAGTCGAGGGCGAGGCGCTCGCGACGCTCGTCGTGAACAACATCCGCGGGATCCTGAAGACCGTCGCCGTCAAGGCCCCGGGCTTCGGCGACCGCAGGAAGGCGATGCTGGAAGACATGGCGATCCTCACCGGCGGGACGGTCATCAGCGAGGAGCTCGGCCTCAAGCTCGAGAACGCGAGCCTCAAGGACCTCGGCCGCGCGAAGAAGGTCGAGAGCGGCAAGGAGAACACCACGATCATCGACGGCGCCGGCGAGAAGAAGCAGATCGAGGGCCGCGTCAAGCAGATCCGCGTCCAGATCGACGAGGCGACCAGCGACTACGACCGCGAGAAGCTCCAGGAGCGCGTGGCGAAGCTCGCCGGCGGCGTGGCGGTGATCAAGGTGGGCGCTGCGACCGAGGTCGAGATGAAGGAGAAGAAGGCCCGCGTGGAAGACGCGCTGCACGCGACCCGCGCCGCGGTCGAGGAAGGCATCGTCCCGGGCGGCGGTGTGGCGTTCATCCGCGCGCGCCAGGCGCTCGACGGCAAGCTGAAGGGCGACAACCACGATCAGGAAGCCGGCATCAAGATCGTCATGAAGGCGCTGGAGGAGCCGCTGCGCATCATCGTGTCGAACAGCGGCGCCGAGCCTTCGGTGGTCGCGAACAAGGTGATCGAGGGCAAGGGCAACTTCGGCTACAACGCCCAGACCGACGAGTTCGGCGACCTGGTGCAGATGGGCGTGATCGACCCCACCAAGGTCTCGCGCACCGCACTCCAGAACGCGGCCTCCGTCGCCGGCCTCATGCTCACCACCGACGCGATGGTGGCGGAGCTCGTCGAGGAGAAGAAAGGCGGCGGGCACGCCCACGGCGGCATGGGCGGGATGGGCGGCATGGAAGGCATGGACATGTAGTGTTGCAGGTTTCTTGCAGGTTGAAGTGTGGAAGGGGGTCCGAAAGGACCCCTTTCCATTTGTATTACACTGCCCGTGGGGAGAGAGGGCAATGCGCATACTGGTCGCGGAAGACGACGCGATCCTCGCCGACGGCGTCATCCGGAGCCTGCGCCAGTCGGGCTACGCGGTCGACTGGGTGAAGAACGGCCTGGAGGCCGATACCGCGCTCGACGCAAACCAGTTCGACCTGCTGATCCTCGACCTCGGGCTTCCGCGAAAGTCGGGGCTCGAAGTGCTCAGGCGCCTGCGCTCGCGCGACTCGCGCGTGCCGGTGCTCATCCTCACCGCGCTCGACGGCGTGAACGACCGCGTCCGGGGCCTTGACGCCGGGGCCGACGACTACCTCGCCAAGCCTTTCGAGCTCGCCGAGCTCGAGGCCCGTGTGCGTGCGCTCACGCGCCGCGGCATGGCGGGGGCGCCCACGCTGCTCAAGCACGGCTCGCTCAGCTACGACCAGGTCGGGCGCGTCGCGCGCCTGGGGGGAGAGCCCCTCGATCTCTCCGCACGCGAGGTGAGCCTGCTCGAGATTTTCCTGCAGCGCGCCGGGCGGCTCGTCTCGAAGGACCAGCTCGTGTCGCACCTGTGCGAGTGGGGCGAGGAGGTCTCGGCCAACGCGATCGAGGTGTACGTGCACCGCCTGCGCAAGAAGCTCGAGCCGGGCGGCGTGCGCATCGTCACCGTGCGTGGGCTCGGCTACAGCCTTGAGAAGCCAGACGCCCGCTAAGCAGCAGCTCTCGCTCCTGGTCGAGATCCTCGACTGGCTGCTCGCGCCGCTGATCGTGCTTTGGCCGCTGTCGGTGGTGGTCACGTTCTGGGTGGCGAACCACATCGCCAACGTTCCCTACGATCGCGCGCTCCGGGAGTCGGTCAACGCGATCGCGCAGCACCTTCATTTCGAACGCGGTCGGGCGCGCGTAGCGCTTCCGGCGGCCGCGTCCAGCTTCCTTCGCACCGACGAGCTCGACACGGTGTACTTCCAGGTGCGCGGCACGCGCGGCGAGGTGCTCGCCGGAGACCCCGAGCTCCCCGAGATCTTCCCCGAAGAGGACCAGAGCCAGAACATCGCCTATTTCCGCGACGATCTCTGGCACCAGGAGGAGGTCCGCATCGCCTACATGTTCGTGCAGGCGCCCGATGCGCCGCACCGGCGCGCGGTGATCCAGGTCGGCGAGACGCTGAAAAAGCGCCAGGACCTCGCCAACGAGATCATCGCCGGGATCATCGTGCCGCAGTTCTTCCTGTTCCCGTTCGTGGCGCTGCTCGTGTGGTTCGGCCTGACGCGCGGCACCCTGCCGCTGGAGAAGCTCCGCCAGCGTCTGCTCGCGCGGCGCCCGTCGGACCTTTCGCCGATCGACCGGCGCGACGTGCCCGAGGAGATCGAGCCGCTGGTCGAGGCGTTCAACGGCCTGATGGAGCGCCTTGCGACCAGCATGCGGGCGCAGGAGCGCTTCATCGCGGACGCCGCGCACCAGATGCGCACGCCGCTCGCGGGGCTTCGCACCCAGCTCGAGTTCGCGCTGCGCCAGTCCGACCCGAGCGAGATGCAGGCGAGCCTGGAGCGCATCCGCTCGGGGGTGGAGCGCGCCTCGCACGCGATCTCGCAGCTGCTTTCGCTCGCGCGCTCGCAGAGCGAGACCCCGCCGCGCTTCGAGCCGGTGGAGATGAACGCGCTCGCGCGCCAGGCGACCCAGGAGTTCGTCGCCCAGGCGCTCGACCGGCGCATCGACCTGGGGTTCGAGGAGGCGGGCGCCCCGGCCTGGATCGAGGGCAGCCCGCTGCTGCTGCACGAGCTGCTCGCCAACCTGATCGACAACGCCCTGCGCTACACCCCCGCGGACGGCAAGGTGACCGCGCGCGTGCGCGCGCGCGAGTTCGTCACCGTGGAGGTCGAGGACAACGGCATCGGCATCGACGAAAGGGAGCGCGAGCTGATCTTCGAGCGCTTCTACCGCGCGGGCGGAGCCGACGCGACCGGCACGGGCCTGGGGCTGCCGATCGTTCGCTCGATCGCGAGCCAGCACCACGCCGCGGTGCAGGTGAAAACCGGTCCCGGGGAGCGCGGCACCGTCTTCACCGTGGTATTCCCGCGCATCGCCGCGCCCGCGGGGCGCGAGCGCTCCAGCCCGGCCCTGCCGCGCGCCGCCTGATATAATCCGCCCCCCATCGAAACGCGCCGGGATCCGCCGGTCGCGTCCGGCACGGCCAAGTAGCTCAGTTGGTAGAGCAGAGGACTGAAAATCCTTGTGTCGGTGGTTCGATTCCGCCCTTGGCCACCAATCCTTCCGCGCCCGGATGGACTAACCTATTTGCTAAATATTAACCTACTTGGTTAAACTCGCCCTTGGAAAAGGGAAAAGCCCATTACCCGCTCGCTACCGTCAAGCGCCTAATCGCGGAGGGCCGGGTGAGCTTCACGATGACCGCACTTGCCGGCGGGGCAGCAATGGGTTTCGCTTCCGAGAGAATGCTGAAGGTAGTGGAGAGCCTCAGGGCCAGAAGACTTGTACAAGAGCATGACTTCACCCGCGGACCACAAGGCGTGGCACGACGTGTATCACGCGGAAACCGAGCGCGGCGTCGTGTATCTCAAGCTCACCGTGATCGAGGAGCTACTCATCATCTCGTTCAAGGAGAAGGACGCATGAAGTGCCCGACTTGTGAGATCGGAAAGCTTATCGAGGGTGTGCGCGACGTCCCGTACACCTACAAGGGCAGGAAGACCATCCTCAAGGCGGTAAAGGGGCGATTTTGCGACAACCGGAAGTGCCGGGAAGTGGTTATGGACAAGGATGAATCGGCGAGAACGTCGCGACAAATGCTCGAGTTCAACAAGAAGGTGAACGCCGAGCTGACGCCGATCGGTCTGCTCACCCACGTCCGAGAGCAGCTCAAGCTGACCCAGCAGCAGGCTGCGAAGGTCTTTGGCGGGGGCCCTAACGCGTTCAGCCGCTACGAGAGTGGCAAAACCAAGCCGCCTGTCGCATTGGTGAAGCTGTTCAAAGTCCTCAAGAAGCATCCGGATCTGTTCAGGGAAGTTGCCGAAGGCGGCAACCGTGGAGCCACGAGGAAGGCGTCCCGATCAGCGTCGTGACGCGTGGAAGAGTTGGTGGAACGGTTTAACGGGGTCGTCGTGAAATCGTGATTGCTGGTTGATCGAAAACTGCCCCGCCAACTGAAACTCCTTGTGTCGGTGGTTCGATTCCGCCCTTGGCCACCGATCTCATACAGAATACGGGCTTCGATCGACGACTACGTGAGGGAGAACCCATGGGCCGTAACGCCGCGCGCAACCTTCGCAAGCGCAGGGAACACCAGAGAATCCGCAAGCAGCTGAAGCGCCTGGGCAGGGAGCAGAAGCGGGCGCAGCCGAAGCAGGCGCCGAAGGGCTGAGCGCTGTGGCCGAGGAAATCCGGATTCAGTTCACGCGTTTCTCGGCGTTCTACTCGCCGCTGATCGCCACGATCGCGCTCGGGCTTCTCGAGGAAGAGGGGCTGAAGCCCGTTCACTCGGTGGCGCCGCCGGGGAAGTCCGCAATCGCGGGCTTGATCGAGGGCTCGGTGCATGTCGCGCAGTCGGCGGTGTCGCAGGCCTTCGGCCCGCTCGAGAGGGGCGAGGCGCCGCCCGCGCTGCACTTCGCGCAGATCAACGAGAAAGACGGCTTCTTTCTCCTGGGACGCAACCCGGAGCCGCAATTCTCGTGGTCGAATCTCAAAGGCAAGCGCGTGCTGGTCGACCACGGCCAGCAGCCGATGGCGATGTTCAAGTACGCGTGCTTCAGGCGCGGCCTCGAGTTCGATTCGATCGTTGCGGTGGACGCCGGCTCGACCGAGAAGATGATCGCGGCGTGGCGCGCTGGCGAGGGCGACTACGCGCACCTGCAGGGTCCCGCGCCTCAGAGTCTCGAGCAGGAAGGTGCCGGGCACGTCGTCGCCTCGCTCGGCGAGGCGATCGGCCCTTGCGCGTTCTCGAGCCTCGCGGCGACGCGGGCGTGGCTCGCGACCGACATGGCCAAGCGCTTCATGCGCGCGTACCGGAAAGCGCGTGCCTGGCTGATCGCGACGAGCGCCGCCGAGGTCGCCCGCGCCGAATCCTCGTTCTTTCCGGATACGGGTTCGAAAGCGCTCGCCGCGACGATCGCCGCCTACCAGAGGCTCGGCAACTGGTCGCCGCACGTGGAGATCACGCGGCCCGCGTTCGAGGCGACGCTCGACATCTTCCGGCACTCGAAGCTGATCACGCAGCGCCACCGCTTCGAGGACGCAGTCGCGCCGCCGCCGGCCTGATCAGGGCTTTTCCGCAACCAGGACGACGTTCGAGCCGCCGAAGCCGAACGAGTTGGACATCACCGCACGCGGCGGCGCGATGCGTTCGGCTGCGCTCGCGACGTGGCGCACGGCGCACGCGGGATCGGGGTCCGCAAGGTGCGCCGTGGGGGGGACGATTCCTGCTTCGAAGGGCAGCAGAGCGGCCGCCAATTCGAGCGCGCCTGCGCCGCCGAGCAGGTGCCCGTGCATCGACTTGGTCGAGCTCACCGGGATGCGCGCCGCGGCCTCGCCGAACACCATCCGGATCGCCTCGCACTCGATCACGTCGCCGACCTGGGTCGCGGTGCCGTGGGCGTTGATGTAACCGATGTCGACGGGGGCGAGCCCCGATTCCGCGATCGCCTCGCGCATCGCGCGCGCCTGCCCGTCGCGGTCGGGCCGCGACATGTGCACGGCGTCGCACGAATTGCCGTATCCGGTGAGAAAGGCGAGGATCTTCGCGCCGCGCGCGCGCGCGCGGGACTCCTCCTCGAGCACGAGCGCGGCCGCGCCCTCGCCGAGCACCAGCCCGGAGCGGCGCCTGTCGAAGGGCTTGCAGCTCGCAGCAGGGTCGGCGGCGTCCGCGGGCGCGAGCGTGCGCAGCGCCTGCCAGGCGGCGAGCGTCCCGGGGGTGAGGAGCGCTTCCGCTCCGCCCGCGACGATCGCGTCCGCGCGCCCGGCCCGGACCGTGCGCATCGCTTCGCCCAGCGCCATCGCAGAGGACGAGCACGCGGTGGAGAAATTGGCGAACGGACCCTTGAGGTTCCAGCGCACCGCGACGTTCGAGCCCGAGGCATTGTTCATCGCCATCACGACCGTCAGCGGCCGCAGCCGCCAGTCGTTCTTGCCGTAGACCTGCGCGTAGGCGGCCTCGAGGCTCGCCGCGCCGCCCATCCCGGTGCCCCAATACACGCCCAGGCGCTCGCGGTTCGCGAATGCGGGATCGAGGCCGCTCACGGCGATCGCCTGCGCGGCCGCGGCGAGCGCGAACTGCGACACGCGATCGAGCTGCGCGGCTTCCGTGTCCTTGAAGAGTGTGCGCGCGTCCCAGTCGACCCGCGCTCCCACCTGGACGCCGGAGCCGCGCGCGATGTCCGCGGGGAGCCTGCCGATGCCGGAGCGCGCCTCGGCGAGCGCGCGGTGGAACGCCTCGAGCCCGAGGCCGATCGACGACACGATGCCGCAGCCGGTGATCGCGACCCGGCGCATCGGGATGCGCTACGCTTTTCCGGCGGACTGGAGCGAAGCCGCGACGTGCCGCTCGAGGTCGGCGAGGCACTTGATGTTGCGCAGCTCCTCGTCGGACACCTTGACGCCGAACTCGTCCTCGATCTTGAACATGAACTCGATGAAGGTGAGCGAATCGACCCCGAGCTTCTCCAGCGGCGCCTGGGGGTCGAGCGCCGCGGGGTCGAGCGAGAGCTCCTTTACCGCGAGTTCCTTGATCCGGTCGAGCGTGTCCATGCGGGAATCCCGTTGCGGGAAGCCGCATTATAGACGCTCACGCGGCGCGCGCCTGCGTTTCGGCGGCTTGCACGCGGTTGCGTCCCCCCCGCTTGGCCGCATAGAGCGCGCGGTCGGCCTCGCGCAGGAGCTCGCCCAGCGAGCGGCCGGCGCGCCACTGCGCCACGCCGATCGAGACCGTGTAGCCGATTCTCACGTCCTGCGAAACGACGGCGGGCGAGC
>JBBINV010000061.1:0-18810 GCA_037443705.1 Betaproteobacteria bacterium | reverse complement strand
TCCGCCAGGCTCGCGAGAGCAATCGCGCGCTGCCGGCGGCGCCGCGCCCGGGCATCGCCGAGGTCCGCGCCGCGCTCGACGGCGGCGATTGGTCCCGGCTTGCGTCCGCGCTCGCGGGCTGGAGGCGGCTCTATCCGTTCGACGCTTCCGGCATCCTGCCCGCCGAAGCCACGCCCGAGCGCCTGCGAGCGGGCAAGGCGATCCACGAGTCCACCTGCGCGGGCTGCCACGACCATACCGATTCCCGGGCCATGCTCCCGGCGCAGAACCTCTTTCGCTGGGCTCGCACCCTGCCGAGCGCGGAATTCGCCGCGCGCCTTTATGCGGGAATCCGCGGCGACGCGCTTACCGCCCGCGCGAATCCGTTCGGCGCGGCGGAGCTGGCCGCGCTGATCGCCTATTACCGCGAGACGCCCCTGACGGCTACTTCCCGGTAGCCGGCTCGCGCGCCCCGGAAACCAGCGCCGCGACGCTGCTGCCGGTGAGGGTTTTCAGGAACGCCACGAGGGCGCGTTTCTCTCCGGCGGCGAGGCCGAGCGGAGCAAGCAGAGGGCTGCGGCCGGGATTGTCCACTCCGCCCCGGTCGTAGAAATCGACGACCGCCTCGAGCGTCGGCAGCGAACCGTCGTGCATGTAGGGGGCGGTGAGCGCGACGTTGCGAAGGGAAGGCGTCTTGTAGGCCCAGCGGTCATTCGGGTCGAGCGTGATCTCGTAACGTCCCAGGTCCCTGGCCGGCGGTTCGGAGAACGAGTCGACAACCTTGCGATCGAGCTCGGCGTGAACGCCGGGCGCGAGCTCGACGCGCGTTCGCCCGGGCGTTTCGAACGAGCGCCGCCAGCCGATACCGGTGTTGTGAAACCGGTGATCGGTAAACAGGGCATGCTTCTCACCGACGAGATGGCAGGCCACGCAGCGTCCTTTGCCCGCGAATACCTCGAATCCCGCCCGTTCGACCTCATTCAGCGCCGAGCCGTCTCGTCCGAATCGCCACCGGTCGAATCTCGAATCCCCGGCGACGAGCGTTCTCTCGTAGGAGGCGATCGCCTGGCCGATGCGCTCGGCGGAGACGCCCCTGCCGTCGAACGCGGCCTCGAACAACCCGCTGTAGTCCTCGAGCGCGCGCAGGCGCTCGATCACGTAGCCGATCGACGGGTTACCCATCTCGTTCGATGCGAGCAGCGGCCCCCAGACCTGGTTTTCGAGCGAATGCTCGCGCCCGTCGTGAAAAAGGCGCTCGAGCCAACCGGCGTTCAGTACCGTGGGAGCGTTCCGGCGCACGCTGCGGCCTTCGATGCCGACCGGAGTCGCGAGCTCGTGCGCGGTGAATCCCTGCTCGGGCACGTGGCACATGGCGCAAGACATCGTGCCGTTGGGCGAGAGCCGGCGGTCGAAGAACAGTTTCTTTCCCAGCGCGACCTTCCGGGGGGTGAGCGGGTTGTCCGGCGGAACTTCCATCGCCGGAAGACCCAGCGCGGCAGGGGGCGGAGCGGGGGGTGGGCCGCACCCCCACAGCAGCGTCAGCGCGAGCCCCGCCCAGCGCATCAGCGGCGCCCGTCTTCCTCCATCACCAGCGTGCGGATGTCGTTCAGCATCGCCTCGGGATGCAGGAACGCGGTGGAGTAGATCTCGCGCACGCGGCCCTCGCGGTCGATGAGGAAGAGCTTGAGCATGTGGCTGATCGTGCGCGTCGCCCGGCCGCGTTCGTCCCGCTCGACCTCGATCTCCTGCCCGAAGCCCTCGAGTATGGGCCTGAGCTGGCGCATCGAGCGCGCGGTGAGGAAATGCCAGGGCAGCGGCCCGTCCGCCCGCGCGTGCTTGCCGCCGTAGGCCTGCATCGATTCGTACGTGTCGTTCAGCGGGTCGAACGAAAGCGACACGAACCGGGCGCGGCCGTGCAGGCGCCGGTCGGCGAGGATGCGCGCCTTGAGTTCCAGCCCGGTCTCGTAGGCGAGCGTACAGCCGGTCGGCTCCACGCAGTAGGTATAGATGAGCGAAAGCAGCGTCACCCGGCCGCGCGTGTACTCCGCGAGCCTGCGGCGGCGGCCGTCGTTGCCCAGCACCTCGCCGTCGGGCGCGCGGTCGATCACGTGCAGCGCGTAGCTCCCCGCGGGCGGCGGCGCAAAGTCCATCACCGGCCGCACCGCGACAGGCTTGTGCTCGGCGCGGTGGGCGAACGCTGCCGTCGCGCTCAGGCACAGCGCGAGCGCGCACAGCGTCCGTCCCAGCGCGCCGGCGAGGCTCCCGCCCGTCACCCTTCGGCAGTGACCGGATCGATCATCCTGCGTATCTCGGTTACCTTGGTGGCGGGGAATCCGCTGCGCTTCGCATGCTCGTGAACCAGGGCCTCGGAGTCGGCAAGGTAGATGCAGAACGTGCGGTCGGCAGCCACGTAGCTGTGCTCCCACTGGATGTTCTTGCGCTCGGCCCGCATCTCGCCGAGCACGGAATTGGACTTGCGGGCCGCGTCGCGGAGCGCCTCGCGCTGCGCCGTGCCGATGTCCGGAATTTCCCGCTCGATGACGAACCTGGGCATGGCCTCCTCCTCCGGATCACGCCAGCTCGGTGGTCACCTTGAGCGGCTTCGTGAGAATGCATCCCACCGGCGAGGTCTTGAGCACATGGGCGTGGAGCGCCTGGACCGCCGCGGGGCTCGCGTCGGTGTCCAGGTGCACCTTGGCGCGCACGCCGGTGAAGCCGGGCGGCACCGTCTCGGACAGGCCGAAGAAGCCCGCCAGGTCCAGATCGCCTTCCACCTCGACGCGGAGATCCTTGATCTTGATGCCGCGCAGGGCGGCGTTCAGGGTGTAGCCCACGGTCAGGCACGAGCCGTAGGCGGCGAGGATGTTCTCGACCATGTTCGGCGCCGTGTCGGTGCCGCCGAGCGCGTCCGGCTCGTTCATGTGGACGGTGTGATTGCGGATCTTCGACTCGCAATTGAAGCCGCCTTTCCATGTCGTCACCGCGCTCCACTTGGTCATGCCATTCTTCGGGTCGCTCTTGACTGCGTTGACCAGACCCTCGACCGCGGCTACCGGAACTCCGTTCACGACTTCGTTTCCCATTTGATCCCTCCTCGTTTGTACTGCGGGTGGCAGCGCTTCAGGTCCTCTTTCCGCCCCTGGCGCTGAATTTCATGTGGTGCGCGCGGCCGAGCTTCTCCTTGGTGAAGTCGATGCGCCACTGCTCCTTCAGCTCCTTCCCGTCCCAGTGGAACAGGGCGAGGAACTGCTCGTTGTCCTCGCCCTTCTTGTCCCAGTTGGCGAGGAGCGAGCTCGTGATGTACACGCGCTTGCCGTCCCAGCTCTGGGAGATCATGTTGACCTGCCTGCCGGTCTTCTTGGAGTAGATCTCCTTTGGCGCCTCGGGGTTGGACAGATCGAAATAGCGCGTGAGCCCGTCCATGAAGGTATTCACCCACAACCCCTTGCCGTCCGCCGAGATCGAGATGTCCACCGGGAGCGGGATCTTTGCGGGGTCGCCGATGGTGGCGACGTCCTTGGCCGTCCAGCCGCCCTTGCCGTCGGGCTTGATGAGCCAGATCTTGGAGGTCAGCGCGGTCGCGGTCACGGCCCAGTTGTCCTTCGGGTTGAGCGACCAGCGGATCTCGAGCGGCGAGCCGGGGACGTTGAAGAGCTGCCTCGGCTTCATCGCCTTGAGGTCCCACGCGGCCATGGTGGTGCCGAAGCGCTTCATCGCCTCGGCGTCCTTCACCATCTTGCCCATGTCCATCATGTAGTTGTTCCAGCCCGTGAAGCTCGAAGTGAGCAGGACGTTCTTCTGCGGGTTGATCGCGAGGTCGTAGCCGTAACCGTCGCCCTTGACTCCGCCCAGTTCGCCCGAGGGCATTTCGTGCTTGGCCACGAACTCGCCCTTGTTGTTGTAGATCGCGATGCCCGTGACGCCGCCGTGATCCTTCGAATTGGACAGCGCCTGGATCATCATCCGCCCCGGGAGCGCGTAGAAGGTGTGCGGCCCGACGAAACCCGTCTTTTTCGCGAGGTCGTCGATCGTGCGCACGAGCTTCGGCCGCGCAGGATTCGAGCCGACGTCGAACACGTGGATCCTGGAGTCGTCGAGCCCGCCCGCCCACAGGTGCTTGCGGTCATCCGTAAAGCCCATGTGATGCGCCTCGCCCCGGCCGCCGACCGGGAGCGTGTGCACCACCTTGCCGTAGCTCTTCGACTTGGGATTGACATCCACGGTGACCAGCTTGTCGGAGCCGTCGCCGATGCCCTCCACCCCCAGCGTCCAGACGTGGACGAAGTCCTCCTGCCCCTTGATCAGGCGCGTGGTGTAGGGCGAATTGCAGGTTTCGTCCGCGAGCGCCGCCGTGGCGAATGCGGCAAGGAAAAGCGGAGCCTGCATGATCTTGCGCATCGTTTTCTCCCTGGCCGATGTGGTGGTTCGCAGCAACACATGGTGTACCTGAGGATCGCGCGAGCCAACCGGGGAACTCCCCGGGATGGACAGGTGTTTTCACTAATTGACTTGCGGGGCGCAGGCCGTATCGTGCTCAGATGGCGATCGTGTCGGCCGTCGTCATGGCCTTGGCGCTGGCAGTGGCCGCGGGCTCCGTCTGGAGCGCATGGCGGTGGAAGCGGCGGCTCGCGCTCGCCGAGGAGCGCCTCGCGCAGGAAATCGAGGCGCGGCGCTGCGCGGAGGAAAACCTAACCGAGAACCAGTGCCGGCTCAGGACCATCATCGAGTCCGAGCCCGAGTGCGTGAAGCTTCAGGCGCAGGACGGCACGGTTCTCGAGATGAACCCCGCGGGCCTCGCCTTCACGGAGGCCGATAGACCGGACCAGGTCGTCGGCAAATCGGTCTACCAGCTGATTGCGCCGGAATACCGGGAGCGCTACCGCGCGCTTTCGAGCCTGGTGTTCGCCGGCAATTCGGCGACGCTGGAGTTCCGCCTGATCAGCCTGAAGGGTCGCGCGCGCATCATGGAGACGCACGCCGTGCCCCTGCGCAATGCCGCGGGCGAAATAACGGCCCTGCTCGGGCTCACCCGCGACGTGACCGAGCGCAAGCGGGCCGAAGAGCAGGCGCGCAAGCATCTTGCGGAGCTCGCGCGCGTCGCGCGGCTCTCGACCATGGGCGAGATGGCCTCGGGCATCGCCCACGAGCTCAACCAGCCGCTCGCTGCCATCGCCAACCACGCCGCCGCCTGCCAGCGCCGGGCGGCGCAGGCGGAGGGTCTGCCGCCCGCGATCCTCGAATCGCTGGACGAGATCGCGTCGGAGGCGCGCCGCGCGGGGCGGATCATCCGCAATGTGCGCGAGCTGGTGCGCAAGGGCACGCCCAGGCGCGCCGCGGTCGACGTGAACGGCGTGGTGAGGCTGGTCGCGGAAGTCATCGATCCGGAGGCGCGGCAGCGTGCGGTCGCGGTGCGCCTCGGCCTCGGCGAGCGCGTGCCGCTCGCGTACGCGGAAAAGATCGAAATCGAGCAGGTGATCCTCAATCTCGTGAAGAACAGCATCGAGGCGATCGACGACTGCGCGGCGAGCGTGCGCGAAGTGCTGATCGGAACCGGGCGCAACGGCGGCGACACGGTGGAGATCTCCGTGAGGGATACGGGTCCGGGGATTCCGTACGACCTGCAGGAGCAGGTGTTCGATCCGTTCTTCACCACCAAGGCGGACGGCATGGGGATGGGCCTTTCCATCAGCCGCTCGATCGTCGAGGCCCACGGCGGGCGGTTCTCCGTCTGCCCCAATCCGGATCGCGGCGTGACGATCAAGTTCACGCTGCCGGCCTATGCCGACGCCTGAGCCTGCGCCGAACCCGCCCACGGTGTTCGTGGTCGACGACGATCAGGCCGTCGGCCGCTCGCTCAAAGCCCTCATCGAGTCGGTGAATCTGCGGACCGCGGTATTTCCGACCGCTCAGGCGTTCCTCGAGCGTTACGTGCCGGACATGCCGTGCTGCCTCGTGCTCGACGTGCGCATGCCGGGCATGAGCGGCCTGCAGCTGCAGGAAGAGCTCGCCTCCCGCGGCGTCGTGATACCCATCATCTTCATCACCGGGCACGGCGACGTGAAGATGGCGGTCCGCGCGCTGAAAGCGGGCGCGGTGGATTTTCTGGAAAAGCCGTTCGACGACCAGGAGCTGCTCGACCGGATCCAGCATGCTTTGCGCCGCGACGCCGAATGGCGCCGCAACGCCGAGGCGCGAGCGTCGATCCAGAAGCGCCTCGACAGCCTCACGCCGCGCGAGAAGGAGATCACGGAGCTTCTCGCGCGCGGCAAGTCCACGAAGTCGATTGCCGCGGCCCTGAGCCTGAGCTGCAAGACGGTGGATTTCCACCGCTCGCGCGTCATGGAGAAGATGCGGACTCGGAACTCGAAGGAGCTGATGGGGCTGCTGCTGGCGAGCGAGGACCCGCGCCGCGCGCCATAGCCCGGCTACGAGCCGGCGCGCGCGGTCTCGGCGGGGCGCCGCGCGTTCACGACCTCCATGGTGACCGGAACCGGGTTCCGCAGCGCGTCGAGCACGGGGCAATGCTTTTCCACCATCCGCCGCAGCCGCTCGACGTCGGCGTCGCTCGCGGGCGTGTCGAGCGTCACCGTGCCGCGGACCTCGAGAAAGCCCGGCCGCGCGCGATCGTCGAGCCCGATGAATCCGCGGGCGTCCGATACGGCGGTGACCGTGACCGCCACGCCGTCGAGCGCAATTCCGAGGGATTCCGCCACCACCCGGTAAGTCACCTCGTGGCAGGTGGCGAGGCCCACCAGCACGAACTCGGTGGGCTTCGGTCCGCGGTCGGTACCCGCGAAGCTCAGCGGCAGGTCGCCGGTGAGGAGATGATCGCGGACCCTGATCTCGCTCCGCCAGCCCTCGGCATCGACCACGCGGCTCGCGGCGGTGATCGAGACCATCGCCGTCTCCGGGCGGTCCCTGAGCCTCGCCTGGATCTCCTGGATGCGCTTTCTCAGCTTTTCGGCCATGTCTGCTTCGTCTCCCCGGATGCACCGGCGTGAACTATAGCGCTACTCGCGCGCCTGCGATACGCATCGACGAGGTCGGCGGCGTTTTTCGAGCCCTGCGAAAATGCCCTGAGCGCTTCTTCATGCAGCGCCTCGAGCGCTTCCTGCCTGAGCTGCAGGAACCGCTGCGACGAGAGAACATCGACCTTCCTCGGTCGCGGAAGGTCGATTTCCATCACCTTCTTCACGCGCGTGGGCCGGTTGGTCAGGATGATCAGCCGGTCGGCCAGGAAGATCGCTTCCTCCAGATCGGAGGTTACGAACAGATTGGTCAGGCCGCTTTCCTCGAACAGCCGAAGATAGTATTCCTGCATGAGCTCGCGGGTCATGGCGTCGAGGCCGCGGAACGGCTCGTCCATCAGCATCACTTCGGGCTCGTTGATCATGGCGCGGGCCAGCTCGGCGCGCCGCTGCATTCCCCCGGAGAGCTGGCCGGGGTACTTGTCGGCGAAATCCCTCAGGCCTACCTTGTCGAGCAGGCGCAGTGCCTCGCGGCGGATGTCCTCGCCGCGCAGGGTCCCGCGCACGCCCGGGCCGAAGCACACGTTCTGCAGCACCGTCATCCAGGGGAACAGCGCGGTTTCCTGGAACACGACCATGCGCCGCCAGTCGGGGGCGCCCACCGGTTCTCCGTCCAGGAGCACGGCGCCCCCGCTCGGCCGCTCATAGCCTGCCAGCAGGTTCACGATCGTCGTCTTGCCGCAGCCGGAAGGACCAACCAGGACGTTGAGGCTTCCGCTTGCGACCGTGAAGGAGCAGTCTTCGAGCACGATCTTGCGGGCGGCCCCTTCGCCGAAAGCCTTGCCCACCGCGCGGACTTCGATCTCGCCGCGGGCCACGCTCAGCGATCTACCGGTACATAGGCGTATCCCCGCAGCTCGTAGTCGACGATGGATACAAAGCTGTTCTCGATGACCGACACCGGCGCGAGCAGGTCTTCACGCCGCACGCCCTGGCGGCGCAAGGCCATCCCGCACTGCTCCACGAGCAGCCCCCGCGCCACGAGTTCCTCGAGCAGCGGGGCGATCCGGGCGGCGGCCTTCTGCAGCTCCTGCGTGGGCTGCTCCGGCGGTTTGCGCGTGATCAGCCTCGAAGCGGGGCCTCGCACGATCATGGCGAAGCGCGTTTTCATGCCGCGTTGCGCATAGGCGTTCATCGTGTCGCGCATGTCCTCGAGGCGCATCGCGAACTTGTCGGGCTCGCCGAGGGTGAAGTCCCAGACGACCCTGGCTTCGGTGATCTCGCGAGTTTCGGCCATGGCTCAATCCTTGAAAGGATTGGCGGCGTGCGCCTTGACCGTCACGAGCGGCGAGGAAGCCTTCATTTCTCTCATCGCCTCGCTGATCAGTTCGTCGTAGAGCGTGCCTTCCGGCAGCGTGTCCACGTTCACCACCTTCCGGGCGTGAAGGAACTTGACGCCGTCGTTCATCAGACGGCGCACCTCGTCATCGATCGCCATCTTGGCGATGAAATTCACATCCGTTGCGCCCGCGGCGGCCGGATTTCTTCCGTAGAGGCCGTTCCAGAGCTCGCGCTTGGTGAACCCGGGCACCTCTTCGGCGACGATGTTGATCGTCTGCTCCGGCTGCTCGGCCATGAAGCGCAGCGCCTCGATCTCGGCCTTGAGGAACCCCTTGGCCGCGGCACGCTGCGTGTCGATGAACGCCTTGCGCATGACGATGAAGGCGCCGTCGGGCAGGTTCCACGGAACCCCCGTGACGGCCATGCGTGCGATCCCGCGGGTGACGATCTGGGCGATATGGGCCTGGAACAGCATTCCCGCGTCGACGTTCCTCGCCCTGAGGTTGGTCGCGATCACCTCGGGGGACTGGTAGACCACCTCTGCCTTGAGGCCTTCCTTTTCCTGCAGAAACGCGAAGAACCGTTCCATGCAGGTCCCCTTGGGAATCGCCACCGTCTTCCCGCTGAGCCATTTCAGCGCGTCCGTGGGAGAGGGGAAGCTCGGCGCGTCGTTCCGGACCAGGATCACGCGGCAGAGCTGGCCGGCCGACCACGAATTCGTCGCCACCACCCGGATGTCCTGGACGTTACGCTTGGTGGACGCGACGATGGCGGGAAAATCGGCGAAATAGCCGACGTCCGTCTTGCCCGCAAGCATGTTGTTGACGATCGGAGGACCCACCACCTGGAGATCCCAGTTGACCGTCGTGCCGGTGGGCAGGTGCTTGGCATAGAGCCCCTTCTTCTTGGCGATGATCACGGGCCACGCGCCGACCCAGGTCGGGAAATAGCCCACGGTGAAGCTCTTCTCCTGCGCCAGCGCCGCCGGAATGGCTGCCAGCCAGCCGGCCGCGGCAACCGCCGCCAGGAGCGCCAGGGGTCGAATCCATCTGCTTGCGCTTTGATTGCCCATTGCCAGTCCTCCTCCCTTGTCAGTTGTGGACACGATCTGCTCAACCGGTTCGCTTCAGCCACGGCGTCGCCTTGTGACCAAGGGCCCAGATCAGGCCGCAGGACAGGAAGCCGGCCACGCCGATGCTCACCATCGCGACCAGAATCGAGACCAGCGATCCGTTGACGAAACCCTCCCACGCGAGATAGCCGAGACCCGTCTTGCCCGCGATCATTTCGGCCGCCACCACGATCTCCCACGTCAATCCCATGCCGAGCGCCATCCCGGTGACGATCGCGGGAATGGTCGCCGGCAGCACGATTCTCCAGAAGATGTGACGGGGCTGTGCACCCATGGAGAGCGCGGCGCGCAGGAACGAGGGCTCGATGGCGGCCACGCCGCCCAGGACGTTCAGCGCGACGGCGAAGAAGGCGCCGAGGAAGATCACGAAGGTGATCGAGAGCTCGAGCGTGGGCCAGAACAGGATCGACAGCGGCACCCATGCCAGCGGCGGCACCGGCCTGAGCGTCTCCATCACCGGAAACACGATGCCGTGCATCGTCCGGCTCATCCCGAGCGCGAGGCCGACGGGAACTCCAAGCAGCGTCCCCGCCAGGAAGCCGAGCGCGACGCGCTTGCTGCTCACCGCCCAGTTGAGCCAGTACTTGGCGGTGCCGGCGGCTTCGAGGAGCGCGCGTCCTACGTCCATCGGGGTGGGAATGTCGCCGAAGCTGCCGACGCGCAAGGTCCCGGCCGCCTGCCAGAGCGCGAACAGCGCTGCGAGCGAAAGCGCGCCCTGCCACACGGCGGGGTTCCGCAGCGCGCGCGCCGGGCGCAACGCGCTCACGCGGCCGCTCCGCCGAGCTGTCGTTCGCGCCAGACCATCAGACGGCGGCCGAGAATCCGCACGCCGGCGCTCGAGGCGTAGCCGAGCAGACCCAGCGTTACCATGAAGATGATGATGTTCGGGTACTGGGCGAGCGAATACCCTTCAAAGATCATGAAACCCAGCCCGTGGCGGCCGGAGATCATCTCGCCGGCGACCAGGGCGAACCAGGAAAGGCCCATCGCGAGCTGCAGACCCGTGAACACGAAAGGCAGCGCGCCCGGCACGACCACGTGGACGAACACCTCGCGCGAACGGAATCCCAGGCATTGCGCGGCCCTGAAGTACACCGGATCGATCGAGCGGACCCCGAGAAACGAATTCAGGACGGTGGCGAAGAAGGCGGCGATGAAGGTCACGAAAATCACGGCCTGCTCGGTTCCGGGCAGGAGGAGGATGGCGAAAGGCACCCACGCCAGAGGGGGGATGGGTCGGATCAGCTCGACCACCGGAAACGTGAAACGACGGAACAACGGGCTCCAGCCCATGATCAGCCCCAGCGGCACGCCGAGGGCGACCGCGAGGACGAACGCCGTGTACGCGCGGTAGACGCTGTAGCCGATGTGCTTGTAGTAGTCGGGGGTGAAAATCGAGAAACCGTACGTCGGGTTTCGGCTGACCCATTGCAGCAGGACCTCGAGCGGATCCGGGATCCTTTCGAATCGGGGAAGCGCGAGCACTGCCGTCGCAAGGTACCAGAGCCCGAAGAACAGGCCGAAGCCGAGCGCCATCTGCCAGGTCCGGGGCGCCGTCACTGCGCGAGCTCCCTTTCGCCTGCCTCGAAGGCCTTCAGCGCCTCCTCGTGGATCGCGTCCACGGCTTCCTGCTTCAGCCGCCCGAAATGTGCGGACGACACGACGCGGTAGTCCCGCGGTCGCGGAAGATCGATCGGGATGATCTTCTTGATGCGACCCGGGCGCGACGTCATCGCGACCACGCGGTCGGCCAGGAAGATCGCTTCCTCCAGGTCGTGCGTCACGAAGAAGACGGTCTTGCGCGTGAGATCGTAGAGCTCGAGCAGGCACTCGTGCATGACGCTCTTGGTCAGAGCGTCCAGCGCGCGATACGGTTCGTCCAGCAGCAACACCTTCGGGTCGTTGAGCAGCGCCCGGACGATCTCCACGCGCCGCCTCATCCCCGCCGAGAGTTCGCCGGGGTACTGGTCCTCGATACCCTCCAGGCCCACGCGCGCCAGGAGTTCGCGAGCGCCGGCCTCGGCGCGATCACGCGGCAGGCGCCCCTGGAGCACCGGGCCGCAGGTTACGTTCCAAAGCACGGTCTTCCAGGGAAAGAGCGCGCCTTGCTGAAAAACCACGATTCGGTCGGCGCCCGGCGAGAGCCTTCTGCCCGGTCCCGCGAGAATCTCCCCGTCCATGGTGATGTGCCCCGAGGTGGGCGTGTCGAATCCTGCGAGTATGCTCAGGAGCGTCGTCTTGCCGCATCCCGACGGCCCCACGATCGCGCAGAACTCGCCGCTGGCGATTTCCAGGTCGATCCCCTGAAGGGCCACGACCTGATCGCCTTCGGGATCGTAGACCTTGCCGACACTCCGGATGCACAACGCTCCGCCCTTCGCAGAACGCGAATCACCACGCGGAACCACGGCAGCAGTCACGCTCGTAGCATCTCCCCCCTCCCCGTCCGACGATCGCAGACTCGCCGCCGCCGGCCCCGAGCGGGCCTTCGCAACCGCGCGATCCGGCGTGCTGCGGTGCATTGGCCGGAGCCGGCGACGATCGACGATGGGATCCCGAAACCCAACTTAGTAACGGCCCTCGGCCGGGTCAATCGGGAACGTTGTCCGGCGCCCAAGGGGTTTCCCCCTATTGACCTCCGGGGCGTTCCCGTTGTTTGCTTGACATCGGGGTGCGGCGGTTCTGCCGTGGAGGGGCGATGGAAACAGGACACGGAAGCGAATCGTGGGCGATGCTCGCGCTGCCGATCGCGGTAGCCGGTGCGTGGGTGGCGGTCGCGCCGGGCGGCGGAGTGTACGGCGTTGCGCTGGGCGCCGCCGTGCTGGCGGGCTGGGAGATCTTCAGGAACGGGGCGCTGGCGCGGCGGCTGCGCGAGGCGGAGGCCGCGCTCCAGCGCGAGACGCTCGAGCGCCGTGAGATGGAGCGCACGCTCGCCGACCAGAAGCAGCGCCTGGATCTCGTCATCGCCTCGGAGCCCGAATGCGTCAAGCTCCAGGCGGCGGACGGCACGATCCTCGACATGAACCCGGCGGGGCTCGCGATCATCGAGGCAAAGCGCCGCGAGGACATCGTCGGCAAGTCCGCCTACGGCTATATCGCGCCCGAATGGCGCGCGAAGTACGCCGAAATGACCGAGCGCGTGTTCCGCGGCGAGACCGCGACGCTGGAATTCCGCCTGATCGCGCGCTCGGGCACCGAGCGCTGGATGAAGACGCACGCGGTGCCGCTGCGGGACCGCGACGGCGCGATCTGGGCGCTGCTCGGCTTCACGCGCAACGTCACCGACCGCCGCCGCGCCGAGGAGAACGAGCGCCAGCACCGGATCTCGGTCGCGCACATGCAGCGCGCCCTGTCCATGGGCGAGATGGCGACGACCATCGCGCACGAGCTGAACCAGCCGCTCACCGCGATCGTCAATTACGCGCGCGGCGCGATCCGGCGCCTGCAATCGGGGCAGGGCCCGATCGAGCCGGTGATCGATTCGCTCGAGGCTGCCTCGGGCGAGGCGGAGCGCGCGGCGCAGATCATCCGCAACATCCGCAATTTCCTGCGCAAGCAGCCCACGCGCCAGGAACGCCGCGACCTGAACGAAGTGCTGCAGGGCGTGCTCGCCTCGCCCTACATCCAGGGGGAGCTGCGCCGGCAGGCGATCCGCTCGAGGGTCGCGCTCGCCGAAGGGCTGCCCGCGATCGACATCGTGCCGATCGAGATCGAACAGGTGATCCTGAACCTCATGCGCAACGCGATCGAGGCCATGGCGGGAAGCGCGGGCCGCGACAAGGAGCTCTCGGTGGCGACGCGCAGGGGCGAGGACGGCGGCGTCGAGCTGGCGGTTTGTGATACCGGACCGGGGTTGCCCCCGGGGAAAGCCGGCGACGTGTTCGCGCCGTTCGTCAGCACCAAGCCCGACGGGCTGGGGATGGGGCTCGCGATCAGCCGGTCGATCGTAGAGGCGCACGGCGGCCGCATCCGGGTGGAGCAAACGTCCGAGCATGGAACCACGTTCGTCTTCTCACTCCCGGCCGCCGTGGCAGGCTGAACCGGCCTCCGGCGAGCCGACCGTCTTCATCGTCGACGACGAGGAGTCGGTCGCCGAATCGCTGCGCTGGCTGATCGAATCGGTCGGGCTGAAGGCCGAAACGTTTTCGACCGCCGGCGAATTCCTGGCGCGCTATCGCCCGGGGCGCCCGGGCTGCCTGGTGCTCGACGTGCGCATGCCGGCGATGAGCGGTCTGGAGCTGCAGGAGCGCCTGCATGCCCAGGAGGTGTCGCTCCCCATCATTTTCATTACCGGACACGGCGGCGTGCAGACCGCGGTGCGCGCGCTGAAAGGCGGCGCGATCGACTTCATCGAGAAGCCGTTCGATGACCAGCGGATGCTCGACCTCGTGCACAAGGCGATCGCGCTCGACGCCGAGGCGCGCCGCCGGGCAGCGGCGCAGGCGGATGCGGCCGCGCGGCATGCCTCGCTCAGCGCGCGCGAACGTGAGGTGCTCGACCTGCTGATCGACGGCCAAACCAACAAGGCGATCGCGCGCTCGCTCGGCCTCTCGGCCAAGACCGTCGAGACCTATCGCGCCAACGTGATGCAGAAGATGGGCGCGCCGACCGTGCCTCACCTGGTGAGGATGGTGCTCGATCTGCGGCGCGCGGGCCGCTAGGCGGTCCGCGGGCGCCCGCGCTAAGGGACATCCCCGAGCGCGATGCGTAATCGTCCGAATTTCCCATTCCGCCTCCGGGGCGGTAGGTTGAGAACACCATGAATGACAGAACCCATAGGCTCGGATCCGAATCCCGCGGACGAACGGCGACGGCCGGGGAAAGGCAGTTCGGTTTCGACACGCTGGCGGTGCACGCCGGGCAGCGCCCGGATCCGGTCACGGGCTCGCGCGCCGTGCCGATCTACCAGACCGGGGCCTACGTATTCGAGGACACCGATCACGCGGCGAATCTGTTCGCGCTGCAGCGCTTCGGCAACATCTATTCGCGCATCATGAACCCGACGGTGGCGGTTTTCGAGGAGCGCGTCGCCGCCCTCGAGAACGGCATCGGCGCGGTGGCAACCGCCTCGGGCCAGGCGGCGCAGCACCTGGCGCTGTTCACCCTGATGCAGGCCGGCGACGAATTCGTGGCCTCGCGCAGCCTCTACGGCGGCAGCTACCAGCAGTTCGACGTCAGCTTCCGCAAGATCGGCATCGAAGCGCGCTTTGTCGACGGCACCGACCTCTCGCAGTGGAAGAAGGCCGTTACGCCGAAGACCAAGGCGTTCTACGCCGAGGTGATGGGCAACCCGACGATCGACGTGATCGACATCGAGCCGCTCGCCGCGCTGGCACACGAGGTGGGCGTGCCGCTGATCATCGACAACACGTTCGCCTCGCCGTATCTGTGCCGGCCGCTCGACTGGGGGGCCGACATCGTCCTGCACTCGGCCACCAAGTTCATCTGCGGCCACGGCACCACGATCGGCGGCGTGATCGTCGACGGCGGGCGCTTTCCCTGGGACAACGGCAAGTTTCCCGGCATGACCGAGCCTTCCAAGGGCTATCACGATCTGCGCTTCTTCGACTACTTCGGGGACTTCAGCTGGCTGCTCAAGTGCCGCGCCGAGATGCTGCGCGATTACGGCCCGACCATGGCGCCGTTCACCGCCTGGATGATGCTGCAGGGGCTGGAGACACTGCACGTGCGCATGGACCGGCACGTGGCGAACGCGCAGAAAGTGGCCGAGTTCCTCGAGGACCACCCGGCGGTCGAGTACGTCAATTACCCCGGCCTGCCCTCGAACCGCTACCACGCGCTGGCGAAGAAGTACCTGCCGAAGGGCCCGGGCTCGATCTTCACGTTCGGCATCAGGGGCGGGCGCGAGGCCGGGCAGAAGTTCATCGAGGCGGTGCAGCTTTTCAGCCACCTCGCCAATGTCGGCGACGCCAAGTCGCTGGTGATCCACCCGGCGTCGACCACGCACCAGCAGCTCAGCGACGAGGAGCTGCGCGCGGCGCGCATCGGCCCGGAGCTGGTGCGCGTGTCGATCGGTATCGAGGACGTCGCGGACATCATCTCGGATCTCGACCAGGCGCTGGCGGCGTCGCAGGCGGCGCGCGCCCCGGCCGCTCGCGCGCAGGCCGGGGACCACGCCGGGCATTCGATCCTTTCCAAGGCGTACGGGGCGCCTTACCAGTCATGAGCGCGGTCGGAGAACGCAACAGCTACGGCATGACGCCGCAGGATCGCTACCAGATCCTCACGCAGTACCGCACCATCGCGATGGTGGGCCTGAGCTCCAACTACTACAACGCCAGCTCCTTCGCCGCGATCTACCTCGACGCCAACGGCTACGACATCGTGCCGGTGAATCCCGCCCAGGCGGGCAAGCGGGAGATCCTCGGCCGGCCGGTATACGCCGACCTCGTCGCCGCGGCCGCGGCACATCCGCGGCCGATCGAGATCGTCGACGTGTTCCGGCCCTCGCACGAGGCGCCTGCGATCGCGCGCGAGGCGGTGAGAATCGGCGCGAAGGTCCTGTGGCTGCAGCTTGGCGTGATCAGCGACGAAGCGGCGCGCATCGCGCGCGACGCCGGCCTCCGGGTAGTGATGGACCGCTGCTGCAAGATCGAGCACGCGCGCTTCTTCGGAGGGCTGCGCACCATAGGGCTCAACACCGGCGTGCTCACGTCGCGTCTCGCGCTCAAGATTGCCGTCTAGTTCCTCCGCGGGATCGGTTCCGGCGCCATTGGGAGCGCATGGGACCGGTCCCAAGTTTTTTCATGGGAAAGAAACGGGTTGATTCCCACGAGTTCGATGCCTTCGAATAATCCCGGTCGCGTTCTGCGAATTCTTTGAAGGAGGGTCGATGGACACGACGAGCAGCGCCCATGCGCTCGCCGAGCGCGCGGAGGCGGGAGTGGAGCAGGGGGGCGGCAAAGGCGCCGCGCCCGATCGCAACTTCCGTTTCTACGACAGCCGGCAGAAGTACCTGTTGTTCGTGAACACCTGCGCCGAGAAGTCCGCGGTCGCGGACCGGATCGCGCAGGAGCTGCCCGGCCTTCACCCGAGCCCGCCGGCGGTGCGCGTGTTCGACGCCGGCATCGGCGACGGCACGGTGCTCACGCGCGTGATGCGCTGGATGCACCAGCGCTTTCCCACGCTCCCGTTCTACGTGGTCGGCAAGGAGATCAGCCTCGAGGACGTGCGGCTCGCGCTCGAGAAGATGCCGGACCGGTTCTACGAGCACCCGACCACGTGCCTCGTGCTCACGAACCTCTACTACAAGGAGGCGCCGTGGCTCACGCCGCACTCGATCGCGGCCGCCTCGTCGCTGACCTGGCACGAGGTCGCGCTGACCGGAACGACGTCGCGCGAGTTCGAGGCGCAGATCACCGCGATGCAGCCCGTCCTGGCGGAGCACTGGCGCGCCAGCGTCAACAAGACCACCGGCAATCCGATCTATGTGCGCCCGACCGTTCTCGTGCTCTACCGCGAGGACCACAAGTTCCAGCTCACCCCGGTGATTCCGCGGCGCGGGGCGCCGCGCGCCGATTACGACCTGGTGATCGCGTCGCAGCCCTACCGGCTGCGCGCGCCGCTCGAGTTCAAGGCCTCGCGGGTCATCGCCCCGCTCGCGAAGAGCCTCGCCCCCGGAGGGCGGCTGATCGGGGTGCATTCGCGGGGCGGAGATCCGGGCCAGGAAATCCTGCAGGGCATCTGGCCCGGCGAAAACCCGTTCATGCATGACCGCCACCAGATCCTCAAGGCGACCCGCGAGGTGCTCGGGCAGGAAGCGCGCGGGCTCAAGTTCAACGGCCAGCCCGACGAGCGCGCGCTGTTCCGGTATGCCATGCACACCCTGCCCTCGGAGGTGGACGAGACGATCGGCACATCCACCGTGTTCGCGGCATGGAACGCGGCGATCTACGTCGGCCAGGTCGAGGATGCGCGGCTCGACCAGGTGCTCGGCAACCGCAAGTATCTCGACGTGACGCGCGACGTGCTGAAGAAGCACGGCGGGCTGTGGTTCTGGGACGAGTCGTTCTCGATCACGCGACGCCGCGACTGACGCGACGGGCCCGAGCGGCCTGCATCTTTCCAAGGAGGAGCCAGCGATGTCCGATTTCCTGTTCACTTCCGAATCCGTGTCCGAGGGCCACCCGGACAAGGTCGCGGACCAGATCTCCGACGCGGTGCTGGACGCGATCCTGAAGCAGGACCGCGCCGCGCGCGTCGCTGCCGAGACCCTGGTCAAGGACAACCTCGTCGTGCTCGCCGGCGAGATCACGACCAGGGCGCAGGTGAACTACGACGACGTGGCGCGCGCGACGATCCGGCGGATCGGCTACACCGAGGCGCCGCTCGGCTTCGACGCCGCGACCTGCACGGTGCTGCGCGCCTACGGCGAGCAGTCGCCGAACATCGCGCAGGGCGTCGACGAGGGCCGCGGCCTCGACCTCGAGCAGGGCGCGGGCGACCAGGGGCTCATGTTCGGCTACGCCTGCGACGAGACGCCGAGCCTGATGCCGCTGCCGATCTTCCTCGCGCACCGCCTGGTCGAGCGCCAGGCCCAGGCGCGGCGCGACGGGCGCCTCGCGTGGCTGCGGCCCGACGCCAAGTCCCAGGTGACCGTCCGCTACGTCGACAACAAGCCGGACGCGATCGAGACGGTCGTGCTGTCCACGCAGCATGCGCCGGGGCTCGCACACAGGAGCATCGAGGAGGCGGTGATCGAGACCGTGATCAAGCCGGTGCTGCCAAAGAACATGGTGAAGGGAAAGATCAAGTTCCTGGTGAACCCTACGGGAAGCTTCGAGATCGGCGGGCCGAAGGGCGATTGCGGCGTCACTGGCCGCAAGATCATCGTCGACACCTACGGCGGCTCCGCGCCGCACGGCGGCGGTGCGTTCTCCGGCAAGGACCCCTCCAAGGTCGATCGCTCGGCCGCGTACGCCGCGCGCTACGTGGCGAAGAACGTCGTCGCGGCCGGCCTCGCATCGAAATGTCTGGTGCAGGTGTCCTATGCGATCGGCGTCGCGCGGCCGACGAGCGTCATGGTGACCACGCAGGGCACGGGAAAGCTTCCGGACGACCGCATCGCCGAGCTGGTGTCGCAGCACTTCGACCTGCGGCCGAAGGGGATCATCCAGATGCTGGACCTGCTGCGGCCGATCTACGAAAAGACCGCCGCCTACGGGCATTTCGGGCGCGAGGAGCCCGAGTTCAGCTGGGAGCGCACGGACAAGGCGCAGGCGCTCGCCGACCAGGCGGGCATTCGAAAGCAGAAGGCCATTGCCTAGGGAACCCGAAACATCATGAGCGCAGTTGTGGAGAGCAAGAGTTTCACCGACTACCGTGTCGCGGACCTTTCGCTGGCGGGCTGGGGGCGCAAGGAGATGGCGA
>JBBINV010000060.1:0-18853 GCA_037443705.1 Betaproteobacteria bacterium | reverse complement strand
ACTGCCGTCCGTGCCCGCGTAGACGAAAACCGGGACAGACCCGGTTTTCCCGGCAACCGCGAAACCGGTCGCCCCCGCGAAGGCGGGGGCCCATCGCAGTTCCGGGTCAGGTCTCGAACCGGCGCACCGGTTCGAGATCTGGCCCTGATGACCTCGCTACTTCTTCCTTCCGGACTTCTCCAGCCAGTCCAGGTCGGCCAGATCCTGTGGACGCCCGGCCGCGCGCTTTTTCCTGATCACGTGCGCGAGCGAGAGCACCGGCTTGTCGGCGAACCTGGTGTTCAGCCGATCGCGCCAGGCTTCGTCGAAATCGACGCCGTCGATCGCTGTCAGGACGTCGATGCAAACGGGCGCAACACCGATCCGGAAGACGGTTCCGGGACGGCTGAGATCCTCCTGGCCAAGGCAATCCAGCGGAGCTCCGAATGCACGCAAGGCATCAATCGCCCGGATCGCATTTGCGGACCTGGCCGAATCCAGACGCCCAGATCGCCCGTCGCCCTGACCCGGCCGTGGGCCGACAGCGCGTGCGCGCCGACGACAAGATACTCAACGCCGTGCGCGTTGAATTCTGACAACAGATCTCTGAAGTCGGATCTCACGCGCGCCGTACCCCTGCCACGCCAGGCATTGGAGCGTCAGCTGCCACACCGCGTTCATTCGCTGTTCCGGCGTCGAGCCCTCCCAATCGCGGTCCTCGGGTACCGGATCGCCGGGACGAATGACCCGGGCAACCGCGATATTCCGTCGAAGTGCCGACCCCATGAGCGGATCATTGGCACGCCCTGGCGCCTCGTCACGCTCGCGAACCTGACCGCCTTTCTTGCGACGAACACCCTCGATTCCATCAGCGCGGCCTACCACGAAGGCGGCTGGGCGCGCGACGTCTTGGCGCGGACGCCGCGCAAGCGCTCCGCCGGCCAGTTCAAGACCTGATTGCCTCTCTCGCCAGCCCCTCGAGGCGACGTGCACGGTCGGGCGTGATGCGCACGCCGAGCGCGCGGAAGTAGTCCCGCAGATTGCCCCCGACCGACTGTGTCGCAGTGGCAGGCGGTAGCCGCCGCAATCGCGCGGCGAATCCGTCGAGCAGCGACTGCTCGTAGCGCTCCGCCTGGAGCTCCAGCGCGGCGAGGCGCTTGCGGAGCGGCTTCGCTTCCGGATCCGTTTTCGGGATGGCGCGGCGCGCCTGCCGCAGCCGCTGCACCACGCCGGACTGCCAGGGCGAGACGAGCGAAATGGCTGCGCGGAGCTCTCGCATGGTCAAGCGCCGCCCGCGCCGTCCGAGCCAGAGGCAGAAGAGGACGAGGTTCACGTCCGCACCCCATTTGTCCTGGAGCGCAAGGCACGCTTGCGCTACGCCGGGCTTGCGGTAGGTGCCAAGCGAGAAGCGCCAGAACGCCGCCCGGTTTCGCATCAGGTGCTCAGGAACGCACGCTCGTCACCGTCGAGCACTAGGCAGGTGAGGACGCCGGTGCGCCAGGCGCCGGTGTCGATGCCGATGCGGTTCGGGCGCACCTCGGGACCGCGCGTGATGCTGTGGCCGTGCACCACGACGACGCCGTGATCGGCGGTCGAGTCGAGGAATCGGTCGCGGATCCACATGCGGTCGCGGTCGCTCTGCTCTTCCAGCGGCACGCCGGGCAGGATGCCGGCGTGGACGAAATAGCAGCCGCCTTCGCGGTGCGCGATGCGGAGCGAACGGAAGAACGCATGGTGCGGCGCCGGCAGCCGGTCCGCCAGATCGAAGCGCAACCGGTCGAGCGTGGCCGCGGTTGATGTAGTCGCCGAGAAACACGAGCACGCGCCGCAGCGCCGGTCGCTTCGCGGCGTCGGCGCGGATCGCGCAGAGGATCCTTTCGAGCAGATCGGCGCGCCCGTGGACGTCGCCGATCGCATAGAGGACCGGGCCGCGCGGCACCGCGTCTATTTCGCTACGCGCAGCGTCTCCTGCGAAGGCTCGCGCCGGCCGTGCCCGCTCCAGCGCCTGAAGAGGTTGTGCTCGATCCCGATCTGGTCGAGCGCCTTGCCGATCGACTGGTGGACGAGGTCCATGATCGTGGCGGGCTTGTGATAGAAGGCAGGCATCGGCGGCAGGATCACCGCGCCGCAATCCGCCGCGCGCGTCATGAGCTCCAGGTGCCCGCGGTGCAGCGGCGTCTCGCGCACCATCAGCACGAGCGGCCGGCGCTCCTTCAGCGTCACGTCGGCGGCACGCACCACCAGGTTGTAGGTGAACGAGCTCGCGATCGCCGAGAGCGTCTTCACGGTGCAGGGCGCCACGATCATGCCGCGGGTGCGGAAGGAGCCGCTGGCCACCGCCGCGCCCACGTCCTTGTTGTTGTAGACGGTATGAGCAAGGCCTTTCACCTCTTCGATCGTTGTATCTGTTTCCAGAGCCAGATTCAGTCCCGCCGCCTCGCTGAGGATCAGGTGCGTCTCCTGCCCGAGGTTCCTGAGGGCACGCAGCAGCTCCACGCCGTAGACGACGCCCGTGGCGCCGGTGATGGCTACGACCAGGGGAAGGCTCATTTACCGGGTCTCCTCGAATTCCTTGAGCATTCCCACGCAGTGCGCGGCGAGCTGGAAGATCTCGTTCGCGGAAATGACGCCTACGACCTGCCCCTCCTCCATGACCGGGAACTGCGCTACGCCCAGCTCGCGGCCCCTGGCGAGGCAATGCTGCATCGTGTCGGAGGACTGCACCGTTGCGGGATTGCGCACCATGACGTCCTTTACCTTGAGCCGCGTGGCGAAGAAGTCGAGCTCGTCGGGATCCTGCGTGCGAAGCACGTAATGCCCCGCGCGCAGCAGGATGTGCCGCGTCACGAGGCCCCGCAGCTGGCCGTCCTCCACCACCGGCAGCGCGTGCAGGTTCTGTTCCGTGAGCACGCGCTTCGCCTCGGACACGAGCATGTCGCCCGTGATCGTGACCGGATTCGCCCTCATCCAGTTGCGGACAAGCATCGCGGTGCCTCCTTCGCTGAATACAAGCGCACGAACTCGTCGACCGCCGCGCGCGCGAACTCGGGGGTGTACAGGTGCAGGTCGAGCTCCCTGACCCGGGCCGGCTCGGCGAGCTTTTCCTTCAGGCGCGCGACGAAAGCGGCGTCCGCGGCCGGGTCGTAAATCGGCTGCCCCTCCTTGTCGAGCGATGACCAGCCCCCGCGCGGGACGAGGAAAGTCCATGGGCCCCTGGCCCGGTTCAGGCGTTCCGCGATGACCTCGGCGGCCGCGCGCAGCTCCTCGGCGGTCGTCCGAACCTGCACGCGAAGCGCGTCCTGCACGTACTGCGGCCGGTCCTTCGTCTTCTCGAGCATGTCGGCGCGCCCGCCGTAGGAGAGGATGTCCAGGCCGCAGGGGGCGAGCACCTGGGGGATGCCCTTGTCCGCCGCCGCCATCAGCCGCTCCGGACCGGGATCGCGGTTGCCCTTGAACAGGTGCTCGATCACGCCGCCGGTGCACAGATCCAGAACGCCGTGGAACGCGCCGTCGCGGATCATCTCCTCCATCGCGCGGTCTCCCTTGCCCTGCGCGTGGCACACGATCGGCGTGAAGCCCGCTTCCTCCAGCATCCCGAGCGCCGCCTGCACCGCCATCTCGCCAAAGCCGAAGGAGGACACCGCCACGCAGGGCTTGTCGAACCGGATGTCCGTGCCTTGCGTCATCTCCACCATGCCGCAGATCGCGCCCACGGCGTTGACGATCTGCGCGCGCAGCAGCGGGTTCATCTTCACGATGTCGAGCACCGTGTGGTGCATCGTGATGTCGCGCGTGCCCACGTACTTGTCGATGTAGGCGGGGTGCGCGGCCATCGGCGAGGCCATGACCTTCGGCAGGCCGAACGGAAGCCGCTTCATGACGGAGGTGGCAACCAGCGTCGCGGTGCCGCCGCCGATGCCGATGACGCCGTGCACGCGGCCCTGCGCGCGAAGCTCCTCCACGATCGCTGCCGCGCCCCGGATCTGGTTGTTGGTCGCGGCGTCGCGGTCCGAGCGGTATTTCTCGCGCACGGCCTCGATCGGCAGCCCGCCGCGCGCCGCCACCTCCTCGGTGCGGATGTCGCCGGGAAAGGGCGGCGGCTCCTCCATGCTGAAGTCGAGCAGGATCGCCTCGTGGCCGCGGTCGCGGATCAGCTGCCTGACGAAGACGATGTCCTCGCCCCGCGTGTCGAGGTTGCAGATGACGACGATGCCCTTCTTCACTTCGCGGGCGCCTTCTTCACCTCGGGGCGCGTGAGGCGCGGGATCATGCCGGCCACCGGGCTCGCGCCCTTGAAGCCGTACTCGTTCCAGCGGTCCGACACCTTCTGGAGCACCGCGCGGTCCATGAAGATCTCGTTCGGCTTGTTCTTCCACTCGAACGGCGTGCAGGCGTCCAGGAGAATTCGGCTCGTGATCTCCCTCGCCTCGATCGGCAGGCCCGGGTCGAGCGGCGTCGAGCGCCCGCGGTCGATGATCTGCGCCGAGCGCTTCGGATCGAAGCGCGTCGCGAGCGCCCACCAGATCCGGTCCCAGTCCTCGGCGTCGATGTCGTGGTCCACCGTGATCACGCCCTTGACGCCGTAATGTCCCGTCGTGCTCGCGATCACGGCGTTGCCGACGTGGTTCGAGTGCCCCGGGTACATCTGCTTCACCGATACCACCACCCAGAAGCGGCCGCAGGCCTCGGGCGGGATGTACACGCTCTGGATTCCGGGCACCTTCATCGTCTCCAGGTCGTACCACAGCGTCGCGGTGCGGTTGAGCGACTGGATCATGTGGATGTCGTTGATCGGTTTGCCGACCGTGGTCGCCCAGAACACCGGGTCGTTGCGGTGAAGGATCCGTTTCACGCGCAGCACCGGCTTGGGGTAGTCCTTGCCCTTGTTGCCGGAGTAGTAGCCCGTGTACTCGCCGAACGGCCCCTCGTCCATCAGCTCGTTCGGGTCGATGAAGCCCTCGGCGATGATCTCGGCGTTCGCGGGAAGCATGAGCCCGGTGACCTCGGACTTGAATACCGGCACCGGCCGGCCGCGCAGCGACCCGGCGATGTCGTACTCGTCCACCTGCGCCGAAACGAGCGTCGAGGCGGCGAGGAAGAGCACCGGGTCGCAGCCGACGACCGCCGCCGCGGGCATGAGCTCGCCTCGCTCCTGGTACTTTTTCATGTGCATGTCACCGTGCTTGCCCTTGATGATCTGCGAGCCGAGGAGATTCTTTCCGAGCAGCTGCGAGCGGTACGTGCCGAGGTTCGTCCAGCCGGTGTCCGGATCCTTCGTCACGAGGTATCCCGCCGTGACGAAGAAGCGCCCGCCGTCGTCCGGGTAGAACCAGGGCACGGGGAACTTCTCCAGATCCACCGCGTCGTCCTCGAGCACGTTCTCCATCACCGCGGGCCGGTCGACGAGCTGCGGCTTGATGAGCTTCTTCGTGGTGAGCTCCATCCATTTCTTCGAGAGGTTGCTCATCGAGAGCTGCGGGTCCTGCTCGAGCGCGATCGCCATGCGCCGCGGCGTCGTGAAGGCGCTCGTGAACACCGGAATCGAGTGCCCCTTGACGTTCTCGTAGAGCAGCGCCGGGCCCTTCTGCTCCTCGTTCACCTTGGAGACGTGGCAGAGCTCCCATTTCCAGTCGACCTCGGTTTTCACGCGGTGGAGCTCGCCGTGCGCCTCACAGGCGGCGATGTAGCTCCGGAGATCGTCGATCGGCCTCACTTCCATGCGTTTCATGCGGGTTTCCCTTTACCTGTCAGTTGACTTTCTTTCCCTGCAGCATGCCCGAGACGATGTACTCCATCGCGGTGCCCGCCGCCGACGCGGGGGCGGCGGCGGGGCGTTCCTTGCGGCTCCACACCGTCTCCGGGCGCGCCTGCAGGATGAAGAGATTGCCGCCCGAGGGCAGGCTCTTGTCGACCGCCCACTCGATGTCCACGGGGTGGCCGTAGTGCTTCTCGATTCTCTTGCCCATCCAGGCGAGCTCGGTGATCTCGTCGTCGACGAGGGACTGCACGCGCTGGCGCTCGAACGGGACCTCGAAGGCGCGCGAGCGCTGCGTCTTGGGATCGACCGTGTAGTAGAGCTGCTTGGTCGAAATCCTGCGCTCGAGAATGTCGAGGGTCACCTTGTTGACGACGAAGTGATCCGGCGTCACCTCGCCCGAGACCACCGACTCGCCGAAGCCGTAGTTGGAGTCGATCACGATCACCGAGCGGTCGCCGTTTCCCGGATGCAGCGTGAACATCACGCCCGCAGTCGAGGACTTCGCCATCTTCTGCACGCCGACGCTGATCGCCACCTGGTCGTGATCGAAACCCTTCGCCGCGCGGTAGCCGATCGCGCGCGCCGTGAACAGGCTCGAGATGCAGCGCCGCACGTGGTGCAGCACCTCGTCGATGCCGCGGATCCAGAGGTAGGTATCCTGCTGGCCGGCGAAGCTCGCCCCCGGTAGGTCCTCGGCCGTGGCGCTCGAGCGCACCGCGACCGGCACCGCCGGCATGCAGCAGCGCACCGAGAGCTTGCGGTAGCGCTCCGCGACCGCGTCCTCCAGCCCGGTCGAGAACGGCTGCGCCTCGATCGCCTCGCGGATCGACGCGCTCGCTCGCTCCAGGGCATCCATGTCGCGCGCATCGATCCCGCGCAGCCGCAGGCGCACCTCCCGGTCGAGACCGCCGGCGCCCATGAAGCGCCGGTAGCCTTCCGTGGTGAGAGCGAAGCCCGGCGGCACGCGCACCCCGGCGCCGATCAGCTCGCCGAGGGACGCGCACTTGCCGCCGACGAGCGGCACCGAGTCCTTCGAGCACTCCTCGAACCAGCAGACGAGGGGCGCCGGCATCGCCGGGACGCTTTCAGCGCGCGATCGAGACCGCGCCGCTCGAGCCATCGACCTGGAGCATCATGCCCGTCTTGATGATCTTGGTCGCGTGGCCGGTCCCGACGACCGCGGGCATCCCGTACTCGCGGCACACGATCGCCGCGTGGCTCATGACGCCGCCCACGTCGGTGACGCAGGCGCCGATCTTGGCGAACGCCGGCGCCCAGGAGGGCGAGGTCGTCGGCGCGACCAGGATCTCGCCTTCCTGGAGCTGCCGGATCTCGTCCACCGTGCGGCAGACGCGCGCCTTGCCCTTGATCACGCCGGGGCTGCCGGCGAAGCCCTTCAGTTCCGTCACGCTCGCCGGGTCCTTCACCTCCTGCACCGCCGCCCAGTCGGCGAGCGACTTGTTGGTGACGCCCCAGAGCACGATGGTGAAGGGCTCCTGGATCACCTCCGGCGCGGTGCCGATCGCGGGGGGCGCCTTCCACTCGCGGAATTTCTGCATGACGCCCTTGCGCCACTCGATTTCCTTGGGCCAGGTCTTCGTGCCGCGCGGCGTGACGCCGGTCGCCCAGGCGGTGACCACGTCCCACAGCGCCTGCTTGATCTCGTCGCGCCGCAGGTACCAGATGTCCTCGATGTCCGCGATCATGCCGTGCTCCATCATGATCGCCGCCACCTCGCGCATCTTGTTCCAGAAGATCGAGTGGAACCAGTGCTCGACGTAGAACAGGTGGTTCTCGACGTAGGGGAAGACGGTCTTGGCGCAGCCGAGCAGCTCGTCGAACTGCTTCAGGTCCTCCGGCTTCTCGATCAGGCTGCGGTACTCGGCCGTGATGCGGTCGCGCTCGGCGCGCACCTTCTGCATCGGGCGCTCGATATTCACGCCCTTCTGGATCTTGTCGATGTAGGTCTGAATCCCCGAGAGCGGCACGTTCATGTTGTCGTTCCACGAGCGGTCGTGGTGATACCAGCCGGTGCCGGTGGAGATGTGGAACCAGGGATCGCGCACCTTGTCGAGCGCCGCGAGCCATTCCTGCCCCTTCGGCAGCTTCTTCAGCGCAGGCTCGACCTCGCTCCACTCCTTGCTGAAGGTCACGGCGTTGACCACGCCCAGCTCGATCGCCTTGCGCGCGAGCTTCTTCAGCTCCTCGTCAGACTGGTACATGATCACGTCGATCCCCGAGATCATCTGCGTCACGCGCTGCAGCGGGATGCTCGGAAAGAGCTTCTGCGCGAAATCGAGGAAGAACACGTACGCCGCATAGCCGAGGTTCAGGAACTCGAAGTGGTATTGCCAGCACTTGATGCCGAGGTTGATGAGATCGTCGTACGCCTTGATGAGGTGGAACCCCTTGGACTCGCCGATCGCGTCGGTAACCACCGACAGGTCCTCGAGCTCGGGCAGCCGCGGGATCTCGAGGCCCTCCAGCTCGCGGATGGTGCCCTCCATCTTCTTCTTCCACTTCGCCTCGAGCGCGTCCCAGTTCTTGAAGTAGAAACCGGCGCGCTCCATGAAGTTGGGCACGCGCCGCCCGACCTCCTCGGGGTCCTTCACCGGCACCGGCGAGATGTAGACGTAGCCGTTGATGATGCGGTGATCCACCCCGCGCACCGGAGGCACCTGGAAGATGCGGTTGTTGTACTGGGAGAGCGCGAGGTACCAGGCCTCGTCCCAGATGGTGTCGAAGGGATACAGGGGCTCGGGATAGTGCAGCCCGTCGTAGAACCAGAACGTCTCTTTTTCGTACTGGTTGCGCACCGGGTCGTCGGTGACGAACTGGTACTGATAGGGGTACATCCGCTCCCAGCCTTCGGTGCCGGGGATGGTCCTTGCCTTGACGTCGTGCGGTACCGGGAATTTCATCGCGCCACTCCTCCCTGTCGGTGATCTACCGTCTGACTGCCTGCAACGGCCGTGCCATGCCGCCTGCTGCAGAGCAGCAGCCCGGCCTTCCGTCCGGTGGTTGACGCAGTGCGCAAACCTCGCTCGCCGTGGCGCGCATGCCGGCCGATCGAACGTTGATCAATTGCTCACCTGCGGGGGCCGCGACAATGCCGCTTTGACCAATTAGTGAAGTGCCGCTCGCTTTGATCTCCATCAAACTCGTCTGCTCTGCCCCGGCCTAGAAGGTGGCGATTCGGAGGAACATCCGCCAATGAACAATCTGCGTCTGGTTGAACCGGCCGCGAGCGAGGACTTGCGCGCGCGCGTGCACTTCTGCGCCGAGACCGGCGAGATCTGGCTGCACGAGCACCGGATGCTGCTCGTGCACGCCGAGGCGCAGGGGTCGCTGCGCAAGGAGCTGATCGACACGCTCGGCATGGACCGCGCGCGGGGGCTTCTCACGCGCATGGGCTACGCCTCGGGCGCGCGCGACGCCGAGCTCGCGCGCACGCGCGCGCAGAACGCGAGCGACGCGGAAGCGTTCATGACCGGCCCGCAGCTGCACACGCTCGAAGGCATCGTGCGCGTCACGCCGGTCAAGCTCGAGCTCGACCGCGTCGCAGGAAAGTTCTACGGCGAGTTCCTGTGGGAGAACTCCTGGGAAGGCCAATGGCACCGGCACTTCTACGGCATCCATGCGGATCCGGTGTGCTGGACGCAGATCGGCTACGCGTGCGGCTATTCCTCGGCATTCATGGGCCGCAAAATCCTGTACAAGGAGGTCGAGTGCGTCGGCGCCGGCCACGCCAACTGCCGCATCGTGGGCAGACCGGTGGAGGAATGGGAGGACGCCGCCGAGCAGATGCGTTTTTTCGATCCCGAGCCGATCGCCGACCAGATCCTCGACCTGCAGACGCAGGTGGCGCAGCTGCGCTCCCGCATCGAGGAGAAGGAGAAGCTTCCGGCCGACATGGTCGGGGTGTCGCCCGGCTTCCGCGCGGCCTACGAACTGCTCAAGCCGGCGGCGACGAGCAGCATCACGGTGCTGCTGCTGGGCGAGACGGGCGTGGGCAAGGAGATGTTCGCGCGCAGCCTTCACGAGTCGGGCGCGCGGCGCGAGTGTCCGTTTCTCGCGGTCAACTGCGCCGCGATCCCGTCGGAGCTGGTCGAGGCGGAGCTCTTCGGCGTCGAGAAGGGCGCCTACACGGGCGCGCTCGTGCCGCGCCAGGGCCGGTTCGAGCGCGCCGATCGGGGGACGCTGTTTCTCGACGAGGTCGGCGACCTGCCGCTGCCGGCGCAGGCGAAGCTGCTGCGGGCGCTGCAGGACGGCGAGATCGAGCGCCTCGGCGACCAGAAAACCCGGCGGGTGGATGTGCGGCTGATCGCCGCGACCAACCGCGATCTGGCGCAACTCGTGAGGGACGGCAGGTTCCGCTCCGACCTCTATTACCGCCTGAATGCCTATCAGATCCGCATCCCGCCGCTGCGCGAGCGCAAGGAGGACATCCCCGTGCTCGCCAAGCGCTTCCTCGCGAAATACTCGGCGCTGCACGGCAAGAAGCTGCGCGGCTTCACCGACAAGGCGAAGCGTGCGCTCCTCACCTACGCGTGGCCGGGGAACATCCGCGAGCTGCAGAACATGATCGAGCGGGGCGTCATCCTCGCGCCGGGGGGAACGCGGATCGAGGTGAACCACCTCTTTTCCTCCTCGCCCGAGGAGGCCGGCCGGGAGTTCGGCCTCGATTCCCACGGCGGGCTGAATCCGGGGCGGTGGGAGGCCGGCAAGCACCTGTGCGAGGCGGTCTTCAACGGCGTCCTGACGCTCGATCAGCTCGAAGTCATGCTGCTCGAGACGGCGGTCGACAAGGCGCGCGGCAATCTCTCGGCCGCGGCGCGCATGGTGGGCCTCACCCGGCCGCAGTTCGCCTACCGGCTCAAGCGCCTGCACGACGAGCAGAAGACCTGATGTCCGAAGCGTTACGCGCGAGGGTTCTCTCCTACCTGCGCACGCACCACGTCATGACGCTCGCCACGCAGGCGCCCGAGGGCCCCTGGGCGGCCGCGGTGTATTACGCCAACGCGGGCTTCAAGCTCTATTTCCTGTCCTCGCCCGCGAGCCGCCACTGCCGCAACCTCGCAGCCAATCCGCGCGCCGCGGTCACGATCCAGGAGGACTACGCCGACTGGCCGGAGATCAAGGGCATCCAGCTCGAGGGCGAAGTCGCCGAGCTGCGCGACGCGGACGAGAAGCACGCGCGCGCCCTGTACGGCGAGAAATTTCCGGTTGTGCGCGGCACCTCCGGCGCCGCGGCCGCGCTCGCCAGGGCGATGGACAAGGTGCGCTGGTACCGCCTGACCCCGCGGCGGATCTGGTTCATCGACAACTCGCGCGGCTTCGGCCACCGCGACGAGATCGCGCTCACGCCGTAGCCCCGCCGCAGAGCCGCCGCCCGTGCAACCGACGCGCGCCGCGCCATCCGGACTCGGCAGTTTGACTCATGGCAATGAGTCGAATGGCATGTCTCCATGAGTAAGAGGCTGCAGGTGCTGCTGGAGGAGTCCGAGCTGCGGGAGCTGCGCCGCCTCGCGCGCCGGTCCAGCACGACAGTCGCGGAATGGGTGCGCCGGGCGCTGCGCGCGGCACGCCGCAGCGAGCCGGCCAAGGATGCCGAGCGCAAGCTCGCGGCGGTGCGGGCGGCGGCGCGGCACCCCTTCCCGACGGCGGACATCGACCGGATGCTGGCCGAGATCGAGCAGGGGCGCGGATAGGCGCGCCTGCCTTGATCTTCGTCGACTCGAACGTGCCGATGTACCTCGTCGGCGCGGATCATCCCAACAAGGTCGCCGCGACGCTGCTGCTCGAGCGTGCCATCGCCGGCAACGAACGCCTGGTGAGCGACGCCGAGGTGCTGCAGGAGATCCAGCACCGCTATGTCGCGGTCGCCCGGCGAGACGCGATCCGGCCCGCGTTCGACGCCTTGCTCAACGTCGTGGACGAAGTGTTTCCCGTCGAGATCCGCGACGTCGAGCGGGCCAAGGACCTCGTCCAGGGAGTGCCCGATCTTTCGGCGCGCGAAGCGATCCATGTCGCGCTGATGGAGCGCAACGGCGTCGCGGAAATCCTGAGCTTCGACACCGGGTTCGACCGCGTACCCGGCATCCGCCGTTTCACGGTCTCGCGCTGACCCTCGGATCGGTGAGGACGCGCTCCGCGCTGCCGGCGACGAGCAAGCGCCGCCACAGCGACCCGACCGCGCGCGCCTCGACCGGCCGGTATCCGGCGCCGTGGATCCGTTCAGGGGAGTCGACGTGCAGCACGAACTGCGCCGCCACGCCGTCCGGCAGCGCTTTTCGCCAGGTCTCGGTCCCGGAGCGGCAGCAAAACTCTACCCAAGGCAATGGACAAGGTGCGCCGGTCCCGCCTGACCCCGCGGCGGATCTGGTTCATCGACAACTCGCGCGGCTTCGGTCACCGCGACGAACGCGTGCATCAGGTGACCGTGAAGCCGATTTCGGTGTCCACCCATAGCTCAGCGCCGCTCGAGTGAGTGAAGGTCGCGTACACGACCGAGCCGGCGCTCTCGGTCCCGCTGCTCGTCCAGCCCTGGCCGATGGACTTCAGCACGTCTCCGATGTTGCCGTTCACGACCAGCCGATCGGTGTCGGACAGCGCCACGACGTCCGAGGGATTGAGCAGCAGCGTGTTCGCGCCGGTCCCGGTGAGATCGATGTATTCGATGCCGACGTAGCGCCCGTCCGGCGCGGCGATCAGGCTGAGCGTGACTCCCGAGCCGGTCAGCAGCAGCGTGTCGTTGCCCGCCCCGCCGTCCACCGCGCCCGAGGTGGCGGCATCGGCCGCATCGAAGACGAAGCTGTCGTCGTCGTCGCCCCCGAGAAGGATATCGCTGCCCGCGCCGCCCGCCATCGTGTCGGCGCCCGCGCCGCCATCGAGCACGTTGGCGCCGGAGTTGCCGGTGAGGACGTTGTTCGCCGCGTTGCCGGTGCCGTTGATGTCGCCGGTGCCGGTCAGCAGGAGCTTTTCCAAGTTCGTCCCCAGCGTGTAGCTGATCGAGCTTTGCACGGTGTCGGTGCCCCCGGCGGCGCCTGCGATCGTTTCCTGCACCACGTCGCCGGTGCTGTCCACGACGTAGGTGTCGTTGCCGGCGTTGCCGATCATGGTGTCGTCGCCCGGGCCGCCGTCGAGCACGTTCGCCGCCGCGTTGCCGGTGAGGACGTTGTCGAGCGCGTTGCCGGTGATGTTCGCCACGAGCGCGCCGGGCAGCATCACCTTCTCGATCCGATCGTTGCCAACGCTCACCACGCCGGAGGCATTCGCCAGGTTGATCGTCACGTTCGAGCGGATCTCGTCACCGTCCGTCGTGCCGTCTTCCTGCACGCGGTCGGCCGCGGCATCGACGAAGTACAGGTCGTCGCCTTCGCCGCCCGCCATCGTGTCGGCGCCGCCCTTGCCGTCGAGCGTGTCGTTGCCGGCGCCGCCGGTGAGCGAATTGGCCGCGCTGTTTCCGATGAGCGCGTTGTCGAGATCGTTCCCCGTCCCGTTCGCCGCCAGCCCGCCGAGGATCTCCAGGCTCTCCACGTCGGCCGCGAGCGCGAACTTCTGCCCCGCGACCGACGGCGTGAACTTCACCGTGTCGGTGCCGTCGCCGCCGGCCACCGTGTCGCCCGTGGTATTGGCGAACATCGTGTCGTTGCCTGCGCCGCCGTTCAGGACGTTGTTGCCGTCGTTGCCGATGAGCGTGTCGTTCCCCGCGCCGACCGAGGCCGCTTCGGTGGGCGTCGCTATGCCGCCGATGATCGAACCGAGCACCGACACGATCAGCGCGAGCGGCGCCGCCAGCGTGCGCGCGAGCTCCAGCCAGTCCCTTGCACATGATGCGGGGTCACGCTCCCCGTTTGATCAGCTGGCGCGCGATGATGATGCGCTGCATCTCGTTGGTGCCCTCGCCGATGCAAAGAAGCGGCGCGTCGCGGTAGAGCCGCTCGACGGCGAACTCCTTCGAATAGCCGTAGCCGCCGTGGATGCGCATCGCCTCGTGCGCGTTCTCGAACGCGGCTTCCGACGCGAAATACTTGGCCATTCCGGCCTCGAGGTCGCAGCGCTCGCCGCGGTCGTAGATGCGCGCCGCGTTTTCGACCAGCAGCCGCGCGGCTTCCGCGCGCGTCGCCATCTCGCCGAGCTTCAGCTGGATCGCCTGGTGCTCGCAGATGGGCCTGCCGAAGGTCTCGCGCTGCCGCGAGTACCTGAGCGCCTCGGCGAGCGCCGCGCGCGCGATGCCCACGCCTCGCGCCGCGACGTTGATCCGGCCGAGCTCGAGCCCGCCCACCGCCTGCTGGAAGCCCCGCCCCTCCTCGCCGATCCGGTTCTCCGCCGGCACGCGGTAATCCTCGAACACGAGCTCCGCGGAGTCGATCCCCTTGTAGCCGAGCTTCTCGAGCTTGCGGCCGGCGCGAAACCCCGGCCCCTTCTCGCACAGGAACATCGTCATGCCCTTGTGCCGCGGCTCGGCCGCGGGATCGGTCTTGGCGAGCACCGCGAAGCACGAGCCCTGGATGCCGTTCGAGATCCAGGTCTTGGTGCCGTCGAGCACGTAGTGATCGCCGTCCCTCCTCGCGCGCAGGCGGATCGCCTGGAGGTCGGTTCCCGCGTTGGGCTCGGTCAGCGCCAGGCCGCCGCGAATCTCGCCGGAGGCGAATCGCGGCAGATATTTCCTTTTCAGCGTTTCGGACCCGTAGCGCTCGACGAGCAGCGCCATCATGAGATGCGAATTGAATATCCCCGTGAGCGACATCCAGACTTCCGAGATGCGCGTCACGATCCTCGCGTAGAGCTGGGCCGGCAGCCCGAGCCCGCCGTACTGCGGGCTGATGGTGGCGCCGAAAAGACCGAGCGCCTTCATTTGCCCGACCATCTGCGCGGGCCAGACGTCGTCGCGCTCGAGCTTCATTGCCTGCGGCGCGACCTCGCGCTCGAGCCAGCGGTCGATCGCCTCCAGCATCTGCCTTGTCTCGTCCATGCGTGCTCCTAGTATCCGGCCCGTTTTTCGAGCGGATGCCCGCGGCGCGCGACCAGCATCGTGCGCTCGAACTCGCACACCACCTCGCCGCGCTGGTTGCGCCCGGTGGTGCGGACCGTGACGATGCCTTCCTGCGGCCGCGATCTCGACTCGCGCTTGTCGAGCACCGTGGATTCCGCGTAGAGCGTATCGCCGGCGAACACGGGCTTCGGGAGCCGCACCTTGTCCCAGCCGAGGTTCGCGATCGCCTTGCGGCTCACGTCCGCGACGCTCATCCCCACCAGCACCGCGAGCGTGAGCGTGGAGACGACGAGCGGCTTGCCGAACTCGGTGTGCCGCGCGTACTCGGCGTCGAAGTGGATCGGGTGCGTATTCATCGTGAGCAGGGCGAACCAGGTGTTGTCGGCCTCCGACAGCGTGCGACCGGGACGGTGCTGGTACACGTCCCCGACCTCGAAATCCTCGAAATGGCGTCCGCCCATGCGAGCCTCCTTGATTTGTCCGGACAATTGTACGATAGTGGCGGCCACCGATGGCGACCCTCTCGGAACGACTCGGTGGATTCGTCTTCGGACTCTCGTCCGAATCGATCCCGGCGGGCGTGCGCCGCCGCGCCCGGCACCTGATCCTCGATGCGATCGGCTGCGCGCTCGCCGGGCGCCGGTTCGAGTTCGCCTCACGCGCGCTCGCCGGGATCGCCGGGCTCGCGGGCCAGGGCCCGCGCGCCGTGATCGGCCACGCCGAGCGCCTGCCGATCCGCGACGCGGCGCTTGCGAACGGGCTTCTTGCGCACGGGCTCGACTACGACGATACCCACAGCGAGGCGATTGCCCATTTCACGGCGAGCGTGTTCCCGGCAGCGCTCGCGGTTGCTGCGGAGCTCGGCAAATCGGGCCGCGAGCTGCTCGCCGCGTACGTCGCCGGCGTTGAAGCCGGAGCGCGCATCGGCGCGGCGGCGCGCGGCGGCTTTCACGACGCGGGATTCCACCCCACGGGCGTCGTCGGCGCGTTCGCCTGCGCGCTCGCCGCTGGAAAGCTCTATGGGCTGGATCCGACGCAGCTTGCGCACGCGCAAGGAATCGCGCTGTCTCTCGCCGGCGGCAGCCTCCAGTTCATCGAGGACGGCGCCTGGACCAAGCGCCTGCACCCCGGCTGGGCGGCGGCCTCCGGGATCGCTGCGGCAGTACTTGCGAAGGAGGGGTTCGTGGCGCCGCTCGCCGCCTACGAGGGCCGGCATGGTCTCTATGCGAATTTCCTGGGCGCTCTGAAGGAAAGATGCGACCTTTCGCGAATCACGCGCGGGCTGGGCGAGGATTGGGAAACGCTCAACGTCGCCGTGAAGCCCTTCCCCGCCTGTCATTTCGTGCACGCCTTCGCCGATTGCGCGATCGCGCTCCGGCGCGAGGGCGCCGATCCGGACGGGGTGCGCAGCATCACGGCGCGCGTGCCGAGCGGAATCGTCGCCGCGGTGTGCGAGCCCGCCGCGAACAAGCGCCGCCCGGTGAGCGGCTACGACGCCAGGTTCAGCCTCCCCTACGTCGCCGCCGCGAGCCTGCGCGCCGGGAAATTCGGGATCGAGGAGCTGGAGCCCGCCGCGCTCGCCGATTCCGCAACGCTCGCGCTCGCCGACCGCGTCGGTTACGAGATCGACCCGGAGGCCGAATTCCCGCGCTACTACGGCGGCGAGCTCGTGCTCCGCATGGCCGACGGCCGCCAGTTCCGGCATCGCGAGCGCGTCAACCGCGGCAATGCCGAGCGGCCGCTCGGCGAGGATGAAGTGCAGGCAAAGTTCCTGGAGAACGCGGGATTCGCCGTTTCCGAACGTCGTGCCAGGGAACTCATGGATGCCGTCCTGGAACTGGAGAATCGGCCGGCCAGGGTGCTCGAGGACGTTCTCGGTGAGCGATGACCCGCGGCTGCCGCTCGCCGGCATGCGCGTCCTCTCGGTCGAGCAATACGGCGCCGGCCCCGCGGGAACGGTCTATCTCGCCGACCTCGGCGCCGAGGTGATCAAGATCGAGAACCCGCGCGAGGGCGGCGACGTGGGCCGGCGCGTGGGGCCGCACTTCTTCGGCCCCGGCGACAGCCAGTTCTTCCAGACCTTCAACCGCAACAAGCGCTCGATCGCGCTCGATCTGCAGGACACCGAGGGCGCCGCCCTCTTTCGCGAGCTCGCGCGCACCGCCGAGGGCGTGTTCGACAATCTGCGCGGCGACCTGCCGCGAAAGCTCGGCCTCACCTACGAGCAGCTCCGCGACGCGAATCCGCGCATCGTCTGCGCGCACCTCTCGGCCTATGGGCGCGAGGGCTCGCGCGCATCCTGGCCGGGCTACGACTACCTGATGCAGGCCGAGGCCGGACACATGTCGCTCACGGGAGAGCCCGGCGCCCCGCCCGCGCGCTACGGGCTCTCGGTGGTGGACCTGATGACGGGCCTCGCCGCCTGCTTCGGACTCGTGGCGGGAATCCTGCGTGCGCGCGCCACCGGCCTCGGCGGCGACGTCGACGCGAGCCTGTTCGATCTCGCGCTCTTCAACCTCAACTACCCCGCCACCTGGTACCTGAACGCACACGCGGTGCAGCGGCGCGAAAAGCGCGGCGCGCACCCGTCGCTCGTGCCGAGCCAGCTCTACCGCACGAAGGACGGCTGGATCTTCGTGATGTGCAACAAGGAGAAGTTCTGGGGGCTGCTCGTGCGCGCGCTCGGGCACCCCGAATGGGCGGACGATCCCCGCTACGCGAGCTTTGCCGCCCGCCTCGATCGCAGGGATGAAATCACAGAGATTCTCGATTCCGAATTTTCGAGAAAGACAACCTCGGAATGGCTCGAGGCGCTCTCCGGCCTCGTCCCGGTCGCTCCGGTGAACGACGTCGCGCAGGCGCTCGACAATCCGTTCGTAGCGGAGCGCGGCGCGATCCAGGACTTCGAGTACGCGGACGGGCGTACGGCGCGACTCCTCGCGAACCCGCTTCGCTTCCCCGATACCGAGCTTCCCCGACGCGCCGCCCCTGCGCTCGGCGCGGACACCGACGCGCTGTTGCGCGAAATCGGCTGCGACGCCGCGCGCATCGCGCGCCTGCGCGCGCAGAAGGTCGTGGGTTGAGAAGTCCGCCGCGTTACGAGCGCATCGCGCGCGCGCTCGGCGAACGGATCGCCTCCGGCCGCATCGCGATAGGCGAAACGCTTCCCACGGAAGCGGCACTCTGCAAGCGCTACGGCGTGAGCCGCCATACCGCGCGCGAGGCGCTGCGGCGCCTGCGCGAGGCGGGCCTGGTCACCCGCCGCCCGCGCGCCGGTACCGTCGTCGCCGCCGCGAGCGCGCGTGCCGAGTTCACCCTGCCCGTTTCCTGCGCTGCGGACCTCTTCCGCTACGCCACCGACGCGCAGTTCGTGATCGAGCGGCGCAGCCGCATTCGCGCCCGCGGCGCCGACCTCGCCGCGCTCGGCTGCCGGCGCGGGCAGGAATGGATGAAGCTGACGGGGATACGAAAGCGCCCGGGGAACGCAACGCCGGTGTGCCTGATCACCGTTTATCTTCATGAAGCCCTGAAAAAGGTTGCGAAGCGCATTCCCAGGATCGCCGGCGTCATCTATCCGCGCATCGAGAAGGAGCTCGGGCTGCGTATCGCCTGGATCCGGCAACGCATCGAAGCCGTGCAACTGACCGAGGATCAGGCCAGGCATCTCGGCTCCGCTGCTTCCCGCTGCGGCCTGCGCGTCAGGCGCTACTATTACGACGGCAACGACCGGCTCCTGGAGGTCTCGGACTCGCTCCACGCCGCGGGGCGCTTCGCCTACGAGATGAGGCTGCGGCGGGACTGAATCCGCAGGTATGATGGAACGGCCGCAGACCGGAGATCCCGCCATGCACCCCGCCTCGCCCCCGCTCCCGTTTCCGCCTCCGTGCCGGAGGGCACCGACCTTGTGGAGTGGTATTACGAGCAGGGCTTCTCCGACGGTCTGCCGGTGGTGCCGCCCACGCCCGCCAAGGTGGCGGCGATGCTGGAGGCGCTCGGCGGCGAGCCGGACAGGCTGGAAGCGCGTGTCCCGCCGCGCTGGGGCGGGCTCACGCGCGAGGTGCTCGCGATCAACCTGGTCATGGCGGGCTGCAAGCCGGAGTACGCGCCGGTCGTGCGCG
>JBBINV010000059.1:0-19080 GCA_037443705.1 Betaproteobacteria bacterium | reverse complement strand
TGCGCGCTGCTCAATGCCGATGGGTTCGAGGTGGGCCGCAAGCACGTCGCCACGCTCATGCGCAAGATGGGCATTACAGCGCTCTACCGCAAGCCCAGGACCAGCGCCCCCGGCACGGGCAGCCAGCACCGGGTCTATCCGTACCTGCTGCGGGACTTGGTGATCGAGCGGCCCGATCACGTCTGGGCGGCCGACATCACCTACATTCCGATGGCCAAGGGCTTCGTGTACCTCGTGGCGATCATGGACTGGGCGAGCCGCAAGGTGCTCGCCTGGCGCATCTCCAATACGCTGACGACGGACTTCTGCCTCGAGGCGTTGAACGAAGCGATGACGAAATACGGCACCCCGGAGATCTTCAACACCGACCAGGGGGCGCAGTTCACCGACGGGGATTTCACCGCTGCGCTCGCCGCCAAGGGCATTCGCATCAGCATGGACGGCAAGGGCCGCTGGCTCGACAACGTCTTCGTCGAGCGGCTCTGGCGGAGCCTGAAGTACGAGGAGGTCTACCTCAACGCCTACGGCTCGATCGCCGAGGCCAAGCGCCGCCTCGACGCGTGGTTCGATTTCTACAACCGCGCCCGGCCGCACCAGGGGCTGAAGGATCTCACCCCGGACATGGCGTACTTCGGCGCGCTGGCCCTGAAGCGGGCGGCGTGAGCCGATCGGCACCGACGATGGCGAAAACGGGTAAGGTCAGGTATGGACCGCGGCGTTTGCGTCGCGCCTGCGCGATCCTGGCAAGCCGATTTCTCCGGAAACCGGCCAATCGGGGCGCCAAGCGCCGATTCGAGCCGGATTTGGCTCAACCCGAGTTGCCATCGCCGAAACCCCCGGGCATGATGGCCACGAGAGTCGAGTTTCCCACCGCGGCGCGCGCTCGTGTGCGTGGCATGCGCCACGCGCGCGCCGCCGTGGAAAACTCTCAACGCGCAGTTCATCACTTATCGCGCCTCAGATTCTGTCCAAACAAACGGGGCCAGCTCAAACTGGAGCAAAAAGTTCTGAATGCGCTTCTCGGCATTCATACCCTGACCGCTCGGCTTGAGCAGTACGGTCGTGCCGTCGATGAGAGACTTAAAGACCGTTTTCCAACATCCGCGGAAACGGAAAGGGAAATGCGGAAAGTACGAATGGAAGTCGACCCGGACCATGCGTGGGACGCATGACCATGGCTAGCTCGCGAAGGCGTCTTAGAGGGCAGCCTTTAGCGTGGGATTCGACGCGCGCGACGCGGGGGAGCGCGTCGAGATCGCGCGCCGCCTGGCTCGCCGCCCGAGGATCACCGAGCGCCCGCTCGCCGTTTGCTAACGACACCGGTGGTCAATTCCTACGCGGCGACCTTGAGCGGTTCGACTTTTGGCCGACGCCCTTTGCCTGCCTGCCAAAGGTCATAGGCCGCCTGCATTTGCAGCCAGGACTCAGCCGAACCGCCTAGTGCCGCAGCAAGCCGCAGCGCCATGTCCGCACTGACCGCGGCGCGGCCGTTCACCACACGGGAAAGTGCCACCCTCGAGACGCCGAGCCTCTGCGCGAACTCCGTGACCGAGATGCGTCCCTCGGCAAGCACCGTGTCCTGGAGCACTTCCCCAGGGTGCGGCGGGTTGTACATGCGCGTTGCAATCGTCTTGCTCATATTCAGCACCTTGTAGCCTTGTAATGTTGTACCGGCCAAGCCGGCACTGCCTCAGTGGTAGTCCTGATAGTCCACCAGCACGGCGTCCCCTCCTTCGAAGGTGAATGTCAGGCGGTAATTCTCATCAACCCACACGGTCCAGTGTCCGGCGAGCGCTCCGTGCTTCAGCGCGTGCCATTTCCATCCCGGGAGGTTCATGTCCTCGGCGCCCTTCGCCGCGTCGAGTCTGCCGAGCTGCAATCGCAGCCGTTTCGCGTGCTTTGGCTGAATGCCAGCCTTCGATCCGGTCCGAAAGAATTTCTCAAGGCCTCTGTGCTTGAAGGTCTTAATCATAACGGAATGTATCGCATCGCGATACAGCGGTCAAATTCTTCGGGTCTCAGAAATCCGCCTCGACGCTTTCACCCTCGCGCCGCTTGGCGCGCCGGTGCTGCCACACCGCCGCCGCGAACGAGAGGATCGAGGCGAGAAGGAGCCCGCCCGAGATCGGCCGCGTGAGGAAGAGCCAGGGATTCGCGTCGGTCATGATCGCGCGCACCAGGTTGATCTCGATCTGGTCGCCGAGGATCACGCCGAGGATGAAGGGCGCGAGCGGGAATCCGGACTTCACCATGGCGTAGCCGAGCAGCCCGAAGGCGAGCAGGATGTAGACGTTCGCCATGGTGTTGTTGAGGGCGTAGGCGCCGATCACGCACAGCACCAGCACCACCGGGAACAGCGCGGCTTTCGGGACGGTGACGATGCGCAGTATCCATCGCGCCATGACGGCGAGGATCAGCACCATGATCGGATGCGCGAGCAGATACGCGGCGAAGATGCCGTAGGCGAGCTGCGCGTTCTGCGAGATGAAGAGCGGCCCGGACTGGATGCCGTGGATGGTGAGCGCGCCGAGCATCACCGCGGTGACCGCATCGCCCGGAATGCCGAACGCCATGATGGTGACGAGCGACCCTCCCACGTTGGCGTTGTTGGACGATTCCGAGGCGACGATGCCTTCGGGAATCCCGCTGCCGAATTTCTCGGGGCGGCGCGAGAATTTCTTCGCCTGGTCGTAGGCCATGACGTTTGCCGCGCTGCCGCCGATCGCGGGCAGCACGCCGATCACCACGCCGATGAAGGACGACCACAGCAGGAGGAACGGCCGCGACAGGATCTCCCAGATCACCTTGAGCTGCGACGCCGCGAGGCTCGCCGCGCGGATCGCCGCCGACGCGTGCGCCGCGGCTCCGTGCCTTTCCAGGTCGCCCATGATCTGCGAGAACGCGAACACGCCGATCAGCACCGGCAGGAAATCGATCCCGCCGGCGAGCGCCGGGATGCCGAGCGTCAGGCGCTCCTGCCCCATCACGGGATCGCTGCCGAGAACCGTGACCATGAGGCCGAGCATCCCGGCGATCAGTCCCTTGAGGAGCGACGTCCCCACCAATCCCGCCACCATCGAAAGCGCGAGCACGAAGAGCGAAAAGAATTCCCACGGGCCGAACTCGAGCGCGATCCTGGCGAGCGGCTCGGTGGCGCCGATGAGGAACACCCCGCCCAGCAGCCCGCCGAAGAACGACGCCCAGACCCCGAGCCAGACCGCGCGTCCGGGCTCGCCCTTTCTCGCCATCGGATGGCCGTCGAAGGTGGTGGCGATCGCCGAGGGCGTGCCCGGAATGCCGAGCAGCACCGCGGTGATCAGGCCGCCCGCCGAGCCGCCCACGTAGACCCCGGTCATCGCCGCCAGCCCCTGCAGCGGGTCCAGGCCGAAGGTGAACGGCAGCACCACGATGATGGTCATGGTGATGGTCACGCCGGGGAGCGCGCCGCCCACCACTCCCGCGAGCGTGCCGCAGGCGAGCGGCACCAGGTACTTGGCCTGCGCGACGTTGCCGATCGCGGCGAACAGCAGCTCGTACATCGTCTAGAAGTCCGTCCAGCGGCCGCGCGGCAGCAGCACCAGCAGCTCGCGCTCGAAGACGAGCCAGGTGGCGAGCGCGGTGGCGGACGCGATCAGCGCGACGCGCGCCCAGCCCTTCGCGCCGCGCGGCCGGTCCATGAGCGCGTTGGCCGCGGCGACGTAGGCGAAGGTCGCGATGCGAAACCCGAGCGCCGGCAGCGCCGCGACGTACAGGCCGAAGACCGCGAAGTGCAGCGCGACCGCGAAGTAATTTGCGCGCGCTTCGTGTCTTGGAGGTTTTTTCGCAAAGAAATCCGAAACCAGAAGGCCAAGCGAAAGCAGGGCCGTCAGCCCGAGGACGATGCGCGGGTAGAACCCCGGCCCGATGGGGACGAGCGGGTTGTCCTTCAGGCCGAGCGTAAGCCAGAAAAGAAGAAGGCTCGCCGCGGCGGCGACGAGCCCTCCCCAGCCGTCTCTCGACAGCATCAGCGCTTGAGCAAGCCCAGGTCTTTTGCGAGCCCCTTGTTCAGGTCGTCGTTCTTCTGCAGCCACCCGGCGTAGGTCTTGCGGTCCATGAAGCGCACGTCGGTCGCCTGCTTCGCCATCGAGTCGGCGAACGCGGGCTCTTTCGCCGCCGCCGCACAGGAGGACTCGAGCTTCGCGAGCACGTCGGCGGGAGTGCCCTTGGGCGCCATCAGGCCGCGGTTGACGTCGTACACGACGTTGATCCCCAGCTCCTTCAGCGTGGGCACGGTCGGCATTCCGGGATTGCGCTTCTCGGTGGCGATGGCGATGAACTTGAGCTGCCCGGCCTCGACCTTGCCCTTCTGCGTCAGGTTCGAGTCGGTAAGGTCGATATGCCCGCCGAGGATCGCGTTCATGCGCGGCGCGAGCCCCTCGTAGGACACGTACTTGAACTTGATGCCCGCGGCCTTCTCGATCAGCGCCGGGAAGAAGTGGCTGGTCGAGCCGAGCGTCGCGCCCACGCTGATCTTGCCGGGATTGGCCTTGGCGTCGGCGAGCAGCCCCTTCCAGTCGTTCCACGGCGTCTTCGGGCTCGCGGTGAGCACCGAAGCGGTCGAGGAGATCATGCAGATCGGCTCGAAGTCGTGGTAGTTCACGTCCGCTACGCCCGTGTAGTAGGTCGAGTGGATGTAGTCGTGCACCGCGTAGATCGTGTAGCCGTCGGGCGGCGAGTCCTTCGCCTCCTTGGCGCCCTTGGTGCCCGACGCGCCGCCGACGTTGGCGATCACGATGGTCTGACCGACGTGCTTCTGGAGCAGCGGCGCGAACGGCCGGAAGATGTTGTCGGTGTCGCCTCCCGCGGGCCAGGGAACGATCATCTTGATGGGCCGCTCGGGGTACGCGGCGTGGGCGGCAAGCGGCGCGAGCGCCGCGAATGCAACTGCCAGGGCAAGCCGTTTCATGGGTTCCTCCTCCAAAGGACGGGGCATTCTAGCTATATTCGGGCAAACGGGAGAAGCCGATGGTGGTATTCCAGGGGCGGTGGTACGACGAGGTCGCGGTCGGCGAATCCTTCGGCGCGAGCCTCACCGTAACCGAGGCGCACCTGGTCCTCGGCTCGGGGCTGTTCGGCGACTTCAATCCCCTGCACGTGGACGAGGAGTTCGCAAGGCAATCGCCCTTCGGCGGCCGCGTGCTGCACGGGCCGTTCACCAGCGCGCTGGTCGCCTCGCCCGCGGGCATGTACTTCGCGGGCACCGCGATCGCGTACCTCGAGCACGCCTGCCGCTTCAAGGCGCCGGTGCGCGCCGGCGACACGCTCACCACCGAGTGGACCGTGACGGGCAAGGCCGACAAGCCGAAACACAAGGGCGGCATCGTGACGATGCGCGCCGTGGCGCGAAATCAGCGTGGCGAGGTCGTGGTCGAGGCCGACGGCAAGATGCTGGTCGCGGCGAAGCCGGCCTGAAGGACTTACGTCTTGTTGCGCTGCGCCGCGGCGCGGCCGGCCGCTTTCGCCTCCGCCGCGATGCGCTCCTCCACCCCGCGCCTCACGCGCTCCTCGATCTCGGCTTCCGTCGCCTCCTTTTCCGAGATCAGCTCCTGGATCGAGGCGTCGATCGCGGAGCGCGCCGAGCGCTCGCCGAGCGCGAGCCAGAACGCGCAGGCGTTGATCAGCACGTACAGCACTTCGATGTAGAGCAGCGGCACGAAGATCCGGCGCCGCGCCGATTCCGCCAGCACGAAGGCGAAGCCGTCGAAGGTCCCGCCGCCGAGGCGCCCGATCGGCACCGCCTCGTACGGCGGGAACAGGAACACCGCGAGCAGGTTCAGGAATCCGAGCACCATGACGAGGTTGCGCGGCGTGATGCGCGGCCGGCCCTCCCGGCCGCCAAGCAGCGCGAGCCACGCGATCCCCGCGTTCCCGACCACGGCGAACAGCGAGAGGTAGAGAAGATTTCCGTTGATGGTGCGATGCGGCGGCGCGGAGAACAGGGGATAGAAGGCGTCGAACACGGGCGCCGCGCGCATGAGGGTCTCGACGTCGAATGGCGGGAACAGCATGAGCACGACCGCGTTCGCGAACGCGCCGGCGAGCACGATCTTCTGGTACCGGTTCATCGCCCCTTCGCTTCCTCGCGCTTGCGCAATTCCTTGCGCTGCACCTTGCCGGTGGTGGTCATCGGCAGCTCGCCGATGAACTCGATCTCGCGCGGGTACTCGTACGGCGCGAGCCTGCCGCGCACGTATTTCTGGATTTCGTCGACAAGACCTTGCGAACCGGAAAAGCCCGGCTGCAACACGATGAACGCCTTCACGATCTGGCCCTTCGCCTCGTCGGGCTTGCCGATCACCGCCGCGTTCGCCACCGCCGGGTGCTTGACCAGGCACGACTCGATCTCCGCCGGCCCGATGCGGTAGCCCGATGACTTGATCACGTCGTCGGTGCGCCCCTGGTACCAGAGATAGCCGTCCTCGTCCATGCGGCCCTGGTCGCCGGTACAGCCCCACTCGCCGGAGTACTTGTCGCGCGTCGCTTCCGGATTCTTCCAGTACTCCAGGAAGTGGACTGGGTCCTTGACGCCGTCAACGGTGCGCGCCACGGCGATCTCGCCGAGCTCGCCGCGCTTCGCCTCGTTTCCGTTCTCGTCGATGACGGCGACGCGGTGTCCGGGATACGGCCGCCCGATGGAGCCCGGCTTCACGGGCCAGGCCGCCTGGCAGTTGCCCACCACGTAGTTGATCTCGGTCTGACCGAACATTTCGTTCACGGTGACGCCCAGATGCTCGCGCGCCCACTCGATCACCGTGGCGCCGACGGACTCGCCGGCACTCATGATCGATCTCAGATTCAATGAGTACTTTTTCTTCGGCTCCGGCACCGCCTTCATCATCAACTTGAGCGCGGTCGGGAAGAGAAACGAATTCCGGATGCCGTACTTCCCGATGAGGTGGTACGCCTTCTCGGCGTCGAACCGCCCGCGGTAGCCGAGGATCGGGATTCCGAAGAGCCAGGAGGGCAGCAGCGCGTCCATCAGCCCGCCCGTCCAGGCCCAGTCCGCGGGCGACCAGAACACGTCGCCCGGCTGCGGGAAGAAATCGTGCGAGTACACGAAACCCGGGACGTTCCCGAGCAGCACGCGGTGCGGCTTCAGAGCACCCTTGGGCGGGCCCGTAGTGCCGCTGGTGTAGATGATGAGGGCGGGATCCTCGGCATTCGTCTCCACGCAGGAGAACTCCGGCGACGACTTCGAGAGCAGATCCTCGTAGACGTGCACCCCCGCTTCCCTCGCCCCTCCCACGCCGATGACGTGCCTGAGCCGGGGAAGCTTCTGCCGAATCGGGATCAGGTTCGAAATGGTCGAGGGCTCCACGAGCGCCACGCTCGCTTCGGCGTGGTTCAATCGGTATTCGAGCGCATCGGGGCCGAACAGATGCGACAGCGGCAGCGCGATCGCGCCCATCTGGAAGATCGCGACGTAGGCAATCGCGGTCTCGGGGCGCTGCGGCAGGACGATCGCCACGCGGTCGCCGCGCCCCACCCCGAGCGCCGCGAGCGCGTTCGACAGGCGATTGGCGCGGACCTGGATGTCCCAGAACGAATACGCGGCCGACGCGCCGGACTCGTCCTCCCAGTAAAGCGCGAAGCGGCTGCGATCCGCAGCCCAGCGCCCGCAACAGGCGCGCGCGATGTTGTAATGCTCCGGCACCTCCCAGCGCCAGCTGCGGTAGAGCTCTTCGTAGCGGTCGTTCACTGGGGCTGTGGCTTGGGCTCGGGCTCGGGGGGAGGCTTTTCGATGGTATCAGCCAGGCGAAGCGTGGTCTCGGGCTTCGCGCCGGCCGGCGCAGGCTGGGGCGCCGGCTTGATCAGCCCCTGCGCATTGCGCGAGGCGCGCGCCTTCGCCGCCGCCTCGTAGGCGGCCGGCGTCACGAGCGGCCGGGGGTTGATCTGCACCGCGATCCAGATCACCCATCCGACCACGAGCACCATCACCACCGCGAGAAATCGCCAGAACCATTCCCAGTCGCCTCGCTTGCGCGGCGATTCGGCGGTACTCTGCGGTTCCGCGGTCATCCTCCTCCAGGCAACCGGCTTAGCTTTTTGTCCGACACGAGTTTACCATCCGAGCCTTCCATGAGCCCCCGAGCGCTGGTCTTCGACGCCTGCGGAACGCAGGAGGCCCTGGAACATGGCTGCGCGCATCTCGGACTTGCCTTGACCGGCCAGAACCGGCGCGCCGGCCGACCGGCTGGGCGTGAGGCACGACGGCGTCCTGAAGAGCCCGGGAGATCTTCCTGAAATTCTGCGCTAACTGCGGCGCGCCGGTCGCGCGGCGCGTCCCGCCCGGCGACAGCCTGCCGCGCTTCGTGTGCGACGCGTGTGGCGAGATCCATTACCAGAACCCCAAGCTCGTGGTGGGATCGGTCCCGGAGCACGAGGGCCGGATCCTTCTTTGCCGCCGCGCGATCGAGCCTCGCTACGGCTACTGGACGCTGCCCGCGGGGTTCATGGAGAACGACGAGACCGTGGGCGAGGCGGCGCGGCGCGAAACGCTCGAGGAAGCGGGCGCCCGGGTCGAGCTCAAGGGACTCATCAGCATGATCTCGGTACCGCGCGTGAACCAGGTCCACGTGTTCTACCGCGCGCGCCTGCTCGACCTCGAGTTCCGCCCTGGCGCCGAGAGCCTCGAGGTGGCGCTGTTCGAGGAGCCGCGCATCCCCTGGAAGGAGATCGCGTTCCGCACCGTGGGGTTGACGCTCCGCCACTGGTTCGCCGACCGCGCCGGCGGCGCCGCGGGCTTTCACGCGGAGGAAGTCAGGTAACTGCGGTATGCTTCCTCCCGGTGCAGTCATGCACCAGTAAAAACCGTTTCTCGGGAGGGAGTTGTCCATGCTGATGCGCTCGCGCGCCGTGCTGTTGCCTGCGGTTCTCGCCCTGGTTTCCCCGGATCTTCTGGCCGCCGAGCCGCCGAAGCTCGACGGCGCCAACACCGCCTGGATGCTCGCCTCCTCCGTGCTGGTGCTCTTCATGACGCTCCCCGGGCTCGCGCTCTTCTACGCAGGGCTGGTGCGCGCTAAAAACGTGCTCTCGGTGCTGATGCAGTGCTTCACGATCACCTGCATCGTGACCCTGGCGTGGGTGGTCGCGGGCTATAGCCTGGCTTTTGGCGACGGAAATCCCTGGATCGGGGGCCTGGGCAAAGCCTTCCTCGCGGGCATCGACGTGAAGACCGTGAAGGGCAGCATTCCCGAAACGGTCTTCGCGATGTACCAGCTCACGTTCGCGATCATCACGCCCGCGCTCGTAATCGGCGCCTACGCCGAGCGCGTGCGCTTCACCGGGATGCTGCTCTTCAGCCTCGCGTGGCTGATCCTCGTGTACTGCCCGGTCGCGCACTGGGTCTGGGGCGACGGCTGGCTGCAGAAGCTCGGCCTGATGGACTTCGCGGGCGGCACGGTGGTGCACCTGAACGCGGGCATGGCCTCGCTCGTGGCGGCGCTTTTCCTCGGGCGCCGGCGCGGTTTCCCCGACACGCCGATGCCGCCGCACAACCTCACCATGACCGTCACCGGCGCCTGCATGCTCTGGGTGGGCTGGTTCGGGTTCAACGCCGGCAGCGCACTCGCCGCCGACGGCGCGGCCGGCATGGCGATGCTCGTGACGCACATCGGCGCGGCCACCGGTTCGATCGCGTGGCTGTTGTGCGAGTGGCTGCGTTTCGGCAAGCCCTCGGTGCTGGGCATCGTCACCGGGATGGTGGCGGGCCTCGGGACGATCACGCCGGCCTCGGGGTTCGTGGGCCCGATCGGCGCGCTCGCGATCGGCGGCGCGGCGGGCGTCGCCTGCTTCTTCGCCACCAACTACATGAAGCGCGCGCTCGCGGTCGACGACTCGCTCGACGTGTTCCCGGTCCACGGCGTGGGCGGAATCCTGGGCACGACGCTCACAGGAGTATTCGCGGCGGCCGCGTTCGGCGGAGTCGGCTTCTCCGAGGGACAGTCGATGGGCGGCCAGGTGCTGGTGCAGATCGCCGGCATCCTCGCGATCGGCGCCTGGTCGGGAGTTCTCACGCTGCTGCTGCTCTGGGCGGTGGGCGCCATGACCGGCCTGCGCGTCGCGGGCGACGAGGAAACCGAGGGCCTCGATACGGTGCTGCACAACGAGAAAGGCTATAACCTTTAGGCATGCAGCGCCGGCAGTTCCTCGAGCTTTGCGGGGCCTGCGCCGCGGCGGCGAGCCCCGTCGAGCTTCTCGCCGCGCGATCCGGGCCGCGCTACTACGCGCGCGTGCGCCTGCTCGACGCGCAAGGGGCGCCGCTCAAGGCGCGGTCGATCCCCGCGAAGCGCAACCTCATCTTCCACTATCCCTACGCCGCCACGCCCTGCTTTCTTCTGGACCTGGGTCGGCCGGTCGCGGTGGCGACCCGGCTTTCCACCAGGGAAAAACAGGTCTATGACTGGCAGGGCGGCGTGGGCGCGAATCGCTCGATCGTCGCGTACTCGGCGATCTGCGCGCACCAGATGGCGTATCCGACGCGCGACATCAGCTTCATCAGCTTTCGCAGCGAGAAAAGCGCGCGCAACCCCCGGGGGGACGTGATCCACTGCTGCGCCGAGCACAGCCAGTACGACCCGGCCGAGGGCGCGCGCGTGGTCGCCGGGCCCGCGCCGCAGCCGCTCGCCTCTATCCTCCTGGAGTGGGACCCGGCGAGCGACGAGATCCATGCCGTGGGCACGCTCGGTGGCGAGATGTTCGACCAGTTCTTCGCCAGGTACGAGTTCAAGCTCGCGCTGGAGGGCGCCGGCGGGGCGCGCGCCGTCTCGGGCGCAGCCGTCGTCACGGCGCTCGAGGATTACTGCCGCCAGCAGGTGAAATGCTGAAGTGGCTCGGGCGCGATGACCCTTTTCCCCCGGTAGACACCGCGCTCGAGGAGCCCAACGGGCTGCTGTGCGCGGGCGGCGATCTGTCGGTCGAGCGGCTGCTCGAAGCCTACCGGCGCGGGATCTTCCCGTGGTATTCGGGGCACGAGCCGATCCTGTGGTGGTCGCCCGACCCGCGCATGGTGCTGTTCTGCGACCGGCTCAAGGTGAGCCGTTCCCTAGCGAAAAGCATCCGCAACAAGGGCTACGAGGTCCGCATCGACACCGCGTTCCGCGAGGTGCTCGCGGGCTGCTCGGCGCCGCGGCCCGGCGCCGGCGGCACCTGGCTCGGCGAGGACATGCGCCGCGCCTACGCCGCGCTTCACCGCGCCGGCTATGCCCACTCGTTCGAATGCTGGAAGGACGGGCGGCTCGCGGGCGGCCTCTACGGGGTGGCGATCGGGCGCATGTTCTACGGCGAGTCGATGTTCTCGCGCGCGACCGACGCGTCCAAGGTGGCGCTCGCCGCGCTGGTCGGAGAGCTCGGCGCGCGCGGATTTCCGCTGATCGACTGCCAGGTGCGAACGCCGCTCCTCGCCTCGCTCGGAGCGTGCGAGATCTCGCGGCGCGAATTCTTGCGCCGGCTGCGCGCGTTGGTAAACTACCCCGAACCTACGGGAGCGTGGCACCGTGTCGCGGCTTAACGACCTTCCTCACGCAGTCCTGCAGTTCTACGTGACTGCGCCCTACCCGTGCAGCTACCTGCCCGAGCGCATGGCGCGCTCGCAGGTCGCGACGCCGAGCCACCTGATCAACACCGACCTCTACGGCGAGCTCGTAAAGGCCGGATTCCGGCGCAGCGGCATCTTCACCTACCGGCCTCACTGCGACAGCTGCCGCGCCTGCGTGCCGGTGCGCATTCCGGTGGCCGCTTTCGAGCCGAACCGCTCGCAGCGCCGCGCCTGGCGCCGGCACGACGGCCTCACCGCGCACCCGCAGCCGCTCAAGTTCCGGCTCGAGCATTACGCGCTCTACCTCCGGTACCAGTCACGGCGCCATTCCGGCGGCGGCATGGACAACGACAGCCGCGACCAGTATTCGCACTTCCTGCTCCAGAGCCGCGTGGACACGCGCCTGATCGAGTTCCGCGACCAGGGCCAGCTCGTGATGGTGTCGATCGTGGACTACCTGCCCGACGGCCTTTCCTCGGTCTACACCTTCTTCGAGCCCGAGCGGCGCAGCTCGAGCTACGGCACCTACAACGTGCTCTGGCAGGTGAACGCCTGCCGGGCGCTCGGACTCCCCTATCTTTATCTCGGCTACTGGATCAGGGAAAGTCCCAAGATGGCGTACAAGTCGCGCTTCGCGCCGATCGAGGGCTTCTCGGGAGGCGCCTGGCGGCGGCTTACGCGCAGAGAGCTCGGGTGAGAAGCTAGCGCATGCTTTATGCGCTGGCGCGGCCGCTGCTGTTCGCGCTCGATCCCGAGACCGCGCACCGCCTGACGCTCAAGCTGGCGGACGTTCTCAGATTCTCGTTTCCTCGAGCGCCCGCGTTTCCCGTGCGGGTCATGGGCCTCGATTTCCCCAATCCGGTGGGCCTCGCGGCGGGGCTGGACAAGAACGGCGAGCACATCGATGCCCTGGCCGCGCTCGGGTTCGGCTTTCTCGAGGTCGGCACCGTCACGCCGCGCGCGCAGCCGGGCAATCCCCGGCCGCGGCTCTTCCGGCTGCCGCAGGCGCACGCGCTCATCAACCGGCTCGGCTTCAACAACGCGGGCGTCGACGCGCTTCTCGCGAACGTTGCGCGCGCGCGCTGGCGCGGAATCCTCGGCATCAACATCGGCAGGAACTTCGACACGCCGCCCGAGCGCGCCGGGGACGACTACGCGCACTGCCTCGAGCGCGTTTACGGCGCGGCGAGCTACGTCACAGTCAACGTGTCCTCGCCGAATACGCCCGGCTTGAGGGACCTTCAGCAGGAAGAGAACCTCGACCGATTGCTGTCTCGGCTCACTGCGCTGCGGGAGAAGCTCTCCGACCGCCACGGCAAGCGCGTGCCGCTCGCGCTCAAGGTCGCTCCGGACCTGGAACAGACGCAGATCGGGCCGATCGCGGACGCAGTGCGGCGACACCGCATCGACGCCGTGATCGCGACCAACACCTCGATCGCGCGTGAGGGCGTCGAAGGCCTGCCGCATGCAGGCGAATCGGGCGGGCTCTCGGGGGCGCCGATCCGCGAACGCGCGACCCGCGTGCTGCGCCTGCTGGGCACCAGTCTGGCCGGCGAGTCGACGCTGATCGGCTCAGGCGGGATACTTTCGGGCGCAAACGCGGCGGAAAAGCGCGCCGCGGGCGCAAGTCTCGTCCAGATCTACACCGGGCTCGTCTATCGCGGCCCCGGACTCATCGGCGAATGCGTATCGGCCTTCCACGAGAAACCAAGGACGGCGAGTTCCGCGTCGCGCTGACGCCTGCGGGCGTCGGGGCGCTGGCCCGCGCAGGTCACGACGTGATCGTGCAGCCGGGTGCCGGAACCGGCGCGGGCTTTTCCGACGAGGAATACGGATCCCGCGGCGGAAAGCCGGGAGAACCCTGGGACTGCGAGCTGATCGTCAAGGTCAAGGAGCTCCAGCGGCCGGAGTACGCGCTGCCGAAACCGGGACAGACCCTGTTTTCGTTCCAGCACTTCGGCCCGCACCCCGAGCTGCTGGAGGCCGCGCTCGCCTCGCGCGCCACCTTCATCGCCTTCGAGACCGTGGGCCAGGCGGACGCGAGCCTTCCGATCCTCGCGCCGATGTCGGCGATCGCGGGACGGCTCGCGGTCCAGGTCGGCGCGTGGTGCCTGCAGAAGCAGAACGGCGGCTCCGGCGTGCTGCTCCCCGGGCTCGAGGGCGTGCCTCCGGGCCGCGTCGTGATCCTCGGCGCCGGCAACGTGGGCTCGAACGCGCTCGCGGTTGCGCACGGCATGGGAGCGAGGGTGAGCATTTTTGGGAAAAGCGCCAAGCGAATCGCCCCGTTGAGACGCCGCTACGAGAACGTCCGGTTCCACGTCGGGACCGATCGTCTCGCGTCCGTCCTTCCCTCGGCCGATCTCGTCATCGCCGGGGTGCTCACCCCCGGGCAGATGTCGCCGAAGCTGGTCACGCGCGCGATGCTCCGCACGATGCGGCGCGGCTCGGCGCTGGTCGACGTGGGGATCGACCAGGGCGGCATCGCCGAGACCTCGCGCCCGACGAGCCACAGCGCTCCGATCTATCTCGAGGAAGGCGTGGTGCACTACTGCGTGCCGAACATGCCCGCGGCGTGCGCGCGCACCGCGAGCCTCGCTCTGGAACGCGCGGTGCTGCCGTTCGTTTTCGAGATTGCGCAAGGAAGGCTTTCCGATACGCTTCGAACCGGATTCCAGGTCAGCAACGGCAACGTCACCCACGAGCATCTGGCACGCGACACGAACCGTCCTTTTCACCCCTCATGAAACGTGCTGCCGTGGCGCTCGTCGACGAAGCGCGCTGCATCGGCTGCACCCGCTGCATCGACGCCTGCCCGGTGGACGCGATCGCGGGCGCGAGCGGCTTCATGCACACGGTGATCGAGCGCTGGTGCATCGGCTGCAGGCTCTGCCTGCCCCCCTGCCCGGTCGATTGCATCGACATGGTGCCCGCGCGCGGGGCCTGGAGCGAGGCCGACGCCAGGGCGGCAAAGTCCAGGCTGAAGAAGCGCAAGCAGCGGCGGGAGCACGAAGGACAAATCCCTGCCTCGAGACCCGAGGACCGGCGCCGCGTGATCGCCGAAGCGCTCGCGCGAAGGGCGCGCCGGTGAGCCCGGAGAAGCGCCGCGCGCTCTTCGAACGGCTGCGTGCGGCCAATCCCCACCCGCGCCCGGAGCTCGTCTACCGCACGCCCTACGAGCTGCTGGTTGCGGTCGTGCTCTCGGCGCAGGCGACCGACAGATCGGTCAACGCGGCGACCGCGAAGCTGTTCGAAAAATACGATTCCGCCGCGAAAATCGCGGCCCTCGGGGAAAACGGTCTGATCGAATACATCAGGACCATCGGGCTTTTCCGCAACAAGGCGAAGAACGTGATCGCGCTGTCGAAGATCCTGGCGGAGAACTACGGCGGCGAGGTTCCGGCCGAGCGCGCTAAGCTCGAGGCGTTGCCCGGGGTGGGGCGCAAGACCGCGAACGTGGTGCTTAATGTCGCCTTTGGCCAGCCCACCATCGCCGTGGACACGCACGTCTTCCGGGTCGCGAATCGCACGGGCCTGGCCCCCGGCAAGGACGTGGTCGAGGTGGAACGAAAACTTCTTTCCCGGATTCCGCGGGAATTTCTCAGGGACGCGCATCACTGGCTGATCCTGCACGGGCGCTACGTGTGCCTCGCGCGCAAGCCCAGGTGCCCCCATTGCCTGATACGCGAACTCTGCGATTACCGGGGAAAGACAAAGGCGTAGTCCGGTAGCCGCAGGAGTACAATTCCGTGGACAAATGGCGGCGCTCCTGCCCTGAGCGTGCCGCGACGCACCGGGGGGCCGGTATGATTGCGGCTCTTTCGAATGCGGATTGACGGAACGGTGGCGCAAAAGTTCTGTGTCATGACGGTGGGCCGCAGCGGCTCAACCTCGCTCATGGAGACGATCCGCGGGTTCGAGGACGTCGCCGTGCCCGGGAAGGACATCGACTGCGAGGACGACGAGCTGCTGCACCCGAGGCGGCTTCGCGAGCAGATGAAGCAGTACGCCGCACTCGCGGGCAGGCCGATCCGAAGCCCGCGCGAGTTGATCGACGCGTTCTACGCGCGCAACGAGGCGAAGCCCTACGCGGGGTTCAAGTCGATGCCGAACCGGCACCCCGACTACGCGGAATTCACCGCGCGCCGCGACATCCGCTTCATTACGCTGCAGCGGCGCGATTACGCCTCCACCGCGGCGAGCTTCCTGCGCGCCAGCGACACGGGTAGCTGGCGGCGCCACGGCGAGCCGCGCGGCGACCATTGGCGTTTCGATCCGAAGCGCGACGGCGAGCGGCTGAAGGGAAACCTCGCCTACATTCGCCGGAGCCGCGCGCAGCTCGACGGGATTCCTGGCGCGATCCATCTGTGGTACGAGGATCTTTGCCGGCCCGACTACGCCTCGCCGGAGCTCGACGAATTCTTCGGGCGCGCCGTCCGATTCTCCGATCCGCGTCCCCCCACGACCGGCGCGAGCTACGTCGAGAACTGGGACGAGTTCCGCGAGGCCGCAGAGCGCCTCTGGAAGGGGGGCGGCACGGGGTTCCGGGCCTTCTGCGTGGTGCTCGGCGGCGCGCGCAGCGGCGCCAGCGTGCTCGGCGCCCTGCTCGACGCGCATCCCTCGATCGCGCTATCGCGCGAGGCGGACGTGCTGCTGCTCGCGCGCAAGGACCTGCCGCGCGGGCGGCTGTTCGACGCGCTCCTCGAAGGCGCGCGGCGCGGCGCTGCGGGCCGCGCCCGCGTGGGCCCGATCCCCGGCCAGTGGCAGGGGCGGCTCCGCGAGCCGCGCGTGATCGGTGGCGTGGCCGGCGACGCGGGCGCGGCCGAAGGCGCCGGAGCGCTCGAGCGGCTGCGCGAATCCTCGGGCCTCGCGCTGAAGGCGATCCACGTGGTGCGCAACCCCGTGGACGTCGTCTCGCTCCTGTCAGCGCGCCTCGGCAAGCCGGTTTCGGAAATTCTCGCGAAGCACCTGGAGGCGTCCGACAACGCTCGCAAGCTCCTGAAGCCGCTGGGCGAGACCGATCGCCTCGAGCTCCGCTACGAGGATCTGCTCGCCGATCCGGCGCGCGAGCTGCGCGGCGCGTGCGCCTTTCTCGGACTGCCCGCGCCCGACGACTACCTTCAGGCCTGCACGCAGGCGGTGCTTCGGATGCCGCGCGACGAGCGCCCGCCCGTGCCGTGGACCAGGAGCGAGGCCGACGAGCTGCGCGGTGCCCTCAGGCGGTTCGGCTTTTTTGCTTCCTACTCGAAAAGAGTGCCCGAACCGGCCGGCCCGGCCCGCGTGAGAGCGGGATGCGTGTTCTACGCGTGGGAACTTGGCATGGACCTCGGCCATCTGCTGCGCTTCCTCGGCCCGGCGCTGAAGCTGCGCGAGCGCGGTCACGAGGTGATGTTCGCGGTGCGCGACCTCTCGAACGCGGAGTCCACGCTCGGGCGCCACGGCTTCGCGCTGATGCAGGCGCCGATCTGGATTGCGCTCACGCCCGCGCCGGGCGCCCCCCTCAACTACGCCGAGATCATCCTGCGCTACGGCTTCCTCGACTATCCCGGCCTGAAGGCGCTGGTGAAAGCCTGGCGCGAGCTTTTCCGGCACGCGCGCCCCGGCATCGTGCTCGCCGATCACAGCCCGACGGCGCTCCTTGCCGCGCGCACCCTGGGCCTGAAGCGCGCTCCGATCGGCAGCGGCTTCTTCAACCCGCCGATGGTGAAGCCCCTGCCGCCGATGCGCTACTGGCAGAAAGCGTCGCAGGAGCGGCTCGAGCGGTCGGACGCGATCGCCACGCGCAACGCCAACCGCGTGATCGCGGACCTGGGTGGCGCGCCGCTCGGCTCGCTCGCGGACCTGTTCCGCGGCGACGAGAACTTCCTGTGCACGTTCGAGGAGCTCGACCACTACCGCGGCCGCGGACCCTCAAAGTACTGGGGCCCCACCTTCGAGCTTGAGCAAGGGACGGAAGCCGCCTGGCCCGAGGGCGCGGGCAAGTGCGTCTTCGCGTACGTGAAGGCGCGCTATCGCGATTTCGCGAAGATCCTGGAAGCGCTCGCGGGCTCGGGCTGCCGCGTGCTCGCCTACGCGCCCGGCATCAGCCGCGAGCACGCGGCGAGATACAGCTCGCCGCGCATGACGATCAGCCGCGAGCCGCTGAGGCTCAAACGCATTCTCAAGTCCTGTGACCTCGCCATCTGCCACGGAGGCCCAGGCACCGTGACCGCGGCGCTCCTCTCGGGCGTGCCGCTGCTGCTCCTGCCCACGCAGCTCGAGCAGTTCCTCACCGCGCGCCGGATCGACGAGATGCGTACGGGGATCTACGTAGACATGGAGCGCAGGAAGCCGAAGCAAGGCGAGAAGAACTCCGATCCCGACTACCCCGCGCTGATCCGCCGGCTGCTGGAGGAGCCCGGGTTCCGCGCCAAGGCGCGCGAGTTCGCCGCCAAGTACCGCAAGTTCAGCCCCGAATCCCAGGCCCACGCGATCGCCACACGCATCGAGCAGCTGATCCAGGGCTGAAGTCGCTCCACAGTGATTGCGTTAGCCGTCTGCGGGGCGCTGCATGGGTAAGAGAGAGCGGGAGCACCCCGCCCTCTTCGTTTTGGGTCGTTGCGGCGAGCCCGCGCTTCAGGGAGAGCGCGAGCGTTCGCTGCCAAGTGCCTGAAATCCAACGCGGAACGCGTGGCGGATGCGATCGCCGTGAGGATCGAACGATTGATTCAAACGTGATTCCGTCACAGTTCCGGTCGTCGCCTTGCCAACCGGCCATTGTTGGCGAACCGCAGATCCATTAGCCTCCCGTCGGGCGGCGCGCGGGGCGCCGCCCATATCCCGCAAGAAGAAGCCAGCCCCAGGGGGTCGTCATGGCAAAGATCTACTCGATCCAGGACCAGGATGTCGTCTCCGGCACTACGGCCGCCGACATCATCTACAGCTACGGCGCGAATTCCACCCTCTCGGGCGGCGCAGGAAACGACACCTACAACATCTTCAACACCTATTACTCCTACGGCGCCTACGGCAACGAGATCGTCGAAAGCGCCGGCGGCGGTACGGATACCGTCAATTACTTCGGCAACTCTCCGGCCTCGTACCGGGACGCGTTCTATCTGGATGAGAACGTAGAAAACCTCAGTCTTCATTACTACGCGAACGCGGGCTACGGCAACAGCCTGAGCAACGTCCTTCGGGCCGACGCGCAGGACTACTACGGCGGCGACGGGAGCGAGGGAGCGTTTCTTTTCGGCGGCGACGGCAACGACACGCTGATCGGCGGGCGTCGCGATGACGTCATGTACGGCGACGCTGGCAATGACAGCCTGATCGGCGGCGATCACGGCTTCTACTCGTACGAAGACGAAAGCATGTACGGCTACGGCGACATGCTGTACGGCGGCGCGGGCAACGACACGCTGAACGGCGGCGACGAGAACTACTTCAGCTACGGCTCCGAGACGGTCTGGGGCGGCTGGGACGCGATGTACGGCGGCGGCGGCAACGACCTCCTGAACGGCGGCGAC
>JBBINV010000058.1:0-19391 GCA_037443705.1 Betaproteobacteria bacterium | reverse complement strand
TGCGCGCTGCTCAATGCCGATGGGTTCGAGGTGGGCCGCAAGCACGTCGCCACGCGGCGCCGAGCCCGCAGCCGCGGCGCGGGGTAGTTGCGCATCCAGTAGCGCTGCACCGAGCGAAGACTTCCTCGATACTCATGCTCACGCCCGAGCCACTCGTGCAACGCCGCGAGATTGAGCGCCGCCTCGCCCTGGCTCTCGCGCCAGTAGCCGATCGCCCCGGCGACCACCTCGGCCTTCATCGGCTGAAGGCTTCGTCCATCGATTGCTCCGGATTGCATCCTGCGTGCTTGGTAACGCACCGCCCCTTCGCTCACCCCCAGGAGCCGGGCCACCGCCGAGGCCGAGACCCCCTTAGCCAACAGCGTCTTGATCGTCATTCGAGACTCCAGATCGAGTTTGCTCACCCCGGCCTCCCGGCTCGAACGCCGAAAGGCCGGCTCCTACACCCGACCCAGAACCTCGTAAATCCGGATGTCGCCTTATCTGAAGATTACGCTGTCTCTCTACACGAGAAAGCGCCGCTGCGCGGCGAGCCCCTCGCCGGGCTTTCTCAAGAACCCGGATTTCGCGTAGAGGTGCATCGCGCCGAGGGCGTACCGGAGCATCGCGCCGGCGTGCGCCGCGGGGTCGCCGTCGGCGCCGGCGCGAAGCGACTGCTTGAGGGTCGATTCGAACCGGTCGTAGAACTGGTTCATGCGCGCCTGGAGCCGCTCGTGCTCGCCCACGAGCGCGTCTCCGGTCATCACGCGCACCATGCCGGGGTTCTTCTCGGCGAACGCGAGCAGCATCTCCAGAAGCTGGTCGGCCTGGCGCTGGCCGTCGGCCTCTTCGGCGGTGATCTTGTTGGCGAGCGTGAACACGGAGCTCTCGATGAATTCGATGAGCCCCTCGTACATCTGCGCTTTCGATGCGAAGTGGCGGTAGAGCGCGGCTTCCGAGACGTCGAGCTTCCCGGCGAGCGCCGCGGTCGTGATCCGCTCCCAGCGCGGCTCGCCGAGCATCTCCGCGAGGGCCTTCAGGATTTCGAGCCTGCGTTCGCCTTTGACGCGGGGCATGCGATGAGGGACCGGGGTGGGCGGGAATTCTATGCCCAGCCGTGCCGGAACACCAAGCGCGGCAGCTCGGTGACCGAAGCGACGCGCAGATCCACGTACGGAACGCGGCGTTTTTGCCCGCTCACCCACACCGTGCCCAGTCCCAGGCGCTTGGCGGCGCGCAGGTTCTCGAGCGCGTCGTCGACGAGCGCGCAGCGCCCGGGCGCGAGATCGTGCTCGCGAAGGAGCACCCGAAAGCCCTGGAACGCGGGCTTCGGACGGTAGCGCGTGCTCTCGATCGTGTAAACGGCGTCGAAGAACCTCGCGACGCCCAGGCCCTTCACCACCTCCTCCACGTAGTGGCGCGGCGCGTTCGAGAAAATGACCTTGCGGCCTCCCAGGCGCGCGAGCGCGTGGTGCAGCGCATTCTCGGAGACGAGCATCGACCCCAGCTCGGGGAAGCGGTGGGTCTCGCGCAGGAACTCGCGCGGGTCGGTTCCGTGATGGCGCATCAGGCCCTTGAGCGTGGTTCCGTAGCGCAGCCAGAATCCGCGCCGCATCTCGTTCGCGGCCGCCTCGTCGAGGCCGAACGCGCGTTGCAGGTACTCGTTGATCTGCACGTGCATGCTCGGGAAGATCCGCGGGCGCGCGTCGTGCAGCGTGTTGTCGAGATCGAAGATCCACACCCGCCGCGAGGGCGGGAGGCGGGCGATGCGCATTACTTGGAGCGGATGAGAGTGCCGACGCCTTCGTCGGTGAGCAGTTCGAGCAGCAGCGCGTGCGGCACGCGCCCGTCGATGATGTGGCAGGACTTCACCCCCGCGCGCGCGGCATCGAGCACCGAGCCGATCTTGGGGAGCATGCCGCCCGAGATCACGCCCTTCGCGACCAGGTCGTCGATTTTCCGGGGGGTGAGGCCGGTGAGGAGCTTGCCGTCCCTGTCGAGCACGCCGGGAGTGTTGGTGAGCACGACGAGCTTCTCGGCGCGCAGCACCTCGGCGAGCTTCCCGGCGACAAGATCGGCGTTGATGTTGTAGGTGGTGCCGTCGGCGCCGGTGCCGATCGGCGCGACCACCGGGATGAAGCCGCCGGATTCGAGCGCCGAGATCACGCTCGGGTCGATCGACTCGATCTCGCCCACCTGCCCGATGTCGACCGGCTCCTCGCCCCTGCGCCCGTTCGCGACCAGCATCTTGCGCGCGCGGATGAAGGCACCGTCCTGCCCGGTGAGGCCGACCGCCTTGCCGCCCGCCTGGTTGATGAGCTCGACGACCTCCTTGTTGACCTGGCCGCCGAGCACCATCTCGACCACGTCCATCGTTTCGGCATCGGTGACGCGCATGCCCTGGACGAACTCGCCCTTCTTGCCCAGGCGCGCGAGCAGCTGCTCGATCTGAGGGCCGCCGCCATGCACCACCACGGGGTTCATCCCCACGAGCTTCAGGAGCACCACGTCGCGCGCGAACGCGGCCTTGAGCGCGTCGTCCGTCATGGCGTTGCCGCCGAACTTGACGACGATCGTGCGCCCGTGAAAGCGCTGGATGTAGGGCAGCGCCTCGGTGAGAGTACGCGCCTTATCGGCCGCCTGGGGATCGTGTCCCATGGCGGCCGATTCTAAAGGAAAGCGCCCGCTACTGGATCGTGAGCTGGCGGCGCGTCGCCGCGGCCTTCTTCGGCAGCGTGAGCTCGAGCACGCCGTCGCGCAGTTTCGCCTCGGCTTTCGCCTCGTCGATCTCCTGCGGCAGCGAGAAGCTGCGCGAGAGCTTCCCGTAAACGCGCTCCGAATGCAGCACGCGCTCGCGTTCGGAGGCTTCCTTCTCGCGTTTCACTTCCGCGACGAGGGTCACCTGCGCGCCGTCGATGCTCACCTGGATGTCCTCTTTCCTCGCGCCAGGCAGTTCCGCGGCAACGAAGTAGGCGCCGTCCTTCTCGATCACGTCGACCCGCATGCGGAGCGCTTCGCCCCGGCCCTCGAAAGCCACCGGGCGCACGAAGAAGCCCTTGAACAGGTCGTCGACCAGCTCGTTGAAAGGATCGAACCGGGTAATGCTTGCCATCGCTGTCTCCTTGCGGTTGCTGTGCATCCGAGATAGGGTCCGACGACGTTGATTTCAACCCCCGCCGCCGGCCCCTTCCCCGCCAGCGCCCGCTGCAGCCGCTGCGGGAGCGAGTTCGCGTGCGGCATGCTGGCCGGCGAGGAACGCTGCTGGTGCGCGGCGCTTCCGCCGCTTGCCCCGGTACCCGGGCGGGGGTGCCTGTGCCGGGCGTGCCTCGAAGAGGAGCTGCGCCGCGCCGCTCAGAGCACGTAGCGCGCGAGATCCTCGTTCTTCGACAATTCGGAGAGCCGCGCGTCCACGTACGCGGCGTCGATCGAAACAACCTGCGCGCCGCGCCGCCCGGCTTCGAACGAGGCTTCCTCGAGCAGCTTCTCGAGCACCGTGTACAGGCGCCGCGCGCCGATGTTCTCGGTGGACTCGTTCACCGCGAATGCGATCTCGGCGACGCGCCGCACCGCCCCCGGCGCGAATTCCAGGCTCACGCCCTCGGTCGCGAGCAGCGCGCGGTACTGCTCGATCAGGTTGGCGTCGGTCTCGGTGAGGATGCGCTCGAAGTCCGCCACCCCCAGCGCGTCGAGCTCCACGCGGATCGGAAAGCGCCCCTGCAGCTCCGGGATCAGGTCCGAGGGCCTGGCGAGGTGGAACGCGCCCGAGGCGATGAACAGGATGTGGTCGGTCTTCACCATGCCGTACTTGGTAGAGACCGTGGTCCCTTCCACCAGCGGCAGGAGGTCGCGCTGCACGCCCTGGCGCGAGACGTCCGCCCCCGCGACCTCGCCGCGGCTCGCGATCTTGTCGAGCTCGTCGAGGAACACGATCCCGTTCGCCTCCACGTTGGCGAGCGCGCGCGATTTCAGGTCGTCGTCGGCGATCAGGCGCGCCGCCTCCTCCTCGGTCAGCGCGGCGAGCGCCTCGCGGATCCTCATCTTGCGCGTGCGGCGGCGCGCGCCCGCGAGGTTCTGGAACATGCCCTGGATCTGCGTCGTGAGCTCCTCCATCCCGGGCGGGGCGAGGATCTCCATCTGCGAGACGGGCGCCGCCACCTCGATCTCGATCTCGCGGTCGTCGAGCTCGCCCTCGCGCAGCTTCTTGCGGAATTTCTGGCGCGTGGCGGAATCGTCGCGTTCCATCCCTCTCGGGGCGGGCAGGAGAGCCTCGAGAATCCGCTCCTCGGCCGCATCCTGCGCACGCATGCGCACGCGCCGCATCGCCTGCTCGCGCGCCGCCTTCACCGCGATCTCCACGAGGTCGCGCACGATCGCGTCCACGTCGCGCCCCACGTAGCCCACCTCGGTGAACTTGGTCGCCTCGACCTTGATGAAGGGAGCGTCCGCGAGGCGCGCAAGGCGCCGCGCGATCTCGGTCTTGCCCACGCCCGTGGGCCCGATCATCAGGATGTTCTTCGGGGTGATCTCCTGGCGCAGGGGCTCCGCGACCTGCTGGCGGCGCCAGCGGTTCCTGAGCGCGATCGCGACCGCGCGCTTGGCGCGGTCCTGCCCGACGATGTGCTTGTCGAGCTCGTGCACGATCTCCTGCGGCGTCATCGTGCTCACTCGAGCACCTCGATCGTGCGGGTCTGGTTCGTGTAGATGCAGATATCGGCCGCGATCGCGAGCGCTTTTTCGACGACTTCCTTGGCACTCAATGACGAATTCTCGAGCAACGCCCGCGCCGCCGCCTGCGCGTAGGGGCCGCCCGAGCCGATCGCGACGATGCCGTGCTCGGGCTCGAGGACATCGCCCATGCCCGTGATGACGAGCGATCTCTCGCGGTCGGCGACCGCGAGCATCGCCTCCAGCCGCCGCAGGATCCGGTCGGTGCGCCAGTCCTTCGCCAGCTCGACCGCCGAGCGCATGAGATTGCCCTGGTGCTTGTCGAGCTTCGCTTCGAAGCGCTCGAACAGCGTGAAGGCGTCCGCCGTGCCGCCCGCGAACCCGGCGAGGATGCGGTCGTGATAGAGGCGCCGGACCTTCCTCGCACCGCCCTTCACCACCACCGCGCCGAGCGTCACCTGGCCGTCGCCGCCGAGCGCAACGGACGCGCCGCGCCGCACCGAGAGAATCGTCGTGCCGTGCCACTGTTCCATGATTTCTATTCTAGACCTCGTTCACCCGGCGTCGCGACGAAAAACACCAGCGCCGCGGCGGTCATCGCGCACACCACGAACGGCCCGGCGGGCAGATCGGTCACCAGCGAAAGCCCGAGGCCGAGCGCGTAGCCCGCGGCGCCGACCAGGTATCCGGCCGCCATTCCCGTGCGCTTCGCCCGCCGTGCGGCGAGCGCCGGGACGATCAGCGTAGCGAACACGAGGTACAGGCCGACGAGCTGCACCGACGCCGTTACCGCGATCGCGAACAGGAGATAGAAGCCGACCCTCCCGAGCCGCGCTCCGAGCCCGAACCACGCGGCGAGGATCGCGCCATAGACGACCGCGACGGCGGCGAGCTGCGCGCGATCCACCCAGAGGATCTGCCCCACGAGCAGCTCCTTCAGGTGCTCCGCTCCGCGCGGATTCGCGGCAAGGAGCAGGATCGCGACGTTCGCCGCGACGACGAAGGCCACTCCGATCACCGCCTCCTGGACTTCCGGCCAGCGCTTGTCGGTCCAGTTGAGAAGCAGCGCTCCGGCGAGCGCCGCTCCGAGCGCCGATGCCTGAACCGCAACCCCGTGCGCTTCGAAGCCGAGCGAGTCCGCGACGATCACCCCCAGGCCGGCGATCTGCGCCACCGCGAGGTCGATGAAGACGATCCCGCGCGCGAGCACCTGCATGCCCAGGGGAACATGCGTGGCGGTGACGAGGAGTCCCGCTGCCAGTGCAGGCAAGAGGATCAGCCAGTCACTCATCTCGCCACCGCGAGCAGCCGCTCGATCGTGTCTTCGTACAGGCCGAACAGGTCATTCGCCTTGTCCGATCCGCCGACCGTATAGGGCAGGACGACCGTCGGGATCTTCGCGCGCTCGGCGAGCCATTCCGCGGAGCGCGGATCGTTGTAGGCGGCGCGCACGACGGCGCGCGCGGGCTCGCGCTTGAGCCGCGCGAGGAGCTCCGCGAGGTGAGCCGTGGTCGGGGGCATCCCGGGCTGCGGCTCGAGGCTCCCGGCCTCGCGCATGCCGAGCCAGCTCACGAGGTACGTGAGGTTCTTGTGCGCGACCACGAGCGCCACGCCCTTCAGCGGCGTCGCCCCTGCTTCCCAGCGCCCGATTGCGCTGCGCCAGCGCTCGAGGAAAGCCCTCGTTCTGCCCCGGAACACCGCGGCATCCGCGGCACCGATGGCCGCCAGGCGCTCGCCGAGCGCCTGCGCAATGACCGCGACGTTGCGCGGGTCGAGGTGCACGTGCGGGTTGCCTCCCGGATGCACGTCGCCCATCGCGCGGTCGATGCGCGCCGGGCGCTCGAGAAGCGCGACGGCGCGCGCGGCTTCGAAGAAGCCCGGCTCGCCGGGCCGGATTTTCGGATTGCCCGACTGCGCGAGCACCAGAGGCAGCCAGCCCGCCTCAAGGTCCGCGCCGGTGCACACGACGAGGTCGGCGCTGCGCGCGCGCGCGATGAGGCTCGGCCGCGCCTCGATGCGGTGCGGATCCTGGAGCGCGGTGGTCGCCTCGTAGACCGATAGCTTGTCGCCGCCCAGCTCGCGCGCGAGCGCGCCCCACTCCGGCTCGCAGGCGAAGACATTGAGCGCGGCGAGCGCCGGAATCGAGCACAGGGCCGATCCCAGAAACACGAGAATCTTCAACTTGGATTCCATCGTCCTGTCCTCAGAACCTGTGCGCGCCGTGCGCGCCCAGGCTCATGACGTACTGCACGAGAAGCTGGCTGTCGGCTTCGCCCAGGCGCGCGTAGTCGCGCGCGAGCTGCACGCGGACGCGGCTGTACTCGCTCGGGCTCCAGTCGATCATGGCGGTGCGGCGCCTTGGCCGATACGCCGCGAGGACCGGAAAGTCCTGGGCCGCGAGCGCGCGCGATTCCATCAGGCCGATGCGCGCGCTTCCCGCGCTCAGCCGGTCGAGCCGGTAGCCGACGCGCCAGCGCGGCATGAACTGGTAGACCGCCTGGAGGTACCACCCCGACTGACGCGAGGCGTAGCTGCCCGTCTGAGTGCCGAGCGACGCGCCTTGCGTGTCGTAGGTCAGCTCGCCGGACTCGGTGCGGCGGAAGTATTCGCCTTGCAGCTTGAAGTTCGTCTCGCCCGGATTGCCGTTCGGCGCCCATTTCAGGACCGCGTCCGCGATCCACACGCGCGAGCGCCCGCTGAAGGCGTTGGTGACGACCGTCCCGGTGGAATCGGTGTCGTCATAGGCGCGCTCGCGCGGCGAGGCGCGAAGCATCGAAAGGCCCGCGCGCCACGCGATGCTCGCGCCAATGTCGCCTCCGGCATGGCCGAACACGCTCCAGGCGTTGGCGCCGTTGCGATTGCGATTCGTCGCCGGGAAGCTTCCTGCGCTGCCCAGCTCGGCACCGAGCTCGAGAAACAGATCCGTGGGCGCCACCCACCTCAACTGCACGCCATCGTCCGAGAAGCGCCCGCCGAGGAACGCCTTGTAGGCGAGCGGCGCATCCTGGAAGTCCCACGCATGCTGATGGATCTCGTTCTGATAGCCGATTCCGGAGAGAAACCTCCCGCCTTTCAGCGTCAGGCCGCGCCCCAGCGCGAGCGTCTGCACGAACGCCTCCTCCACCTCGGTCTCGTTCTCAGGCGTGAGCGCCGCGATCAGCAACCCGCGGAAATACGGGTCTACGTTCGCGGTCACCACGAGCTCCGATTCCGCAAGCGACAGGCCTCGGCGCGCGGTTCCGACCTCGCCGCCCGAGGGCGCGAAGCCGTCGATGCGGTAGGTTTCCGGGTCGCGCGAGCTGCGCGCCGCCGTGCCCTGGAGGATGAGCGAAGTCGCCGGGTTGAACGCGTTCTCGCCGGCGGAGCGCGCCGGCTCCGGGGCCGGCTTCGGTTTCGCTTCGGCTTCTCCAAGACGGTTTTCCAGCGCGGTGATGCGCCTCTCGTAAGCTTCCCGCAGCTGCCTGATCTCCTCGCGGATTTGCGCCATATCCGCGTCCGTAGCGAATGCGGCGCCCGATGCGACGGCTAGCGCCGCCGCGCACAACGTGATGCGAAGCATGAATTGGAGCTCCCCGAAAAATGTCCACGACGCGCGCGGCCGGCGGCCGGGCGCACCTGCAACACGTTTCAGAGGACCGCGGGAGGACCCTGGCTGAGGTAGTGGCGCGCCGGCGACGCGGAAGAATCCGGCGCCACCGGCGGGGAAGCGGCGAACTCGCTCGCAATCGCTTCGAACGAGGCCTCGATTCCCTGCCCCACGCAATGCGCGAGCGCCGCGATTGCGTCGCACAGGAGGCTGGGCTTGGTCTTGTCCGGCGCGCCGGCGCGGCCGTCGCCGAGATGAACGAACCCGCCGTGCGCGTCGACGTGCGCGAGCGGGTGCACGAGCGCCGCCTGCCACGCCGCGAGAAGCGCGGCCGCGAGCAGCAGCCGGAGGCCGCGCGCGAGCTTCATGTCAGGCGAGACACTGCTCCAGTCCCGCGACGAACAGGTCCCTCGGCAGCTTCTTCCCGATGAACACCATCACGGACTCTTTCTTCTCGCCCCTGCTCCACGGCTTGCCGAGGTCGCCGCCCATCATCATGTGCACGCCCTGAAAGACCACGCGCCGCGGGTTGCCCTTCATCCAGAGCACGCCCTTGTAGCGCAGGAGGTCCGGCCCGTAGACCTGGATCATGCCCGAGAGGAACTGCTCGAGCCTGTCGCCGTCGAAGGCCCTTGCCGAGCGGAACACGAACGACTCGACCTCGTCGTGGTGGTCGTGCGAGGCGTCGCCGAGGAAATCCGGGTCGAGCTCGAGGATCGCGTTCAGGTTGAAGCCGCGGATGTCCAGGATCTCGCCGAGTGGCGCTTCGCCGAAGTGCACCTTCTTGATCGGCGCGCGGGGGTTCATCGTCCTGAGCCTTTTCACCAGACTGGCCGTTTCCGCCTCCTGGACGAGATCGGTCTTGGAAAGCAGAATCCGGTCCGCGAACCCGACCTGCTCCTGCGCCTCGCGAAATTCGTCGAGCTGCTTCGGCGCGTGCTTGGCGTCCACCACGGTGAGGATCGAGTCGAGGAGGTAGTAGTTCCCGATCTCCTCGTCGGTGAAGAAGGTCTGCGCCACCGGGCCCGGGTCGGCCATGCCGGTGGTCTCGATCAGCACGCGGTCGAACCTGAGCGCGCCCCCGTCGCGCTTCTCCTTGAGGCTGCCGAGAATCCGGATCAGGTCGCCGCGCACCGTGCAGCAGATGCAGCCGTTGTTCATCTCGACGATCTGCTCGTCGCCCGACTCGATGATGTCGTTGTCGACCCCGACCTCGCCGAACTCGTTCTCGATCACGGCGATGCGCTGGCCGTGGTCCTCCCTGAGAATGCGATTCAAGAGCGTCGTCTTGCCCGCGCCGAGGAATCCGGTGAGGATCGTCACCGGCACCATCTGGCTCTGTTCCATGCGGCGAAGCTTATCATTGGCGCGTGCGAACGCGCGCCGCCGCAGTGTTCGTCCTCGGGCTCGCGCTTGCCGCGGCCGCGCCGCTCGCGGGCCTCGCCGCGGCCGGAATTCCGCTCGCGCCGTATCTCGCCTTTCCCCCGCGCACCGTGCCCTCGTCCGCGGGTCCGTTCTCCTGGGGCGCGTTTGCCGCGATGAGCCTCCCCGTCCTCGGCGCTGCGATTCTTTTCGGATTCGCCTTTTCGAAACCGGCCCCGGCGGCGCGTCTGCTGCCTGCAAGACCTTTTCCGTGGTGGGGATGGGCGGGACTTGGGGCGATTGCCCTGGGGTGGATGCTCGCATGGACCGAAGGGCTCGTCGCGCCGCAGTGGCGGCGCCACACCTTCACGCTGCTCTGGCTCGGTTTCATCGTCGTCGCCAACGCGCTCGCCTGGCGCCGCGCCGCGCGCTCGCTCCTCAGCCACCGGCCGCTCCTCATCATCGCGCTTTTTCCGGCGAGCGCAGGGTTCTGGTGGCTTTTCGAGCACCTCAACCGGTTCGTGCGCAACTGGTACTACACCGGCATCGCGGCCTCGGGCGACTGGGACTATTTTTTCCAGGCGAGCCTGCCGTTCGCGACCGTCCTCCCGGCGGTCGCGAGCATTTGGTACTGGCTCGCGCAGTTCCCCCGCCTCGAGGCGCTCGAGTTGCCGCCGTTGAAGGGGCATGCCGGAAATGCCTGGATTTCGCTTGCGGCGGGGATCGCGGCGCTTGGCGCGATCGGACCGTGGCCGCAGCTCTTCTACCCGGCGCTGTGGCTCGCTCCGCTGGCGGTGCTCGCCGGCCTGCAGCAGGTGCTTCTCGGCGAAACCGTTTTTTCGCCGCTTCGCGGGGGCGATTGGCGGCCCGTCCTGCAGCCGGCGCTCGCCGCGCTCGTGTGCGGGTTCTTCTGGGAGCTTTGGAACTGGGGCAGCCTCGCGAAGTGGCACTACAGCGTGCCCCTCGTGGACCGCTTCCGCATCTTCGAGATGCCGCTCCTCGGCTACGCCGGTTACCTTCCCTTCGGCGTTGCCTGCGCGATCGCGATCGACCTCGTCGCACGGATCGTGGAGGGCCGCGCGATCTGGCCGCTAGCTCCGGACGAGCAATAGCCCCTTGAGGTACTCCCCCTCGGGAAAATTGAGCGCCACCGGGTGGTCGGCCGCGGCGCCGAAGCGCTCGATGATGCGCGCCTCCACTCCCGCGTCGAGCGCCGCGCCGGCGACGATCGACTGGAAGATATCCTTCGACACGCCGCCCGAGCACGAGAATGTCGCGAGCAGCCCGCCCGGCGAAAGGAGCTTGAAGGCGAGCAGGTTCACGTCCTTGTAGGCGCGCGCCGCGTTTTTCGCCTGCGCCGCGGTGGGCGCGAATTTCGGCGGATCGAGGACGATCAGGTCGAACTGCGCGCCGCGGTCGCGGAATTTCCTCAGCTCGGCGAAGACGTCGCCCCGGACGAGCTCCACGCGCGCCGGATCCACCGCATTCGCGCTCAGATTCTCTCTGGCGACCTCGAGGGCCGCCTCGGAGCTCTCCACCGCGGTCACGTGCGCCGCGCCCCCGGCGAGCGCCGCGACCGAGAAGCCCCCGGTGTAGGCGAAGCCGTCGAGCACGATCCGGCCCGCCGCGAGCGCGCGGATGCGCTGGCGGTTTTCGCGCTGGTCGAGAAAGAATCCGGTTTTCTGCCCGCCCGCGACGTCGACGCGGAAATTGAGGCCGTACTCGAGGATCGGGCAGCGCGCCGCGTCGCGGTTGCCGCGCGCGAAGCCCGCGCGCGGCGCAAGGCCCTCGAGCTTCCGCACCTGCGCATCGGAGCGCTCGTACACCGCCGCGCAGCCGGTGAGCGCCGCGAGCGCATCGAGCAGGGTCTCGCGCCAGCGCTCCGCGCCCGCCGAAAGGAGCTGCGCGACCAGCACGTCGTCGTAGCGGTCCACCACCAGGCCCGGAAGGCCGTCCGACTCGCCGTGCACCAGGCGCAGCGCGTTGCCGTGTTTGGCGGCCGCAAGGCTGGCCCTGAACGTGATGGCCTTTTCAAGCCGGGAGCGAAGGAACTTCTCGTCGATCGTTTCCGAACAATCGAAACTCCACACGCGGGCGCGGATCTGCGACCGCGGGCTCCAGGCGGCGAGCGCCACGGGCTTGCCGTCCGCGGACCGGACTTCGACGGTATCACCCGAAGGAGGTGCTCCCTCGACCGCTCCGATCGCACCCGAATAGACCCAGGGATGGCGTCGCCGGAGCGACTTGTCGCGCCCCGGCTTCAGCATGACCGCGTTCATTTCCTCTTTGCTCTCGGGTGTGCGGCGTCGTAGACCTTGGAAAGCGCCTGGAAATCGAGATGGGTGTAGACCTGCGTCGTAGCGATGCTCGCGTGCCCGAGCATCTCCTGGACCGCGCGCAGGTCCTGCGAGGACTGCAGCACGTGGCTCGCGAACGAGTGGCGCAGCATGTGGGGATGCACCGGCGCTTCCAGCCCCTGCCGGCGGGCGGCCGCGCGCAGGCGCGCGTTTACCGCCGAGGGCGCGATGCGGCGCCCGCGCGCGCCCACAAAGAGCGCGCGCTCGCCCGGCGCAGCGACCTGCGCGCGCACCGCAAGCCAGGCTTCGAGCGCCTCGCGAGCCCGCGCGCCCACCGGCACGGTGCGCGTCTTCGCGCCCTTGCCGGTGACGGTGACCTCGCCCGCCTGCAGATCGAGGCGCCCGCCGTCCGCATCGAGCGCGATCAGCTCGGCAAGCCGCAGCCCCGAGGAATAAAGGAGCTCGAACATCGCGCGGTCGCAAAGCGCCTGCGGCGTGCGATTCGCCTCAGGCTCGAGCAGCCGCGCGGCCTGCTCCACGGTGAGCGCCTTCGGAAGCGCGCGCGGGCCCTTGGGCGCGCGCACCCCCTGCGCGGGGTTCGCCGAATAGCCGCGATGCCGCGCAAGCCACCGGTACAGCCCGCGCCAGGCCGAGAGCGTGAGCGCGAGCGTGCGGCCCGACAGGCCCTTCGCGTGCAACAGCGCCACGAAGCGGCGGACTTGATGGGCTTGAAGCTGGCGCAACGGGGTCTTTTCCAGCAACGCCAGGAGGACATTCAGCGCACGGGAGTAGTTTCCGAGCGTAGCGGGGGACAGAAGGCGCTGGTGGCGAAGCTGCTCGAGGTACGCCCGTACCTCGCCTTCGTCCGGGTGCGTGGCGCGGGGGCCGCCTGCCACGCGCTCCCGCCTCAGAGGCGCGCCGCGAGCGCGCCCGCGACCAGCTCGCCGATGCGCCTCAGGAACAACGTTCCCATCTCGGCGAAAAAGCGCTGCGGGTCTTCGCTGCCGAGCGCGAGCAGCCCGAACGGGCGCGTCTGCCCGAGCGGCACGATCGCGAGCGACCGGACGTGCTCCTGGGCTTCGCCGAAGCACGCGAGGAACGGGCTCGAGGCCGCCGGGCCGCACTGCGGCCCGCCGAGCGCCTCGATGCTCTCGCGCAGCCGCCCCTCCACCGGCGCGCCCTCGGGCGCGCCTTCGGGCACGGTCCGGCCCCACAGGCGCAGCGCGACGTGCGGCACGGAGAAATCCTCGCGCAGGTGGAAATAGAGGGTCTGCGCGGTGCCGCCGAAGTCGCGCGCCGCGATCAGCGCGAGCGCCAGGCGCTGCACCTTTTCGCCGATGGCGTCGTTCTCCTCGCCGAACTGGATGAGCTCGCCGAGCTTGGATTCCAGCAGCTTCACCTTCTCGCGCAGCCCGAGGAGCTGGCGCTCGGCGAGCGGGATCGCGCGCCCGCCGTGCGGATGGGGCACGAGGATCGTCGCCAGGAGCTCCGGGTGCTGGTCGAAGAACTGGGGATGGGTCCTGAGGAAATCCGCCACCGCTTCCGCGTTCATCGTTTCATTCCCCGAGCATGATCGTTCCCTCGAACACCCGCCGCGCCGGCCCCTTCATCCAGACCGGATTGTCGCCGCCCGCCCAAGACACGGTCAACGTGCCGCCGCGCGTGCGCGCCTCCACCGGCGAGTCGAGCAGCCCGCGCAGGATCCCCGAGACCACGGCGGCGCAGGCGCCGGTGCCGCACGAAAGGGTCTCGCCCGCGCCGCGCTCCCAGACGCGAAGCGCGATCGCGTGCCGGCCGAGGACCTGCATGTAGCCCGCGTTCACGCGCCCGGGGAAGCGCGCATGGCGCTCTATGGCCGGCCCCTGGAGCGCGACCGGCGCCGCCTGCACGTCGGCGACCACCTGCACCGCGTGCGGGTTGCCCATGGACAGCAGCGCCAGCTCGACCCGGGTTCCATCGACGGAAAGCGTTTCGATCATCGGGTTCGCGGGAACGGGCCTTCCCATATCCACGCTCACCTCGCCGTCGGGCTCGAGCCGCGGCCGGATCAGCCCGCCGAGCGTCTCTACCGCGATCTCGCGCTTCGCGGTGAGGCCCCTCTCGTGCACGAACTTGACGAAGCAGCGCGCGCCGTTGCCGCATTGCTCGACCTCGCTCCCGTCGGCGTTGAAGATCCGGTAGCGGAAATCCGCGTCCGCGCGGCGCGGCCGCTCGACCACCAGCACCTGGTCGCAGCCGATGCCGAAATGGCGATCAGCCAACTCCCTTACGAGTTTCTCTGAGAAATCCATTGGCTTCGCGGTCGCGTCGATCACCACGAAGTCGTTTCCGGCTCCCTCCATCTTGGCGAACGCGAGCTTCATGTCATGAGCTTTCGGTACTCGACCGAGATGCACCGGTCCATCACGACCGTGAGGCCGGCCGCGCGCGCGCGCCCCGCGGCCGTCTCGTTCACGATCCCCTCCTGGAACCAGACCGCCTTCACGCCGAGCGCGATGCACTGCTCCACGATCTCCGGCGCCTCGCGCGCGGCCCGGAATACGTTCACCAGGTCGATCGGCCCGGGAACGTCCGCGAGCCGCGCGTAGGCCTTTTCGCCAAGGATCTCCTTCACCGCCGGCCGCACCGGGATCACCGTATAGCCCCAGCCGATCAGGCGCCGCGCAATGCGGTGGCTCGGCCTCTCGGGATCGGGCGAGGCGCCGACCACCGCGATTCGACGCGCACGCGCAAGCAGTTCGCGCAGCTCCGCGGCCCCGGGGTTACGGTGCATGGCGCGCGAGCCTTTCGTTCACGAGGGCGCTCACCTGGAGCGCAAGCGCGAGCGCCCGCCGCCCCTCCTCGCCGCTGACCGCGGGCGTTCGCTCGCCCGCCGCCGCCGCGAGGAAGTCCTCGGTCTGCAGCGCGAGCGCATCGGCGTGCGCGAACCGCTTCTCGTCCTCCACGATGCCGGCGGCGCCCTTGCGGACGTATCGCAGCTTCTGTCCCTGGAGGTCGGCCGAGACGTACTGGTCCTGGCGGAACACGCGCAGCTTTCGCACCTGCGCCTGGCTCACTCGGCTCGCCGAGACGCTCGCGACGCAGCCGTCGGCGAACTCGATCCGCGCGTTGGCGATGTCGATCGCGCCTGTGAGCACCCGGAAGCCGCACGCGCTCACCTCCGCGACGCTCGAGCGGGCGAGCGCGAGCACGAGATCGAGGTCGTGGATCATGAGATCGAGCACGACGTCGACGTCGGTGCCGCGCCCCTTGAACGGGGCGAGGCGCTCGATGTCGATGAAGAGCGGCTTTCCGGGCTCCCCGGCGAGCGCGCGAAACGCCGGATTGAAGCGCTCGAGGTGCCCGACCTGCAGCACGCGGCGATGCACCCTGGCGAGCGCGAGCAGCGCGTCGGCCTCGGCGACCGTCGCCGCGAGCGGCTTTTCCACCAGGACGTGCACGCCCGCCTCGAGACACGCCTTGACCACTTCGAAATGCAGCGCCGTGGGAACCGCCACGCACGCGGCCTCCACGCACCGCAGCAGCTGCCGGTAGTCGGTCTCGTACGCGCAGCCGAGCTCCTTGGCGAGCTGCTTCGCGCGGACCGGATCGGCGTCCGCGACGCCGACGAGCGAGGCGCCGGGACTCACGGCGAGCTTGCGCGCGTGAAAGCTCCCCATGTGGCCGGCCCCGATGACCGCGGCGCGCACTGGCTTCAATAGAACCTCGCCTCGCCCGGCGGGCGGGTCTTGAAGCGCTTGTGCATCCAGAAATACTGCTCGGGCATCTCGAGAACCTTGCGCTCGATGTACTCGTTCATGCGGCGCGTATCGGCGGCGGTGTCGCCGGTGGGAAAATTGTCCCACGGCGGCTCGATCGAGAGGACGTAGCCCGAGCCGGGGAGCATCCGGGCCACGCACGGGAGCACGCGCGCGCGCCCGATCCGCGCCAGGCGCGCGAGCCCCGGCACGGTAGCCGCGGGCACGCCGAAGAACGGCACGAACAGGCTCTCGCGCGGCCCGTAGTCCTGATCGGGGAGATAGAAAAGCGGCCGCCCCTCGCGCATCGCGGCGAGCAGCGGGCGCACGCCTTCCTGGCGCGCGATCAGGCGCTGGTCGCCGAAGCGGCTGCGGCCGCGCCGGAGCAGCTCCCCGAAGCGCGCGTCCTTCTGCCTCGCGTACATCCCGACCACGTTCACCTCGCAGGTGAGGCGCGTCATTCCCGCGTCGAAGCCCACGAAATGCGGCACGAACAGGATCGCCGGCGCACCCCCGAGCGCGCGCAGATGCTCCAGGCCCTCGATTCTTACCAGGCGCTCGATCCGCGCGCGCGGCGCCCACCACAGCAGCGCGCGGTCGACGAAGCTGCGGCAGAAGGCGCGGAAGTGCGCGCGCGCGAGCCGTTCGCGCTCATCCGGCAACATCCCCGGAAAGCATTTTTCCAGGTTGATGCGCGTCACGCGCCTGCGCTCCGCGACGAGCCAGAAGGCAAGATCTCCCACGACGGTTCCGATCTTCGAAAGCACGCGCGAGGGCAGGAAATGCCCCAGCCACATCAGCGCGAATACGACGCGGCTCACGGCGCGCTCCCGGAAAAAACCGGGACAGACCCGGTTTTCGGAAAACTCCGGGTCTGTCCCGGTTTTTTCATGCGCGATCGGCCGCCCGGTTCGGGGACTTGTAGCGGTTGTAGCCCCAGAGGTACTGCGCGGGGCACTCGCGGACGAGCGCCTCGAGCGCGCGGTTGATCCGCCGCGTGCCGCTCTCGCCCTCGAGCGCCCGGGGAAGAGGGCGCAGGTGGATCACGTAGCCGCCGGCGCGCGGCAGGCGCTCGGCCCAGGCGAGCAGGCACGCGGTGGCGGGCCGCGCCGCAAGCTTTGCGGCGAGCGTCATGGTGTAGGCGTCACGCCCGAAGAAGGGCGCCCATTCGCCCTCGCCCTCGCCGGGCACCTGGTCCGGCAGGATCCCCACCGCCTCGCCGCGCTTCAATGCGGCAAGGAGCACGCGCACTCCCGCGAGGTCGGCGGAGGCGAGCCTCACGTTCTCGCCGCCGCGCCCTTCCTCGATCATCGGCTGCAGCCATGCGAGCTTGGGCGGGCGGTAGAGCACGGTGATCGGAAAGCGCTCGGCCGCGACCTGTGCCGTGATCTCGAAGCAGCCAAGGTGCGGCGTGAGAAACACGATCGCCTGCCCCCGGGCGCGCGCGCCTTCCACGTGCTCGAGGCCGTCGATCGCCCGAACCTGCGCGGTCACCGCGGCGCGCGGCCGAAGCCACACCCAGGGCAGCTCCGCGAGCATCATCCCCGCGCCCGCGATCGCGGCGCGGCGCGTGCGCGCGTCGCGAAAACCCGCGGCCTCGAGGTTCTCGCGCAGGTGGGCGCGGTACGTGGGCGACATCGCGTAGATCAGCCAGCCGAAAAGCGCGCCGAGCGCGTGCAGCAGCTTGAGCGGCAGGCGCGCCGCGAGGCTCATCAGCAAGCGCGGCATCTGGTATCCTTGCAACCCCGTTTTTCAGGCCACCCCATGAGCGAGTTTCTCTTCACTTCCGAGTCGGTCTCCGAGGGGCATCCGGACAAGGTTGCGGACCAGATTTCCGACGCGGTGCTGGACGCAATTCTAGCGAAGGACCCGCGTGCGCGCGTCGCCGCCGAGACGCTGGTCACGACCGGCCTCGTCGTGATGGCGGGCGAGATCACGACGCAGGCGAAGGACATCGACTTCCAGGAAGTCGCGCGCCAGACGATCAAGTCGATCGGCTACGACAACACCGAGTACGGCATCGACTACCGCGGCTGCGCGGTGATGGTGTGCTACGACAAGCAGTCTCCCGACATCGCGCAGGGGGTCGACGAAGGCAGGGGTCTCGACCTCGACCAGGGCGCGGGCGACCAGGGACTCATGTTCGGCTACGCCTGCGACGAGACACCGCAGCTGATGCCGATGCCGATCTATCTCGCGCACCGGCTGGTGGAGCGCCAGTCGGAGCTGCGCCGCGACGGGCGGCTGCCGTGGCTTCGGCCTGATGCGAAATCCCAGGTCACCGTGCGCTACGTGAACGGCCGGCCCGATGCGATCGAGACGGTCGTGCTGTCCACCCAGCACGCGCCGGAGATCGAGCACAAGCAGCTCTCGGAGGCGGTGATCGAGGAGATCGTCAAGCCCGTGCTCCCGAAGAGCCTGGTGAAAGGCGAGGTGAAGTACCTGGTCAATCCGACCGGGCGCTTCGTGATCGGCGGGCCGCACGGCGACTGCGGCGTCACCGGCCGCAAGATCATCGTGGACACCTACGGCGGCGCGGCGCCCCATGGCGGCGGCGCATTTTCCGGAAAGGATCCCTCGAAGGTCGACCGCTCGGCGGCGTACGCGGCGCGCCATGTGGCGAAGAACGTGGTCGCCGCCGGGCTTGCGACCAGGTGCCAGGTGCAGGTCGCCTACGCGATCGGGGTCGCGAAACCGGTTTCGGTGATGGTGACCACCTTCGGCACCGGCAAGATCCAGGACGATTCGCTCTCCCGGCTCGTCGCCAACAACTTCGACCTGCGGCCGAAGGCGATCATCCAGTCGCTCAACCTGCTCCGGCCGATCTACCGCAAGACCGCCGCCTACGGCCACTTCGGCCGCGAGGAGCCCGAGTTCACCTGGGAAGCGACCGACAAGGCGCTGGCGCTGAAGGCGGCCGCCTGAGTGGCGCAGACGGCAGCGCTCGTCGAGGCTCTCAAGCGCGAGCTTCGCGCGCGCAAGCTCAATTACGCGGGCGTGGCGAAGCACCTGGGGCTGAGCGAGGCGAGCGTCAAGCGCATGTTCTCGCGGCACGAGTTCACGCTCGCGCGCATCGATCGCATCTGCGACTACCTGAAGCTCGAGTTCAGCGACCTCGCGCGCGGCCTCGCCCCGGAAGCGGCGAGCCTTTCGCAGCTCACGCCCGAGCAGGAAAAGCAGTTCGTGGACGATCCGAAGCTGATGCTCGTAGGGCTGTGCGTGCTCAACCACTGGCCCTTCGAGCGGATCGTGCGCACCTACGACCTGAGCGAGGCCGAGTGCGTGAAGCTCCTGGTCAAGCTCGACCGGCTGAAGTTCATCGAGCTGATGCCGGGCAACCGGATTCGCGTGCTTGCGAGCCGTGCGTTCTCGTGGATTCCCGACGGCCCGATCCAGCGCCTGTTCAAGCAGGAGCTGGGGCAGGACTTCCTGCGCTCGTCGTTCGCCGGCGACGCCGAGGCGCTGGTGCTGGTGAACGGCACGCTCTCGCGCGCTTCGGTGGCGGCGCTCCTCGGCAAGCTCCGGCGCGTGGCGGCCGAGTTCGCCGAGATGCGGATCGACGACGCGCGCCTGCCGCACGCCGAGCGCGTGCCGCTCACGCTGCTGGTCGCCGCGCGCCCCTGGGAGCCCGCGTATCTCGGCCGCTACCGGCGCCGCCCGAAGGTTGTTGCGGAAGGAAAGCCATGAATGCTCCGAATCCTACGTTCAAGGACTACCGTGTCGCGGACCTTTCGCTGGCGGGCTGGGGGCGCAAGGAGATGGCGA
>JBBINV010000057.1:0-19841 GCA_037443705.1 Betaproteobacteria bacterium | reverse complement strand
ATGCGCGTCGCGCGGCGCGATTCGTCGGCGTAGATCTCGATGTCGTCGCCGCCGGCCTGCGCCGCCGGGAAGAACCCGAGCACCCCGTTTGCGCGCACCCAGCGCTCACTGACGATCCGCTCGAGCATGTGAAGCGCCTCGTCGTAGAGCTTGCGCGCCGCCTCGCCTGCGACCGGATCCTGGAGGATCTTCGGGTAGGGGCCCGAGAGGTCCCAGGCCTGGAAGAACGGCGTCCAGTCGATGTAGGGAAGCAGGCGCTCGAGCGGATAGTCCGCGAGGCGCGTCAGGCCGGTCGTCGCCGGCCGCGGCGGACGGTATGCCGACCAGTCGGTCTTCAGCCCGTTGGCGCGGGCCTGCGCGATCGGCAGCAAGTCCCCCGCGCCTTTCTTTCCGGCGTGCTGCGCGCGGATCCGGGCGTAGTCCGCGGCGATGCTGGCCGTGTACGCCTCGCGCCCCTCGACCGAGAGCAGCCCCTGCACGGCGGCGACGCTGCGTGAGGCGTCGGGCACGTAGGCGACCGGCCCCGAGTACTCCGGCGCGATCTTCACGGCGGTATGCACGCGCGAGGTGGTGGCGCCGCCGATCAGAAGCGGTATCCGGAAGCCCTGGCGCTCCATCTCGCGCGCTACGTGCGCCATCTCCTCCAGGGACGGCGTGATCAGCCCGGAAAGCCCGATCGCGTCCGCATTCTCGCGCTTCGCGGCCTCCAGGATCGCTTGTGCCGGAACCATGACGCCGAGGTTCACGACTTCGTAGTTGTTGCACTGGAGCACCACCGCCACGATGTTCTTGCCGATGTCGTGCACGTCGCCCTTCACGGTGGCGAGCACGAGCCTTCCCTTGGCGCGCGATCGCTCACCCGCGCGCGCTTTCTCGGCCTCGATATACGGCACGAGGTGCGCGACCGCCTGCTTCATTACGCGCGCCGATTTCACCACCTGCGGCAGGAACATCTTGCCCGCGCCGAACAGGTCTCCCACGACGTTCATGCCGTCCATCAGCGGACCCTCGATCACCTCGATCGGGCGCGCGAACTTCGCGCGCGCTTCCTCGGCGTCGGCGACGATGTGTGCGGAGATGCCGTTGACGAGCGCGTGCACCAGCCGTTCCTCGACCGTGCCTCGGCGCCAGGCGTCCTCGCGCGCGTCGTCGCGGGCGCCGCCCTTCAGGGTGGCGGCGAGCTCGATCAGCCGCTCGGTGGCGTCGCGGCGGCGATCGAGGATCACGTCCTCGACGCGACTGCGCAACTCCGGCTCGATCTCCTCGTAGACGCCCAGCTGACCGGGGTTGACGATACCCATCGTCATGCCGGCGCGGGTCGCGTGGCAGAGGAACACCGTGTGCATCGCTTCGCGCACCGCGTCGTTGCCGCGGAACGAGAAGGACAGGTTCGAGACCCCGCCCGAGATCGCGGCGTGCGGCAGGTTCGCGCGGATCCAGCGCACCGCTTCGAGGTAGTCGAGGCCGTAGCGCGCGTGCTCTTCCAGCCCTGTAGCGACGGCGAAGATGTTCGGGTCGAAGATGATGTCCTCGGGCGGAAAGCCCGCGGCCCCGGTCAGCAGTTCGTAGGCTCGCCGGCAGATGCCGATGCGGCGCTCCAGCGTGTCGGCCTGCCCCCGCTCATCGAACGCCATCACGACCACGGCGGCGCCGTAGCGGCGCGCAAGCCGCGCCTGGCGCAGAAACTCGGCCTCTCCCTCCTTGAGGCTGAGCGAATTCACGATACCCTTGCCCTGCAGGCATTTCAGGCCCGCCTCGATCACTGGCCAGCGCGAGGAATCGACCATGACCGGCACTCGCGCGATGTCGGGCTCGGCCGCGACGAGCCGCAGGAACGTGCTCATCGCCTGGACCGAGTCGAGCATCGCCTCGTCCATGTTGACGTCGATCACCTGCGCGCCGTTCTCCACCTGCTGGCGCGCGACCGCGAGCGCTTCGGCATAGTTGCCTGCGAGCACCAGGCGCGCGAACGCCTTCGAGCCGGTGACGTTTGTGCGTTCGCCGACGTTGACGAAAAGCGAGCCTTCGCCCACGTTGAGCGGCTCGAGACCGGCAAGGCGAAGCATCGGTGCCCTTTGGGGCAGGCGGCGCGGCGCGACGCCGCGCACGCTCTCGGCGATCGCGGCGATGTGCTCGGGCGTAGTGCCGCAGCAGCCACCGACGAGGTTGAGGTACCCGGCGCGCGCCCACTCGGCGATCTGCCCGGCCATCGACTCGGGCGTGTCGTCGTATTCACCGAACGCATTCGGCAGCCCTGCATTCGGATAACAGGACACGTAGCACTCGGCGACCGCGGCGAGCTCCTCGACGTACTGGCGCAGCTCCCTCGCCCCGAGGGCGCAGTTGAGCCCCACGACGAGCGGACGCGCATGGCGCACCGAGTTGTAGAACGCCTCGGTGGTCTGGCCCGAAAGGGTGCGTCCCGAGGCGTCGGTAATGGTGCCCGAGACGATGAGCGGCACGCGCTCGCCGCGCTCCTCGAACAGGGCCTCGAGTGCGAACAGCGCCGCTTTCGCGTTCAGGGTGTCGAACACGGTCTCGAGCAGGAGCAGGTCCACGCCGCCGTCCAGGAGACCGCGCGCCGCCTCGCCGTAGGCCACCACGAGCTGCTCGAAGGTGACGTTGCGAAAGCCCGGGTCGTTGACGTCCGGCGAGATCGACGCCGTCTTGGAGGTCGGCCCCAGGGCACCGGCGACGAAACGAGGCCGCGACGGGTTTTTCGCTTCCCATTCGCGCGCAACCCCGGCCGCGAGCTGCGCCGCCGCGAGGTTGAGCTCGTAGGCGAGCGCCTCCAGACCGTAGTCCGCGAGCGAGATCCTGGTCGAGTTGAACGTGTTGGTCTCCACGAAGTCGGCACCCGCCGCGAGGTACTGCTCGTGGATGCGCCGGATCAGTCCCGGCTGACTGAGCGTGAGCAGGTCGTTTGCGCCGCGCAGCTCGGTAGGCCAGTCGCGAAAGCGGCTGCCCCGGAACTGCGCCTCGTCCAGCCGCTCGCGCTGGATCATGGTCCCCATCGCGCCGTCGAGGATCACGATCCTTTCGGCGAGGAGCGAACGGAGCCTGGCGCCGCGGGATGATTCGTTCACGGATCCTGAAAAACGAAAACCCGTTCAGCTTTCGCAGAAACGGGTCTTTGGGCTGCGGGAGACGAGTCTCCCGCTCACAACCGTCTCTTTAGCGGAATTTGGTAACGCGCCCGCAAGCTGAACGTCAAATCGGCGCGAGACCGCAGTGTCGCCGAGTTGTGCTGTGCTGTCAAATGCTTACGGCATATAATCGCTTCGGCATGGATCATCTCGAACCCCGGCAGGCCGCGAAATTCCTCCACGACACCCCCGAGGCCCTGTTCGTCGATTGCCGCAGCGAGATGGAGTATCTGTTCGTGGGGCATCCTGTCGGCGCGCTGCACGTGGCGTGGAACGACGGCCCGGACTGGGAGATCAACCCGCATTTCGTGGGGCAGGTGAAGAAGCTCGCCGGCACCAACCACACCACGCGCCCGATCGTGCTCATCTGCCGCAGCGGCAACCGCTCGCAGGAGGCGGGCGCTGCGCTTGAGCGCGCGGGCTTCACACGCGTGTACAACGTCCTGCACGGATTCGAGGGGGAGCTGGACGACAAGCACCATCGCGGCACTGTCTCCGGCTGGCGGCACGCCGGCCTGCCCTGGGAGCAGTGCTGAGGCACCCGCCCGCGCCGCTGGCGTGGGGAATCTGGGGTCTCGGGGCGGCGCTTTACCTCTCGGGTTTCTTCCAGCGCGTCGCGCCCGCCGTGATGACCCGCGAGCTGATGGCGGAATTCGCCATCGCAGCGGCGGCGCTCGGCAATCTCTCGGCGTTTTACCTGTACGGCTATGTGGCGATGCAGATCCCCACCGGGCTCATGGTCGACCGTTTCGGGCCCCGCCGCGTGCTCGCCTGCGGCGCGGCGGTCGCGGCCTGCGGGAGCTTTCTGTTCGCGCTGGCCCCGAGCTTTTCGCTCGCCGCGCTCGGAAGGCTGCTCGTCGGCGGCTCGGTCGGCGTCGCCTGGGTCGCGACGCTCAAGCTCGCCGCGCACTGGTTTCCTGCGCACCGCTTCGCGCTGGCGAGCGGCCTGGCGCTCGCCGCGGGAATGGCCGGTGCCGTGGGCGCCGGCGTACCCCTCGCCTGGCTGGTGGCGGGGTTCGGCTGGCGCCCGGTGATGCTCGCCGCGGCGTTGGCGATCGCAATGCTGTGCGCGGCGCTCTGGGGACTGGTGCGGGACGATCCGGCCGAGCGGGGCTACGCGAGCTACTTCAGCGGCCGCGTGGCCGCGGGCGCGCGCCCTTCGGCGCTTCAGGGCCTCGCCGAAGTGCTGGGCTACCGGAACACCTGGCTCATGTTCCTCGCGCCGCAAGGCGTGGTCGGTGCAACGCTTTCGTTCGGCGGCCTCTGGGGCGTTCCCTATCTCGTGACGGTACATGGGTACTCGAACGAGCGCGCGGCGTTCTACTGCTCGGCGCTTTTGCTCGCCTGGGCCGCCGGCGGGCCGGTGTTCGGCGCGCTGTCGGACCGTTTTCGCGAGCGAAAGCCGCTTTACCTGGTCGGGAGCTTTTCCGCGCTCGTTCTTTGGGCGGCCGTGATCTTTGCCGAGCGGCCCCTTGGGCCGACGCTGCTGCTGGCGGCGCTGGTGGTCGCCGGCTTCGCCTCGGGCTGCATGGTGATCGGATTCGCGTTCGCGAAGGAATCGGTTCCGGCGCGGCTCGCGGGGACCGCGGCGGGTGTCGCCAACATGGGCTCGATGACCGGCGCGATGCTGCTGCAGCCGCTCATCGGCTGGGTGCTCGACCGACACTGGGGCGGTGCGCTGCTCGAGGGGGTCAGGGTCTACGACGCCGCGGCGTTCCGAGCCGGGTTCACGTTGATGCTGGGGTGGCTCGCGGTGTCCCTCGTCGCGGCGTTCGCAACCCGCGAGACCGGCGCGCGACAGACCCCGTAGAATTCGCGGCCATGGACGCGCCCGCATTCGAGTCGATCACGGGGGTACTGCGCACCGAGGTGCAATGGAGCGACTGTGACCCGGCGGGCATCATCTTCTACCCCACGTATTTCCGGTGGTTCGACAGCGCCACCTGGGCGTTTTTCGGCTCGGTCGGGCACGGCATCAAGGCGATGATCGAGAACGGCATGGTGATGCCGCTCGTCTCGGCCGAATGCGAGTTCGTCGCCCCCGCCGAGCCGGGCGATCGCTGCGAAGTGCGCTCGCGGATCGCGCGCTGGGGCGGAAAATCCTTCGTCGTCGCGCACGAGGTGCTCCGCAGCGACGGCACCGTGCTCGCGCGCGGCTCGGAGACGCGCGTCTGGGGCCGCCACGTCGCGGGCCCGGGCTCGCCGATGAAGGCGCAGCCGATCACCGAGGAGCTGAAGGCGCTCTTTCAGGCGAAGTAAGCGAGTCAGTTCGCCTTGAGGCAGAGCACTGCGTTGCCGCTTCCGGAGCTCTGCGCGTAGCCGCCGTACATCGACGGGCGCAGCGTCCCCGCATCGTTCATGACCGCCTCCGCGCAGCCGAGCATGGTTGCGAGCACGCGCCCGCCCATCTCGGCGACGGACTCGCGGCTGTACGCGGGGAGCCAGGCAATCAGATCGGCGATCTTTCCGGCTTTGTAGAGTTCGATGAAGCGCGCATCGAGCTGTGTGCGCTCGGGCGTCGGCCTGTTGTGGCGGCCGCGCACCAGCGCGTGCGAGAGTGCGGTGCTCGCTACGAAGACCGCGCGCCGCCCCAGGCGCTTCGCGACCGCGTGGACCGCGGCGCCGGCGCGGCGGCACTCCTCGAGGCTCGCCATGAGGACGGACGGGATGCCGACCACGGGGACCACCGCCGCGGGGTCCAGATGCGACAGCGGTACGAAGGTGCCGTAATCCCAGCTGTAGTGCGGCGTGTCGTTGCGCTCGGCTGGCACGCCGTCGCGCTTCCACTCGGCGACGAGCTCGCCCGCGAATTCCGGGTCGCCGCGGTAGCGGTAGGGCAGCCCGGGCACGAGATCGGGCGCCTCGTCGGCCACGCACCGTCCCTCGTGAACCGGCTGGCAGGTCGCGAACCAGTTGAAGGTCGAGACCCAGTGCGTGGAGGCGATCACCCACAGGTCGGGTTTTCCCGCGCGCAGTTCCTCGCCGAGCCGGTGCTCGCCCTCGACGAGCGTCTTCTGAAAATCCGGGGTGATCTCGGCGCGCGCAAGCGTCGGGACGTGGGCCACGGTGGCGAGAGCGACGATGCCGGCGTTCATGTCAGGACTCCGCGTCGGGTTGCTTCGAGGGCTGCGCGCGCTCGAACGCCTCGAGCTTCATGCACTCGCCCAACACGCGCATCACCGTGGGATACGGCGCGACGTCGCACTGGTAGCGCCTGGCGTTGAAGATCTGCGGCACCAGGCAGCAGTCGGCCATCGTCGGCGCATCGCCGTGCGCGAACCGGCCGGTGCCATTGCTTGAGGCGAGGTCGCTTTCCAGCTTCGCGAGCCCCTCGGCGATCCAGTGCCGGTACCAGGCATTGACCTGTTCCTCGGTCTGGCCCAGGTGCCTTCGCAGATAGGTGAGCGTCCGGAGGTTGTTGAGCGGATGGATCTCGCAGGCAACGAGCAGGGCGAGCGAGCGCACGCGCGCGCGCCCGAAAGCGTCCGCCGGGAGGAGCGGCGGGTGCGGGTACCTTTCCTCCAGGTACTCCATGATCGCGAGCGACTGCTGCAGCACGCGGCCCTCGTCCTCGAGCGCAGGAACGAGCGCCTGGGGATTGATCGCGGCGTACCCGGGGGCGTGATGCTCGCCCTTGGCGAGATGTACGAAAGCCGGCTCGTAGGCAAGGCCCTTGAGGTTGAGCGCGATTCGCACCCGGAACGCGGCCGAGCTGCGAAAGTAGGTGTAGAGCCTCACAGCGGCGCGACGATCCTCACCTTCAGCTCGCCGACGCCCTCGACGCAGGCGTGGAGCTCGTCGCCCGGATTGACCGGCCCGACGCCCGCCGGGGTCCCGCTGTAGATGAGGTCGCCCGGCTCGAGCGTGTAGAACTGTGAAAGGTATTCGATCTGCTCGGGCACCGACCAGATCATGTCGCCGAGGTCGGCCCGCTGGCGCTCCTTGCCGTTCACCTTGAGCCAGATCGCGCCCTTCGCCGGGTGCCCGATGCTGGCGGCCGGCGCGAGCGCGCTGCAGGGCGCGGCTTCGTCGAAGTCCTTTCCGAAGTCCCACGGCCGCCCCTTGTCCTTGCCGATCTGCTGCAGGTCGCGCCGCGTCATGTCCAGGCCCACGCCATAGCCGAAGATGTGGCCGGGCGCGTCCTTGGCCGCGATACGCCGGCCCTGCCGCGCGATCGCGACCACCATTTCGGTTTCGTAGTGCAGGTTCGCGGTCTTGGGCGGGTAGTGCACGTCACCACCCCCGGGCACCAGGGCGTGCGCGCTCTTCAGGAAGAAGAACGGCTGCTCGCGGCCGTCGCCGCCCATCTCCTTCTGGTGCTCGACGTAGTTGCGGCCAACGCAGAAAATGCGCCGCACCGGGAAGCGGTCGGAAGAGCCCGCGATCGCGAGCGCGGGAGGGGCCCAGAGCGGGACGGCGTAGTCCATGGCGATTCCTCAAAAAGAGGGGAATTCTAGCCTTTGGCCGCGAGCTCGCGCTCGAGGGTCTCGCGCAGCAGGAAGCGGCGCACCTTGCCGGTGCCGGTGCGCGGGAGCTCGGGAACCGCGCGGATCCATTTCGGCCGCTTGTGACGCGGCAGCTTCGCATCGCAGGCGCGACCGGCGGCCGCGATCGCGGCCTCGGGCGTGCCGCGCGGGGTGACGAAGAGCGCCAGCCGCTCGAAGCCGTCGGCGTCGGCGACCGGGACGCAAGCGGCTTCCGCGATTTCGGGCTCGGCGGCGGCGATCTCCTCGAGCTCACCCGGCTGCACGTACTGGCCCGCGATCTTCACCAGCTCATCGCTTCGCCCCTGATGGGTGAAGTAGCCTTGTGCGTCGCGCACGAACAGGTCGTTGGTGCAGAACCAGCCGTCCTTGAACTGCGCCGCGGTGAGCTCGGGTCGGTTGGCGTAGCCGAGCGCGAGCGCAGGGTGGCGCACCCAGAGCACGCCCGGCTCGCCGGGGGCCGCCTCGTTCCCTTCGGCGGTGAGGAGCCGCGCGCCGACTCCGGCGAGCGGCACTCCGGTGCGAAGCGCCGCCGGCCGGCCGGCGGGGGTCGCGAGGCACACGCAGAAGGTCTCCGACATGCCGTAGATGCCGAGAATCTCGCCGCCAGTCGCGGCCCGCCACTGCTCCGCGATCTGCGCGGGCAGGCGCTCGCCCGCCGAAGCGAAGCGCCGGACCGCTCGGAAGGGCGCGAGGCGCTCCGCCGGGAGCTGAAGCAGACGCCGATAGAACGAGGGCACGCTGAAGAAAGCGCTCGGCGCGTAGCGCGCGACGAGCGCGGCCACCGTTTCCGGCTCGGCCCATTCGGGATTGAGGACCGAGGTCGCGCCGATCGCAAGCGCGCCCAAGAACCCCATCTCGAGCGCGTAAGCGAAGAACAGCTTCGAGGTAGTGAGGACGGTGTCCCCTGGGGCGAGCCCCAGCATTTCGCGCATCACCTGCCCCGCCGGCAGCACGTCCTTGTGCGCGTGGATGATCCCCTTGGGCTTGCCGGTCGTTCCCGACGAGTAGAGCCAGAACGCCGGATCCTCCGGGCGCGCCGCGTGCGCGGCGCCCGCCGCCCGGGCCTGCGCGATCGCACGGCGCCAGGAGGGCTCGGTTTCGCCCGCCAGCGCGAGCTTTCCTGCGCGCGCGAGCTCCGTCGTGAGATCGGGGCGCGCCGCCGCGAACACGTCTTCCACGATCGCGAGGCGCGCAGCGCTGTCGCCGAGGATGTAGCGGTATTCGTCCTCGGAGAGCTTGCTGTTCAGGCCCACCGCGACCGCGCCGGCGCGGAGCGCCCCGAGCCACGCCGCGGCGTATTCGGGCGTGTCCCGCATGAGCAGCAGGACCCGGTCGCCCGGTTGCACCCCGAACGAGGTGAGTGCGGCCGCCGCGCGCGCGGTCTGCTCCGCGAGCTCCGAATAAGTGAGCGTTCTGCCCTCGCACACGAAAGCGACGCGCGCGCCGTGGCGCGCGAGCGCCTCGGGCCCGAGCAGCCATTCGGCCCCGTTCATGTCAGCACCTTCACCAGCCACAGCGACAGTCCCGGAAACGCGATCAGCAGCGACACGCGCAGCACGTCGGCGCCGAGAAACGGCAGCACCCCCTTGTAAGTCTCGGCCATCGGCACGTCGCGCGCGAAGCTGTTGACCACGTACACGTTCAGTCCCACCGGCGGCGCGATCAGACCGAACTCGACCACGCAGAGCACCAGGATCCCGAACCAGATGGCCTTGGACGCCGGATCGAGCCCGAAAAGATCGAGCCCCATGACCGCCGGGAAGAGAATCGGAATGGTGAGCAGGATCATCGAGAGCTCGTCCATGACCGCGCCGAGGACCACGTAGAACAGCAGGATCGCTACGATCACCGCCACCGGCGGCAGCCCGCTTGTCGCCACCGCGGTCGCGAGCATCGCCGGCATCTGCGAGAGCGCGAGCGCCGAGTTGAGAAGATCCGCCCCGAGAAAAATCATGAAGATCATGCCGGTGGTTTCGGCGGTGCCGAGAAAGCACTGCACCACCCCGGCGCGGTCGAGCTCGCGTTTGGCAAATCCAGTGGCGAGCGCAGCGGCCGCGCCCACGGCCGCGCCCTCGGTCGGCGTGAAGAGTCCCCCGTAGATCCCGCCGAACATGACCACGAAGATCGCCGCAACCGGCCAGACTTCCTTTGCCAGCGCGAGCCGCTCCGCCAAGGTGTGGCGCTCGGAGGCCGGTCCGTGATCGGGGAAGAGCCGCACATAGAGGAAGATGGCGGCGCAGTACAGGGCGGCGGCAAGGAATCCGGGCAGGAACGCTGCGGCAAAGAGCTTGGCGATGTTCTGCTCGGCGAGGATGCCGTAGATGACGAGCGGCACGGACGGCGGAACGAGAATGCCGAGCGTGCCGCCGGCCGCGAGCGTCGCGGTGGCGAGGCGCCCGGAGTAGCGGTGGCGCCGCATCTCCGGGAGCGCGACCTGGGTGACCGTCGCGGCAGTCGCGACCGAGGAGCCGCAGATCGAGCCGAACGCGGCGCAAGCGAGGACCGAGGCCATCGCCATGCCGCCGCGCAGGTGACCGATCAGCGCATTGGCGAGGCCGAAGAGCGCCCTGGAAAGCCCTCCGTGAGTGGCGAACTGCCCCATGAGCAGGAACAGCGGAATCACCGAGAGGTCGTAGACCGACATGCGCGCGTACGCGAACCCCTTCAGGTGGTTGAGGAGCGCGTCCGGGCTCGCCAGGATCGCGTAGCCGATCGCCCCGGGTACCAGCATCGTGATCGCGATCGGCACCCGCAGCGCCATCAGCACGAGCATCGCGGCGAACAGCGCCAATCCGACCGCGAGCCCGCTCATCGCGATTTCCACTCGAGCCAGGCCGTGTACAGCCCCGTCACCGCGGCGAGCGCGAACGCCGGGGCCATTGCTGCGTACGCGTACCAGAGCGGCACGGCCATGATCATCGAGGTCTCGCCGCCCGCCTTCATCGCAACCGCGCCGGCGCCGGTGCGCCACGCGAGCAGCGCAAGCCCGGCGGCAAGAAGCGCCGCGCCCGCCGCGTCCAGCGTGCGCTGGGCCCGCTCGGAGGCGCGCACCGTGAAGAAATCGACAATGATGTTGGCACGCCGGAGCTGACAGTGCGGGAGGAACCACGCGATCGCGATCGCGCAGCCCATCTGGACCAGCTCGAAGTCTCCCTGGATCGGGCGCCCGAACAGCCTTCCCGTGATCGATACGACCGCCATCACGGCCAGGGCGCCAAGGATTGCGCCGCCCGCGAGCGCGAGCGCCTTGCAGAGGAGTTCGAGCGCGCGGCCCATGGCTGAAAAAAAGACCGGCGGGGGCTGCCCGCCGGTCGCCTGCATCGTCAGGCTACTTGCCGTACTTGGCGATCAGCGCGCGCGCCGACTCGATGAGCTTCCTGCCGTCGTGGCCCTTGCCCGCCATTTCCCTGACCCAGTCGTCGGACACGCCCTGCGCCGCCTTGCGGAACGGTTCGAGATCCGCAGCCGGGATGGTGTAGATCGTGTTGTTGCGCGCTTCGGCGGCCTTGCGGCCCGGGACATCGCCCTCGGTGAAGGCGCGCCCGATGAACGCCGAGAGCTCGATTCCGGAATTGGCATCGAGTACCTTCTTGAGATCCGCGGGCAGCGAGTCGTACTTCGCCTTGTTCATCGCGTAGATGAAGACCGAGGTGTAGAGCGCCGGCGAGCCGGGGTCGGTCATGCTGTGGAACTTCACCAGCTCGTGCACCTTGATCGCCGGCACCACCTCCCAGGGGATCACCGCGCCGTCGATCACGCCCTTGTTGAGCGCTTCGGGCACCTGCGGCACCGGCATGCCGACCGGGGTCGCGCCGGTCGCCGCGATCAGCTTGTTGGTGAGGCGCGTGGGCGCGCGCACCTTGAGGCCTTTCAGGTCGGCGAGCGCCTTCACCTGCTTGTCCCGCGTGTGGAAGAACCCGGGACCATGCACGTGGAACGCGAGCGCGTGCACGTCCTTGAACTCGTTCCTTGCGTGCTGCTGCGCGAACTCCCACAGCGCCTTGCTCGTCGCCTCGGCACCGGTCATCGTGAACGGCAGCTCGAAGGTCTCGAGGATCGGGAAGCGTCCCGCGGTGTAACCGGGCAGCGTCCAGACAATGTCGGCGACGCCGTCCTTCGCCTGGTCGTAGAGCTGCGGCGGCGTGCCCCCGAGCTGCATCGCGGGATAGATCTGGCACTTCAGCTTCCCGCCCGACTCCTTCGCCAGCTTGTCGCACCAGGGCACCATGAACTTGGCGTGCGCGGTCGAAGGCGGCGGCAGGAAATGGTGCACCTTGAGCGTTGTCTCCTGAGCCATGACGGTGGCCGCGAGCGAGGCCGCGAGCGCCGCGATCGCGGCAGTGAACGGCTTCGTGAGATTCATTCTCTCCTCCTTTCGGGATATGCCATGCTACGATAACCGAAGCCGACTTGCTTGGGAAGCCAATTGTTTTGGGTCAAAACAAGATGCGCCGTCTGCCCCTGAAGCGCCCCGCCGAGGGCCTCGCGCCGGGGCCGCTTCCGGAGCTGATCGGCTACCGGCTGCGCCTTGCCCAGCAGGCGGTGTTCCGCGACTTCGCCTCGAGCGTTCCCGGAATCTCTCCCGGCCGGCTCGGGATGCTGCTGCTGGTGGAAGCCAATCCCGGAGTGACGCAGAGCCGGCTCGCGCAGGCGGTCGGGCGCGACCGCTCGACCATGGTCGGGGTGCTGGACCAGCTCGAGGCGAAGGGCCTGATCGAGCGCCGCCGGGGTGCGGACCGGCGCACCAACGGCCTGTGGCTCACCCGGGCCGGCGCGCGGATGCTCGCGCGCGCCAAGCGCGCCATGGTGGCGCACGAACGGCGCGTCGCCGCGCGCCTCAACGCGGCCGAGCGCTCGAAGCTGCTCGAATTGCTGGCGCGGATCTCGGGCTAGCTGTGATGGAAAAGACGCCCCTGGAAGAGCTCGGCGACCGGATCGAGGAGGCGCTGCGCCGCTCGCCTGCCGAAGACATCCGCAAGAACCTGAATGCCCTGCTCGCCGCGTTCTTCGACCGGTTCGACCTCGCCACGCGCGAGGACCTCGAGGTGCAGAAGAAGCTGCTCGAGCGCGCCGAAGAAAAGCTCGCGGCGCTCGAAGCGCGCCTCGCCGAGCTCGAGCGCCGCGCCCAGCGGTAAACCGCCCCACCCCGGTATGCGTTGACTCTCCCGGAAGGGAGGGCCGATGTCGCTGGCGGTGGTGGCGAGCCGCGCGCTCGCCGGGATCGAAGCGCCCGAGGTGGCGGTCGAGGTGCACCTCGGGCAGGGGCTGCCTGCGTTCCACATCGTGGGGCTGCCGGATGCCGAGGTGCGCGAGGCGCGCGACCGCGTGCGCGCCGCGCTCAATTACGCGCGCTTCGAGTTCCCGGCGCGGCGCATCACGGTGAACCTCGCGCCTGCCGACCTGCCGAAGGACTCGAGCCGGTTCGATCTGCCGATCGCGCTCGGAATTCTCGCGGCGACCGGGCAGATCGCGCCGGAGGCGCTTGAGGCGCACGAATTCGCGGGCGAGCTCTCGCTTACCGGGGAGCTTCGCGCGGTGCGCGGCGCGCTCGCCATGGCGCTGCGCGCGCGCGACGCCGGGCGCGCGTTCGTGCTCCCGGATTCGAACGCCCCGCAGGCGGCGCTCGCGCAGGGCGCGCGGATCCTGCCGGCAAGGACGCTGCTGGAAGTGGTTTCCCACCTGTGCGGCGAGGCGCGGATCGCGTGCCACGAGGCCGCGGCGCCGCGTTCGGCGCGGCGCTATCCGGATTTCTCCGAGGTCAAAGGGCAGCCGCAGGCGAAGCGCGCGCTCGAAGTCGCCGCCGCGGGCGCGCACAGCGTGCTGATGGTAGGCCCCCCCGGCACCGGCAAGTCGATGCTCGCGGCGCGCTTTCCCGGGATCCTGCCGCCGATGAGCGAAGCCGAGGCGCTCGAAGTCGCCGCGGTGCATTCCGTCTCCTCGGGCGGGTTCGATGCCGCCGCGTGGGGTGAGCGTCCGTACCGTGCGCCGCATCACAGCGTCTCCGGCGCGGCGATGGTCGGAGGCGGCAACCTGCCGCGGCCCGGCGAGATCTCGCTCGCGCACCACGGCGTGCTGTTCCTGGACGAGCTGCCGGAGTTCGATCGCGACGTGCTCGAGGCGCTTCGCGAGCCGCTCGAGGCGGGCCGGATCTCGATCTCGCGCGCCGCGCGCCAGGCGCAGTTCCCGGCGCGCTTTCAGCTCGTTGCCGCGATGAACCCCTGCCCCTGCGGCCACTGCGGCTCGCCGGCCGCGCGCTGCCGCTGCACGCCCGAGCGCATTGCGCGCTACCGCGCGCGCGTCTCAGGGCCGCTCGCGGATCGCATCGACATCAAGCTGGAAGTGCCGGTGCCGCGCGAGGGCGAGCTCATGAACGCGGCGCCTGGCGAAGCGTCGAGCCTGATAAGGGCAAGAGTGGAAAAAGCCCGGGCAGCGCAGGATGCGCGACAGGGCAAGCCGAACTCGCTCCTCGAGCCGCGCGAGATCGACCGCCATTGCGCGACCGACGCCGAAGGCGACCGGCTGCTGCGCCACGCGCTCGCGCGGCTCCTGCTTTCGGCGCGCGCGTATCACCGCGTGCTGCGCGTCGCGCGCACCATTGCCGACCTTGCGGGCGAACAGCGCGTTCTTGCGGCGCACGTCGCGGAGGCGATCCAGTACCGGCGTCTCGACGCCGCCCTGTAGACTCCGATCGTGGCGACTTACGCGATCGGCGATGTCCAGGGCTGCTTCGATGAGTTGAACCGGCTGATCGAGCGAATTGGTTTCGACGTCGCGCGCGACCGGCTCTGGTTCGTCGGCGACCTGGTCAATCGGGGCCCCAGATCGCTCGAGGTGCTGCGGTTCGTGAAATCGCTCGGCGATGCCGCGATCGTCGTTCTGGGGAACCACGACCTGCACCTGCTCGCCGTCGCCGAGGGGCTCGACCAGGTGAAGCACGCAGACTCGTTCGGCGATGTCCTTGCCGCACCCGATCGCGACGGGCTCCTCGAGTGGCTTCGCTCGCGGCCGATGATGCACGCCGAGGGCCGCTACGCGATGGTGCACGCGGGGCTGCTGCCGCAGTGGTCGATCGGGAAGGCGCTCGCTCTCGCCGCCGAGGTCGAGGCGGCGCTTCGCGGCGCGGGCTACCGGGATTTCCTCGCCAACATGTACGGCGGCAGGCCGAAACGCTGGGACGATGCGCTCGCGGGCTGGGCCCGCCTCCGCGCGATCGTAAATGCGATGACTCGCATGCGCTTTTGCACCCCGGACGGAAAGATGGAATTCAAGGCGACCGGAACCGAGCCGCCGGCGGGCTTCCGCCCCTGGTTCGACGTGCGGCCGCCGCGCGCAGAGCCCGCGATCGTGTGCGGGCACTGGTCGGCGCTCGGCCTCAAGCTCACGCCGCGGCTCGCGGCCCTCGACACCGGGTGTGTCTGGGGCGGGACGCTTTCCGCGCTGCGACTGGAAGATCGCTGGCTGGTGCAGCTGCCTTGCAAGGGTTATCGGAGCGTGGAGAATGGCTGAATCGAAAAGGAACCACGTATGACCGACTGCGTGTTCTGCAAGATCGTCGCCGGGCAGATTCCGTCGACGCGCGTCCATGAGGACGAGCACACGCTCGCATTCATGGACATCGGGCAGGTGAACCCCGGGCACGTGCTGGTCGCGGTCAGGCGCCATGCCGCGAACCTGTTCGAGCTGGACGACGCGCAGGCGGCTGCGGTCGCGCGCGCAAGCAGAAGAATCGCACGCGCCTTGAAGGAGGCATTCGATCCCGAAGGGCTTTCGGTGTATCAGGCCAACGGCAAGTCTGCGGGGCAGACCGTATTCCACTATCACGTGCACCTCCTGCCGCGGCATCCGGGCGACGGGATGGAGCTCACCTGGCCGGTGAAGAATCCGCCGCGCGCGCTGCTGGAGGAATACGCGGCGAGAATCCGGGAACGGCTCTAGGCGAGCCGGCCGCCGAACGCCTCCCGGTATCTTGCCTCGATCGCGGCGCGCGCCGGACGGTGGTTCTGCGCGCCGCGGTGCGCGATCTTGATCGCGCCCATCACCGCACCGAGGCGCCCCGCGGCGGGCCAGTCCCAGCCGCGCGCGATCCCGTAGAGCAGCCCGGCGCGGTAGGCGTCGCCGCAGCCGGTCGGGTCGAGCACGCTCTCGGCCCTGACGCAGGGGATCTCGTGACGCTCGCGGGCGTTCTCCGCGAAGATCAGCGAGCCGCGCGCCCCGAAGGTCACGACGAGCGCGCGCAGTTCCTTTGCGAGCGATTCGAGCGGACGACCGGTTTTCTCCTCGAGAAGCTTGCCCTCGTAGTCGTTCACCGCGAGATAGTCGGCGAGGTGCACCATTTCGAGCAGCTCCTCGCGCGAGAACATCGGCAGCCCCTGCCCCGGGTCGAACAGGAACGGAATGCGGTGCGCTGCGCACTCGCGTGCGTGCTGCAACATCCCGTCTTTGCCGTCCGGCCCGATGATCGCAAGGCCGGCGCCGAGCCCCTCCGTCACGTGGTTCTCGTGCGAGAAGTTCATCGCGCCCGGGTGGAATGCCGTGATCTGGTTGTCGTCCAGGTCCGTGGTGATGAAGGCCTGCGCCGTGAACTGCCCCGGGATCCGCCGCAGGTGCTCGTGCGCGATGCCGAGCGCGTCGAGCCGATCGAGGTACGGCTGGATGTCCTCGCCAACGGTCGCCATCACGAGCGGCTCGCCGCCGAGGAGCTTGAGGTTGTAGGCGATGTTGCCCGCGGTGCCGCCGAACTCGCGCCGCATCTCTGGCGTGAGAAAGCAGACGTTCAGGATATGCAGCTGGTCCGCGAGCAGGTGATTGCGGAAGCGGTCCGGGAACACCATGATGGTGTCGTAGGCGATCGAGCCAGTGACGAGGGTCTTCATTCAGGAGGGATAGAACAGATACAGACGGTAGCCGACCGCGCGCACGTCGGCGGTGTCCAAATGCACGCGCAGCGACGCCTCGGCACCGGCCGCGATGCCCTGCGCGAGCCGCGCCGGGGGCGCGCCGAGATACTCCGCGGGGCGCAGCACGCGTCGCACCAGCGCCCGGTCGCGTTCGTCGGTAAGCGTGAGCTCGAGCGACGGGAAATCCTGGGGGAACGGAGCCCGGTTCCGGATTGCGGCATTGAGCACGATGACGCCTTCTCGGCTGGCGTCGGACTGCAGGTCCGAGGATTCGATTGCGAGGAGCTCCGGGCGCCGCGGCAGGTGCAGCTGGCAGTCGAGCACGGCACACGCCGCGGCGAGCGCACCGCGCGACTCCGGAAAGAGAACTGCGGCCTCGGTGCGGTAATGGAGCGCAGCCTGGAGCGCGAGCCCGGCCGCGGCGGCGCCCGCTGCCAGTCCCCAGGCCAGGCGATGCGGCGGCGGCGGGGGCTCTTCCTGCGTGAGGAATTCCACGGGCTCGGAAGACGGCGGCCCGGACTCGAACAGCGCAAGCTGCGGCGAGCGCTCGACCTCGAGCGGCGCCTCGCTCTCCTCCACCAGCGCTGCGACGCCGTCGAACACCGCGGCGCACTTGCCGCAGCGCACTTTGCCGCCGCGAGCCGCGAGCTGCGCCGAAAGCACCCGGAACGCGGTTCCGCACGCCGGGCAACGCGTGATCAGGCCCACCGGCGCACCCCCGTTACCAGCGCCCAGCCCTCTTCGCCGGGTTCGACCGCGGTCTCAAACGCGGCAGCGTAGGCCGCGGCGACCTCGTCGGCTTGCCCCGTCAGGATTCCCGATAGCGCAAGGCGCGCGCCGGGCCGCGCGCGTGCGGCAAGCTCCGGGGCGAGCCGTACGAGCGGCTGAGCGAGGATGTTGGCGACGATCAGGTCGTAGTCTCCCGGGGGCAGCGCCTCCGGCGCGTGGAGCTCGAGCCGCACCCCGTTGGCGCGCGCGTTGGCAGCCGCGGCCTCGAGCGCCTGGGGGTCCAGGTCGACCGCACTTGCTTGCGCGGCGCCGAGCCGGACGGCGGCGAGCGCCAATATACCGGAACCGCATCCGTAATCGAGCACGCGCTCTCCTCCCCGGATGCTGCGCTCGAGCCAGGCAAGGGCGAGCCGTGTGCTCGGGTGGCTTCCGGTGCCGAACGCAAGCCCCGGATCGAGGCGCAGGACGAGCGCGCCCGGCGCGCGCGGCGGCTCGCACCAGCTCGGCACGATCCAGAGATGTTCGCCGACCCGGATCGGCCCGAACTGCGCCTGGGTTCGGCGCACCCAGTCCTCGTCCTCGACCCGAACGACCCGGAAGGGCGGGATCGCGCCGAGCCCGGCCGCCCTGGCGGCAGCGGCGACCAGCGCCGGAATATCCGCCTCGAGCCCGACAAGCGCCGAAATCCGGTTGCGCCGCCATGCCGTGGGGGCGTCGCAGCAGGGCTCGGCGAACCGCGGCGCTTCCGCAGCGCTGCCCGCCTCGGCATCCTCGGTGGCGACCGCTTGCGCGCCGAGTTCGAGCAGCGCCTCCGTAATCGCCTCGGCGTGCGCCGCGTCCGCTTCGAGCTCGAGCGCGCGCCAGGGCATTACGCCGGTTTCTTGCTCTCCTGCGCGAGCTTGTGCTCGAGATAGTGGATCGAGGTGCCGCCGCGCAGGAAGCGGCTGTCGTGAAGCAGCTCCAGGTGCAGCGGGATATTGGTCTGGATGCCGCCGATCGCCATCTCCGAGAGCGCGATCCGCATGCGCCGGATCGCCTGCTCGCGGGTCGCGCCGTAGGCGATGACCTTGCCGACCATGGAGTCGTAGTTGGGCGGCACCGAGTACCCCGCGTAGACGTGCGAGTCGACGCGGATCCCCGGCCCTCCCGGGGGATGGTAGGACGTGATCTTCCCGGGCGAAGGCGTGAACTTGTACGGATCCTCGGCGTTGATGCGGCATTCGATGGCGTGTCCGCGCAGCACGATGTCCTTCTGGCGCAACCGCAGTTTTTCGCCGGCGGCGATCCGGATCTGCTCCTGCACGAGGTCGATTCCCGTGATCATCTCGGTCACCGGATGCTCGACCTGGATGCGGGTATTCATCTCGATGAAGTAGAACTCGCCCTCTTCGTATAGGAATTCGAACGTGCCCGCCCCGCGGTACCCGATCTTGCGGCACGCTTCGGCGCAGCGCTCGCCGGTACGGTCGCGGAGCTTTGCGGGAAGCTCCGGAGCAGGCGCCTCCTCGATGATCTTCTGGTGGCGGCGTTGCATCGAGCAGTCGCGTTCTCCGAGGCACACCGCGTTGCGGTGCTCGTCGGCGAGCACCTGGAATTCGATGTGCCGGGGGCGCTCGAGGAACTTCTCCAGGTACACCGCCGCGTTCGCGAATGCGGCCTGCGCCTCGGCGCGGGTCATGCTCACGGCGTTGAGCAGAGCCGCTTCGGTGTGCACCACGCGCATGCCGCGGCCGCCGCCGCCGCCGGCCGCCTTGACGATCACCGGGTAGCCGATGCGGCGCGCGATGCGCACGATTTCCCTGGGGTCCTCGGGAAGCGCCCCGTCGGAGCCGGGCACGCAGGGCACGCCCGCCTTCAGCATCGCCTGCCTGGCGCTCACCTTGTCGCCCATCAGCCGGATGTTCTCCGGCCGCGGGCCGATGAACACGAAACCCGAGCGCTCGACCTTCTCGGCGAAGTCGGCGTTCTCGGCGAGAAAGCCATAGCCGGGGTGGATCGCCTCGGCATCGGTCACCTCGGCCGCACTGATGATGGCGGGGATGTTGAGATAGCTTGCGGCCGCCGGCGCCGGCCCGATGCAGACCGACTCGTCGGCGAGCTTGACGTACTTCGCCTCGGTGTCGGCCTCCGAGTGCACGACGACCGTGCGGATACCCATCTCGCGGCAGGCGCGCTGGATCCGCAGCGCGATCTCGCCGCGGTTGGCGATGAGGATCTTCTCGAACACGTCAGCCGAGCAGGAACAATGCCTGCCCGTACTCCACGGGCTGGCCGTTCTCGACCAGGATCGCCTTCACCACGCCCGAGGCGTCGGCTTCGATCTCGTTCATCAGCTTCATCGCCTCGATGATGCAGATGGCCTGGCCCTCCTTGACCGCCTGCCCGACCTCCACGAAGGGCTTCGCGTCCGGCGCGGGAGCGCGATAGAAAGTGCCGACCATCGGCGCCTTCACGATGTGCCCTTGCTGCCCCGCCTCGGGCCCGGCGGTCGCTGCGGCCGGGGTGGCGAGCGGGGCCTCCGCCGGGGCGGCGAGCGCGGCGGCCGGCGACGCAGGCGCGGCCGCGATCGGACTTGCGCTCAC
>JBBINV010000056.1:0-19944 GCA_037443705.1 Betaproteobacteria bacterium | reverse complement strand
GATCGCCGCGAGCCGCGCGAGGGCGCGTCGCTCGGCCGCTTCCGGCAGGCGCGCGAGCGCCGCCTTGACCGGCGCCTGGCGCGGTCCCCAGACGCGGCTCTCGCGAAGGAGCGCCTCGAGCGGCCGCCCCGCCGCGAGGCCCGCCTGCACGCGAAGAAGCGCGCGCAGGTCTTCCGCGACCGCCCATATCACGTAGGTCGGCGATTCGCCCTCGCCGCGCAGCGCCTCGAGCACGCGCGCGTAGCGCGCGAGGTCTCCGGCGAGAAGCGCCGCTCCGGCGTCGAACGCGCCGTAGCGCGCGACGTCCGCCACCGCGGCCTCGACCGCCTCGAACGAAAGCGCGCCCGGCGGCGCCAGCAGCGCGAGCTTCTGCACCTCCTGGTGCGCGGCGAGCAGGTTGCCTTCCACCCGCTCGGCGAGGAACTCGAGCACCTCGCGCGCGGCGCGCTGGCCGTTGCGCGCGAGGCGCGTGCCGATCCAGTCCGGCAGGCGCGCGCGCTCGATCGGCCAGACATCGACCACGACCCCCGCCGCGCCGAGCGCGCCAAACCAGCTCGTCGACTGCGTGGCGCGATCCAGGCGCGGCAGCTGCACGAGCAGCAGGGCGTCGGCCGCGGGCCTCGCGCAGTAGCGTGCGATCGCTTCCGCGCCTTGCGCGCCGGGCTTTCCTCCGGGGATCCGGACATCCAGGATCCGGCGGGCGCCGAAGAGCGACCCGCTCGCCGCCGCGTGGCCGAAGGCGTCCCATTTGAAGTAGCGGTCGACCTCGAAGACCTCGCGCTCGGCGAAACCGCGGCCGCGCGCGGCCGCGCGCACCGCGTCCGCGGCCTCCAGCGCGAGCAGCGCCTCGTCGCCGTGGATGGCGTAGACCGGCGCGAGCGACTTGGCGAGATGCGCCTCGAGGTTCTCGGCGCGGAGCTGCATCGCCCGGGGCGTCTCGTCTATTCGCGCGCGGCGGGCTTGCGAGCCGGCGCCGCGGCCAGGCGCCGCATGATGAGCTGCACCATGTCGTTCTGCATGTCGCGGTACAGCAGCTGCTCCTCGGCCTCCTTGGCGAGCACGTCGGTATCGCTGTAGGTGACCTCGCGCGAGAGCTCGAGCGCCGAGGCCGGAACGAACTCGCCGCCCTTGCCGTCGTGGACCCGGAATCCGACCAGGTACTTGAGCCGGAACTCGCGCACCCGGCCCGCCGCGGTGAGGGAGAGGATGTCCTTCTGGCGCACCTCCTGCTGGAACTCGAGCACCGCCTGCGCACTCTTGCGCTCGTCGGTCACCCGCGTGCGCGTTCCGGCCGCGATGTTGCGCTTGAGATCGAGCGCGATGCCGCTGTTGCCCGGGATGTAGATCGACTCGAACGGCAGACCGGCCGCGCCGCGCAGCTGGAACCCGCACCCAGCCAGCGCGACAAGAAGGAAAACCGCGCTCGCCCCTCTTCTCATATCACCAGATTCACGAGCCGGCCGGGGATGACGATCTTCCGTCGCACGGGCTTGTCCGCGATGTACTTGCTCACGGCGCTGATGGCGAGGGACGCCGTCTGCTCCTCGCTCGATCCGGCCGGAACGGACACGCTGCCGCGCGTCCTGCCGTTGACCTGCACGACGTACTGGACCTCGTCCTGCGCGAGCGCCGCGGGGTCGGGCTCGGGCCAGGGCGCGCGCATCACGTCCTCGCCGAAGCCGAGCTCGCGCCACAACTGGTGGCACAGGTGCGGCGCGATCGGCGCGAGCATGCGCAGCAGGATGGACAGGCCCTCCTTCGAAGTCGCATCCCACTCCGGAAGCGCTTCCAGCGCATTGAGGATTTTCATGCAGGCGGATGCGACCGTGTTGAATTTCTGGCGTTCGATGTCGTCGTTCGCCTTCTTCAGTTCCGCGTGGACCTGGTAGCGGATCTTCCGGTCGAAGGCCGCGGCGCATTCCGCGCGGGAAAACCTGAAGCCGAAATCCCAGAGCCGCCGCAGGAACCGGTACGAGCCCTCGACGCCCTCGTCCGACCATTCGAGCGTGTTGGTCGGCGGCGAGGCGAAGATGGTGAAGAAGCGCGCGGTATCGGCGCCGTACCGGTCGATCAGGGCCTGAGGATCGACGCCGTTGTTCTTCGACTTCGACATCGTGCCGATGCCGTCGTAGGTGACCTCCTTGCCTTCGGCCGTCTTCGCAGAAAGAATTCTTCCCTTCGAATCCCTTTGCACGATCACTTCCGCGGGATTGATCCACTCGCGCCGGCCCTCGGGCGTGTCGAGGTAATACGACTCGGCGAGCACCATGCCCTGTGTGAGCAGGTTCGTGAACGGCTCGGACACGCCGGGCATCAGCCCCTCGTCGCGCATTACGCGCTGGAAGAACCGGGAGTACAGCAGGTGCAGGATCGCGTGCTCGATGCCGCCGATGTACTGGTCGACCGGCATCCAGTAGCTCGCGCGCGCATCGACCATCGCCGCGTCGCTCCCCGGGCAGGCGAAGCGCGCGAAATACCACGACGAGTCGACGAATGTGTCCATCGTGTCGGTTTCGCGCCGCGCCGCCCTGCCGCACGAGGGGCAATCCGTCTCGTAGAACGCCGGAAGCTTCGCAAGCGGGTTGCCGGTGCCGTCGGGCACGAGATCCTCCGGCAGCACGACCGGCAGCTGCTCGTCCGGCACCGGCACGTCGCCGCAGTGCGGGCAGTGCACGATCGGGATCGGGCAGCCCCAGTAGCGCTGGCGCGAGATGCCCCAGTCGCGCAGGCGCCATTGCACCTGTTTCTCGCCGAGGTTTTTCGCGTTCAGGTCGTTCGCGATCCGGTCTACCGCGTCCTGGTACGCGAGCCCATCGTACGGCCCCGAGTTGATGCAAACCCCGTATTCGGCGTATTCGGGCTTCCAGGGCGCGGGCACGCCGTCGCCGAGCGGATGGCGGATCACGGGCCGGATCGGCAGACCGTACTTCAGCGCGAATTCGAAATCGCGCTCGTCGTGCGCCGGCACGGCCATCACCGCGCCCTCGCCGTAGCCCATGAGCACGTAGTTCGCGACCCAGATCGGGATCTGCTCCCCCGACAGCGGGTGCGTCGCGTACAATCCGGTCGGCATTCCTTTCTTCTCGATCTGCGCGAGGTCGGCCTCCATGGTCGGGCCACGCCGGCATTCCTCGACGAAGGCTTTCAGCTGCGGGTTCTTTCGAGAAGCGAACGACGCGATCGGATGCTCCGCGGCCACCGCGCAGAAGGTCGCGCCCATCAGGGTGTCGGCGCGAGTCGTGAAGACCCACAGGACCTGTCTGCGGTTTTCCAGTTCATAGGGGAAACCCACGCGTACGCCTTCGGAGCGGCCGATCCAGTTCTTCTGCATCAGCTTCACCTGCTCGGGCCAGCCCGGAAGATGGTCGAGCGCGCCGAGCAGCTCCTCGGCGTACGCGGTGATCCGCAGGAAATACATCGGGATCTCGCGCTTTTCCACCGGCGCGCCGGTCCTCCAGCCGCGGCCGTCGATGACCTGCTCGTTCGCGAGCACCGTCTGGTCGACCGGATCCCAGTTGACCACGCCGGTCTTCTTGTAGGCGAGGCCCTTGCGGAAAAGCCGCGTGAACAGCCACTGGTTCCACCGGTAATACTCGGGCCGGCAGGTCGCCAGCTCGCGCTCCCAGTCGAGCGCGAAGCCGAGCGAGCGCAGCTGCGCCTTCATGTACGCGATGTTGTCGTAGGTCCATTTCGCCGGCGGCACCCGGTTCGCCATCGCGGCGTTCTCCGCCGGCAGCCCGAACGCGTCCCAGCCCATCGGCTGAAGGACGTTGTAGCCGCGCATCCGGTAATAGCGCGTCAGCACGTCGCCGATCGTGTAGTTGCGCACGTGCCCCATGTGCAGCTTCCCCGACGGGTAGGGGAACATCGAAAGGCAGTAGAACTTCGGTCCTGCCGGTTCGCCCGCCTTCGGCTCGGTCGAGCGGAACGAGCCGTGCGCCTGCCAGAACGCCTGGGCGTCGCGTTCGACGGCTTGAGGGTCGTACCGGTCTTGCATTCGGTGCCGCGGATGTGACGTAATTGGCCAGCGCCCGATTATACGGGCGCATCCGGTGCGCACGGTCCGGCGTATATGCGCGCATCGAACATGCCAGGGAGGCTGCGATGAAGCGCTTATGGTTGCTCGCGGTCGCGATGGCCGCTGCCGCCGCCGCCACGATCGCGGCGGGCGCGCCCGCCGCGATCGTCGAAGGTGTCCAGATGCCGGCGTGGGTCGAGCGCGCCGAGGTGGGCGCGATCCGGCGCCTGCCGCTCGCGCCGGGGATGGCGCTGAGGCCGGGCGACGAGCTGAAAACCGGCGCCGGTGCGCGCATCTACGTCAAGCTCGCCGAAGGCAGCCTTGTCAAGCTCGGCGAGAACGCCTCGATGCGGCTGCTCGACCTCGACCCCGGCGAGCGCGGCGGTTTCTTCAAGGCGGCGCTCAACGTCCTCGAGGGCGCGTTCCGCTTCACTACCGATGTGATCGCGAAGGAGCGCCGGCGCGACGTGCGGATCACGGTAGCGAACGTCACCGCCGGCATCCGCGGCACGGACCTCTGGGGCAAGTCGACGGCGGAGCGCGAGATCGTGTGCCTGATCGAGGGCCGGATCGAGGTCGGCGCCGCGGACGAGACGCCGGTCGTCATGGATCAGCCGCGCCAGTTCTACCGGCGCGAGAAGGGCAAGACGCAGCCCCTCGCCTTCGTCGATCCGAAGCAGCTTGCCGAGTGGGCGAAAGAGACCGATGTGGCGCCCGGCGGGGGCGCGGCGACGCGCGGCGGGAAATGGAAGCTGACGCTCGCGCGCGCAGGCTCGCAGCGGGAAGCGTTCTCGGTCTACGACCGGGTGCGCGCCGCCGGCTACGCCGCGGAGATCCATCCCGCGAGGGAAGGCGCGGGGCGCGTGTACCTGGTGCGGATCGGGCAGCTTCCGTCGAAGGCCGAGGCCGAGGCGCTCGCGGCGCGGCTGCGCGGGCAGTTCGGCGTCAGCGAACCGCAAGTTTCGCGCTGAGCGGCCTGGCGAGGCGCGGCGTCTTCGCCGCTGCCGTCGCGCGCGCACGCAGCAGCTCGGCGGCGATGGGCCGGTAGGCGACCTGCTCGTTGAGCTTGCGCACGGTGTAGAGCCATCCCGAAAGGCTGCCGAGCGTCGCCGCGATCAGGGCGAGCGCGGCGATTCGCGGCAGCAGGTGGCGACCTTGCGGTTTCACGGGCGATCCTCTCCGGAATCGGCGTCTGCCACGGGCGTCAGAAGGCGGCCGGAGGCGCAGCGCCCCAGGCGGCGAATGCGGCGAAGACCGTGGTGGCGCCGGCGGCGCAGGCGCGGCAGAACGCGCGGATGGCGGAACGGATCCGGCCTCGGGAATTCATGATGGCCCCCACTTGCGATGCGCCGGGCGGCGGTGCCGGCGCTTCACGACGGAACGAAGGCTTTCCGTGCGCCAAGTGTCCCCGCGCGGGGCGGGATTGCCTATTGATCCGAAGCGCTAGCGCGAAAGGGTGAGCGGCGCGGTGGCCGGGCGCGAGGCGTCAGAGCGTGACGGTCCGGCTCTCCACCCTGCCGTCTTCGTACCGGTAATGTACGTCGAGCTGCCATGCATCCGCAGCGTCGCGTCGCAGCCGCAGGTCGGCGAAACCGGCCCAGCCCGCGAAAGCCTGGACGTCGGCGTAGCGCAGTTGCGCGCGTGCGGGCTCGCCGATGCAGCCGAGCCGCATCACCGAATCCGGGTGCGCGTTGGCGAAGGGCAGCGGCGCGTAGAACGGCGGCACCACGATCCCGGTCACGCGCTCCACGACCGTCCGGCCGCGCAGCTCCAGGCGGCCCTGGGCGATCGCGGCGCAGTGATAGTCGCCGGAAAGAAAGACGACATGACGCGACCGGTGGCTTGCGAGCAGGTCGAGCACCGCCTTCTGGTCTTCGGGAAACGCCTGCCAGGTATCGCCGCGGGCGCGATAGGCCCCGCCGTCGCGGTCGAGCTCGTCGATTCCGGGGAAGAAGACGCTGCCGCTCACGATGAACTTGGCCGCATCGCGCGGCGACGCCCTCAACCAATCGTCAAGCGCCCCGAGCTGTTGCGAGCCGGCGATGCGGCTCGCCTGCGGCGCGTCGCCCCGGTGGCGCTGGGTGCGCGTGTCCATGATGAAGAAACAGGCGCCACCCGCGCTGAAGCTCGTGGCGAAACCGCGGAACGGCACGCGCTCGGCAGGCGTCGTCGCCGTGACGAGCCGCCACGGCAGCGCAAGCCCCGGGCCATGCACCGACTGGAAGGCGTCGTAGCTCGCGATCGCGCAGCGCACCTGGCGCAGGGCATCGCCCGGCTCCGGCGAACGCCGGATCCGGTCGAGCGACCAGTCATTGTCGATCTCGTGATCGTCGATCGCCATGTAGTGCGGCAGGTTGCGCGCGAGCCGGCGGAATCCCGGCGAGCGGTACGCTACGGCATAGCCGTCCCCGTACTTCTCGACCGCGGACTGGGTGTCGAACGCGCCGCCCGTGTAATCGGCGTAGATCTGGTCCCCGACCATCAGCATGAAGGAGGCGCCGGGCGCGTTCGCTTCGCGCGCCGCGTCGCAGGCGAGTTCCAGCGAAGTGCCGGAGCGGTCGCGGTCGAGATCGAGCCCCGGGTAGCGGCAGCTGCCTGCGAGGAAGCGCAGCGCAATCCCGTCGCCTCCGGGCGCGAGCGCCGCCGGGGGCACCGCAGCGACGCATTCCTCGAAGCCGGGCGCGTGCCGCGTCACGCGCGAGAGCTCCCGCTGCGGACGCTCGCGCCGCGCTCTGCGCCGGCCGAGGTGCTCGTCCAGCCACGCGATCAGCAGCTCGGCGAGTTCCGCCCTCGCGGGCGCACTCCCCGGCTCGAACCAGTCGAGCGGATCGCGCGCGGCCCGGAGCAGCCATCCTTCGTCCCGCATCCTTTCGCGCGCTTCCGCGTAGCGACGCCGGTATGCGGGCCGTCTCGATTGCGCCTTTTCCTGCTCTTCGCTGAAGGCGAGCAGGTCGCCCACGCTCGCGCTCGCGAGGCCCCTGATCTCGAGCGGGAGCATGCGGGTCTCGTCGACTTCGCCCCGGGCGGCACGGTGCACGGTGACGGCGACGATTTCGTACGCGTTCGTCGAATCGGGCAGCCGCACGTCGGCCAGCGCGACCGTCCGGCGCAGCCGCTTCACGTCCCGGTGCTCCGCGTTCAATTCGCGGCGCGGCTCGCGCGCCATCCCGCCGCAGCTGTCCGGCGGCGGGCCGAAGCCGCTCTCCGAGACGAGGACCGGCCAGGCCTGCACGAAGTCCTGCAGGATCGCCCCGCCGCCCTTCGCGCGCACCGCGGTGAGCAGGAACATGGCGGGCTGGGTGTCGTTCTCGTCCACCTTCACCCACAGCCGGACGATCGGCGTGCCGTCCCGTTGGCGCGTCCAGCCGAGGACCGGGCCGAGGAGCGGCGGCCTGGCCACCAGGCACTCGAGCACCGCCGGCTCGCGGCTCGGCGCTTCCGCGCGCAGGAAATCCGCCGCCTTCTCGAACACCGCGCGCCGCGCGTTCTCGCCCACGATGCAGTCGAAATGCCCCGTGTCCGGGACGAGCAGCGGCACGTACAGGCCCTTGCCGTTGATGCGCTCGAGCCGCTCGATGGTCCTCGTGGTCGATCGCCAGCTGAAGGTGCGATTCTTCTCGCCATGCACGAACAGGACCGGCAGGTCGAAATGATCGAGGACGTTCTCCTCGGTGAGGTAGGCGTTGTCGCCGTCGGAGGTGACGAGCCTTTCGTAGTCGAAGAACTTGCCGATCTGCGCGAACACCTCGATGTTGCCCAGGCCGAAGTAGCGGTTCAGCTGGCGGTGCGTGCCTTCGCGAAGGTTGCGGTGCCGGAACAGCGGACCGATGATGCCGGAGACGCGCTTGCAGGTGGCGATGTCGGTGCGCGGCTCGGCGCGCTCGAACTCGTGCGGGCAGCGCTCGCCCTGCTCCGCCGGCAGCGTCGCGAGCAGGCGGTCCGCGACCGCCTCGATGGGGGTGGCGGCGTCGACCGCGGCGAGGTCGACGGCATCGAGCTTCAGCCAGTCGCGCAGGAAAGCCGCGAGCTCGCGCCGCCACTGGCTGTATTCGCCGCCGACGATGAAGGGAGGCACCTGCGAGATCACCGCCTTCTCGATCTTCGATTCGTGCGCGGCGTAGGCAAGCCTTCCGGAAAGCAACGCCATGGCGAGCGTCGCGCCGCCCATGCAATGGCCGAAGGCGGCAAGCTGCAAATTCGCATCGGCGGGAAGGCCGCGCTCGCTGCGCAGCTGCGCGAGGATGAAATCCACCGCGCAGGGCAGGTCGACGAGCGCTACCAGGTCGAGATCGTAGCGGCTCCGGGCCGATTCCAGCGCGATGCTGTGCCGGTAATCGAGCAGCCAGAGGTCGAACCCCGCGTCGTACAGGAACTTCGCCAGGCACTCGTCGCCGCGCGTCGGCGCGCCGTCGGCCTCGGGAAGATCGGGGCCGAATGCGAGGCTCGACTGCGCGAAGCCGTGCAGGAGCAGTACCGGCCTGCGATTGCCGGAAGCTCGCGCCTCCGGCAGGCAGAAACGCGTGAGCGCGAGAGGGATGCGGCCGCGATCCCGGTCGCGCACCTCGTTCGCGCGCTCCCACTCCGGAACGCAGAACCAGTACTGCGAGCGCGCCTCGGGCGGCACGCCGGCGAGCGATTCGATGAACAGCTGCCGCGGGCGCGCGGCTCCCGCGTAATCCGGCGCGCGAAAGTCCCACAGGTGAGTCTTCATGATCACGCGCAGGAAGAGCAGCGGATAGCCGGCGAACGCCGCGAGCGCGTTCGGCAGCTCGGTGCGCGACTCGAGCTGCGCGGCCCGGCGCTCGGTGAGCTCGATCATGTCCAGGTGCAGCTCGCCGCGCGCGGCCACCCGCCCGCTGTCGTCGCGCAGGCGCACGTCCTGCAGGTGCCCGAGCGAGCTCCAGACGTTGCGCCCGGGCTCGAACGCGACGCGCTTCGCGCCCTCCAGCTCCCACCGGGCTCCGGTAGCGGGATGAATCAGCGTCAGGCGGTAAGGCATCTGCCGCGCTTCGCCCGCGTGCTTCGCGATCCGAAGCACCAGGGGAATGGCGAAGACGTATCGCACCACGTTCCGCAGCTCGCGCCGGAGGTAGGCGCTCCACTCGCGCGGCTGCGAGAAGAGCGTCCCGGGCGGCCTGCGCCGCCACACGCCGTTCCAGAGTCGCCTTGCCTCGTCGAATCCGCGCTGGCGCAGCCAGTGGCAAAGCGCACGCCGCATGCGGCGGAGGATGCCGGACGGCAGCCGCGAAAGGATTTCCACGCGCCCGGCCTGGACGACGAATGGATCGCGGTGCAGGTGCGGAATCCGAAGGCTGCCGGTGATCGCGCCGCCGGCGGGGGCACGCGTGCCGATCGCATGTCGTGGATCGCGCAGAAACTCATCCACGTTTCCGACCGTGAACTTGAGCTCGAGCGAGGCGTTCGCATGCGCCATGGGATCCGCCACTGCCTCCGGCGGCGCGCTCACCCCGGGCGCGCCGAGCCAGCCGCGCATCGTCTCGCCGAGCCGCACCCGGATCGCCTCCGGAGCGCCGCGCTGGTCCGGCCGCGGCACGCGAGGCCGCTCGAGCGCGGGCGGAGGCGGCGCGGCACACCCCGGCCGCGGCTGCGGCAGCGAATAATCCGCGAAGCGCTTCCTCGGCGCGCGCTGCAGCCGCTCGATCAGCAGCGCCGCATTGCGCTCGGCGAGAGCCGTGATGGTGAGAAGAGGGTTCACGCCGAGCGCCGTCGGCATGACCGAGCCGTCCATGACGTACAGGCCGCGATGCGCGGTGTGCGGCTGCCGGCCGTTGAACACGGCGCCCGCGTGGTTCACGACGCTGGATTGGAAGTCGTTGCCCATTGCGCAGCCGCCGAGGGGGTGCACGGTAATCGCCGGGCCATCGAGCGACGGTCCGCCCAGGAACGCAGCGGTGCGCGGCGGCAGCGGCTGGTGCAGCGGATTGCGCAACGGGATCGCGCCCAGCTCGCGCGCGCATTCGGCAAGCGCGTAGCCGCGCTCCACCGCGTCGAGCGGCCGCTCCTGCGGCCAGCGCACGATCACGCGCCCGTCCTTCCAGATTAGCTCGCCCGAGGCGTCATCGTGGCCCATCATGAGGTAGGTCTGGGTGCGCTCGAGCGCGCCGGGCTCGAGCGCGAGCGGGTCCGCCTCGTGCGCGCGACCGTCGCGCTTGAAGCGGCACTCGGTCATCTGCGCGAGCGTGCCGGTGGTGGCGAGCGCTTCGTGCACCAGGCGCGCGATGGCCCCCGGGACGATGCCGTCCTCGAGCAGCCGGCCCTCGCGGACCGGCACTCCCGCCCGAGCGTCGATCACGCCGGTGATCGTCGGCCCGACCGGTTGCCGGACCCCGCGGATCGGATCGCGGCTGTTCCGGCCCCAGCCCACGGCGTGCACGGCCGCGTCCTGGTCGAAGCCGAAGGCGAGCGCGTCGCCATTTCCCGAGAAGCCCTTGCCGAGGCGCGGCGAAACCCGCAGGAACTGCAGCGCCTGCGAGCGCATCAGGATCTCGACCGTTCCGAGCGGCCCGCCCGCGAGTACCACGACGGACGCATGAAGCTCGTAGCAACGCCGAAGCGCCTCGTCCTCCTCCATCGCCGGCGGGCCTTCGCCGGTACTGCGGAAGTACACCGTGGTGCCGTCGACGCCCGATACCGTGCGCGGCCGGACCGCGACGACGCTGGCTCCGGTGTAGAGCTCCGCCCCGTTCCTCACGGCGTCGGGGAGGTAGTTCATTGTGAGCGTGTTCTTCGCCCAGTAGTTGCAGCCGGTGACGCAGTCTCCGCAACCGACGCAGGGGCTCTGTTCGACGCCGAAGCGGTTCCGGCGCCGGGGCACTTCGCCGCGTGCCGCCTCGGCATCGCGAAAGTCGCCGAAAGTCACAGCGAGCCTCGCGGGGTAGCAGCGCACCTCGGGCGCAAAATCCTTGCTCCAGGCGGTGCCGCAATGCACCCGCTTGCGCACGTGCGGCAGCAGCGCCTCGAGCTGGCGGTATTTCGGCGGCAGCTGCCCCTCGGGAACCGGCGACACCCCAAGCATTTCCTCCGCGAGCGTGTACCAGGCGTCCAGCGGGTCCTGCGCCAGGCGCAGCGGGTCCGGCCAGGCGTCCTGCCTGAATACCGCCGGGTCGGCGCGGATCGCGACGCTGGCATTGATCTGGCTCGTGCCGCCGAGCGCATTGCCCACGAGCACCATCATCTTGCGGCCGATCCGGATGTCGAAGAGCGCGTCGGCCCTGCCGGCCGGCGTCGGCGAATCGGCGCGATCCACGCGCACGTGCGCGGGGAGGTTCGAAAGGTCGTTCGGGAACTCCCCCGGGACGTACTCGCGCCCGCGCTCCAGCACGCAGACGCGGAATCCGGCGCGCGCAAGGCGCGAGGCGGCGACCGATCCGCCGTAGCCGGAACCGACCACGATGGCGTCGAAATGCGCATCGCGCGGCTCGGCGCCGCGCCGTATCCCGCGCAGCCGGACGAGCTGCTCGACCCCCTTCGAGAGCCACTCCATCGCCGTCCCCCCTTGGCGGCCTTCGCGCCGCGTTAGCCGTTCCTGCCGGAGCGGCCGAGCGAATGCAGCAGGTCGCGCAACTCGTCGGGCTGCACTGGCTTGTGGAGCACCTGCAATCCCGCGGCGCTCGCTTCGAGCAGCCGTTCGCTCGCGATATCTCCGGTGATGAGCGCGGCGGGCACGGCGCCGAGCTGCGTACGCAGCGCCCTGATCGCCTCGATCCCGCTCGCCCCTTCGCCCAGACGCAGATCCGACAGCAGCACGTCCGGCAGACCGCCCTCGCGTGCCAGGAACGCGCGCGCTTCCTCGAGCGAGCCGGCGAGCACCGGTTCGCAGCCCCAGCGGCGCAGCGTCAGCTCCATCGCTTGGCGCACCCCGGCATCGTCCTCCACCACCAGCACCCTGAGGCCGGTCACGTCCGCCGCTTCGCGCTCGGGAGCGGCGCCCACGGGGTGGCGCGGGGGCGCGACGATTGCGCCGGGCAGGGTTACGGAGAACACGGATCCGCGCCCCGGGCCGGAGTCCAGTTCCAGGCGGTAGCCGAGAAGCTCGGCCATGCGCCGCACGATGGACAGGCCGAGGCCGAGGCCTTTCTTGCGGTCGCGCGCCGGATTGTGAAGCTGGTAGAACTCCTCGTAGATGCGGCGATGCTCCGTTTGCGGGATCCCGGAGCCGGTGTCGGCTACGGTGAGCACGGCATCCGCGCCGCGGCTCCTGCAGCGCAGCGCGACGCCGCCCGCGTCGGTGAATCGAACCGCGTTCTCCAGCAGGTTGCGCAGAATGCGCTCCAGCAGGATCGGATCGGCGCGAACCCAGAGCGGCTCGAAATCGGATTCATAGCGCAGGCCTTTTTGCTGCGCTTTCGAGCGGTACTCCGCCGAGAGCCGGTCCAGCAGCTCGGCGAGATCCAGCTCGCGCGGCTCGGGAACCACCGCGCCGGCGTCGAGCTTGGACAGGTCGAGCAGCGCGCTGAACAGCCGGTCGAGCGACTGGACGGACCGGTCTATGTGCCGGCTGACCTCCCGCAGGCTGGAGTCCCGGGTCATTTCGTCGAGCAGCGCGGTGAGCAGCGACAAGGCGTGCAGCGGCTGGCGCAGGTCGTGGCTCGCCGAGGCGAGGAAGCGGCTCTTGGAGCGGTTGGCCTCCTCGGCCTTCGCGCGCGCACCCTCCGCGGCCTCGTACGCGCCTCGCAGCAGCGCGATGAGCTGCTCCTTCTGCTCGAGGAGCTGCTCGTTCGCGAGCCGCAACCGGATCGACTGCAGCACCACCCCTGCGCTGTCGCGCGCGAACGCAAGCGCGGTGCCGACAAGCAGCGCGAGCAGGCCGAGAACCAACCCCGGGTCGGCCGCGCCGGCGATCACCCAGCCGAGCGCGATCTGGACGAAGAGCGGGGTCGAGAACGCGTAGTACGTCACCGGGTAAGCGCTGTTCGCGGCGACCGCGCCCACGCCCCAGAGGCAGAGAACCGTCAGGAGCATCGCCTGCTCGAACGGCGGCAGAGAAGGGAACAGCAGCCACGCTATCGCTCCCGATACGGTCCCGTTGCCGAGCGCGAAGACGCTCAGGCGGCGCGCCCAGCGTCCGGGCTCGCGCGCGAGCGCGCCGGAGCGCTGCAGCCGCATGCAAAGCAGCATGCGCGCGAAGAGCGCCGCAACCGTGACCGCGGCCCACAGCGCCGGCAGCCTGACATCGACGTGGTCCCAGGCGAGGTAGCCGATGTAGACCGCGAGCCCGACGATCGGGAAAGGAACGCGTATCCACTGCCGGCACAGCAGATCGATCTGTTCGGCGAGGACCCGCGACGGCTCCGCCTGGACGGCCTGCGCTCCGGGCTCGACCGTCGCCGCACGCCAGGCGGGATCGGCGCTCATTCGTGGATACGTCGACGCACGCGAATGCACCTCCGCTTTCTCAAGTTAACGGCCCGGGCCCGGCGTGACAAGCCGGCGGGGCAACGCGACGAGCCGCTCTCCGCGCAACGGCATTGTCCGACGCTCCGGGGCCGCCGTGGAATAGCGCGCTCGGGCTAGCCGCCGCGGGGCGTGCCGGGCGCGGCGGAGGTCGGTTACCATGTGCGTCTGCGCATACAGATGACTGGGGGGCCGGCGCATGCGGATCCTGGTGGTCGACGACCATCCGCTCATGACCGACGCGATCAGGCTGGCGCTGCAGCAGCTGGCCCGGTCCGTCGAAGTGGACAGCGCCGGCAGCCTCGGGCAGGCGCTCGCGCGCGCCGAAGAACCTCCCGCGATCGACCTGGTGCTGCTCGACCTCGGCCTGCCCGACTGCGCCGGCCTGGAAGCGCTCACGCGCTTTCGCGAGCGCTTTCCCGCGCTGCCGGTCGTGGTGTTTTCGGGCTCGTACGACAACGTGAGCATCCTCGGGGCGCTCGACCGCGGCGCGATGGGCTACATACCCAAAACCTCGGCCAAGGAGGTGCTGCTCAATGCGGTGCGGCTCGTGGTCTCGGGAGGCATCTATGTGCCGGTCGAGGTGCTCAGGGCGCACGAGCACCAGGCGGTTGCCCAGGCACAGCCGCAGGCGGTGACACGGCCCGACGAGCTCCATCTTTCCGCGCGGCAGACCGAGGTGCTCGGCCTGCTTCTGAGGGGCCTCCCCAACAAGCTGATTGCGCGCAGGCTCGACATCTCGGAGAACACGGCAAAGATCCATGTCAGCGCGGTACTGCGCGCGCTCGGCGTGGCGACCCGCACGCAGGCGCTGATCGCCGCGAGCCGGCTTGGCCTGCGGCTGGACGCCTGAGCGCGCTCCCGGAGCGGGGCCCGCGTATAATTCGCGCGCTTTGTCGCTTCGCCTCGAAACCCTCAACCCCGAGCAGCACGCCGCGGTCACGCTGGAAGACCGGCACGCGCTGATTCTCGCGGGCGCCGGCAGCGGCAAGACGCGCGTGCTCACCACCCGCATTGCCTGGCTGATCCGGTCGGAGCGCGCGACGCCGGGCAGCGTGCTCGGGGTGACCTTCACCAACAAGGCCGCGCGCGAAATGTTCACGCGCCTGCAGGCCATGCTCCCGGTGAACCCGCGCGGCATGTGGATCGGCACCTTCCACGGCCTCGCCAACCGGCTGCTTCGCGCGCATCACCGCGACGCGGGCCTGCCGCAGGCGTTCCAGATCCTCGATTCGCAGGACCAGCTCGCCGCGGTCAAGCGCCTGGCGAGGGCGCTCAACGTGGACGAGGACCGTTTCCCGCCGCGCGAGATCCAGTACTTCATCGCCGGAAGGAAGGAGGAGGGGCTGCGCGCCGGGGCAGTCGAGGCGCGCGACGAAGCCACGCGCCGCTATTGCGAGCTCTACGCCGCTTACGACGAGCAGTGCCAGCGCGAGGGGGTGGTGGATTTCGCAGAACTGCTTTTGAGAAGTTATGAACTCCTAAATAGAAATCAAATTCTTCGGGAGCACTACGCGGCGCGCTTCCGCCACATCCTGGTGGACGAGTTCCAGGACACCAACCGCCTCCAGTACCGCTGGCTGAAGCTCCTCGCCGGCCCCGCCACCTGCCTGTTCGCGGTCGGCGACGACGACCAGTCGATCTACGGTTTTCGCGGCGCCAGCGTCGCCAACCTCGCCGAGTTCGAAAAGGAATACGCGCGCGGCCGGGTGATCCGTCTCGAGCAGAACTACCGTTCGCAGGGCAACATTCTGGAAGCGGCAAATGCGCTCATCGCGCACAACCGCCGGCGCCTCGGCAAGAACCTCTGGACCTCCGCGGGCGGGGGCGAGAAGCTGCGCGTGCTCGAGGCCGGCTCCGACGCCGAAGAGGCGCGCTTCGTCGCTGCCGAGGTCGAGCGGCTGCGCAGCGAGGGCGCGCGCCTTTCCGACATCGCGGTGCTCTACCGCTCCAACGCGCAGTCGCGCGTGATCGAGCATGCGCTCTTCGGCGCGCACATCCCCTACCGCGTGTACGGGGGGCTGCGCTTCTTCGAGCGCGCCGAAGTGAAGCACGCGCTCGCGTACCTGCGGCTCGCGGCCTCGCCGCGGGACGACAGCGCGTTCCTGCGCGTCGCGAACTTCCCGCCGCGCGGCATCGGCGCGCGCACGATAGAGCAGCTGCAGGACGCGGCGAAGCGCAAGGGCGTTTCGCTTTTCGATGCGGTCGAGCCGGCCTCGAAGGCGGACGTGTTCCGTAGGCTCGTCGAAGACCTGAGAAGCGAAACCGCAGATCTGCCGCTCGCCGAAGCCGTGGAGCACGTGATCGCGCGCTCGGGCCTGCTCGAGCACTACAGGAGCGAGCGAGAGGGCGCCGACCGCATCGAAAACCTGGCGGAGCTGGTGAACGCCGCCGCCGCATTCTCCGAGGAAGAGCGCGAGCTCGAGTCGGGCGAGGCGGTCGATGCCCTCACCGCGTTCCTGACTCACGCCGCGCTGGAAGCCGGCGAGCACCAGGCCGGCGAAGGCCAGGACGCGTTGCAGCTCATGACGGTGCATTCGGCCAAGGGCCTGGAGTTCGACAGCGTTTTCCTCTCGGGGCTGGAGGAGGGGCTGTTTCCGCACGAGCAGAGCCTCGTCGAGCGCGACGGGCTGGAAGAGGAGCGGCGCCTCGCCTACGTCGCGATCACGCGCGCGCGCAGGCGCCTCTACCTCACCTTCGCGCGCTCCCGCATGCTGCACGGCCAGACGCGCTACGGCCTGCCGTCGCGGTTCCTCGATGAGATACCGGAGGGCCTCAAGCAGTGGCTGACTCCGCGCCCATCCGCCCGGCCGGACTTCGCGTCAGGCTTCCCGAAAAAGGAGAATCCTTCGTTCGCGTCGTCGCGCGCCGCGAGCGGCTTTCGCGTGGGACAGAACGTCCTGCACCCGAAGTTCGGAGCGGGCGTGATCGTCGATGCCGAGGGCCAGGGGGGCGATGCGCGCGTGCAGGTGAATTTCGGGCGCCAGGGCCTCAAATGGCTCGCGGTGGCGGTCGCGAAGCTGGAAGCTGCCTAGGACCCGGGGAATATCGTCGTCCCCGCGAAAACGGGGGCTCAATCGGCAAAGGAAACCGGAATGGAACCGAGAAAGATCGGAGTCGTCGGCGCCGGCACCATGGGCAACGGCATCAGCCAGGCGCTCGCCGGCGCCGGCATCGACGTGGTGATGACCGACGTCGCGCCTGCGGCGCTCGAGCGCGCGCTCGCGACGATCGGCGGGAGCTTCGACCGCCTGATCAGGAAGGGCACGATGAGCGCGGAGCAAAAGAGCGCGGCGCTTGCACGCATCCGCACCTCGACCGAGCTCAAGGCGGTCGCGGACTGCGACCTGGTGATCGAGGCGGCGACCGAGAGCCTCGATCTCAAGCTGAAGATCTTCAGGCAGATCGACGAGCTCGCGGGCCCCGGGGCCGTGATCGCCTCGAACACCTCCTCGATCTCGATCACGAGGCTCGCCGCCGCGACCCGGCGCCCGGACAAGGTCATCGGCATGCACTTCTTCAACCCCGTCCCGGTGATGCAGCTCGTCGAGCTGATCCGCGGGCTTCAGACCTCGCAGGACACCTACGCGGCGGCCGAAAGCCTCGCGAAGAAAATCGGAAAGCAGCCGGTGCAGGTGAAGAACTCTCCCGGGTTCGTCGTGAACCGCATGCTCTGCCCGATGATCAACGAGGCGATCTTCGCGCTGGGCGAGGGGCTCGCGAGCGCCGAAGCGATCGACCAGGCGATGAAGCTCGGCGCGAACCACCCGATCGGCCCGCTCGCGCTCTGCGACCTGATCGGGCTGGACGTGGAGCTCGCGGTGATGCAGGTGCTCTTCGAGGGGTTCAAGGACCCGAAGTACCGCCCGGCCCCGCTCCTCGTCGAGATGGTCGAGGCGGGCTACCTCGGCAGGAAGACCAAGCGCGGCTTTTTCAGCTACAGCTGAGCGACCACAAGGTAGCGCGCGAGGCGCCCGAGCGCCATGAAGCCGAGCGCGGCCGCCCACGGAATCCGGAGCCACCCGGCGCCGACCGCGAGCCCGTCGCCCACGACCGGGAGCCACGCGAGCGCCGTTGCCGGTGCGCCGTAGCGGCGCAGCCAGCCGAGCGCTTTTTCATCGAGCTTCTTCTGAGGAAGCAGCCTGCCGAGGCCGTACGAGGTCATTCCGCCCGCGGTGTTCGCCAGCGTCGCCACGGTGACGGCGAGCGCGAGATTCTGCGGATGGAGCTTCAGATAGGCAAACAGCGCCGCCTCCGAGGGCAGCGGCACGAGCGTAGCGGCGAGAAAGCTCGACAGCGCGAGGCCGGCGAGTCCGCCTTCGGGGGAAAGGAGCGTATCCAGGCTGTGTTAGTCTTTTTCGCGTGATGCGCAACGATTATCTCGAGCGGATCCTGAAGGCGCGCGTCTACGACGTCGCCGCGCAGACGCCGCTAGAAGTGGCGCCGGGGCTTTCGCGGCGCCTCGGAAACCGCCTGCTCCTCAAGCGCGAGGACTTGCAGCCGGTATTCTCGTTCAAGCTGCGCGGCGCCTACAACAAGATGGCGGGGCTTGCGCCGGCGCGGCTCGCGCGCGGGGTGATCGCGGCGAGCGCGGGAAACCACGCCCAGGGCGTGGCGCTCGCGGCGCAGAAGCTCGGCTGCCGCGCCGTGATCGTGATGCCGGTGACCACGCCGCGCATCAAGGTCGAGGCGGTCGCGGCGCGCGGCGCGCAGGTGGTGCTCCACGGGGATTCCTATTCGGATGCCTACGCGCACGCGAAGAAGCTCCAGCACCGTCGGGGCCTCGCGTTCGTGCATCCGTACGACGACCCCGAGGTGATCGCCGGCCAGGGCACGATCGGCATGGAGATCCTGCGCCAGTACACGCGCCCGATCCACGCCGTGCTCGTGCCGGTGGGCGGCGGCGGGCTGATCGCGGGGATCGCGGCGTACGTCAAGCGCGTGCGGCCCTCGGTGCGGATCGTAGGGGTCGAGCCGGTGGACGCCGACGCGATGGCGCGCTCGCTCAAGGCCGGACGGCGCGTCACGCTCGATCACGTGGGACTGTTCGCCGACGGCGTGGCGGTGCGGCAGGTCGGCGCCGAGACGTTTCGCCTCGCGCGTGCGCTCGTCGACGAGATGGTGCTCGTGGACACCGACGAGATGTGCGCCGCGATCAAGGACGTGTTCGAGGACACGCGCGTGGTGCTCGAGCCCGCGGGTGCGCTCGCCGTGGCCGGCGCCAAGGCGTGGGTCGAGCGGCACGGCGCGCGCGGGCGCACGCTCGTCGCGATCGCCTCGGGGGCGAACACGAATTTCGACCGCCTGCGCTTCGTGGCCGAGCGGGCCGAGGTGGGCGAGCATCGCGAGGCGGTGCTCGCGGTGACGATTCCGGAGCGCCGCGGGAGCTTCCGGCGCTTCTGCCGCGTGCTCGGCGGGCGCAACATCACGGAGTTCAACTACCGCATGTCCGATCCGCAGGAGGCGCACATCTTCGTGGGCGTGTCGGTGCACGACCGCGAGGAGATCCGGCGCATCGTGCGGGTGCTGCGACGCGGGGGCTTCCGCACCCTCGATCTGTCGGACGACGAGGTCGCCAAGGGGCACATGCGCCACATGGTGGGGGGCCATTCGGCCCTCGCCAAGAATGAGCTGCTGTACCGGTTCGAATTTCCCGAGCGGCCCGGCGCGCTGATGAAGTTCCTCACCGCCATGAACCCGGGCTGGAACATCAGCCTGTTCAACTACCGCAATCTCGGCGCCGACTACGGCTCGATCCTCGTCGGGATGCAGGTGCCGCGCGACGAGATGGCAGACTTCCGTCGGTTCCTCGCGCGCCTGGGCTACCCGTACGGCGACGAGACGCGCAACCCGGCGTACCGCCTGTTCCTCGCGGGATGACGGCGAAGACGCTGCGGCTCTCGGCGGCGCTGCACCGCTATCTGATCAGAAATTCCCTGAGAGAGACCTCCGTGACGGATAGGAAGTTCCTTCCACGCTACGTCGCGTCGGGACGCGTTTGCGACGTGCTGCGCCGGCCGCCAGTCGGGTATCCAACGGGAATCGCATGTCGTGGGCCCTCAGGCGCCGTGGTACAAGGGGTCTTATGGCAAATACTGCGGCCCTTTGGCAGTTTTGGGCAAGTTCGGGTAGAGCGAGGACTGCGAGCGCCGCTTCGCGCGGGCTTCAGGCGATGTCGGGAACCGGGTGGTAGGTGAGCGGAAGGCTCGCGCGCTCGGCAGGCGGTGAAGGCCCAGGGGGCGGCAGCGGCGCCCAGAGCCCGAGCCAGGAGAGGATCCGCTCGATGACGATTGGATCCTCGATCAGAGCGATCGCCCGCATCTGCGCGCCGCACTTGGGGCATTCCAGCGGATCGACCTCGTAGACCTTGCGGATCAGCTTCGCCCAGGCGGCCTTCGCTGCTCGGGCGGCGCGGCTCAGCGTGTCGGGATCGGGCAGGTCTGCATCGGCCGGGCGGTCGCGCTGCGCGCCGCGCGTGCGGCTGGAGTAGCGGCCGTAGTAGCGCACCATGT
>JBBINV010000055.1:0-20265 GCA_037443705.1 Betaproteobacteria bacterium | reverse complement strand
GCGCGCCGGCGCCCGAGCGCTTCGAACGCTTCGAGCCTGCGCTTCGCCTCCTGCCAGGCGAGGCGCGCCTCGCGCAGCCGCGCCTCGCACGCGGCCTCCTGCTCGCGCTGCTCCAGCTCGGCCTCGGAGATCCGCGCGAGGAACCGGCGCAGGTTCTCGAGCCGTGCGGCCTCGGCTCCGTCGCGCGCGAGCGCTTCCCGGCGCGCGCCGTATTCGCCGCGGTATTGCGCGAGGAGAGCCCCGCGCCGGCGCGATTCCTCGAGGGTACGCGTCCGCTGCGCGAGCAGCCGCGCGGCCTCTTCGCAGCGCCGGCCAGCGAGCTCGATCAGGCGCTCTACCGGGCCGCTCACGGTGAAAACCGGGACAGACCCGGATTTCCTACGGGCCTGTGCAAGATGCGGGAAATCCGGGTCTGTCCCGGTTTTTCACTCATGGCTGTGGCGGCGCGAGCAGCTGCGCGAGCGCGGCAAAGCTCGACTCGATGTCGGCGAGCTCGCGCATGCCTTGCTGCAGGAACTTCTCCATTTGCGGCCAGAGCTGCACCGCGCGATCGAGCAGCGCATCGCCCCCCGGAACGTAGGCGCCGACCGCGAACAGGTCGCGATTGCGCTCATGGCGCGCGTAGAGCTGCCGGAACAGGCGCGCCGCCTCGGACCGCGCCTCGCCCGCCACCGCCGGCATCACGCGGCTGACCGATGCCTCCACGTCGATCGCCGGGTAGTGGCCCTGCTCGGCGAGCTGCCGCGAGAGCACGATGTGGCCGTCGAGGATCGCGCGCGCCGCGTCCGCCACCGGATCCTGGGGGTCGTCGCTCTCGGTGAGCACGGTGTAGAACGCGGTGATCGAGCCGGAATCGGATTCGGCATTTCCGGCTCTTTCGACCAACTGGGGCAGGCGTGCGAAAACGGACGGCGGATAGCCCTTGGTCGCGGGCGGCTCGCCGATCGCGAGCGCGATCTCGCGGTGCGCCATCGCGTAGCGCGTGAGCGAGTCCATGATGAGGAGCACGTCCTTGCCCTGGTCGCGGAAGAATTCCGCGACCGCGCCGGCGTAGGCCGCGCCCTGCACGCGCAGCAGCGGCGGCGAGTCCGCGGGCGAGGCGATCACCACCGAGCGCGCAAGGCCCTCGGGGCCGAGGATCTCCTCGATGAACTCCTTCACTTCGCGGCCGCGCTCGCCGATGAGCGCCACCACCGTGACGTCGGCGGCGGTGTAGCGCGCCATCATGCCGAGGAGCACGCTCTTTCCGACGCCCGAGCCGGCGAACAGGCCCATGCGCTGGCCGCGCCCGACGGTCGCGAGCGCATTGATCGCGCGCACGCCCACGTCGAGCGGCCTCGCGATCGTGGCGCGGCGCATGGGGTTGAGCGGCCGCGAGACGAGGGGCGCACGCTGCTCGTAGGCGAGCGGCCCCAGCCGGTCGAGCGGACGGCCGGCGCCGTCGAGCACCCGCCCGAGCAGCCCGTAGCCCACCGGCAGGTGTTTGGTACGGTCCTCGTTGCGGCGCCAGGGATGGTTGGGCCGGCCGTACTGTGGCGGCGCCTGATTCACCTCTACCGGGATCACGCGCGCGCCGGGCGTCAGTCCCTGGATGTCGGAGGCGGGCATCAGGAACAGCCGCTCGCCCGCGAAGCCGACCACCTCGGCCTCGACCTGACCCGCGCCCTCCTGGCTCACGATGCAGGTGCTTCCGACGGGCAGCCGCAGCCCCACCGCCTCCATCACGAGGCCCGCCACGCGCGTGAGGCGTCCGGTCGCATCGAGCGGCGAGGCTGCGCGCAGGAATGCGCGGCAGTCGCCGAGGTAGCTCGCCCAGCGGCCGATGCCGCCGGTGACCGGGATTTCACTCGCCGGCGTCATGCCAGGCGTGGTCCTGCCCGAGCGCCGAGAGCACGCGGCGCCAGCGCGTCGCGAGCGTGGCATCCACGTCGCCGCTGCCGGAGAGCACGCGCAGGCCCCCGGGCTCGATGCGGTGGTCCTCCACGATGCGCCAGCCGCTTTCGGCGATCTCCTCGGCGAGGTACTTGCGCAGGAGCTCGGCATCCGACGGATGCACGAGGAGCTGCACTGCGCGCGCATCCTGCGAGACGAGCGCGATCGCCTCGCGCGCCACCGGCAGCAGCGCCTCGCGCTTGACCGCGATCTCGGCGCGCACCACGTGGCGCGCGAGCTCGACGGCGAGGTCGAGGAGCTCGCCGGCGAGGCGCTCCTCCATGAGGCGCAGCCCGTTTTCGCTCGAAGCGACGAGCTGCCCGAGCCGCTGCGCGAGCCCCTGCGCGGCCGCGAGCCCCGCGCGGTAGCCGGCCTGGTAGCCGCTGTCGTGGGCCGCCTTGCGGCGCGCCTCGAGCTCCGCGACCGCACCCGAGCGCCCCGCGAGCGGCGCGAATTCCCAGCGCCGCACGCCGCCCTCAGATGTACGCATCCTCGCCCTTTCCGCCGAGCGCGATCTGGCCCTCCTCGACCAGCCGCCGTGCGATCTTCAGGATCTCCTTCTGCTGCGCCTCGACCTCCGACACCTTGACCGGGCCGCGCGACTCGAGGTCGTCCTTGAGCATCTCGGCGGCGCGCTGCGACATGTTCCGGAACACCTTGTCGCGCAGCGCCTCGGTCGCGCCCTTGAGCGCCACCACCAGCTGCTCGGACTGCACCTCGCGCAGCAGGAGCTGTAGCCCCTTGTCGTCGATGTCGGCGAGGTTGTCGAACACGAACATCTCGTCGAGGATTCTTTGCGCGAGATCGGCGTCGTGCGCGCGCACCGCGTCCATGATGAGCGACTCGTTCTTGGCGCCCACGTAGTTGAGGATCTCGGCGGCGACGCGCACCCCGCCCATCGGCTGCTTGCGCAGGTTGTCGGTGCCGCCCGCGAGCAGCTTCGCGATCGCCTCGTTCAGCTCCCGCAGCGCGTTCGGCTGGATTCCGTCCAGCGTAGCGATGCGCAGGATCACGTCGCTTCGCAGGCGCTCGGCGAAGTGCCCGAGGATCTCGGAGGCGTGGTCGCGCTCCAGGTGCACCAGGATCGAGGCGATGATCTGCGGGTGCTCGTTCTTCACCAGCTCGGCGACGGAGGGCGCGTCCATCCACTTCAGCCCCTCGATGCCGGAGACGTCACTGCCGGCGAGAATCCGGTCGAGCAGGATCTTCGCCTTGTCCTCGCCGAGCGCGTTGGTCAGCACCTTGCGGATGTACTCGTCGGAGTCGTTGCCGAGCGACGTCTGCTCGCCGGCCTCGGCGTGAAACCGCTCGAGCACGGTCTCGATCCGCTCGCGCGTCACGGTCTTCAGGCGAGCCATGGTCTCGCCGAGCTTCTGCACCTCCTTGGGCGTGAGGTACTTGAAGACCTCGGCGGCCTGGTCCTCGCCGAGCGAGAGCATCAGCACCGCGCTGTCGTGCAGCCCCGCGTCATCCATCCTTCGAGACCCAGCTCTTCACCACGTTGGCGACGATCTTCGGATCCTGGCGCGCGAGCGCTCGCGCCGCAGTGATGTGGTCGGCGGTCTTCGGACCCTGCAGCGCCCGCAGGTCGGCCTCGCTCGGGGCGGGCGGCGCGGGCGGCGGCACCGCGAGCGCGGCGAGCAGCGGCTTGAGCAGCCCGAAACCGATCGCGAGCACGATCGCGGCGGCGAACAGGTGCTTTCCGATGTCGAGCGCCGCAGCCACCGCCTCGGGCTGCCTCCACAGCGGCACCGGCGCCGCCGCGGGCGGCTCCTCTGGCGTGAACGCGGCGTTCGCGACCGAGATCGTGTCGCCGCGCTCCTTCGAGAACCCGATCGCCTCGCGCACGAGCGCGCTCACCTGCGCGAGCTCCTCCTCCTTCAGCGGCACGAGCGCGGTCTTGCCCTTGTCCGTGACGCGGCGATGGTTGATCAGCACGGCGGCCGAGAGCCGCTTCACCGCGCCGGTCGCGTGGCGCACCACGCGCACCGTCTTGTCGACTTCGTACTGGGTGGTGGAGTCGCGCTTCGCGGTTGAGGGGTTCGAAGACGATTGAGAGGGTACGGCGCCCGGCTGGTTCGACGCCGTGCCGGGAATTCCGGATGCGGCTTTCAGCGGCCCGCCTTCGCTCGCCTCGCTCGTGCTCTGGCTGCGCACGACCGCGTCCCTGCCGTCCTGGTTCGGCTTGAAGGTCTCGGCGGTCGACTCGCTCTGGCTGAAGTCGATCTCGGCGCTGACCTGCGCGCGCACGTTGTTGCGGCCCGCGATCGGCTCGACGATGTCGAGGATGCGCCGGATGTAGCCGTTTTCGACTTCGCGCACATAGCCGAGCTGCGCGGCGTCGAGCCCCGCGGCGCTCTCGGCGGGCGCAGAGAGCATCGCGCCGCTGTGATCGACCACGGTGACGCTGCGCGGCGCGAGGTCCGGCACGCTCGAGGCCACCAGGTGCACGATTCCGCTCACCTGCGCGGCGTCGAGGCTCCGGCCGGGATGGAGCTGGAGCATCACCGAGGCGCTCGGCTTCTGGCGCTCGCGCACGAACACGCTCGCCTTCGGGATGGCGAGATGCACCCGCGCCGCCTGCACCGCCGAGAGCGACTGGATGGTGCGCGCGAGCTCGCCTTCGAGCCCGCGCTGGAAGTTGACCTGCTCCTGGAACTGCGTCGCGCCGAGCTTCTGGTTTTCGAGCAGCTCGAAGCCCACGATCGAGCCCCTGGGCAGGCCCTGCGAGGCGAGCCGCAGGCGCGTGTCGTGCACCTGCGCCGCGGGCACCATGATCGCGCCGCCGCCGTCGGCGACCTTGTAGGAAACGCCCATCTGCGCGAGGCTCGCCACGATCGCGCCGCCGTCGCGGTCCGAGAGATTGGAGTAGAGCACGCGCCACTCGGGCACGCGGCTCCACAGCCACGATGCGACCAGCACCGCGGCGAGCGCCGCCGCGCCCAGACCCAGGCCGAGGCGGTTGCGCGCCGGCAGCCGCGCGAGGCCCTGCAGTACGCTTGCGTCCGGATTCGCCATCGACGTTCCCGAGGTTGCGCGAGGAATGCGCCGGATTATGGGCGGGCGGCTGCGCGCGCCATGCCGGAAAAAGGCGGGAGATCGCCTTCTACTTCGGCATTGGGGACGGAGCCTGCGCTGCTAAGTTGCGCGCTCATGAAAGCAATCGATCCGGTCCGGCTCGCGGCGCTCTTGCCCAAGCCCGTCGCAGCGCCGGGCGCCGCCGGATTCGCCGACGCGCTGAAGGGCGCGCTCGCCGCCGCCGATTCGGCGCAGGCGAATGCGCGCGAGCTCGCGGCGCGCTTCCAGGCGAACGACCCCGAAGTGAGCCTCGAGCGCACGATGATCGCGGTGTCGCAGGCGAGCGTCTCGTTCCAGGCGCTGGTGCAGACCCGCAACCGCCTGGTGCAGGCCTATCAGGACATCATGAACATGCAAGTCTAGAACATCGGGGTCAGACTCGGCTTTCCGGGCTGTCAGCGCCGTGGAAAGTCGGGTCTGACCCCGATTTCCGGGCTAGCGGAGCTTCTCGCGGTCGAGCTGCAGGATGTAGCGCTGAATGCGCGCGATGGCCGCCGGGGGGATGTCGATGAAGGCGAGCCCGTAGCGCGGCGCGCCGCCGGGCGCGCCGCGCGGCGAAACGCTGCGCACCGCCGCGCGGAACGCGAGCGTGCCGGCACCCGGCAAGTCCAGACTGCAGTCCTCGAGCAGCATCCCGGTCTCGAGGGCGAGGCGCCGCGGACCGTCTGCGACCGCGATTCCGCCGCAGCTGATGTCGAGGATCCGAAGCTCGAGCGTGCGCCCCGGCTCGCGCGGGTCCGGCAGCCGGCAGGCGAGCGGACGTGCGAGCGGCGGCGCGACCCGGAAATGATCGCGGCGCTGAAGCCGCAGGAGCGCCTCCGGGATCCGGGCGCGAAGCGCCGGGAGCCCTTCGTGGCTCGTCGTCCCGGCGCGCCCCGCGCCGAACTGGATCCGGATCCGGTCGAGCACCGACACGAACAGGAGCTTTCCGGCGCGCACGATGCGCCGGTTGGCGTCCTCGTCGCCGCTCGCGTCGAACACGAGCTCTTCGAATTCCGGGTTCACCGCGAGCAGGCTCGAGACGATGAAGTCCCCGCCGCCGCCGAAATGCACCGAGACCGCGGCGCGCCGCTCGACGAGCTCGCGCAGGCGCGCGACGATCTCGACTCGCGAGCGCGTCTCGAAGCGTTCGAGGTCCTCCGGGGAAAGCGCACCCCAGCCGCTCATGCCGCCTCGCCGCCGGATCGCTCGAGCCGCCACAGCCACGCGAGGAGCTCGGCGACCGCGACGTAGAGCTGCGGCGGCACGTGCCGGTCGAGGTCGACCTGCATCAGCATCGCGACGAGTGCGCTCGACTCGTGGACGTAGACGCCTGCTTCCTTCGCGCGCCGGATGATCTCGTCGGCGACCATCCCACGGCCCTTCGCGACCACGCGCGGGGCGGCGTCGCCCTCGCGGTAGGCGAGCGCGACCGCGGCGGGCGGGGTCTCAGCGCTCATCGCGCGCGAGCTCCATGCGCTCCAGGACCAGGGCGTTGCGCTGCAGCGCCGTCTGGAGCAACCCGGCTTGCGCCGCGAGTTCCCGGCGGCTTTCGTCGCTCGCAGCCTCCGCGCGCACGCGCACCAGCTCGTCCTGCACTGCGATCGCGAGCCTCACTTCGCCGAGCCGCGGCAGGCAAAGCGCGAGCGTTGCGCGCCAGGCGTGCTGCGCTTGCCCGCGCGGATTCGCGGCGCTGCGTTCCTCCTCGCGCCCGATCGTGAGCGTCGCCTCCTGTCCCGGCCAGGCGAGCAGCGGAACCACCGCGGTCTTCGTCTCCAGCGTCGCGAGCTGCTCGCGCACGAGGCGCTCGAGCTCGCGGGGCACCGGGAGCGGGGGCTTCGAGGGGTCCGCGTCGTCCTGTGCCGCTCTCTCGAAAGGAACTTCCCCGGTCGCGGCCCGCGATTCGCCGAACCTCGCCTGCGGCTCGCGGCGCAGGTCCTCGAGCGAGAACTCGCCCGAGTTCCACGCGCGCAGGTGCGCCTCGTAAAACAGCCCGCTTCTCTCGAACGACGTCCTGAGCTCGCTCGCCGCCACATCGGAAGACATGCCAGGCCTCGACACCGGGATTCCATCGAGCGCTTGCCCGCGCTCCGATTCGGGCAGCGGAAACGCAGCGATCCGGGCGAGCGCCCGGCTTGCGCCCGAAATCGATTCCGAACCGCGCTCGTCCGGTGCCGCTCCGGCAGTCGTCGATGAACGCTCGAGCCGCAGCCGCGCCTCCTGCAGGGCGAGGCGCAGGCCGGATGCTTCCGGGATCGGCGCCCTCATGCGTACTCGTCGCAGCCGTCGGGCCTGCGGCGCGGGACCGGCACTCGGGGCGTACGGCGCTGCGGCAGCTGCGGCTCGCGCCGGCGCGGGCTCACCGCGGGAGCGGGCGGAGCGGGCGCCACCGGCTGCGGCGGCAGGCTCGAGGGTGCGCCCGGCGTCATGGCCGCTCAGCCCCCGTAGCGGTGCTGCATGCGCCGGCCGCGCTCGGCGGCGCCCAGCAACCTCTCCAGCTTCGCGAGCCAGGGCTGCAGCCGCGCGCGGATCTCTGCGTCGTCGGCCAGGACGCGACGGAGGATCTGGTTCTTGCGCGAACGCTCTTGCGGCGAAAACCTCTCGGCGCAGGAGCAGGCCCTGGCGCGTTCGATGAGCGCCGCGCAGTCGGCCTCGGCCTCGAGCAGGCCCTCCCAGTCCTCGGCGCGGGCGGCCTCGAGCATGCGGCCGCTGGCTTCGGCGATTCCCTCGTAGAGCCCGAGGCCCATTCAGCGGCCTCCCTGCGGGGCGATCGCGGCCCACGCTTCCTTCAGCTCGCCGAGCAGGCGCGCGACCTCTTCGAGCCCGGCGGGGTCGTTGCGCAGGCTCGCGAGAAGGAGCCTGCGTGTCATGTAGCGGTACAGGTCCTTCAGCCGCGCGGCGAGCTCGCCGCCGGCCGCCTCGTCCAGGCTCGCGATCAGGCCTTCCTCCACGATCTGGATTGCCTTCGACACCGCCGCACCCTTGGTCGCGATGTCGCGTGCGCGCATGCGCTCGGCGGCGCGGTGCACCGCGGCGAGCGCAGCCTCGAACAGCAGCAGCACCAGGCGGTGCGGGTCCGCGGCCGCGACGTCGGTCTCGGCCTGCACCGCGGCGTAGCGGGTCGTGGCGTAGCGCACGGATCTCATATCGTCACTTGGGCGTCGGCAATGCGGCAAGCTGGCTCGCGAGGTAGTTGCTCGTCGTGTTCATGCGCTGGAGCATCGCGTCGAGCGCGACGTACTGGGCGCGGTAGCGCCGCTCGACGTCGGCGAGCCGCTCGCTGATGCCGGCCTTGCGCCTGTCGAGCGCCTTCAGGCGCGCGTTCAGGCCCTCGGTGCGGCCCGCGATCGCGCCCTCGGCGTCGAGCAGCTCCTGCATCAGCTCGTCGAGGTTGATCGCGTAGCCGCGCGAAAAGCTCACGGTGCCGAGCGCGCCGGTGGCCGGGGCGTCGATCTCGAGCGACAGGCCGTCGGACGCGTCGCCTGCGGCGCCAGTCAGGATGCGCCCGCTGCCGGCGGCGGCGGCGCCATTGATCGTGCCGGCGACGTCGAGCCCGGCGGTTGCGGCCGGTGCGTCTCCGAACAGGCTCGTCGCCGCGGCGCCCGCGCTCACGGCGACCGTGGAGGAGCTGCCGTAGCGCGCCGAGGTCACGGTGAGCACGCCACCCGATTCGCTCACGGTGATGCTCGCGCCGGCGGCGACGAGCGCGGCGGCGCCGTTCGCCCGGGTCTGCAGTTCCGCCGCGAGCGCGGCGGCGCTCGCGTAGGTGCCGGCGGCGAGCGCGACCGTGGCGGTGGTCCCGTCCACGGTGAGACTCAGCGTATCGTTGACGCCCTCGGTGATCGTGAGGCCCGCGGCCTGGCCGCCGGCGAGCGCCCCGCGCGTCGCGAGCTGCGTCACGCTCACGGCATAGATGCCGGCCTGCGTCTTCGCGGTGTGGCCGCGGTAGGTCACGCCCGGATGGGTGCTCTTCCCGACGGAAGTGAAAAGACCCGCGATATCGTCGAACGCGGTGTTCATGGCGCTCTGGAGCTTCGCGGAATCGAGCGCGAGCGAACCGTCCTTCTGGAATGCGACACCGATCTGCGCGAGCGAGCTGAAGCTCCCGCCGAACGCGGTGAGCGCGGCGTTGAGCGTGGAGCGCATGCGCGAGGCGATCGAGGTTGCGACCGGATCGCCCTGGAGCAGTCCCGCCTGCCGGGTCTCGGCGTTGTAGGCGGTCAGTTCCCTCAGCACCCTTGTGGCGTCGTTGTAGCCGCCGACGAAGCTCTCGATCGCCTTCTTCACCGATTCGGTGTCGCGCGAAAGGGTGACCGATGTGGGCGAACCGGAATTGGCCTTGAGGAGCGTGAGCGTCACCCCCGCGATCGCGTCGGTGACGACGTTGCCCGCTTTCGTCACGGTTACCCCGTCGATCCTGAACACGGCGTCCTGCGCGGCCGCTGCCTGCGCCAGGTTCTTGCCGCTGCCCGCGCCGGCGGTCGGGTCGTAGGCGAGCCGCGAAAGCCCCGCGTTGTCCAGGTTGTTGCCGTCGCCGTCGGCGACCGTTACCTTGAGGCTCGAGGCGGCGCCCGAGTCCCTGCTCGAGAACACGAGCCGGTCGCCGGTGCCGTCGTTGACGATGCTCGCGGCCACGCCGACGTTCGCAGCGTTGACCGCGTCGCGCACGGCGGAAAGCGATGCTCCCGCGGCGATCGCGACGCTCTGCGCCGCTTTCGAGGCGTTGAGCGTGAACGTGTTCGCGCCGGAGTCGTAGGTGCCGAACTGGAACGTCAGCGTGCCGCCGCCCACGGTGTCGGCGCTCGAGGCGAATGCGTCCGAGCGGAGCTTGTGCTGCTGCGCGAGCGAGATCACTTCGAGGGAATAGGTGCCCGCGACCGCCGTGCTCCCCGCGGTCGCGCTCGCCACCGAATCGTCGCCCACGGCCGCCTTGATCGCCTTGAACCTGTCGAGGTCGTGGACGCCCTTCAGCACCGCCTGGAGGCTCGAGAGCGCACCCTTCAGCTTGCCCCAGGATGAGATTCTCGACTGCGTCAGCCCCTGCTCGTTGGAGATGAGGGTGAGGGGGCGCTGCTCGAGCGTCATCAGCTGCGAGACGATCGAGTTGACGTCGAGCGCGGTGCCGAAGTTCGTGCCGTTGATTGCCATGCGGCGCTCAGGCTTTCAGCCGGATCAGTATCCCCTGCATGCGCTCGAGCGCGCGCCCGATCGCGATCATCTCCGGCGCCGGGATCTGCCGCAGGACCGCGCGGGTCTGGCGGTCGATCACCTTGACGATGGTGCGATCGCCGTCGACCACGAACTCGAGCGCGCCGGACGCCTGGCTGCGCAGCGTCGCGATCACCTGGTCGAGGGCGGGCGGCTCCGCGCGGCTGGCGGCGGGGCTCCGCGCGGGAGCCCCGCCGCCAGCCGCCTGCCGGCCGGAAGCGGGTGCGCTCTCCGGAATCGGCAGGACGGGCATGGGGTTGCGCGCCTCCGGTTACCCGCGCAGCAGCGCGAGCACGTTGTTCGGGAGGGCGTTCGCCTGTGCGAGCATCGCGACGCCGGCCTGCTGCAGGATCTGGGCGCGGGTCAGCGAGGCCGTCTCGGCCGCGTAGTCCGCGTCCTGGATGCGGGCGCGCGAGGCCGACAGGTTCTCGGCCGCCGTCTGCAGGTTCGCGACCGCGGAGCTGAACCGGTTCTGCACCGCGCCGAGGGAGGCGCGCGCGCTGTTCACGGCGGTGAGCGCCGCGTCCATCGCGTTGATCGCCGTGTCGGCGCCCGCCACCGTGGAGATGTCGAGCGTCGAGAAGCCCGTGACGCTCGAGGTGGCAGTCGTCGCGGCGGTGAGGCCGGTGGTGGCGGTCGTTGCGGTGCCCGCCAGCCCGATCGTGATCGCGGACGTGGACGACAGCGTCACCGTGGTCGGCGTATCGGTCGTCGCGTACACGCCGGTCTGTGCCGCGACCGAGTTGATCGCGTCGCGGACCGCACCCGCGCGCTCGGTTGCCGAAGCATTCGCGGCGATGGCGCCGACCGAAACCGTGTTGATCGTCAGGTCGCCGGCGGTGATCGCGGTGAACGCGGTCGCGGCGACGCCGGTGACGGTCGCGCGCGTGTAGGTGCCGAGCGCGGTCGACTGGGCGTTCACGATCGAGGTCACGCTGATCGTCTGGCCGGCGTTGGCGCCGACCTGGAACACCTGGTTGGTGAACGAGCCGTCGAGCAGGTTCACCCCGTTGAACGAGGTCTGCGTCGCGACGCGGTCGATCTCGTTCTTGAGCGCGAGCGCCTCGACCTGCAGCGCGGCCCGGTCGGACGAGCTGTTGGTGGCGTTGCGCGACTGCACCGCGAGCTCGCGGATGCGCTGCAGGTTGTTGGTGATTTCGGCGAGCGCGCCTTCGGCGGTCTGCGCGAGCGAGATGCCGTCGTTCGCGTTGCGCGCGGCCTGGTTCAGGCCGCGGATCTGCGACGTGAAGCGGGTCGAGATCGCCATTCCGGCGGCGTCGTCCCTGGCGCTGTTCAGGCGCAGGCCCGAGGACAGGCGCTGCAGGCTCACGTCGAGCGCGCCCTGCGACATGTTGAGCGCGCGTTGCGAGTTGAGCGAGGCGATGTTGCTGTTGATGATCTGGGGCATGGCTGTCTCCTTGTTCCGTGGGGGTTCGGTTCAATCCGGCGGCTGCGCCGGTAACTTCGGCCGGCGCAACACGCGCCGGGCCGCCGTTGCCCGGCTTAACGGACCCGCTGCGCGGAAACTTTAGGCGCCCCTTCCTCGAATCGCCCTGTGGCCGGGAGCTTAGGCGGGATGCGGGCGCCGCGGTCGGGGGAAAAGGCCGGGCTCGAATGTTCTTATTTCGGGTTCGCGGGCCGGAACCCGATAGGAAGACTTCCTACACCGATTCGAGCGCGCGGCCGATTCAAGTCCCGTCGCTTTGGAACGACGATGGCGTCGCGCCGATGGGGCGCTTCTTCTTCAGGGGGACAAGGCAATGAAGCCCGAGCAGCTCAGGGAAGAGATCCGCGAAACGAACCTCGCCTACCTCATGCTCGCGCAGCACATGCTGCGCCAGGACCGCGCCCAGGCGCTTTACCGCCTGGGCCTCTCGGAGGAGGTCGCCTCGATCATCGAGTCGCTCACCACCGCGCAGCTGCTCAGGCTCGCGGCCTCGAGCATGCTGATGTGCCGGTTCCGGTTCGATGACGACATGGTGTGGAGTCTCCTGACCAGCCACAGCCGCGACGGCGCGGTGCCCGCAGGCATGCACGCCTCCATATTGATGGCGGGCCGGCCGGCGCTCGCGGCGGCCTGAGCGGAAGGCCGCCGTGCGCCAGAAGAGCGTGGTGGGCGAAGCCCGCCAGGTCCGGGTCGCGACCGACCTGATCCGGCTCGGCGCGCGGCTCCAGGTGCTCGAGTCCGAGACCAAACTCTCGCGCGAGCGGCTGCTGCGCCTGTACAAGGAGCTGGTCGGCAAGTCTCCGCCCAAGGGGATGCTGCCGTTCTCCACCGATTGGTTCATGACCTGGCAGCCGAACGTGCATGCCTCGCTATTCATGAACATCCACCGGGCGCTCACCGGCGCATCCGCGCTCGAAGACGCCGATGCGCTGGTGGGCGCGTACCGCCTCTACCTCGAGCAGATCGGGATCCTGCGCCTGGAGCCGGTGCTCTCGGTCACGCGCGCCTGGCGGCTGCTCAAGTTCTTCGACTGCGGGCTGCTCACGATGGCGCCGTGCCGCCGCTGTGGCGGCCACTTCGTGGTGCACGCCTACGACCTGGTGAAGAACTACGTCTGCGGCCTCTGCCACATGCCCTCGCGCGCCGGCAAGACGCGCGCGGCGGGAAAAACCGGGACAGACCCGGATTTCAGGAAGGAGCGTGCGGCAGTTGACGGGCACTCGGTGAAATCCGGGTCTGTCCCGGTTTTCCCGAATTGACGCAACACTAAAGAAACGCTCAAGAAATCCGCGCCTTCGCCGACATTCCCCTGAGCCGGGCGCGCCCCGGCAAGCGCGAGGGGAAACACCGGATGCTGGTGATCGTCGGCTACATGATCGTGCTCGGCTCGGTCCTCGGCGGGTTCGTGCTCGCCGGCGGCCATCTGGTCGGGATCTTCCAGCCGCTCGAGCTGCTGATCATCGCGGGCGCGGCGTTCGGCGCCTTCGTGGTCGGCAATCCCGTCAAGACGCTGAAGGCGACGCTCAAGGCGCTGCCAGGCCTGTTGACGGGCTCGCGCTACACCAAGGCGATGTACATGGAACTGATGGGCATGCTCTACGACGTCCTCAACAAGGTCCGCAAGGAAGGGCTGATGTCGATCGAGCGCGACATCGAGAAGCCCGCCGAGAGCGCGCTGTTCGGAAAATACCCCCGGCTTCTCGCCGATCACCACCTGGTCGAGTTCCTCACCGACTACCTGCGCCTCATGGTGAGCGGGAACCTGAACCCCCTGGAGATCGAGACGCTCATGGACAGCGAGATCGAGACCCATCACCACGAGGGCGCGGTTCCGGCGCACGCGCTGCAGCGCGTGGCCGACGGCCTGCCCGCGTTCGGGATCGTCGCCGCCGTGATGGGCGTCGTGCACACGATGGGTTCGGTGGGGCTGCCGCCCTCGGAACTCGGCAAGATGATCGCGAGCGCGCTGGTCGGCACTTTCCTCGGGATCCTGCTTGCCTACGGCTTCGTCGGGCCGCTCGCGGGGCTGCTCGAGCAGAAGCTGGCCGAGGCGACCAAGATGTTCCAGTGCGTCAAGGTGACGCTGCTCGCGAGCCTGAACGGCTACGCGCCTGCGCTCGCCGTGGAGTTCGGCCGCAAGGTGCTGTATTCGACCGAGCGCCCGACCTTCCTCGAGCTCGAGGAGCACGTGAAGCAGAAGAAGAAATAGGAGCGCGCCATGGCCCGCAACGCGGCAACGGACCTCAAGCCCATCGTCATCCGGCGCGTGAAGAAGAGCGCCGCCGGGCACCATGGCGGCGCGTGGAAGATCGCCTACGCCGACTTCGTCACGGCGATGATGGCGTTCTTCCTCCTCATGTGGCTGCTCGGCTCGACCACCAAGGGGGATCTGCAGGGCATCGCCGAGTATTTCCGCACGCCGCTGAAGGTCGCCCTCGCAGGGGGCTCCGGATCGGGCGATTCCTCCAGCGTCATCAGGGGCGGCGGGACCGACCTCACCCGCCAGACCGGCCAGGTGAAGGCGGGCGACGTGCCCGCGCCGCGAAAAACCATCAACCTCCAGGCGGCGAGGGACGAGCTCAGGCGCCGCGAGCGCGAATCGCTCGATGCGCTCCGGCTGCGGCTGGAGGGCGTGATCGAGGCAAAGGAGGCGCTGCGCCCCTACCGGCGCCAGATCCGGCTCGACGTGACCGCCGAGGGGTTGCGGGTGCAGATCGTCGACGAGCAGAACCGGCCGATGTTCGACACGGGAAGCGCGCGGCTCAAGGACTACACGCGCGAGATCCTGCGCTCGATCGCGCCGGTGCTGAACGGCGTGGACAACCGCATCGCACTCTCGGGCCACACCGACGCCGCCCCGTACCTGAACGGCGAGCGCGGCTACTCCAACTGGGAACTTTCGGCGGACCGCGCCAACGCCTCGCGCCGCGAGCTCGTTGCCGGCGGCATGGACGAGCGCAAGATCGTGCGCGTGGTCGGGCTCGCCTCCTCGGCGCTGCTGGAGCGGAGCGATCCGCTGCACCCCGCGAACCGCCGCATCAGCATCGTCGTGCTCACCCGCGAGGCGGCCGAGCAGGCCGTCTCCGAATCCCCCGAGTAGCGAGAGGACCCCATGGACAAGGACACCCGGCTGATGAACATGGTCGACGAGCGCACCAGGCTCGCCGGCTCGAACAAGATGGAGCTGCTGCTGTTCTCGCTCGGTGGCCGCGAGGTCTATGGCATCAACGTCTTCAAGGTGCGCGAGGTGTGCGAGACGCTGCCGATCACGGTCGCGCCGCGCATGCCGCACGGCGTCAGGGGGCTGATCTCGCTGCGCGGCGCGATCATGCCGGTGATAGACCTCGCGGGGTTCCTCGGCGTGGGCGACGGGAACGAGGCCTCCAAGCTCATCATCACCGAGTTCTCGGGCCAGGTGCAGGCGTTCCTGGTGAAGGACGTCGACCGCATCGTGCGCGTGGACTGGGAGCAGGTACGCGCGCCGCAGCCGATGCTCGCCGCGGTCTCGAGCAGGATCACTGCGGTGACCGAACTCGAGGGCGGGCGCCTCGTATCGATCCTCGACGTCGAGCAGATCATCGGCGAGGTGATGGGCGAGCCGCCGGTGCCGCGCATCGAGCGCGTGGCACAGCCGCCCGCGGGCGTGTTCTTCGCCGACGATTCCGCGCTCGCGCGGAAGAAGATCGTCGAGGTGCTGGACGGACTCGGCGTCCAGCACCAGCACGCCTCCAACGGGCGCGAGGCCTGGGAGAAGCTCCAGGGGCTCGCCGGGAAGGGCGCGGGCGGCGAGCTCCGCAGGAACGTGGGGCTGATCCTGGTCGACGCCGAGATGCCGGAGATGGACGGCTACGTGCTCACGCGCTGCATCAAGGGCGACAAGCGCTTCGAGGGGATCCCGGTCGTGATGCACTCGTCGCTTTCGTCGACCGCCAACCGCAAGCTCGGCGAGCAGGTCGGCGTGGACGCCTACGTCGCCAAGTTCCACCCCGACGTGCTCGCCGACACGATCCGCGGCATGCTGGCCGCGGCCTGAAGGAGGAACGCCGCATGAGTGCCGCCGAAATGAGGTTTCTGATCGTCGACGACTTCTCCACGATGCGCCGCATCGTGAGGAACCTGCTGAAGGAGATCGGCTACCAGAACGCCGACGAGGCCGAGGACGGGCAGGTGGCGCTCACGAAGCTGAAGGGCGGGCGGTTCGACTTCGTGGTCTCCGACCTCAACATGCCCAACATGAACGGCTTCGAGCTGCTGCGGAGAATCCGCGCCGATGCGGACCTGCAGCGGCTGCCGGTGCTGCTCGTGACCGCCGAGGCGAAGAAGGAGGACATCATCACCGCGGCACAGGCTGGCGCCTCGGGCTACATCGTCAAGCCCTTCACCAAGGCGACGCTCGAAGAGAAGCTCAACAAGATCCTGCAGAAGATGGGGGCCTGACATGGGCGCGATTCAGGAGACGGAAGACCTCGAGGCGCTGTTCGAGCAGGTCGCGGCGCAGCGAAGGCTCGAGGAACCGAAGGACGGCGATTCCCGCGAAAGCGGGAGTCCGGGTCCTTCGGAATCGACCGAGCTCTCCACCCACGAGGTGTACCAGCGCCTCGGCAAGCTCGCGCGAGAGCTGCACGATGCGCTGCGCGAGCTCGGCTACGACAAGTGCGTGGAAGAGGCGGTCCGGGCGCTGCCCGACACGCGCGAGCGGCTCGCCTACATCGCCTCGCTCACCGGCAAGGCTGCCGAGCGGGTGCTCGCCGGGGTCGAGCGCTGCAAGGCCGCGCAGGGCGCGCTCGGCGCGGAGGCCGCGGCGCTCGGCGCGCGCTGGGAGCGCCTGTATGCGGGCGCGCTCTCGGTCGAGGAGTTCAAGGCGCTCGCGGCCGACACCCGTGCCCACTTCGCGGGCCACGGCGCGCGCCTCGAGAGCGTCGACCGCGAGCTCACCGAGATCATGCTGGCGCAGGACTTCCACGACCTCACCGGACAGGTGATCCAGCGCATCGTCCGGGTCGCGCAGTCGCTCGAGGATCAGCTGCTGAAGCTCCTCGTAGAGGCCTCGCCGCAGGAGCTTCGCGGCGGGCTGCGCGAGGGCTGGCTCTCCGGGCCCGCGGTCCGGACCGAAGGCCGAAGCGACATCGTCACGAGCCAGGGCCAGGTCGACGAGCTGCTCGAGAGCCTCGGCTTCTAGGCGCGGGCCCGTGGGTGCATTCGCCGACACCGACCTGCTCGCCGAGTTCCTCGCCGAGGCCGGCGAGCTGCTCGAGGGCGTCGACGTGCAGCTCGTCGAGCTCGAGCAGCGGCCGGGCGACGCGGAGCTCCTCAACAAGGTGTTCCGCGGCTTCCACACCATCAAGGGCGGGGCGGGGTTCCTGGAGGCGCACGCGCTGGTGGAGCTCTGCCATACGACGGAGAACCTGTTCGACCGCCTTCGAAACGGCGCATTGCGCCTGGACCCGCGGCTGATGGACGCGATCCTCGGGGCCACCGCCGAGGTGCGCCGCATGTTCGGCGAGATGGGCACGGGCGTGCAGCCCGCGCCCGCCCCCCGGGAGATGATCGAGAGCCTGAAATCCGCGGCGGGCGAAAGGGCGGAGCCTTCCCCCTCCCCGCCTTCCAGGGAACCCGACTGGAAGGCGTTCTACGACGCGCTGCTCGAAAAGGCGGGCGCGCCGGTCCCGGCGCCCGCGGCGCCGAAGACGGCGCCGGCCGCACCGGGCAAGGAGACGACGCTGCGCGTGGACACGGCGCGCTTCGACCAGATCCTGAATCTCTCGGGCGAGATCGGGCTGGCGCGGAACCGCCTCAATTGCCTGCGCGCCGCGTTCGCGCACTCGAGCGACGCCGAGTCGGTCCGGCGGCAGCTCGAATCCGCGATCGGCGAGCTCGACACGCTGGTCGGGGACCTTCAGACCGCGGTGATGAAGGCGCGCATGCAGCCGGTGGGCCGGGTGTTCCAGAAATACATCCGCCTCGCGCGCGACCTCGCGCGGGGCCTCGGCAAGGACGTCGAGCTCGCGCTCGAGGGCGAGGACACCGAAATCGACAAGTCGATCCTCGAGGAGCTGAACGACCCGCTCGTGCACCTGGTGAGGAACGCGATCGACCACGGCGTCGACAGCCCGCCCGAGCGCGCCGCTGCCGGCAAGCCCGCGCGCGCCGTGGTGCGGCTTTCCGCGCACCAGGAGGGCGACCAGATCGTGATCGAGATCGCCGACGACGGGCGCGGCATGGACCCCGAGACTATCCGCGCCAAGGCGCTGGAAAAGGGGCTGATCGGGCCGGACGAGGCGGGGTCGCTGGACGCGCGCCAGAGCCTCAACCTGATATTCCTGCCGGGTTTCTCGACCAAGGCCGAGGTCACCGACGTGTCCGGGCGCGGGGTCGGCATGGACGTGGTCGCGACGAGCATCCGGCGTCTGAAGGGCCGCATCGGGATCGTCTCGCACCCGGGGCGCGGCACCCGCTTCGTGATCACGCTGCCGCTCACGCTCGCGATCCTGCCGGTGCTGAACCTGCGCCTGGGGGAGCAGCCGCTCGCGCTGCCGCTTTCGAGCGTGCACGAGATCCTCGCGATCGACCCGGCGAAGGTCCGGAGCGTCGGAGGCCGGCCGGCGCTCGTGCTGCGCGGCGAGATCCTGCCGCTCGTCGACCTTGCCGCGCTTCTCGGGCGCGAGCGCGAGCGCGCGCCCGCGGTGGGCGTGCTCGCGCAGAGCGGCGACGCGCGCTTCGTGCTCGCAGTGGACGCGACGCTCGGCCAGGACGAGGTGATGGTGAAGCCCCTGGGCGACTTCAAGCCGCGCGGGGTGGCCGGCGCCACGCTCTCGGGCGACGGCGAGCTCGTGCTGGTGCTCGAGCTCGCCGAGCTCCTCGCCGATGCGGGCCAGGCCTAAAGTTCTCGGGCGCGCGGCCGATCCCTGTCCGGTACCCCGACACTTCAACCAAAGGAACGCCGCCATGCCCAGAAAATCGCTCGCCGCGTCCGCCGCTCTCGCGTTGATCGCGGCCGGTACCGCCTGCGCCTCGGACCACCCTCACGCCGTCCCCGGCGAAAAGCTCGACAGCGGTCTCGGCTCGCTCCCGCCGTATCGCGAATGGAGCAAGCACCCGCAGCTCTCGCGCTTCGTCAGGAAGGAGTCCCCGCGGCCCGCGCTCGCGCGCGCCGGGCGCTGAAAGCTTTCCATCCAACGCAGAGGAGAAACCGTCATGCTCAGAAAGCACGTTGTGCTGCTCGCCGCGGCGCTCGCGCCGGCGGCGCTTCCCGTTTTCGCGCAGGATTCGCGCGCCACGCGTGCCGAGGCCGAGGCCATGGTCAGGAGGGGTGTCGAGGCGGTGAAGAAGGACCGCGCCAAAGCCTATGCCGAGATCACCGCGCCCGCGAAGACCTACGTCGACCGCGACTTGTACCTGGTGGTCTACGACCTGAACGGCAAGGTGCACGCGCACGGCCAGAACGCGAAGCAGGTCGGCAAGGACCTGATCGACTTCAGGGATTCCGACGGCAAGCCGTTCGTGCGCGAGCGCGTCGAGCTCGCGAAGTCCAAGGGCAAGTTCTGGCAGGACTACAAGTTCACCGATCCGCTCACGAAGACGGTGCTGCCCAAGCAGATGTACTGCGAGCGCGTGGAGGACGTCGTCGTCTGCGGCGGCGTGTACAAGCTCTAGCCGCGGGGATGCCATGGGGCGCCCGGGCAGCCTGAGCCTCCAGACGAAGATCCTCGCCGCGCCGCTTCTCGCGATGGCGCTGCTGGTCGCGTTCGGCCTGTACGCGCTGCGCGAGCTGCACCAGGAGCGGCAGCGGACCCGAACGCTCGTCGAGGTCGAGGTTGCCGGGCTCGATGCGAGCCGCGCCGCCGCGCATTCGGTGGCCGCCTCGCACGCCGACGTGTACCGCGCGCTGGCGCTGCTCAGGGTCAATGCCGACGAGAAGACGGTCGCCGCGATCATGAAGCAGCAGGCGGCCCGGCTGGAGGCGGCGGTCAAGGCGCTCCAGGCGCGCGCCGCCGCCGGCACCGGGGAAGCCGCGGGCTATCGCGAGACCGCGCTCGCGATCGCGGCTTACGCCGCGCAAGCGAAGAAGGCGTTCGAGATGTCCGAGGTGGACGTCAACATGGGCGCCATGGCGATGCAGAACGCGGACAAGGACTATGAGGTCGCGATTGCGGCTGCTGCCGCGATCGTCGCGCGGCGTGCCGAGCAGCTGGAGAGCGCCGCGGCGCAGGCGGACGCCGATTTCCGGCGCGCCTCGGCGTTCGCGGGCGGCTTTCTCGCGCTCGGCGTCCTGTCGTGCCTCGCCGGCTCGATCGTCCTCGGGCGCCGGATCTCGCGCCCGGTGCTCGCGCTCACAGGCGCGCTCGGGCGCTGCGCCGGCGGCGATCTCGCGGCTCGGGTCGAGGCGCGGGACTCCGACGAGGTCGGGCGCGCGTGCGAGGCGTTCAATTCGCTCGCCTCGCGGCTGCAGGAGCTGATCTCGCGGATCGGGCGCTCGGCCGAGGAGGTCGCGGGCGCCGCCACCGAGCTCGCGTCCACCAGCGGCCAGATGGCGGCCGCGAGCGCGCAGCAGACCGAGGCCGCCTCCTCGATGGCGGCTTCCGTCGAGCAGATGACGGTGTCGATCGGGCAGGTTTCGCAGC
>JBBINV010000054.1:0-21109 GCA_037443705.1 Betaproteobacteria bacterium | reverse complement strand
CTGGCCCTCGCCTACGCCGGCTTCGGTCGCACCAGCTCTGCGGTATCCCCTGTCGCCGATGCATTGCCGAGAGTGTTCACCGCCGCGCGGAAGGCGCTGGAACTGGACCCCGATCTGGCCGAGGCGCATGCCGTCCTCGCCCATGCGCTCAAACAAGACCGGCGGTGGACTGAAGCGGAGACGGAGTATCGTCGCGCGATCGATCTTGACCCAAACAATGCCTTCGCTCTGCGGGATCTAGGCGAATTGCTGGTCGCCCGTATGCGCACCGATGACGGTCTTATACTCGCCAGACGGGCGCGGGAACTTGACCCGCTGACACTGAACCACGCCGCGCTGGTCGGCTGGCTGCTTTATCACGCACGCCGCTATGACGAGGCCGATCGGGAACTGCGGACGGTGCTGGCTCTCGATCCGAACCACCAGCTAAGCCGCTGGTACCTGGGATTCGTCCTGATCGAGAAAAAGCAGTTCAGCGAGGCGATTCGGGAGCTGGAAGAGGCCGCCCTGCGGTCTGAACGCAACCCGGCGGAGCTTGGCATCCTGGCGCGAGCTTATGGGCGAGCCGGGCGTCGCGCCGGATCGCGGGCACCGAACCGTAGGTCATGGTGATCGGGCACTGCGTGCCGTTCTCGACCTCGGCAAACAGCAGGTAACCTGCGGCGCGCTCCACGTGCGCGCCCGGCGTGCCGTCAGCCCACGCGCCGGTGTGAAGGCCATGGCGCGCGAGCACCGCCATCAGCTCGTGATAGGCCGGGTGGTACTCGACCTCGTCGCGGCGCCGGCCGTGCCGGTCGTGGGTGTGAAGGCGCGGCACCTGTGCGTTGGCCGTGGCCGCACGCGCGAACATCTCGCGCGTGCCGAGCTCGGCGCCGAGCGCGTGAAGGCGCTGACGCGCGCCTTCCAGCCGCGCCGGCGGGAGGTTGAACGCGAGCGCGTCGGCGAGCGCCGAGTCGCGCGCGAACAGGTTGTAGTCCTCGAGCGGCGCGGGCTGGTTCGTGACCTCGTGCGTCGCGAACGGATCGGGACGCCCGGGTGCGGTCGCTTTCATCGCGGGCCAGTCTAGTGTCCGCTCCGGGGAAAAGCAATTGCTGGGCGACAACTCCTTGGTAGAATCGCCGCGCCCCGGAGGAGGACCGTGCTCAGTCAGGTGCTGCAGCTGCTGCTCGCCGGCGTCGCGCAGGGATGCGTGTACGCGCTCGTGGCGCTCGGGTTCGTGCTCATCTACAAGGCGACCGAGACGGTCAACTTCGCGCAAGGAGACCTGATGATGCTCGGCGCGTTCTTCGCGCTCACGGCGAGCACCGTCATGGGCCTGCCCTACTGGCTCACGATCGCGGTCACCGTCGCGATGATGGCGGCGGTGGGCATGCTCACCGAACGCCTGGTGCTGCGGCCGGTGCTCGGCTACCCGGCGTTCACCGTCGTCATGATCACGATCGGCGTGGGCTACGTGCTGCGCGGAATCGTCACCATGGTGCCGGGGTGGGGAACCGAGACCTACCAGATTCCCACCCCTTTCGCCGAAGACGTGTGGCGCGTGGGCGGAGTGGTGCTCGCGGTCCAGCAGCTTGCCGTGATCGGCATGACCGCGGCGCTGTGCGCGGCGCTGTACCTGTTCTTCCGCTTTGCGAGGCTCGGCGTCGCGATGCAGGCGACTTCCCAGAACCAGCTCGCCGCCTACTACATGGGCATCCCGGTGCGGCGCGTGAACATGATGATCTGGGGGCTGTCCGCGGGCGTGGCGGCGTTCGCCGGGATCCTGCTCGCGCCCGTGACCTTCGTTCACTCGAACATGGGCTTCATCGGCCTCAAGGCTTTTCCCGCGGCGGTGGTCGGCGGGTTCGGCAGCGTCCCCGGTGCGATCGTGGGCGGGCTCATCATCGGCGTGGTCGAGGCGCTTGCCGGGTTTTACCTGCCCGAGGGGTTCAAGGACGTCGCGGCGTACGTGGTCGTTTTGATCGTTCTCCTGGTGTGGCCTTCCGGGATCTTCGGCGAGACCGCGCGCAAGAAGGTCTGATGAGATTCATCTTCAAGACCGACTACGAGCAGGACATCCGGCTTTTCAAGCACGGCGGCCAGGTGTTCTGGTACGGCCTGCTCGGGATCGTGCTGCTTGCCGCGCCGTGGTGGGCGGGCGAGTACGTGATGAGCCAGCTGCACTTCATCCTCATCTACTCGATCGTGGGCTTCGGCCTCATGATGCTGGTGGGCTTCACCGGCCAGATTTCGCTCGGGCACGCGGCGTTTCTCGCGGTGGGCGCGTACACCGAGGCGCTGATGCAGGCCGCGGGCGTGCCGTTCGTCGTCTCGATCGCGAGCGCGGCGGCCTTCTCGGCAGCGGTGGGGGTGATCGTGGGACTCCCGGCGCTGAGACTCAAGGGCATCTATCTCGCAATCGCGACGCTCGCCTTCAACGTGATCGTCGAGGAGATCATCACGCGCTGGGAGAGCCTCACCGGCGGCAACTCGGGCAAGCACGTGAAGCCGGTGGAGATGTTCGGGTACGCGCTCGAGTCGGACGCCGCGTTCTATTATCTTTGCCTCGTGCTCGCGACGATGTGCTGCCTCGGCTGCATCAACCTCCTGCGCTCGCCCACCGGGCGCGCGTTCGTGGCCATCCGCGACTCCGAGATCTCCGCCTCGTGCATGGGCGTGAATCTTGCCAAGTACAAGACCATGTCGTTCGCGCTCTCGGCCGCGCTCACCGGGATCGGCGGCGCGCTCTACGCGCACAAGCTCGCGTTCATCTCGCCGGAGCAGTTCACTCTGCTCGTTTCGATCGAGCTGATCACGATCGTGATCCTGGGCGGCATCGGGTTTCTGCACGGTGCGGTGCTCGGCGCCGCGTTCGTGATCGTGCTGCCGCAACTGATCTCGCTCGCGAAGGACTACCTCCCGGAGGGCACGGCGGCGCTCTCGGGGCTGCAGGCGACCGTGTTCGGTCTGATGCTGGTGCTGTTCATCATCTTCGAGCCGATGGGGCTGTACGGGCGCTGGCTCAAGGTACGCACCTGGTTCGAGCTGTTTCCGTTCTACCGCCGCGGCATGTTCCGGCGGCAGAAGGCCTACATGAAGTCCGAGCGCCTGCGATGAGCTTCTTCCGCGCCGAGAGCCTCTCGATCCACTTCGGCGGCGTGGTCGCGGTCGACAAGGTCTCGTTCGAGGTCGAGAAGGGCGAAGTCTTCACCATCATCGGCCCGAACGGCGCCGGCAAGACGACGATCTTCAACCTGATCGGGCTCCTTTACCGTCCGAGCGAGGGCCGGATCGTGTTCGAGGACCGTGACATGACGGGGCTCAATCCCTCGGAGGTTGCCGCGCTCGGGATCGCGCGCACGTTCCAGAACATCGAGCTCTTCGAGCACGCCACTGTCCTGCAAAACCTCCTGATCGGGCGCCACCGGCACAGCGGCACCGCGTTCTGGGAAGAGCTCCTCTTCCTGCCGCGCGTGAAGCGGGCCGAGCTCGCGCACCGCGAGGCGGTGGAGAAGGTGATCGATTTCCTCGATCTGGCGCACTATCGCGAAAGTCTCGTGGCGGGGCTGCCCTACGGGGTGCGCAAGGTCGTGGAACTCGGCCGCGCGCTCGCCACCGAGCCGAAGCTCCTGCTGCTCGACGAGCCTTCCTCGGGCCTCAACCCCGAGGAGACCGACGACATGGCGTTCTGGATCGAGGACATCAAGAAGGAGCTCGGCATCACCGTGCTGATGGTCGAGCACGACATGAACCTCGTGTCGCGCGTCTCGGACCGCGTGCTCGCGCTCAACATGGGCGCGGCGATCGCGCAGGGCACCGCCGCCGAGGTGCAGCGCCACCCGGCGGTGATCGAGGCCTACCTCGGAGGCCCCGCGTGAAAAAACCGGGACAGACCCGGTTTTCCGGAAAATCCGGGTCTGTCCCGGTTTTTTCCGAGGAGGCCGCGTGAACGAGGCGATCCTCGAGCTCACGAACGTGGAATCGAGCTACGGTCCCGTTCAGGCGCTGCGCGGGGTGAGTCTCTCGGTGCCTCGCGGAAAAATCGTCACGGTCCTGGGCGCGAACGGGGCGGGCAAGAGCACGATCCTCAAGACGATCTCCGGGATCATCGATCCGCAGAAGGGGCAGGTGCGGTTCGAGGGCGAGGAGATTCAGCGCCTTTCGCCCGACCGGATCGTGCGGCGCGGCATCGGCCACGTGCCCGAAGGGCGCGAGATGTTTCCGCTCCTCACGGTGGAGGAGAACCTGCGCATGGGGGCCTTCACGCGGCGCGACCCCGAGGGAGTCGCCGAGGACCTGGAGAAGGTCTACGGCTACTTTCCGATCCTCAGGGAGCGCGCGCGCCAGGAGGCGGGGCAGCTCTCGGGCGGGCAGCAGCAGATGCTCGCGATCAGCCGGGCGCTGCTTTCGAGACCGAAGCTCATGCTGATGGACGAGCCGAGCCTGGGCCTTTCCCCCTTGCTCACCCAGGAGATCTTCCGCATCATCGTGAGGATCAACCGCGAGCAGGGAACCACGATCCTGCTGGTCGAGCAGAACGCGCACATGGCGCTCGAGATCGGCGACTACGGCTACGTGCTCGAGGTCGGGCGGATAGTCATGGAGGACAGCTGCGAACGCCTCAGGCAGAAGGAAGACGTGCAGGAGTTCTATCTGGGCATGAAGGCGGCGGGCGTGAGGGGACAGCGCAGATGGAAGAAAAAGAAGCAGTGGCGATAGATACGGTGCCGAAGATGTTCTGGAACGGGGTGCGAACGCACCCCGAGCGGATCGCGCTGCGGCAGAAGGACCTGGGCCTGTGGAAGGGCCTCACCTGGGGCAAGCTCGGAGAAACCGCGCGTGAGGTGGGGCTCGGGCTCGCCGCGCTCGGCTACGAACCGGGCGAGGTGGTGTCCATACTCTCGAACACCAACCGCGAGTGGGTGTTCGCCGACCTCGGCGCGCTCGGCGCCGGGGGCGTGGTGAACGGGATCTATCCGACCGATGCGCCGGCGCAGGTCGAGTACCTGCTCGCCGACTCGGGCTCGGTCTACGCGTTCGTGGAGGACGAGGAGCAGCTCGACAAGGTGCTCGAGGTGCGCGAGCGCCTGCCCCGGCTTCGCAAGATCATCGTCTTCGACATGGAGGGGCTGCACGACCTGGCGGACCCCCAGGTGATGAGCCTCGAGGCGCTTCGCGCGCTCGGCGCGCAGCATCACGCGACGCACCCGGACGAGTGGGAGCGGCGGCTCGGCACGCGCCGGCCGGGCGACCTCGCGATCCTCGTCTACACCTCGGGCACGACCGGGAAGCCCAAGGGCGCGATGATCTCGCACGCCAACATCCTCGCTACGCTGGCGAGCATCACGCCGGTGTTCACGCAGGTCGACGGCGACGAGCGCATGTGCTTCCTGCCGCTGTGCCACATCGCCGAGCGCATCGGCGGCGAGTACCTGTCGCTCCATACGCGCACCGTGATGAATTTCGTCGAAAACCCCGAAACCGTGCCCGAGAACGTGCGCGAGATCTCGCCGACGGTGATGCTCGCGGTGCCGCGCATCTGGGAGAAGTTCTACTCCGGGGTGCTGCTCCGGATCCGGGATTCGAGCCGGCTTCAGCAGCTCGCCTACCGCATCGCGATCGGCGTGGGGATGCGCGTCGCGAAGCTGCGCGAGGAGCGAAAGCCCGTTCCTGCGGGGCTCGCGGCGGCGTTCTGGCTAGCGCGGGTGCTCGTGCTCGGCAACGTGCGGCGCGCGATCGGCATGCACCGTGCGCGCATTCTCGCCACGGGCGCCGCGCCGATCTCGCCGGACCTCATCCGCTGGTACTGGGCGCTCGGTCTCGAGATGATCGAGGTGTGGGCGCAGACCGAGTCCACCGGCACGGGGACCGCGAACCCGGTGGGGCGCGCCAAGGCAGGCTCCATCGGGCCCGCGATGCCGGGTTCGGAAGTGAAGCTCTCGCCCGAGGGCGAGCTCCTCATCCGCGGGCCCACGGTCTTCATGGGCTACCTCAACCAGCCGGAGAAGACCGCGGAGACGATCCGCGACGGCTGGCTGCACACCGGCGACGTGGGGCGGGTTGACGAAGAGGGCTACTTCTACATCACCGACCGCATGAAGGACATCATCATCACCGCGGGCGGGAAGAACATCACCCCTTCGGAGTTCGAGAACCAGCTCAAGTTCTCGCCCTACATCACCGACGCGGTGGTGATCGGCGACAAGCGCCCGTACCTCACCGCCCTCATCATGATCGACCACGACAACGTGGAGAAGTACGCTCAGGACCATGCGGTGCCGTTCTCCAACTATGCGAGCCTGTGCCGGCGGCCCGAGATCCAGGCACTGATCCAGGGGGAGATCGACCGGGTGAACCGGATGTTCGCCCGCGTGGAGCAGGTGAAGAAGTTCCGGCTGATCGAGCAGAAGCTCACCGCCGAGGACGAGGAGCTCACTCCGACCATGAAGCTCAAGAGGAAGCTCGTGAGCGAGAAGTACAAGGACCTGATCGAATCCATGTATATGAAGGAAGCCGCGTAGTAAACTTGGCGTGCCAATCTTCGGAGGAGGGGCTAATCCATGAAGACTCTCGTTTCTGTCGCGGCCGCGCTGGGCGCGGCGTTCGCAGCGCACGCGCAGGTGCAGGGCGTATCCAAGACCGAGATCGTGATCGGCACGGCGCAGGACCTCTCGGGGCCGATCGTCGCGCTCTCCAAGCCAGCGGTGAACGGGATGCGCATGCGGGTGGACGAGGCGAACGAGGCGGGCGGCATTAACGGGCGCAAGCTCAGGCTGGTTGTCGAGGACCACGGCTACGACCCCAAGAAGGCAGTGCTCGCGGCGCAGAAGATGATCCAGCGCGACAAGATCTTCGCGGCGGTGGGTTCGATCGGCACGCCCACTGCGATGGCGGCAATGCCGCTGTATCTGGAGAAGAAGGTGGCTCATCTTTTCCCGCTCACCGGCGCGCGCCAGATGTTCGATCCGCTCGCACCGCTCAAGTTCTCGTTCTCGCCGCCCTACTTCGACCAGATGCGCGCGGGACTCAAGCGGCTGGTGAAGGAAAAGGGCCTGAAGCGCGCATGCACCATCTACCAGGACGACGATTTCGGCGCCGAGGTGAAGGACGGCGGCGAGGCGGCGCTGAAGGAGCTCGGCATGAAGTATGTCGAGGTGACGACCTACAAGCGCGGCGCAACCGACTTCTCCTCGCAGGTGCAGCGCATGAAGCAGGCCGAATGCGACGTCGTGGTGATGGGCACCATCATTCGCGAGACGATCGGCACCATCGCTACCGCGCGCAAGCTCGGCTTCAACCCCGAATTCATCGGCACCACCGCGTCCTACTTCGACATCATCCACAAGCTCGGCGGCCCGGCGGTGAACGGCTTCTATTCGGGCTGCACGATCAATTACGTCTACGCCGACGACCCTTCGAAGAACGTGCGCGACTGGTTCCAGCGCTACAAGAGCAAATACAAGGAAGATCCGACCGTGCTCTCGGTGTACGGCTACCAGCTGCTGAGCCTGTTCGTCTCGGCCGCCGAGAAGGCCGGGCCGAACCTGACGCCCGAAACGCTCAACAAGGCGCTCGAGGGGCTCACCGTGCCGCGCGACATGTTCGGCGGCGACGCGCAGAGCTTCGGGCCCCGGAAGCACCTGGGCTCCAACCGAGCGAAGCTCTGCCAGATCGTGAACGGCCGCTGGGTTACCCAGACCGACTACATCACCGACTGAAACCCGGGATCGAAGCGAACGGGGCCGGAGCAGGCTTGCTCTGACCCCGTTTTTCTTTCACGGCTTTGAAACCGATCGACCTGCGGTCCGACACCGTTACACGGCCTACCGGCGCGATGCGCGCTGCGATCGCGGCGGCGCCGGTGGGGGACGACCAGTACGGCGAGGATCCTACCGTCAACCGGCTGCAGGAGCGGATCGCCGCGATGCTCGGGAAAGAGGCGGCGATCTTCCTGCCGTCGGGCACGATGGCGAACCAGGTGGCGCTTCGCACGCTCACGCGCCCCGGCGACGACGTGATCGTGAGCCGCGAAAGTCACGCGGTTTGGCACGAGGGCGGGGGCTCCGCGGCGAACGCGGGGGTGCAGTTCACCGAGGTCGGCGCGCGCGGCACGTTCACCGCGGAGGAGTTCCTCGCCGCACGCAAGCCCGCGGGCCACGTCATTTATCCTCCAACCACGCTCGTGGAGATCGAGAACACGCACAACCGCTCCGGGGGCGTGGTGTTCCCGCAGGAAGAGGCCGAGCGCGTCTGCGCCGCAGCGCGCGAGCATGGCATCGCCACCTATCTCGACGGGGCGCGGCTCTGGAACGCATCGGTCGCGAGCGGGCGGCCGCTCGCCGCGCTCGCGGCACCGTTCGATCTGGTCGCAGTATCGCTTTCCAAGGGTCTCGGCGCGCCGGGCGGCTCGCTCCTCGCGGGCGCAAGATCCGTCGTCGAGCGAGCGATCCGGCACCGGCGCATGATGGGCGGCGCGATGCGCCAGAGCGGAATTCTCGCCGCGGCGGGGCTCTACGCGCTCGATCACAACCTGGCGCGGCTGGCCGAGGATCACGCCAAGGCGCGCCGGATGGCGGAACGCCTGTCGAAGTGTTCCCGGATCAGGCTGGATTCGGCCAGCGTGCAGACCAATATCCTCGTGTTTTCGCTGGCCCCCGAAGCTCCCGACGCGCCGGCCGTGGTGAACCGGACGAAGGAACGCGGCGTGCTCATCTTCGCCTTCGGCCCGCGCACGCTGCGCCTGGTGGCGCATCTCGACGTTTCTCCGGAAGATTGCGATCGCGCGGCTGAAATCCTGGTCGAAGTGATCGAAGAGCGATGAAGGAAAAGCCGTACCGCGACCAGGCACTGAAGATCCTGCCGCACGTGTGCGCGCGCTGCGGGCGCGAGTTCGAGGGCCGGCGGCTTCGCGAGCTTACGGTCCACCACAAGGACGGCGACCACCATCACAACCCGCCCGACGGCTCGAACTGGGAGCTGCTTTGCGTCTACTGCCACGAGAACGAGCACGCGCGGTTCGAGGACGCGCGGGCGGGCGGGGGTAGAGAAGGAAGCGCGGCGGCGCCGGCGACGCACAAGCCCTTTGCGGGGCTCGACGGTCTTCTGAGAGGAAAACGCTAGCCCGGATATTTCACGAGTAGTCTGATTTCGGGTTGAGCGGGCGTCGGGCGTGCGGATTTTGTGAGTTCGCTGGCAAGGCGCATCGATTCGAGGGGTGTTTTTCGGATTTTGGGCAAAGCGCCCCCTTACCCCCGTTGTTTGTCAGCGTGCCGGGGACAGCACTCGGGCGGGGTTATGGTGAGTCGAGCGCGCGAGCGGCGGCGAGGAAGATCGCACGGTGCGGGAAGGCTGAGCTCAGCATGACGCGCACGCGTCGGGTGTTGCGGAGGATCACGGCGCCGATCTTCAGGAGCTTTACGCGTAGGGTCTGGGCCTGGAGCCGCGCGAACTCCGTGCCTGCCAAGGCGAGTGCGCGCAGGCGCTCGGTGAGGATATAGGCGAGGCTGGAGAGCAGCAGCCGGAACTGGTTGGCGGCGAAGTACTGGCAGCTGGTGCGATCGGCAAACAGGCCCAGCTGCGCCTCCTTGATGCGGTTCTCCATCTCGCCGCGGGCGCAGTACACGCGCTCGTAGAGCGCGGCCGCCTCGCCTTGGAGGTTGGTGACGATGTAGCGGGGGTTGTCGCCCTTGTCCATGTGCTCAAGGCGCGCGATCACGCGCCGCTCGCGCTTCCAGGTCCTCGCGCCGTAGGAGAGCTCGGCAAACTCGCGCTGTTTGACCTGGCTCTGGGCAAACTGCCGCGCCAGGCGCGCGCGCTGCGCTTCGGTCATGCGGTTCAGGCGCTTGTTCTTGGCAAGTCCCACGACGTAGCCGACGCCGTTGCGCTCGCACCAGGCGAGGATCCGGCGCCGGCAGAAGCCCGAGTCCCCGCGCAGCACGATCCGCACATTCGGCCATGCGCTGCGAAGACGCTTCACCAGGAGCTTGAGCACCGCCCCGGCGTGCTTGGATTGGTCGATCCTGGAGGGTCGAAGATACGAAACGAGCAGCTGCTCGCCGCAGAACCCATACAACGGCAGGTAGCAGTAGTTGTCGTAGTAGCCGTGGAAGAAACGACCTTCCTGTCTTCCGTACAACGGATCGTCGGTCGCGTCGAAATCGAGCACCAGCTCCTCGGGCGGGCGCTTGAACGAGGCGATGAACTTCTCGATGATCACCCCGTGCATCGCCCAGGCGGCGGTCCGGCTCGCCCGGTTCTCAAGGCGACAGAGCGTCGGCGCCGAGGCGAGCGCCGTGTCGCGATCGCACGCGGTCTGCATCAGCACATCGTTTCTCAGTGCCGCGTGATCGTTCAGGTCCTCATAGCCCTGCACCAAACCGAACACGCGCTGGCGCAGCATATCCGCGAGCGTGTGCTCGATCCTCTCGGGATCGCGCGGATCGGCAAGTGCCCCCGCGACCGCGTCGATCAATCCCAGGCGCCGCTCGAGCTTCCTGAGCAGTAACAGGCCCCCATCGCTCGAGACATCGCCGCCGCCGAAATTCGCCTCAACACGGCGGCGCTTGAATGGCTCAAACTCGATTTGCTTCGCAGTACAATCTGGCATCGGCGGACTCCGCGTTGAAATCAACCTACGCAATTGACTCAACGCATGAATCCGGAATCCGCCGACCTCACCTCATGAAAAATCCGGGCTAGCCCACGACGTACGCGGCGCCGCCGGTGGCGATCAGCTCGCCCTCGTCGTTCACGAGCTCCATGTGCGTGACGGCGATGCGCTTGCCCATGCGCACGACGCGCGCGGTGGCGTCGAACCACTTGCCGCGCCCCGGGCGAAGGTAGTCCACCCGCAGATCGATGGTGCCGATGTTCGGGAAGTGGATCTCCTCCTTCTCGTCCAGCTGCTCGACGATCGAGAGATGGATCGTGAATCCGGCGACCACGTCGAGCACGGCGGAGATCACGCCGCCATGCAGAATGCCGCGCGCGGGGTTGCCGATCAGGTCCTCGCGCATCTCGAATCGCGCGCGCGGAGCCTTCGGATCGGTCGAAACGATTCGCAAGCCGAGCACGCGGTTGAACGGGACCTTCTCCTCGAAGATCGAACGGATCAGGCGGTCGAGTTTCCTGCGGCGTGCATCCATCGTCACCATCCCAGTTGTTTTGCGGCAAGGTCTTTCATGATCTCCTCGGCCCCGCCCCCGATCTGCATGACCTTCGCCTCGCGGTAAATGCGCTCGGCGCGCGAGCCGCGGATGAAACCCGCGCCGCCGAGCGTCTGCACCGCCTCGTCGGCGCAGAACTGCATCGCCCGCGTGGCGAAGTTCTTCGCCATGCAGAGCTGGGCGATGTGGCGCGGATCGCGCGGCGCTTCCGTGAGCTTCCACGCGGTGTCGTAAACCATCGCCCGCGCGGCGTGAATGCGCGTCTGCATGTCCACGAGCTTGTGGCGGATCGCCTGGCGCGTGAGCAGCGGCGCGCCGAAGGTGACGCGCTCGCGCGCCCAGGCGAGCGCGTCCTCGAGGCAGCACTGCGCGAAGCCGACCGCCGCAGCGGCCATCCCGAGGCGCTCGGCGTTGAAATTGAGCATGATCGTGCGGAACCCCGAGTTCTCCTCGCCGATGAGATTCGCGGCCGGCACGCGCACGTTGTCGAAGCGCAGGCTCGCAGTGTCCGAGCACCACCAGCCCATCTTCCTGAGCGGGGCGCGCGTGAACCCGGCGCGCTCGCGCTCGACGAGAAGGAGCGACACGCCCGCGGCGCCCGGCCCGCCCGTGCGCACAGCTACGGTGTAGTAGTCGGCGCGCATGCCCGAGGTGATGAAGGTCTTCTCGCCGTTCACGACGTATTCGGCGCCTTCCCGGGTTGCGGAGGTCTTCAGGTGCGCAACATCCGAACCGCCCCCCGGCTCGGTGATGGCGAGGGCGCTGATCTTCTCGCCCGCAAGCACGCCGGGCAGCACGCGGCGCTTGAGCGCCTCGCTTGCGGCGCGCGCGATCGGCGGGCAGCCGATCTGGTGCGAGAACAGGCTCGCGTGCACGCCCCCGGAGCCCGCGAGCGCGATCTCCTCCGAGAGCACGACGTGCATCAGGAGGTCCGACGGAACGCCGCCGTATTCCTCGGGGAAGCCGGGCGCGAGGAGCCCTGCCCGCGCGGCCTTGCGGTACATGTCGCGCGGGAACTCGCCCGCCTCGTCCCACTGGGCGGCGTGCGGCGCGATCTCGCGGGCCACGAACCGGCGCATCGTTTCGCGGAACTGCTCGTGCTCCTCTGTCAGCGCAGGATGCGCTTTCATGGGGCCGTCCTAAAGATTTCCCCCGCACCTGCCGATGCTTCCGCCATGGGGTCGAAGCCGATCCCGGAAAGGAGCGCTGTCATGAAGAAGGTGATCCTGATGCTGGCATTCGCGGCGTCCGCGGCCCACGCCGACCCGCGCGCGAAATCCGCCGAGGAGTGCGTGGTGTACGCCGACTTGGCGCTCGTCGCCTCCGCGCTCGCAAAGCACGGCGTCGCGCGCGAGCGCGCCCACGCCATGATGCCCGACATGTACGGGCTGGCCGAATCGGACGCCCGGGAGATCGCCCGCCGTATCGTGGAGGCCGCGTACCTGCTGCCCGACGAGGCGCGGCGCGAACCGCGCGCCTTTGCTTCCGCGCTCGCCGGCACGTGCATGCGCACGCAGGGGCGCCTGGACGCGATCATCGGCGTCAACCTCTGAGCGCGCCGGCGGCCGCCGCCGGCTCGTACTCCACGAGGAGATGTCCCGGGGACACCTGGTTGCCGGCACGGACGTGCACCGACTTGACGGTAACCGGAACTGACACCGAAAGGCCGTGTTCCATCTTCATCGCCTCGAGCACCACAAGCGGATGGCCCGCCTCGACGCGCTCGCCGGCGCGCGCGTGCACCGCGACCACGCGGGCGCTCATGGGCGAGGCGAGCCGCCCGTCGCCCGCGTGCGCGGCGCGCGTCTCGGGCGGCGCGTGCAGCTTGTTCTCGAAGGCGAAGCTCCGGCCGTCGCGCGCGAAATGAACCGTATTGCCGTCGACGGCGAATTCGACGTCCCGGGAACCCGAAGGCAGATCCCTGTAACGGAAAGCGAGGTCCCTCTCGCCGAAGCGCACGCGCAGGCCGTGCTCGGGGTTGTTGCTCCACCCGGTCCATTCGCCGAAGCCGCCGGCGCGGGCGAACAGGGCGGCGCCGATGCTCTGAAGTGACGAATCGACCGGCTCTTCGACGAACTTCCAGTTCGCCAGAAATGCCGTGGTCGCCCTGCCCTGCGAAAAGCCTTCGTCGCGCAGCACCGCGGCGAGAAACTCCTTGTTGGTCGAAAGGCCGAGCGCCACGGTGGCGTCGAGCGCGGCGGCGAGCTTGAGCCGCGCCTCCTCGCGCGTCGCGCCGTGCGCGATGACCTTCGCGATCATGGAGTCGTAGTAGGGGAGGATCTCGCCGCCGGACTCGAGCGCGCTCTCGATCCTCGCCAGCGGCGACGGCCTCCAGAGCACGATTCTCCCCGACTGCGGCAAATGATCGTTCGCCGGATCCTCGGCGCACAGGCGCGCTTCGATCGCATGCCCGCGAAAGCGAACCGCGTCCTGCGCGAGCGGGAGCGTCTCGCCCGCGGCCACGCGAAGCTGCCATTCCACGAGATCCAGCCCGGTAACCATCTCGGTCACCGGGTGCTCGACCTGCAGCCGCGTATTCATCTCCATGAACCAGAACGCGCTGTCCGGCGCGAGCAGGAACTCGACCGTTCCGGCGCCCACGTAGCCGGCCGCGCGCGCCGCCGCCACCGCCGCCGCGCCGAGCCGCTCGCGCAGGCGCGCGTCCACCGCGGGCGAGGGCGACTCCTCGATCAGCTTCTGGTGGCGGCGCTGCACCGAGCAGTCGCGCTCGCCCAGGTGCACGCAGTTGCCGTGCGAGTCGGCAAAGACCTGCACTTCCACGTGGCGCGCCTCGGGCAGCGCCTTTTCCAGGAGTATTCTCGAATCCCCGAAGGCGTGACCCGCCTCGGACTGCGCCTGCTCGATCGCAGCCTTCAGATCCTCCTTCGTCCGCGCCAGCCGCATGCCGCGCCCGCCTCCGCCCGCGACCGCTTTCACCATCACCGGGAATTCGGGGTCGCGCTCATACGTGGGGAGCACGGGCACGCCTGCGGCGGCCATGCGGCGCTTGGCTTCGGCCTTGTCCCCCATGGCGCGGATCGCGGCCGGCGGCGGGCCGACCCACACGAGACCTGCATCGATCACGGCTTGCGCGAACTCCGCGCTCTCGGCGAGAAAGCCGTAGCCGGGGTGGACGGATCGAGCGCCGGCGTGCCTTGCCGCTTCGAGGATGGAACCGATGTTGAGGTACGACTCCGAAGGAAGTGAACCTCCGATCCTCAGGGCCGAATCCGCCGCGCGTGCATGCGGCGCATCGCGGTCGGCGTCGGAGTAGACGGCGACGGTGCGAAGGCCCAGGCGCCGCGCGGTGCGCATGACGCGGAGCGCGATCTCGCCGCGGTTGGCAACGAGCAGCGGGCCGAGCCTGTTCACTTGCGCGCCGGCAGGATGTGCATGTGCTTGCAGATGATGCCGAGCATCACCTCGTCGGCGCCGCCGCCGATCGAGGTGAGCCGCCCGTCGCGATACATGCGCGACACCGGGTTGTCCCAGGTGTAGCCCATGCCGCCCCAGAACTGAAGGCAGGTGTCGGCGATTTCGCGACCGAGACGCCCCGCCTTGAGCTTGGCCATCGAGGCGAGCATGGTCACGTCCTCGCCCTTCAGGTAGCGCTCTACCGCGCGATAGGTCAGCGCGCGAAGCGCTTCCAGCTCGGTCTGGCACTCGGCGAGCTTGTAGTGCACCCACTGCTGCTCGAGCACCGTCGAACCGAAGAGCCCGCGCTCGCGCGTGTAGGCGATCGTCTCGTCGATGCAGCGCTGCAGGCCGTTCAACTTGGAGGAGGCGGCCCACAGGCGCTCCTCCTGGAACTGGAGCATCTGGTAGGTGAAGCCCATGCCTTCCTCGCCGATGCGGTAGCGCTGCGGCACGCGCACGTCGTCGAAAAAGATCTGCGCCGTGTCCGAGGACCACATGCCGATCTTCCTGAGCTTTTTCGCGACGGAAACACCCTTGGTCTTCATCGGGAGGCAAATCAGCGTCTTGTTCTTGTGCGCCGCGCCTTCCGAGGTGTTGGCGAGCAGGCACATCCAGTCGGCCTGCGTGCCGTTGGTGGTCCAGAGCTTGCCGCCGTTGATCACGTAGTCGCCGCCGTCCTTTCTCGCCGTGGTCTTGATGGAAGCCACGTCCGAGCCGGCGCCGGGCTCGGAGACGCCGAGGCACGCGACGAACTCGCCGGAGATCGAGGGCGCGAGGAACTCCTTGCGCAGCTCGTCCGAGCCGAAGCGCGCGAGCGCCGGCGTCGCCATGTCGGTCTGCACGCCGATCGCCATGGGCACGCCGCCGCAGCGGATGAACCCGAGCGTCTCGGCCATCACCTGCGAGTAGGAATAATCCAGGCCGCTCCCGCCGTACTCGACCGGCTTCGTGAGGCCAAGAAAGCCGAGCGCGCCCATCTTCCGGAAGAGCTCGTGCGCAGGAAAGATCTCCGCCGCCTCCCACTCGTCTACGTGCGGGTTGATCTCGTTGTCGATGAAGCGCTTGAGGTTGCGCTTCAGCTCTTCGTGCTCGTGTGTCAGTTCCATTTATTTGGCCTCACTTCAACAAGCAGAGCCGGCCGCGTGCCGCGCCGCGATCCAGCCGAAGGTCATCGCGGGCCCGAGGGTGATCCCCGCGCCGGGATATCTTCCGCCCATCACGCTCGCCTGGTCGTTGCCGACGGCGTACAGGCCCGGGATCGGGCGCTCGTTCACGTCGAGCACCTGCGCGTCCGGGCTGGTCGCGAGTCCCAGGAACGTGCCGAGGTCACCCGGCACCAGCCTCACGCTGTAGAACGGGCCGTCCACGATCGGCGCGAGGTTCGGGTTCGGGCGGTGCAGCGGGTCGCCGCCGAAGCGGTGGTAGGCGTTCGTGCCCTTGCCGAAGTCGGGGTCCTCGCCCCTCGCGGCGAATTCGTTGTAGCGCGCGAGCGTCTTCTCGAGCCCGTCGGCGTCGATGCCGAGCCTGGCTGCAAGCGCGCGCGGCGTTTCGCCCGAGACGAGGTAGCCGTTCGCAAGGTGCGGACCGAGCGGCATCGGCGCAGGCGGCACCACGCCCATGCCGTAGCGGCGGATCGCGCGGTGATCGCAAATCAGGAAGGCTTCGATTTGCGCGTCGCCCTCGCAGGCTTCGAAAAGGCGCGGAATGAAGTCGTGGTACGAGTCCGCCTCGTTTGCGAAGCGCCGGCCGCGGCGGTCCACCGCGATGTAGCCCGGCTTGCAGCGGTCGATGAAGTGCGGGAACGGGACCGCGGAGCCATCGGGCTGCGGCACGAGCGACACCGGCGTCCATGCCGCGGGCTGGTCCTGCTCGGCGAAGAACATGCCGCCCGCTTCCTGCGCCGCGCGCACGCCGTCACCGGTGTTGCCGGGCGGCGCGAGCGGCACGTGGTTCTTGCCCGCCGCGACGTGGCGGTAGTAGCGCGCGCGCAGCGTCTCGTTCCTCGGAAACCCGCCGCAGGCGAGCACCACGCCGCGGCGCGCCGCGACCTCGATTTCGCGCCCCGCGCGCCTCACGACGGCGCTGGCGACGCGCTCGCCCGTCTTCACGAGACGCTCGAGCGGCGACTCGAGCCACAGCTTCACGTTCATCTCGAGCGCGGTCTTCGCCATGCGCGCGATGAGCGCGTTGCCGTTCGCGATCCGCGTGCCGCGCGGGTACGAGAGGCGGTCCCGCGCGTAGCGCGCGAGGATCCTCGCCACGTGCCAGGCCGATTCTGCCGAGCGCGTGAAGTTGAAAAGGTGCGGGATGTCGTCGCGGCTCACGCTCATGCCGCCGAAGAGCATCATTGTCTCGATCGGCGCGCGCAGCTTCGCGAACCATTCGCCGAGCTCGCGGCCGTCGTAGGGCACCGGAAGAAGCGAGCGCCCGCCCAGCGAGGCGCCGGGCAGCCCCGGGTGGTAGTCGGCCCAGGTGTCCATCAGCAGGTACCTGACGTGCGTCTCGCGCTCGAAAAACGCGAGCATCGGCGCCGCGTTGGCGATGAATGCCTCCGCCCTGGGCACATCCAGCCGGGTGCCGACCTCGGACTGCAGATAGCGCAGCGCCTCGGCGGGCGAGTCCTTCAAGCCGGCGGCGACCGAGGCCGCGTTCATCGGAACCCAGACCACGCCGGCGGAGTATGCGGTGGTGCCGCCGAACAGCGGCTCTTTTTCGACCATCAGCACGTCGAGGCCGGCGTGCGCGGCGGTGATCGCTGCCGCGAACCCGCCGGCGCCGCTGCCGGCGACCAGCAGGTCGCACTCGTGCCGCTCCATCGTCAGGGCCTCGCCACGCCGAACTGTACGGGCCTCAAATCGCGGCGCTCCGTAACGACCGAAAGCGCAAAGCCCAGGACATTCCTCGTATCGCGCGGGTCGATGATGCCGTCGTCGAGCATGAGCGCGCTCGTCACGAACGCATTCTGCTGCCTTTCGAAGTTGTCGATGATTCGCTTTTTCAGCTCGGAGATCTTTTCTTCTTCCACCGGCAACCCTTTTCGCCTTGCCCCGGCCTCCATCACGAGCGCCATGGTGAGCGCGGCCTGCTCGGCGCCCATGACCGCGGTCTGCGCGTTCGGCCAGGAGAAGAGGAATCTCGGGTTGTAGGCGCGCCCGCACATGCCGTAGTTGCCTGCGCCGAAGGAAGCCCCGCACATGAGCGTGATCTGCGGGACGTTCGCGTTCGACACGGCCTGGATCATCTTCGATCCGTGCTTGATCATGCCGGCTTCCTCGGAGGCCTTGCCCACGATGTAGCCGGTCGTGTTCTGCAGGTAGAGGATCGGCAGGCCCGCCTGGCAGCAGGACTGGATGAAGTGCGTCGCCTTGTTCGAGCCCGCCGGGTCGAGCGGGCCGTTGTTGGTGACGATTCCGAGACGAATGCCGTGGATCGCGGCGTGCCCGCACACCGTAGCCGGCCCGTAATCGGCCTTGAAGTCCAGGAAGTCCGAGTCATCGGCGAAGCGTGCGATCGCCTCGCGCATATCGACGGGCTTGCGGTAGTCCTCCGGCATCACCCCCAGGAGTTCATCTGCGGGGTAGCGCGGAGGTTTTCCGTCAGGCAGGGGCTTTGATCCCCACCCCAGCCGGCAAAGCACTTCTCTCGCGAGGCGAACCCCGTCCGAGTCGTCCTCCGCCAGATACTCGCCCAGCCCGGAGACGTGCGTATGCATCACGGCGCCGCCGAGCTCCTCGTCGGTGGCGATCTCGCCGGTCGCGGCCTTGAGCAGCGGCGGCCCGGCGAGGAAGGCCCTGGCGCGGCCGCGCACCATGATCACGTAGTCCGAGAGCCCCGGCATGTACGCGCCGCCGGCGGTGGACGAGCCGTGCACCACGGTGATGACCGGGATGCCGGCGGCCGAGAGCCTGGCGAGGTTGTAGAAGATCGCGCCGCCGTGGATGAACCCTTCCACCCGGTACTTGAGCAGGTTCGCGCCCGCCGATTCCACCAGGTGCACGAATGGCAGCCGGTTCTCGAGCGCGAGTCCCTGCATGCGCAGGAGCTTCTCGCGCCCCATGTGCTGGATCGCGCCCGCATCGATCCCCGAGTCGCTCGCGACCACCATCGCGCGCACGCCGCCCGCGTAGCCGATGCCGGCGATCATGCCGCCGCCGGGGATCGACTTCTCCGGATCCGGATTGTCGAGGCAGTAACCGGCCACCGAGCAAAGCTCGAGCCAAGGCGATCCCGGGTCGAGCAGCCGCGCGATGCGCTCGCGCGGCAGCAGCTGCCCGCGCTTGTCGAACAGGGGCTTCGCCTTCTCGGACTCGCTTCTCGTCCTGTGCTCCAGCCGGCGCAGCTGCGAAATCAATCCCAGCATTCGTTCGCGATTGCGCCGGAACGCTTCCGATCCGGTGTCGAGCTTCGATTCGATCGCCGGCATTACTCGAGGACCCTGGGCATGCGCGCCAGGCGGAAGCCGTTGAAGGGCTCCGACTGCTTTCCGGCCTGCGGATCGCGATGACGCCGCGCGTTCGGGACGGCTCCGTCGACCCTCAGGCACGATCCCGAGATGAATGCGGCGGCGGGGGAAAGCAGGAACACGATCGCGGCCGATACTTCGGACTCGGTTCCGAGCCGACCGAGCGGGACGTGCTTCGGGAGCGACCGGATGTGTCCGGCCATTTCGGGCGGGTAGTGGTCGAGCCCGCTCGAGGCGATCCAGCCGGGCGCCACCGCGTTTACTCGTACCGGCGCCCATTCGAACGCTGCGGTCTCGGTGAAGTTGAGCATCCCGGCGCGCGCCGCGCCCGAATGTCCCATCCCGGGCATGCCGTGCCACATGTCGGCGATGATATTGACGATGGCGCCTTCCCCCGCGCGCTTCATCCATTGCGCGTAGCACTCGCGCGCCATGAGGAATCCGCCGGTCAGATTGGTGCGCACCACGGTCTCCCAGCCCTTGGCCGAGATGCTTTCCAGCGGCGCCGCGAACTGGCCTCCGGCGTTGTTCACCAGGAAGTCGATCCGGCCGAATTCCGCGAGGACGTTTGAAACGGCTCGCTTGACCGCCTCCTCCTCCCGGATATCGCAGGGATAGCACCGGGCCTTGCCGCCCGCCTGCTCCACTTCGAGTCTGACCCGATTCAGTTTCTCGATCTTTCGCCCCATCAACGCCACCTCTGCGCCCAAGGCCGCCAACTCGTGCGCGGTGCAGCGCCCCAGCCCCGAGCCGCCGCCGGTGACGACCGCCACACGGTCCCGGAACAGGTCGTTTCGAAATATCGAGCGGTAACCAAGCATTTGCTTGGTGAGTCTCCCCCATTGGAATATCATCCGTCAATTCCCGACGACGGTCGCGCCATGATCCCGAGAACCCTCTTCACCCCCGAGCACGAGACCTTCCGCGCGAGCGTCGCGCGTTTCATGAAGCAGGAGGTCGAACCGAACGACGAGCGCTGGCAGGAGCAGGGCTACGCCGACCGCGACGTATGGCTGAAGGCCGGACGGAACGGCTTTCTGTGCATGAGCATGCCCGAAGAGTACGGTGGCGCCGGCGCCGACAAGCTCTACAGCATGGTGCTGATCGAGGAGCAGGCGCGCGCCAACAACTCGACCCTCGGCTGGGGGCTGCATTCCGAGATCGTCGCGCCGTATCTGCTCAACTACGGGAGCGAGGCGCTCAAGAAGAAATACCTGCCGAAGATGGCCTCGGGCGAGATGATCGGCGCGATCGCGATGAGCGAACCGGGTGCCGGCTCCGACCTTCAGGCGGTGAAGACGACCGCGCTCCGAAAGGGCGACGTTTACGTCGTTAACGGATCGAAGACGTTCATCACCAACGGCTGGAACTGCGACCTGGTCATCGTGGTCGCCAAGACGGATCCCTCCAAGGGCGCCAAGGGCACGAGCCTCGTCGTGGTCGACACCTCGATGAAGGGCTTCACCAAGGGCAAGCGCCTGAAGAAGATGGGGCTGAAGGGCCAGGACACCGCCGAGCTGTTCTTCGACAACGTGGAGGTTCCGGCCGGGAACCTCCTCGGGCAGGAGAACAACGGCTTCATCTACCTGATGCAGGAGCTGCCCTGGGAGCGCATGCAGATCGCGATCGCCGCGGTCGCCAAGGCCGAAGCTGCGATCCAGTGGACGATCGACTATGTGAAGCAGCGCAAGGCCTTCGGCCAGCCGGTGTCGAGCTTCCAGACCACGCGCTTCCGGCTCGCCGAGCTCGCCACTGAAACCCAGGTCGCGCGCGTGTTCGTCGACCGCTGCATGGAGCTGCTCCTCGCGAAGAAGCTCGACACCGCGACCGCCTCGATGGCCAAGTACTGGACCACCGACATCGAGGGCAAGGTGATCGACGAATGCGTGCAGCTGCACGGCGGCTACGGCTACATGTGGGAATACCCGATCGCCCGCGCCTACGTCGATGCGCGCGTGCAGCGCATCTACGGCGGCACCAACGAGATCATGAAAGAACTCATCACCCGTTCCATCGGACTGGGAGCTTGAGGAAAATGGGGTCAGACTCGACTTTGGAATCGTAAAGTCGAGTCTGACCCCATTTT
>JBBINV010000053.1:0-21536 GCA_037443705.1 Betaproteobacteria bacterium | reverse complement strand
ACAGCAGCACCATGTCGGAGACGCCCAGGTCGCGCAGGATTTGCGAGCCGATGCCGATCTCGACCAACCGGCGCTCGGCCTCGGACTTCTTGGTGCGCTTGGGCTCGGCGCTGCGCGCGATCGCGTGGGAGTACGGACGATGAAACGGATCGATCTCAACTGCGACATGGGCGAGAGCTTCGGCGCCTGGACGATGGGCGCCGACGCGCAAGTGATGCCGTTCGTGACTTCCGCCAACATCGCGTGCGGCTTCCACGCGGGCGATCCGGCGACGATTCGCAAGACCGTGCGCCTTGCGGTGGATCACGGCGTCGCGATCGGCGCGCACCCCTCGCTTCCCGATCTCCAGGGCTTCGGCCGGCGCGCGATGCGCATCTCGCCGCAGGAGATGTACGACCTCGTGATCTACCAGGCGGGCGCGGTGGAGGCCTTCGCGCGCGCCGCGGGCGCGCGCCTGCACCACGTCAAGTGCCATGGCGCGCTCTACAACATGGCCGCGAACGACGAGGCGCTGTCGGACGCCATGGCGAGAGCCGTGAAGGATCTGGGTTCCGGGGTTTTCGTTTATGCGCTCTCGAATTCCCGGATGATGGAAATCTCGAAAAGGCACCAACTGCCCGTCGCCGGCGAGGTGTTCGCCGATCGCGGCTACTCGGACGACGGCACGCTCGCGCCGCGCGACCGGCCCGGCGGCATGATCGAGGATTCCGCGAAGGCCGTGGCGCAGGCGCTCGCGATGGTCGAGGAGGGCTGCGTCACCAGCCTCTCGGGCAAGCGCGTGCCGGTGGCGCCGGATACGATCTGCCTGCACGGGGACCAGCCGAAGGCAGTGGAATTCGCAAAGGCTTTGCGTGCAGCATTTTCGGAGAAAGGAATCACCATTGCAGCCCCCTGAGCTCTTCACCCCGATCGATCTCGGCGGCGTCACGCTGCCCAACCGCGTCGTCGTCTCGCCGATGTGCCAGTACTCCGCGGACGACGGCTCCATGACCGACTGGCACCTGGTGCACCTGGGGAGCCTCGCCTGCTCCGGCGCGGGGCTGCTCATGGTCGAGGCGAGCGGCGTGACGCGCGAGGGCCGCATCTCGCACGGCTGCACGGGCCTGTACAGCGAGGCGAACCAGGCGGCGATGAAGCGCGTGGTGGACGCCTGCCGCCGCATCACGAAATCGCCGATCGGCGTGCAGCTCGCGCACGCCGGCCGCAAGGGCTCGGTGCAGCGCCCGTTCGAGGGCGGCAAGCCGCTCGGGGCGGCGGAATCGCCCTGGCGTACGGTCGCTCCTTCCGCGATCCCGTACGACGAGGGGTGGCACACGCCGCACGAGCTGTCCGTTTCCGAGCTGGATTCATTGAAAGACTCCTTCGCTTCCGCGGCGAAACGCGCGCTCGCCGCGGGCTTCGACGTGATCGAATTGCACTCGGCGCACGGCTACCTGCTGCACGAGTTTCTGTCGCCGCTCGTGAATCGCCGGACGGATTCCTATGGATCCGACCGGATGAAATTCCCCCTCGAGGTGGCCGAAGTGCTGCGCGATGCGTGGCCGAGGGAGCGCGCGCTCGGGGCGCGGATCAGCGCATCGAGCTGGGTGGAAGGCGACAGCGAGATCGAGACGGCGGTCGAGTACGCGAAGCGGCTGAAGGAAATCGGCTTCGACTACGTGTGCGTGTCCTCGGGCGCGATCGTGCCGCAGCAGCGCATGAAGGCGGCGCCCGGCTACAACGTGCCGTTCGCGGCGCGCGTGAAGAAGGAAGCCGGAATCGCCACGCGCACCGTGGGCATGATCGTGGACCCGCGCCATGCCGCGGAGATCGTGCAATCCGGCGCCGCGGACATGGTCGCGCTCGGGCGCGGCTTCCTGGACGACCCGCGCTGGGCGTGGCACGCCGCCGAGCGCTTCGGGGTCAGACTCGACTATCCGCCGCAGTACGCGCGCAGCCACCCGTCGCTCTGGCCGGGCGCGAAGCTCGCGCGGCCCGAGGCCCGATGAGCGCGGCGCACTTCTCGCAGACCTACGCGGAGGCGCGCGACAAGTTCCTCTACGCCGCGCGCACGGGCGGCCTCGCACTCGAGCGCCACATGCATCCGTCGGCGCGCGGGCACGACGGCGAGGAGCTGTCGATGGACGTCGCGCTCGCCGGCAGCGCCGATTCGCCGCGGCTCCTCATCCTGAGCTCCGGGACGCACGGCGTCGAGGGCTTCTGCGGCTCCGGGGCGCAGATCGCGCTCCTGAGCGATGAGGGTTTCCTCGAAAAAGCCAAAGACCGGAACACCTGCGTCGCCTTCGTCCATGCGGTCAACCCCTACGGCTTCTCGCACTGGGGGCGGACGAACGAGGACAACGTCGATCTCAATCGCAACTTCATCGACCACGCGAAAGGCCATCCGGCCAACCCGGCCTACGCCGAAGTCCATCCGCTGCTCGCGACCGCCGAGTGGCCGCCTCCGGCACAGAACGAGGCGGCGATCGAGAAATACATCGCCGAGCGCGGGCTCCCGGCCTTCCAGCAGGCGGTCTCGGGCGGGCAGTACGAGCATCCGGAAGGGCTTTTCTTCGGGGGCCGCGAGCCCGCCTGGTCGAACCGCACGGTGCGCCGGGTCCTGCGCCAGTTCCGCCGCACCGCGAGGCGCGCCGCCTGGATCGACTTCCATACCGGGCTCGGGCCCTATGGCCACGGCGAGATCATCCACTCGGGGTGCGACGACGAGGCCGACCACGCGCGCGCGGTCGCCGCGTGGGGCGAGCGCGTGAAGTCGATCTACAAGGGCACCTCCGTTTCGGCGCGCCTCGAAGGCGTGGCTGCGTTCGCGATCTACGACGAGATTCCCGGCGCGCAATTCGCCGGCTGCGCGATCGAGTACGGCACGCTGCCGGTCATGGAAGTGCTCCAGGCGCTGCGCGCCGAGAACTGGCTGCGCCGCAACCCCGGCGCGCCGCGCGAGCTGCGCGAGCGGCTGCGCCGCCAGATGCGCGATGCGTTCTATTGCGATGCCGACGACTGGAAGGCGAAAGTCGTCGATCAGGCGCGCGAGGCGGCGCTACAGGCGCTCGCCGCGCTCGCGCGGTAATTTCAGCTTTCCTGTCGTCTTATGACGAGGGTAGAGTCCCAGCGTGGAGTACGCGACCGACGTGGCCGGGTTGCCGGATCCCGCGATTGACGCAAGACAGCGAGTACCGATACGGGCGTGGGACGCACGATATGGAAGACAACGTACGGAAATCGCGAAACGACGGCTCGTCGGACGTCGCGATATAGGACGGGAGCCGATTCCGGAAAGCTGCAAAGCATCTCGAGCCGCTCCCCGGACTGTCGCCAGGAACTCGTCCCCGAGGCCCGGCTGCTGCGATTCGTACCATCCGAAGGCGGACTGGAGATCACCTCCGCCCGAGCTCGAACGATGAACCGTCGGGTCATGAAGCCCGACGGATTCTCGCGAACACCTCTTCCAGCGTTCAGCCTTCGTTCGGATTGGCCTCAAACTCAGCGAGTCGCCGGTCCAGTTCCTGCTGTTGCCATTCCGTCAGGGGCAACGCTTCCGGAACCGCCGAAATACTGTCCCCAATAGCCTCGACCAAACGCACGCGTTCAGCGACCGGCAGAGCCAAGATTTCAGCTACAAGCCCTTGCTTCATGCCGATGGGCTGCCACCGATGCCTCACTACACGCCAACGCCCGATACGACCGCTAAGCGGGCGTGATCAGGAACTGGCGGCGCGAGAGGCGGCAAGAAGAAAGTTGCCGGCCTCGAAGCGCACGAGCGCGTCGGCTTCGGAAAAAGCGACGCCGGCGGGATCGCGGCCCTCCGCGACGGCCTTGAGCTGCTGCTCCAGGAAGCGGCGAAGGAGCGCGACGCCCTTGTCGCTCGCGGCGAGGCGCTCCTCGGAGTGGAACGTGATCGGCCCCTGGCTCACCTGCGCCTCGTAGTCGCCGGGAAAGCGCTGATGCTCCTCTTCGGTGAGCTCGCTCCAGAGCTTTCCGCCCTGGCGCGAGCGCATTTTCGAGAGCGCGCCGCGCTCGGTGACGCGCCCGGCGACGTAGATCCGGAAGTGCGTGTCGTCGATCGGCAGGACCCAGCCGATCGACTCCACGGTCCCGTACTTCTGAACGCGCGGATCGGGGACGACGCGCAGGGTGGGCGCGACCGCTTCGGTGATGCGCCGGTGCAGCTTGCCATCACCCAGATCCCTCAAAGATGTCACCTTCACGCCGCGCGTTGTCGTCTCGAACTTCACCTCGGGAAAGATGCCCATCTGCGCGGTGAACTGCGCGCCGGAGAACGAGCCGTGCAGAACCGGCACGTGGAACGGATCGACCACGTTCTCCCAGTGCTGCAGCCAGTTGCAGGGCACGACTTGCGGCCCGCCGCTTCCGATCGAGGAGTCGTCGGCCTCCACGAATTCTCCCGGAGCGAGCGTTTCGAGGCACTCGTAGCGTGGCAGCAGCGGCTTCTTTTCCGGCGGCCCGAGATAGGCGAAGACGAGGCCGTAACGCTCCTGCACCGGATACCAGGGCTGGCGGATGCGGTCGCGTCGCGGCCCGCCGCCTTCCTCGCAGGGCTGCTCGAGGCAGTGCCCTTGCACGTCGAAGAGCCAGCCGTGGTAGCAGCAGCGGATGCCGCGCGCTTCGGTCTTCCCGTAGTAAAGCGAGGCGCCGCGGTGCGCGCAGCGCGAATAGAGGAGTCCGGGATTGCCACTTCCGTCACGGAAGAGGATCAGATCTTCGCCAAGAATCCTCGCCTTCCGAGGTAAAGATCCGAAATCGGTTGAAAGGCCCACCGGATGCCAGTAGCGCCGCAGCAGCTCGCCCATCGGCGTGCCCGCACCTACGAGCGTCAGGTCGCTGCGGTAGCTCGGCGCCGGGCGGCCGTAGGCGGTTCCTGTGTCCATGCGGCGAGGTTCTGCGCGTGCCGGGACCGGTAATGCGATTCGAAATCGCCCCAGAACGCAATGGGACGGTCGCTGACCTGCACGCCGTCGCCGTCGCTTCGGATCACGACCCACTTGTGCCATTCGGGCGGGTCCATTTCCGGGTAGTCGAGGCGCTTGAAGTGCAGGTGCGTGCTGGAGGCCTTTCGCGCCTCGCAAGCGGCGACGATCATGCGGCAGCAGGTGAGCAGGTCGTGCACCTCGAGCACGCGCATCAGCTCGTGCGGATTTTCGGCGCGCACGCGCGGCGCCTCGTTCGCCTCGAGGTCGCGCAGCCATGTCTCCGCGAGCGCGAGAGTCTGCGCATTCTTCACCTCGCTGCAGTAGTTCTGCATCACGCGCGCCGAGGCCGCATTCAGCTCCTTCCAGTCCGGGCCGTGTTCCGGGGCAGAGAGCGGGGAGTAGACACGGTGCTTTTCGTCCCGTACCTGCCCGTCATTCAATTCGGAAAAAGACAGCTCTCTCGCAAAAAGCGCCGCCCTTGCCCCCGCATACCTGCCGCTCGCGGCGGCGTGCGAGTGGTCCTGCCCGCCGAAGATGAGATCGCCGGCGGCGAACAGCCCTGGCAGGCTCGACATCAGATCCCAGTCCACGAGCATGCCCCCGCACGCCCCCTGCTCGCCGAAGGTGCGCTCCTGCGGCAGCACGGGTTCGCGCATGCCGTGGCCGCGCAGGAAATCGTAGGTCTGCAGCATGTCCCGGCCGGGGTCGAAGCCCGAGGCCATGTAGGTGCGCATCACGGGAATCCGCGTCTTGCCCTCGTTGCCGACCATGATTCCCCAGATCGCCTTTCGCTCCATCTCGGGCATGCCCGCCAGATCGGCATAGAAGGGCGGGGTGAAATCGCCTGCGAGCATGCGCGCTTCCAGGTCCGGAATCGGCCTGGGCCCGAGGTATTGCGGCAGCCCCGGGTGCGGCTGCGAGGAGGAGCCCCCGCCCATGATGAAGAACTTCTGTCCCGCGCAGGGACGGCAGCGCTCGGCGACTGACGAGAGCACCTTGCCGTTCGCGTCCACCCACGGCACCTCTTTTCCGTTCGCATCCACGATCGTGCACGGATACCAGGTGTTGATCGCATTGCCGCTGCCGTAGGGCGGGTAGGCGTAGGGGCTGCCGAACGGCGAGCGCATCGACTTCTCCATCATCGTGAATTCGGCGCCGGCGCGGTAGGCGATCGCATAGCCGGAGCCCGAGACCGACGGCGGACGGAAGGTCGAGATGCCGCGAAGCTCCGAGGAGAAGGTCCAGATGCGCTGCGGGCGGCTCGTCGCGAGCACCGTGGCCTTCGCGCGCACGACGATGAACGCTCCGGTACGGACGTGGACGGCGGTTGCCCCGACCGCCCTAGTTCCCTGTTTCCCTCCCTCCGTAAGCAGCGAAGTCACCGCCACGCGGTCCATCACCCGAACGCCAAGGCGCCGCAGCTCCTCGCGCAGCAGCGGCTTGTAGTTGTGCCCCCAGACGCGCAGGACGAACCGGTTGGTGTAGTCGTAGGCGAACAGGAGCCGGGTCTTCTCGTCGCGGAATTCGGCGCCGCGGAACTCGTCCGCCGTGTCGCGGATCTTGCCGCCCATCGCCTCCATCTCGAGGAGCGTCTCCCAGGCCGAAGCGCACTGGATGTAAGTCGAGTGCCCGCCGCGGTAGCCGCCGTGGTTGTCGATCAGCGCCTGTGCGAGCTCCTCGGGCGTCACGCCCGAGCAGGGGTTGTCCGCGGCCCACTGCCAGTGGTCGACCCCCGCGCCGCCCGCGCCGCTGCGCTCGGTGGCGGCCTTCTCCAGCACGATGACGCGCGCGCCGCAGCGCGCCGCGCCGATCGCCGCCCACGCCCCGCCGATGCCGCCCCCGATCACGAGCACGTCGCAGTCGTACGCGCGCTCGCTTCCGTACGCGATCCTGTAGGGCCAGGGAATCAGCCGGCCGGAGTTGCTAAACACGGAAATGGCCCCCGTCCTTTCGCTTCCAGCGCACCCGTTGCTGGAGCGGATGATTCAGCCGGATCGCGCCCGGGATCGGGCAGTCGTCGACGCACGGACCGCAGTACCAGCACTCCTCGGGATGCAGCACGAGCGGCGGGCGGCCCTTCTCCGGGTTCGGAATCAGGATGTCCTCGAGGCACACCGTGACGCAGCGGTTGCAGCCGTCGCACCGGGCGGGGTCGAACCGCACCGGGTTCCCCGGCGTGGGGCGGTTCGGCGTGGCGTAGACGCGGGGGTTGTCCTGCATCGTCGCAGCATCAACCAACCCGACCCGCTTGTCAGTCCCAACCCAGAGGGACAGCTCAGGCGAGGCAGAGCGAGAACAGCTCCGCCTGGCTGGAGACGCCGAGCCGGGCGTAGGCGCGCTTGCGGTAGGTGAGCACCGTGTTCCGGCTCACCCCCAGATCGAGCGCGATGCCCTCCGAGGTCATGCCCGCGAGGATGCGCGCGGCCACGTCGCGCTCGCGCCGCGAAAGGCGCGCATCGAGCGCGTGCAGCCGGGCGGCGAGCGCCGCGATCCGGTCGCCGCGCTCGCGCGAGCGCAGCAGCATCCCGATCGTCCCGACGTGCTTGAGCGCGAGCGCAGCGAGGAACTTCCGCAGGCCTTCGATGCGTTCCGTCTCGCCGGCCGAGAATTCGCCGCCGTCGACCCGCCGGTAAAGGTTCAGCGCGAGGAGGCGCTTTCCGTCGGGGATCGCCACCGTGAGCCGCTCGAGCAGCCCCGCGCGCACGTAGCAGCGCTCGCGGTAGTCCGGGTCGGGAATGGCGTCGCGATGCAACTTCCGGACCGTGACCTGCGCGATGCTCGCGCCGAAGTTCGGATCGCGCCGGTAGAGCCCGCCGAGGTAGGCGCGCTGCACCGCCGCCACGTGCTCGCCGCCCCGCCAGATCGCCGACTCGAGCACCGGCGCGCGCCCCCGGTCCTCGAAGCGCATGAGCGAGAGGTGATCGACGGGCAGGAGCCGGTTCAGTGCCGCGAGGAGCTCGCCCGCGAACGCGGCGGTGCCGAGCGCGGCTACCGCGCCCGCAAACGCCTCCGGCGCCGCCGCGCCGGGACCGTTCACTCGAGCTTCGCGCCCGAGGCCTTGATCAGCGCCTCCCACTTCGGAAGATCGGCGCGCACGTTGGCGGCGAATTCCTCGGGCGTGTTTCCGACCGGCGTCTGGCCCTGCACGACCATCTTCTCGCGCACTTCCGGAATCTGAATGACGAATTTCAATTCCTTTTGAAGCCGGTCGATCACGGTCCGCGGCGTGCCGGCGGGCGCGTACGCGCCGACCCAGATCGCGAGATCCACGTTCGGCACGCCCTGCTCGGTGAAGGTCGGAAGGTCGGGCATGGACGCCGAGCGCTGCGGCCCGGTCATGGCGATCGGCTTGATCGCGCCGCTCGCGATGCGCGGCCTGGCGCTGGTGGGGCTGGAGAAGGTCATGTCGAGCGCACCGTTCTGCACGTCCGTGATCGCGGGCACGTCGCCCTTGTAGGGTACGTGCTCGAGGTTCAGGCCCAGGTCGCGCTTCATGATCTGGCCCGCGAGATGGCCCCACGACGCGACGCCCCAGGAGCCGTAGGTCACGGGCCGGTTCTGCGCTTTCACCCAGTCGATGAGCCCCTTCAGGTCGCCGTAGGGCGCTTTGCCGCCCGCCACGAGGAGCACCGTGCCGTACGAGAGCTGCGTAATCGGCACGAGGTCCCTGTCCGGGTCGTACGGCAGCGATTTCGCGAACAGGATCCGGTTGTTGACGGTCGTGGACATGGTCGTGATCATGAACGTGTGCCCGTCTGGCGCCGCGCGGATCAGCGCCTGCGTGCCGACGATCGTGTTCGCCCCCGCGATCGCCTCCACGACGACGTTCTGGCCGAGCCGCCGGCCGAGGGGCTCGGCGAGCAGCCGCGAGTAGACGTCGATCGCACCGCCGGGATTGAACGGCGTGATGAGCCGGATCGGTTTCGAGGGGTACTCGGCCTGAGCCAATGCAGCGGTACACGCAATTGCGGCCGCCAGGACGGCGGCGAATCGGGCAAGACGCATGTTCGGACCTCCTCCGGCCGCTAGAGTAGCAAACCGCGGGTGCGCAGTGTCACATGCGCGGGTGACAGCTCAGGCGAAGAGCGCTTCCACCGCGGCACGGTCGAGCCGGTACTCGTGGTTGCACATCTCGTTCCTGACGCGCACCTCGCCCTGCTCGGCGAGGATCGATTCGACCTCACGGCGTCCCAGGCCCCTGAGCATGCGCTTCACGTTCTCCACGTCGTAGGGGCAGTGGTACTGCACCGGGTAGAGACGGAAAACGCGCAGCAGCTCCTCCGGAAACAGCTTCACCAGGATGTCGTAGGGCTGGCGGTCCACGGTCTGGGCGAGCGACAGGGTCGCGGCGAGGTGGACGACGCGGTTCCAGCCGTCCGGGTCGCGCGCGTCCGCGCCCGGGAGCTTCTCCAGGAGCAGCCCGCAGAGCGCCTCTGCGTCGGCATGCAGCCGCAGGAACGCCGGCTGCTGCTCGGACTGCGCGAGGTAGTGCTCGAAGCTGCGCTCGAGCACAGCATCTTCGAGCGGCACGAAGCTCTGGTAGAGCTGGCCGCTCGCGATGTCTTCCAGCGTGATCGCGAGCCGGCCGTCGCGCAACGGCGGGCCCTCGCCGTCGCCCGCCTGCGCCATGCCGCGGATCCTGAGCTCGGAGGTGCAGTCGGCAACCAGCAGCCGCACCGGCCCCGCGTCCTGGACCTGGAGCGTGATCCGGCTGCGGTCCTTGCGGTTCGCGCCGAGCAGCACGGCGAGCGCCGCGGTGTGCCCGAGGAGCTCCGTCAGGTGCGGCGGATAGCCGCGGCCACGCAGCATCGGCCGCCAGGCACGCGTGAGGCACACCAGGCGCCCCCGGATGTCGAGGTTCTCGAAGAGGAACCGCTGGACGTAGTCGGTCTGCACTCTGGAATTCTACCGCCGGCGTCTATACTGGGTCCGCATGCGGCGCCTGGCTCTTGCGGCATTTCTCGCCGTTGCGTGCGCTCGGTCGCTCGCCGCGGATCCGCTTCCGGCGCTCGGCGCGGACGCGCGCGGCGTCACGGTGTCCGGCGTCTCCTCGGGCGGGTACATGGCGGTGCAGTTCCACGTGGCGCACTCGAGCGTCGTGACAGGCGCAGGCGCGATCGCGGGCGGACCCTATTACTGCGCCCATGGGAGCGTCTGGACCGCCTGGTACAACTGCATGCAGCCCTCGGCCTGGGCGCCGCTGCCGCCTGCCGCCGCGCTGAAGGCGCAGGCCGAGTCGCTCGCGCGCGCGGGCCGCGTCGACGCGGTATCGAATCTCGCTTCCGCGCGCGTGTGGCTCTTCAGCGGCACGAACGACCGCATCGTGCTGCCGGAGGTGGTGGCGCGACTGGCGGATTTCTATCTTTCCTTCGCTACCCCGGCCCTCGACGTCAGAACGGTATCCGACAGGCCCGCCGGACACGCGATGGTCACCGCGAACGCGGGGAACGCCTGCGATTCCACCACGCCGCCCTACATCAACAACTGCGGCTACGACGCGGCGGGCCGGTTACTGGCCCATTTGCTTGGACCGCTCGTCCCTCCCTCCGGATCCCCGGGAGGCAGGCTCCTCGGATTCGATCAGAATCCCTTTGCCTCCGGCGACGCTTATGCGATCAGCATGGCGGACGAAGGCTATGTCTACGTCCCGATGGCGTGCGAGGCGGGCGGCTGCCGCGTGCACGTGGCTTTCCACGGCTGCCGGCAGGGAGCGGAGGAGATCGGCGAGCGCTTCGTGCGCGAGGCGGGCTACAACCGCTGGGCCGACACGAATCGCCTGATCGTGCTCTATCCGCAGATCGTCGCGCGCTACGGCTGGAGCTTCGGGCGCTGGAGCTTCGTCATGAACCCGCGCGGCTGCTGGGACTGGTGGGGCTACACCGGGCCCGACTACCCCACGAAGGCGGGCGCGCAGATCCGCGCCGTGAAGGCGATGCTCGAGCGTCTCGCTATGCCTCGATAAGCCGGAAGCGCGGTTCGATCCTGACAAGGGGTCTGAAATCCGCGTCGATCGTCAGCAGCGGCTTGCGGCTCGCCACGGCGCACGCGGCGATCAGGCAATCCGTGGGCGGGACGGTACGGCCGCTCCAGCGCAGTCTCGCGTAGAGATCCGCTGCCATGAGCGCGACTCGTCGCCAATCGGAAACCCGTGCAGCCGGGAGCGGCGCGAGCAAGCCGGCATAGCGCTTGAACTGCGACGCGTCCCGCGTGCCCTGAAGCACCTCCTGAACGATCACCGGCAGAACGAAGACCTCGTCTCCGGACTGGAGCGCTTCTCGAAGCGTCCTTACGGCGCCGTTCGCAACTCCCCTGAAATGATCGATCCAGACGCCTGAATCGACGATCACGGCGCCGCTTGCCGGTCAGCGCGGTGAGCGGGTGTGCCGGCGCGCCTTCGAAACGCTGTAGGCACGCGCGAATCCGCCGCTGCCCCCGGCCGCAAGAAGCTTCGCGTAGGCCCGTCGCCGGGCGGCATGCGACGATACGATCCTGAGCGCGAACTCGACGGTCTCGCGCTTGGTCCGGGTTCCCGCGGCCTTCATTGCTGCGCGCATAAGGCGTTCGTCGATTACGATGTTCGTGCGCATGAGCGATTATACACACCCGATGTGTATTACGCGGCAACAAGCCCGGCTCACAGACCGAGATAAGCCTGCCGAACCCGGTCGTCGTGAAGGAGCTCGTCGCCCGAGCCGCTCATCACCACGCGGCCGTTCTCGAGCACGTAGGCGTGCTGAGAGAGCTTGAGCGACACCGCGACGTTCTGTTCGACCAGCAGGATCGTGAGGCCCTTGTCGTGCAGCAGCCGGATGGTGTGGAGCACTTCCTGCACGACGGCGGGCGCGAGGCCGAGCGAGGGCTCGTCGAACATCACGAGCTCGGGGTTCCCCATGAGGCAGCGCCCGATCGCGAGCATCTGCTGCTCGCCGCCCGACATGGTCCCGGCGACCTGGTCGCGGCGCTCGGCGAGGCGCGGGAACATGGCGTACACCTCGGCGCGGCTTTCGCGCCGGCGCGCCCGCGCCCGCGGCAGCATCGCACCCATCTCGAGGTTCTCGTCCACGGTGAGGCTCGGGAAGATCTGCCGGCCCTCGGCCACCTGGCCGATGCCGAGGTCGCAGGTCACGTGCGGCTCCAGGGCCGTGATGTCTCGGCCGCGGAATGCGATGCGCCCGCCGCGCGGCTTCTCGATGCCGGCGATGGCGCGGATGAGCGAGGACTTGCCGGCGCCGTTCGCGCCGACGATCGCCACGATCTCGCCCTGGGGGACTTCGAGCGACACGTCCGCAAGGGCCTGGGCATCTCCGTAATAGAGGTGCAGACCCTCTACCCGAAGAAGGGAATTCATATTTCGGTGTCCTCCCCCAGGTAGCACTCGAGCACCGCCGGGTCGCGCACGATCTCCTCGGGGGCGCCGCGCGCGATGACCTCGCCGTGGTGCAGCACTCCGACGTGGCGCGCGAGCGCCATGACCGCGCGCATCACGTGCTCGATGAGGAGGATCGTGATTCCTTCGGCGCGATTCAGCTCGCGGAACACCTCGACCATCTGGTCGCATTCGGTCGGGCGCAGACCCGCCATGACTTCGTCGAGCAGCAGCAGCCGCGGCCGCGTCGCGAGCGCGCGCGCGACTTCCAGGCGCTTTCGATCGGGGAGCGTGAGCGAGGAGGCGGGAAGGCCGGCTTTCGAGCCGAGATTCAGCTTCTCGAGGATTCGGAGCGACAGCGCGCGCGCGGCCGGAACGGATTTCTCCCTGAGCAGCGCGCCCACGATCACGTTGTCGAGCACCGAGAGCCCCGCGAAGGGCTTCACGATCTGAAAGGTGCGGCCGATGCCGGCGGCGCACACCTGGTCGGGCCGGAATCCCTGTATGTTTCTTCCGTCGAAGACGATTTCCCCGGAATCGGGTGAAAAGACGCCCGCGATCATGTTGAAGATGGTGGTCTTGCCGGCGCCGTTCGGGCCGATGAGCGCATCGATGCCGCCCTCGGAAATCTCGAAGGATGCTTCCTGCACCGCCTTCAGGCCGCGAAAGGACTTCGACAGCGAACGCGCCGCGAGGAGGCTCATCGGCGCTCCAGCTTCAGCCGGCGCGCGAGCGCCGGCCAGATGCCGTTCGGAAGGAACATCACCACGACGAGCAGCACTACGCCGTAGAACACCTGCTTCACGCCGGGGAATTCGAGCCCGAACGCGACGAGGAGCTCGGTGATCCCGTCGGCGAGGATCGTGAGGACGGCGGCGCCCAGCACCGGCCCGAACAGCGTGCCGATGCCGCCGATGATCGGCCCGAGGATGATCTCGATCGAGCGGCTGATGTGGAATATCTGCTCCGGGAAGAGGTTGTTGTAGTAAAAGGCGAAGAACACGCCCGCGACCGCGGTCATCGCGGAGCTGATCGCGACCGCGAGCATCTTCCAGCGGAAGGTGTTGATGCCGAGCGCCTGCGCTGCCTCCTCGTCTTCGCGGATCGCCTGCCAGTAGTAGCCCGCCCGGGTTCTGAGAAGAAGGGAACAGAGAAGGAGAGCCCCGGCGGCGAGAAACAGGATCACGTAGTAGAACATCGCGGGCGTGCCGCGCAGGTCGAGCAGATCCCAGGCGGTGCGCTGCTCGACCTTGATGAACAGGCCCCCGGGACCCCCGAGCCACGCGATGTGATCGAAGCCGATCCGGGTGAACTCCGCGAACGCAATCGTGAGGAGCGCGAAGTACACCCCCGAGATGCCGAATCGGAACGCGAGGAACCCGATCACGCAGCCGAGCGCGACGCACAGAAGAACCGCGAGCCAGATCCCGGCCCACGCGCCGATCCCGTAGTGGAAGTAGAGCCCGGCGGCAGCGTAGGCGCCCACGCCCACGTAGAGCGAGTGCCCGAGAGAAAGCTGTCCCGCGAAACCCATCATCACGTTCCACGCCTGCCCGGCGTAGGCGAAGAACAGGATCAGCGTGACGACCGAGAGGACGTAGGGGCCGGCGAAGCCGGGCAATACGAGGAGTATCGCGCCGAGAGCCGAAAGGAGAACGATCGCGCGATTCGTCACGATTTCCTTCCCAGCAGCCCCTGAGGGCGGAACAGCAGGACCAGGATCAGCAGCCCGAAGCTGAACATGCTCTTCGCCGAGGGGGCGATGAAAAGCCCTGCGAGCGCCTCCGACAGCCCGATCAGCACGCCTCCGAGGAGCGCTCCGGTCATCGAGCCGAGGCCCCCCACGATCACGATCACGAACGCGAGCAGCGTGTAGCCGGGGCCGAGCACCGGCGTCACGTCCACGAGCAGCACCATCATGCAGCCTGCGACCGCCACGCAGGCCGAGCCCAGGCCGAAGGTGAGCGCGTAATAGCGCCGGACGTTCAAACCCACCACGCGCGCTCCGAGGTAGTTGTCGGCGCAGGCGCGGATCGCCTTTCCGGTGGGCGTGAAGCGGAAGAACGCGAAGAGCAGCGCGGCGGTGGCGCAGGCGACGAGCGCGGCATAGAGCTTGCCGCGGTCGAGGAGCAGGGGCCCCGCCTCGATCGACTCGAGGAGGTAATCGAGCTGCACGCTGCGGGCGTCCGGGCCGAACCCGACCAGCAGCGCGTTCACCATGATGAGCGCGACCGCGACGAGCAGCATGAACTGCGAGTGCTCGGGGCGCGTGATGAAGGGATTGATCAGTCCCGCCTGCAGCGCGCAGCCCAGGACGAAGAACGCCAGGGCGACCGGCAGCACCGCGAGGAACGGGTCGATCCCCCAGCGCGAGAACAGCAGGACGGTCGCGTACATCGCGATCGTCATCATCTCGCCGTGCGCGAAGTTGACCACGCGCACCACGCCAAAGATCACCGAGAGCCCGAGCGCCATGAGACCGTACACCAGGCCGGTGAGCACGCCGGCGAGCGCCAGGTTGGCGATGTTGACCGGATCCATAACGAAAAGGGCCGGCGATGCCGGCCCTTTTGCGCCTCCGTCTTCCTCTTACGCCTTCTTGTAGCCGGGCATCGGGAAGACGGGCTTGGCGGTCGCCGCTGCGGCCGGCAGCACGACCGTGGGCACCTGGTTCAGGTTCTGCACGCAGGCCGAGCCGATGCCTTCCACCTGGCCCTTGGCGTTGAACCTGATCGGGGCGCCGAGCATCATCTTGCTCGTGATGTTGGTCTGCCGGATCGCATCCGCAAGCGTCTTCGCGTCGGTGCTCTTCGCGCGCTTGAAAGCATCGGCCGCCACCAGGATCGCCTCGAAGGTGAAGCCGATGTTCAGGCCGTGGAACACGAGCTTGTCCTTGGGGTTGCGCCTGAGAAACGCCTTCTCGACCACCTTGGTGAGCGGCGCGGTGGGGTTGTACCAGGGCACGTTCGAGATGCAGTAGTCGCCGAGCTTGCCGAGCGCCTTCGAGAACTGCTCCTCGTACATGCCGGGCGAGCCCGGCGAGATCACGCCCATCGGGTTCCAGCGCTGCTTGACCATCTCGCGGCGAAGCAGGATTGCGTCGTTGAGGCGGCACACCAGCATCAGGAAGTCGGCGTTCGTGGCCTTCGCCTTGCCGACTTCGACCGTGAGGTCCTTGGCAGCGGGATCGTAGGTGATGGTGTCCACGATCCTGAAGGGCAGCTGCGTGCGCCGCGGCAGGATCGCGCCGATTCCCTTCGCCATCGCCTGGCCGAAGGTATCGTTGACGTGCATGAACACGGCGGTGCGCGGCACGGTGTTGGTCGCCTGGAAAAGCTCGCCGATCAGATCGAGCCCGTTTCGCACGATGTCGCCCGCGGTCTGGAAGTTGCGAAACACGAACTTGTAGCCCTGCTCGGTGATCTGCGGCGCGGCCGCGATGTTGATCACGAGCGGTACGCCGCGCTGCTCGGCGACCTGCGCCATTGCCGCGGTCTGGCCCGAGTCGAAAGCGCCGACCAGCACGTGCGCGCCTTCCTGCACCAGGCGTTCCGTTCTCGTGCGCGCGGTGTCGACGTTCGACTCCGAGTCGGCGCTCAGGATCTCGATGTCGACGCCGAGCATCTCTTTGATCACCTCGGGGGCGAGGTCGGCGCCTTTCTGGCAGGACTGGCCGATCAGGCCCTGCACTCCCGACTTGGGCAGCAGCACCCCGACCTTGAGCTTCGAGGACTGCGCACGGACGATGCCGAACGGGGCGAGGGCGGCGGCCGTCCCCACGGCGGCGACTGTCTTGTTGAACTGTCTTCGATCCATCTGTCCCTCCTGGGTGTTGCAGCGCAATAAGAACCACCGGCGTTGCCACCGATTGTTATAGACCATTACAATCGGGCGGTCAACGGTTTTCTGGCCGCGCATGCCGCCGAAGCTCCCTTCGCCGCACCGTCCCCGCACGCTCGTGCCGATCCCCCGGGTCGGGGGGCTGGACTACGACGTGCTCGACCGGCTGATCGGCTATGCGCTGCGGCGCGCGCAGGTCGCGATGTTTCTCGCCTTTCACGAGGCGACCAGGGGCCTCGAAATCACGCCACCGCGATTCACGGCTCTGGTGGTGATCGGGGCGAACCCCGGGATCAGCCAGACCACGCTCGGCAACGTGCTCGGAATCGCGCGCTCGGGCGCCATGGCGCTTACCGACTGGTTCGAGGGCCGGGGCCTGGCGGAGCGCCGGGCCAAGCCCGGCGATGCGCGCGCCTGGGGCCTGCACCTCACTTCGCGCGGCGAGCGCTTCGTCGCGCGCATGAAGACGAAGGTCGTCGCGGAGGACCGGCGGCGCGCCGCGGTCCTGAGCCGGCGGGAGAGGGAGGAGCTGTTGAGATTGCTCAACAAGCTCGCAGGGTAAGGGAAGGCAGGGCTTGAAGGAAACCCATCCTGTTCGTCGGGTTCCGCTGGGCCCCGCCGACGTGGCGGTGATGCACCGCGACGACGGCGCGGTGTTCCTGCGCTCGCCGCACGTGCTGGGACCGTATCCGCGCAATCTCACCGAGCGCCTGGCGCGCTGGGCGGCGGAGACGCCGGAGCGTGCGCTCGCCGTGCAGCGCGGCCCGGAGGGCGGCTGGAGAACGCTCTCCTACGGCGAAGCCCGGGAGCGGACGCGACGGATCGGTGCGGCGCTGCTCGAGCGGGGCCTCTCGGCGGAACGGCCTGTGGCGATTCTCTCGGAGAACTCGCTCGAGCACCTGCTCCTGCTCCTCGGCGCGATGCACGTGGGCGTGCCCTGCGCCCCCGTCTCGCCCGCGTACTCGCTGGTATCGAAGGACTTCGCGAAGCTGCGGTACGTCATGGATCTGGCGACGCCCGGGCTCGTGTTCGCTTCCGACGAGGCCAGGTTTGCGAGAGCCGTCGAGATTGCGGTTCCTAAGGGGACGGAAGTGCTCTTTGGAGATCGTTTTTCGATTCTCGAGTCCGTAACGCCAACCCCTTCGGTCGAAGAAGCTCACGCCAGGACCAACCCGGACACCATCGCCAAGTTCCTGTTCACCTCCGGTTCGACGGGTCAGCCGAAGGCGGTGATCAACACGCAGCGCATGCTCTGCGCCAACCAGCAGATGCTGCGCCAGGCGCTGCCCTACCTCGCGGAAGTGCCGCCGGTGCTGGTCGACTGGCTGCCGTGGCATCACACCGCGGGCGGCAACCACAACATCGGCATCGTGCTCTACAACGGCGGCACGCTCTACATCGACGAGGGAAGGCCCCTGCCGGGGCTGATCGAGAAGACGGTGCGGAACCTGCGCGAAATCGGGCCCACGATCTACTTCAATGTGCCGCGCGGCTACGAGGCGCTGCTTCCGTTCCTGCGCGACGACGAGGTGCTGCGCAAGACGTTCTTCGGACGGCTCGGCCTCATGCAATACGCCGCCGCGGTGCTGCCGCAGCCGATCTGGAAGGCGTACGAGGAGCTTGCGCTGCGGACCTGCGGCGAGCGCATCCTCTGGATCACCGGCTACGGCGCGACCGAGACCGCGCCCTTCGCGATGAGCACCAACCGAGGCGCGGGGCGCGCCGGCACCGTAGGGCTTCCGGTGGACGGGCTGGAGATGAAGCTCGCGCCGGTGAACGACAAGCTCGAGGCGCGCTTTCGCGGCCCGAGCATCACGCCCGGCTACTGGCGGGCCCCCGAGCTGACTTGCGCAGCGTTCGACGAGGACGGCTACTATCGAACCGGCGATGCGATGAAGTTCCTCGACCCGCAGGACCCCGCGCAGGGCCTGGAGTTCGACGGCCGCATCGCGGAGGACTTCAAGCTCACCACCGGCACCTGGGTGAGCGTCGGGCCGCTGCGCGCGCGCTTCAACGCCGCCGGCGCGCCGCATGTCCAGGATGTCGTCATCACGGGTCACGACCGCGACGAAGTCGGGGCGCTGGTCTTTCCGAATATCGGAGTTTGCAAGGATCTCGCCCCCGAAGCGCTCCGGGCCAGGATGCGTGAAGTCCTCGAAAAGCTCTCTCGCGAAAGCACCGGCAGTTCCAACCGGATCGCGCGCGCGATGATACTGGAAGAGCCGCCCTCGATCGACGCGGGCGAGATCACCGACAAGGGCTCGATCAACCAGCGCGCCGTGCTCGCGCGCCGCGCGGCGCTGGTCGAGGCCCTTTACTCCGACGGTCCGAATCCCGACGTGCTCAAGTCCAGGTCATGAACCTCGAGAAAATCGTCGCCATCGACATGCATACCCACGCATGGAAGTCCGCCCTGCGCGTGGACGATGCGCCCACCGAGTCGCAGGAGGCCATGGGGCGCTACTTCCGCTATGCGCCGCAGCAGCAGACCGTGCCCGAAATGGCCGAGATGTACCGCAAGCTCGGCATGGCGTTCGTCGTGTTCACGGTGGACGGCGAGAAGGGCGCGAGCCGCCGGATCACGAACGAGGAGATCGCCGAGCTCGCGCACAAGCACGCCGACGTCGCGATCCCTTTTGCGAGCATCAATCCGCACCGGGGCGCCGAGGGCGTGCGACAGGCAAGGAGATTGATAGAACAGTACAAGGTCAAAGGATTCAAGTTTCATCCCTCGGTGCAGGAGTTCTACCCGAACGACCGCCTCGCGTACCCGCTCTACGAGGTGATCGCCGAGGCGAAGCTCCCGGCGCTGTTTCACACCGGGCAGACGGGCGTGGGCGCGCAGACCCCGCGCGGCGGCGGCATCCGCCTCAAGTACTCCCACCCGATGCTGCTCGACGATGTGGCGGCCGATTTTCCCGACATGCCGATCATCCTCGCGCACCCGTCCTTTCCGTGGCAGGAGGAGGCGCTCTCGGTAGCGACGCACAAGCCGCAGGTGTACATCGACCTCTCGGGGTGGTCGCCGAAGTACTTCCCGCCGATCCTCGTGCAGTACGCGAACACGCTGCTCAGGGACAGGATCCTGTTCGGCTCGGACTACCCGGTGATGTCGCCCGAGCGCTGGGTCGCCGAGTTCGAAAAGCTTCCGATCAAGTCCGAAGTGCGGCCGCTCATCATGAAGGAAAACGCCGTGAAGCTCCTGAAGCTGAGATGATCAAGATCGAGCACGAGAACGGGATCGCGATCCTCTCCGTCGACAATCCCCCGGTCAACACGATCAACTCGGCGGTGCGCAGGGCGCTGTTCGGTGCGCTGAAGGAGATCGGAACGCCCAAGGCGCTCGTTCTGCGCTGCGATGGAAGCACATTCTTCTCCGGCGCCGACATCGGCGAATTCTCCGGACCGCCGATGGAGGAGGAATATCGGCGCCTGTTCAACGCGATCGAGGCGCTGCCTTTTCCGGTCGTGGCCGCGATGCACGGCAGCGTAATGGGCGGAGGCCTGGAGATCGCGCTCGCCTGCCACTACCGCGTCGCCTCGTCGGGCACGCGCTTCGCGCTTCCCGAGGTCACGCTCGGCATCATTCCGGGCGCGGGCGGCACGCAGCGCCTGCCGCGCCTCATCGGCATCGAGCGCACGCTCGAGCTGGTGCTCGGCGCGCGGCCGGTGGATGCCGCGAAAGCAGTGGAATCCGGGTTTGTGGACAGGATTCTGGACGCAGAGCTCCGCAGCGGCGCGGTTGCCTTTGCGAGGGAATTGTCTCGACCCCGAAGAACCTCCGATCGAAGCGTCGAAGCCGTTCCGGAGTCGGTGATCGAATCATTCAAGGAAAAGGCCAGGAAGCAGTACCGCAACCAGCCCGCGCCACTCGCGGCGATCGACGTGATCGCGGCCGCGGCGCGCCTGCCCCTCGCGCAGGGGCTCGAATACGAGACGAAACGCGTCAACGAGCTGAAGGCCACCACCGAGTCGAGGGCGCTCGTGCACGTGTTCTTCGCCGAGCGCGAGACGCGCAAGGTTCCCGGCATCGGGCGGGAGGTGAAGCCCCGCCCGATCAGGAGCGCGGCGATCATCGGCGCGGGCACGATGGGCGGCGGCATCGCGATCTGCTTCGCGAACGCGGGCATCCCGGTTACGGTTCTCGATGCAAACGAAGCTGCATTGAAGAAGGGGCTCGGGGTCATCGAGCAGACCTACTCCGGCATGGTCGCGCGCGGGCGTCTCGACGAGAAGGAGAAGGCGGAACGCCTGTCCCGCATCACCCCGTCGCTCGACTACGCCTCCCTGAGCGAAGCGGATCTCGTGATAGAGGCGGTGTTCGAGGATCCGCGGCTCAAGAAGGAGATCTTCGCGAAGCTCGACGCGGTGATGAAGCCGGGCGCGGTGCTCGCTACCAACACCTCGACGCTCGACATCGAGGACATCGCCGCCGTGGTCAGGCGCCCGCAGGACGTGGTGGGGCTGCATTTTTTCTCGCCCGCGAACGTGATGCCGCTGCTGGAGGTGGTGCGCACGAAGGACACCGCGCCCGACGTGATCCGCACCGCGATGGAGCTCGCGCGGCCGCTGCGCAAGACTCCGGTGCTCTCGAAAGTCTGCTACGGGTTCATCGGCAACCGCATGATGGAAGGCTACGCGCGCGAGGCCGAGCGCATGGTGCTCGAGGGCGCGACCCCGCGGAGGATCGATTCGGTGCTCGAGCGCTGGGGCATGGCGATGGGGATCCTGGCCGTCTTCGACATGGCCGGCATCGGCGTGGGGGTGAGCGTGCACAAGTCGAACGCGGACAAATATCCGCCGGATCCGACCTACTACCAGGCGGATTTCGCGCTCCATGAGGCGGGACGCGAAGGACAGAAGAACGGCAAGGGCTACTATCGCTACGAAGGCCGCAACCGCATCGACGATCCGGAGGCCGTGGCGATTCTGCGGGAGCGGGCGAGGAAGCTCGGGATCGAACAGAGAACCCATGAAGAGAGCGAGATTCTCGAGCGCTGCCTCTATCCGCTGATCAACGAGGGCTTCCGTATCCTGGAGGAGGGCGTCGCGGTGCGCGCGAGCGACATCGACGTCGTCTGGTGCGCGGGCTACGGCTTTCCGCGCTACCGCGGCGGACCGATGTTCTACGCCGAGACCATCGGCCTGAAGGCGGTTCTGGATGGAATGAACAAGTACCGCGACCTGTTCGGCCCCATGCACTGGGAACCTGCGGGGCTCCTCGCGAGTCTGGTGGAAGAGGGCAGGACGCCCGGGCAATGGGAATCCGGTCGAAGATGATCCCGTGCGCCGGCGCGTGCTCGCCACTCTAACGCGCGCGCCCGCGCCGCACGATCGTGCGCGCGGTGACGAGCCCGAGCAGCGCAGCGCCGCCGACCAGGAGCCAGTCGCGCCGCCGCCAG
>JBBINV010000052.1:0-21855 GCA_037443705.1 Betaproteobacteria bacterium | reverse complement strand
CCGAAGCCGCCGCCCGCGAGCCCAAGCCCGCCCGCGGCGGCGCTCACGCCGGTGAGAAGCTTGCGCCGCTTCTCGTCTTCCAGCGACGGTCCCTTCCCGATCGCGCCCGCGTCCGAAGTGCTCATCGCAGCCGCCAGCGAAAGCTGCGCGGCGCGGGCTCGCCCGCGCGCGCGATCTGGAGCTCGATCGCCGCCGGCGGCGGCGCGAGCGGCCTGAAGCGCAGCACGCCCTCCCGGTGGTGTCCGCCGGGGGGCGCGCCCTGCCAACCGAGCGGGGCCTGCCGCGCCCCCGAGCCGTCCAGTAGGACCGCCGATTTCACGAGATCGTCGTCGAGGCTCCCGCTGTGGGTGTCGAACACGACCGCAAACTCCCAGGCCGCCGCGCCGGCGGCGAGGCTCTTTGGCGTTACCTTGATCGTCACGCCGCGCGCGTTGCTCGTCTGCGCGTCGAGCGCGGGCTGCGCGGGCGCGGCGGGGGCGAACACGATTGCCACGATCAGAAGCGGAAACGCCCGAAGCAACGACTTCACCGTCACGATGACCTCCTGGCAGAAGAGAATGAATCCAGCCGCGGCACGAACGCCGGCGTGCGCGAGCAATAGCGCCGGTATTCCTCGCCCCATTGCGCCGCGACCTCGCGCTCTTCGATGCGCGCAAGCCGCACGTACATGAAAACGAGGACAGGGAACATGACAAGCGTGAGCAGCGTGGGCCACTGGAGCAGGAAACCGAAAAGGATGAGCACGAACGCGGCGTACTGCGGGTGGCGGACGCGCGCATAGGGCCCCGTGACCGCCAGCCGCCCGGCGGCCTGCGCCGCGTAGAGCACCTTCCAGGCCGACCAGAGCAGCCAGAATCCGCCGAAGATGAGCCCGTTGCTCACGATGTGGAACGGCCCGAAGTGCGGGTTCGCGCGCCAGCCGAACAGCGTCTCGAGCAGGTGCCCCGCGTCGTGCGCGAGGAAATCCACTTCCGGATAGCGCGTCTGCAGCCACCCGGAAAGGAGGTAGATCGTGAGCGGGAATCCGTACATCTCGGTGAAGAGCGCGACGAGAAACGCCGAGAACGCGCCGAACGAGCGCCAGTCGCGGCCCGTTTTCGGCCGCGCGAAGCTGAACGCGAAGATGATGAACACGAGCGAATTGATGACCACCAGCGGCCACAGGCCGTAGGCGGCGGGCTCCTCGGGGGTCACGGCTTGTTCTCCCGCTGTTGCGTTCCCTTGTGGCCTTCCTGCCTCTGGTGCCCGCCATGCCCGTGAAACAGGTGCAGCAGCGGGCAGGCCGCGAGCAGGATGAAGGGGAGGTACTCGATCGCGTGCGCGCGGTGCTCGGCGACGAGGAAGAACCCGGCGATCGCGACGAAGCCCCAGAAGATCCAGCGCACGCCGCCTCCGCTAAAGCCGCGCGCGCCGCAGGCGCAGCGCATTGGTGACGACGGACACGGAGGACAGCGCCATCGCCGCGCCCGCGAAGATGGGCGAAAGGAGCAGCCCGAACAAGGGGTAGAGCACGCCCGCCGCGATCGGCACGCCGAGCGCGTTGTAGGCGAAGGCGAAGAAGAGGTTCTGCTTGACGTTGCGCATCGTGGCGTGCGAGAGCCGGATCGCTTTCGCGATTCCGCGCAGGTCGCCCTTCACCAGCGTCACGCTCGCGCTCTCGATGGCGACGTCTGTGCCGGTACCCATGGCGATGCCGACCTCGGCCTGCGCGAGCGAGGGCGCGTCGTTGATGCCGTCGCCTGCCATCGCGACCGTGCGCCCGGCGGCCTGCAGCGACTTGACCTTCTCGACCTTGTGCTCGGGGAGCACCTCGGCGATCACCTCGTCGATCCCGAGCTGCCGTCCCACGGCTTCCGCGGTCTTGCGCGAATCGCCCGAGAGCATGACGATGCGCACGCCTTCGCCGCGGAGCGTGCGCACCGCCTCGGGGGTGGTCTCCTTGATCGGGTCGGCGACCGCGATCACCGCGGCGACGCGCCGCTCGATCGCGGCGTACATCGCCGTCTTACCCTGCGCGCGGAGCGACTCCGCTTTCGCGGTGAGCGCCGCCGGCACCGATCCGTACGCCTCCATGAAACGGCGGCTGCCCACCGCCACCTTGCGGCCCGCGACCACGCCCTGCACGCCCTGCCCGGTGACCGACTCGAACTGCTCCACCGGCGCAAGCGCGATGTCGCGCGCCTGGGCGCCCTTCACGATCGCCTGTGCGAGCGGGTGCTCACTTGCGCGCTCCAGGCTCGCCACCAGTCGCAATGTTTCCTTCTCGTCGAAAGAAGAACCTTCGGCCGCGAAATCCACGAGCTCGGGCCGCCCCAGTGTCAGCGTGCCGGTCTTGTCGACAACCAGGGTGTCGACCTCGCGAAGCTTTTCTACGGCCTCGGCGTTGCGGAACAGGATCCCGTTCAGCGCCCCCTGCCCCATCGCCACCGTGATCGAGATGGGCGTCGCCAGTCCCACGGCGCAGGGGCAGGCGATGATCAGCACCGCGACCGCGTTTACCACCGCGTACGTGAGTGCCGGTGCCGGGCCGAAGAAGCCCCAGACGATCGCGGTGAGCGAGGCGATCACGATCACGGTCTGCACGAAATAGGCGGCGACGAGGTCGGCGAGGCGCTGCACCGGTGCACGCGTGCGCTGCGCCTGCGCGACCATGTGCACGATCCGCGCAAGGAGCGTATCCGCGCCCACCCGTTCGGCGCGCATCACGAGCGTGCCCCTGCCGTTGATCGTGGCGCCGGTCAGCCGGTCACCGGCCTTCTTCGGGACCGGCACCGGCTCGCCGCTGATCATCGATTCGTCCACGTTCGAGGCGCCCTCGAGGCAGGTGCCGTCGATCGGGATCTTCTCGCCGGGACGCACCCGCAGCCTGTCGCCGACACGCACTTCCGCAAGAGGAACCTCTTTTTCGGAACCGTCGCTTTCCATGCGCAACGCCGTATTGGGCGCGAGCGCGAGCAGCTGCCTGATCGCTTGGCTCGTCTGCCCGAGCGCCCGCAACTGCATCACCTCGCCGAGCATGACGAGCGTGACGATCACCGCCGCGGCCTCGAAGTACGCGCCCACATGCCCGCCTTCCTCGCGAAATTCCTCCGGGAACAGCCCCGGCGCCAGCACCGCCGCGAGGCTGAAGAGGTACGCAAGCGCCACGCCCAGCCCGATCAGCGTGTACATGTTCGGGCTGCGGTGCCTTACCGAGAGTGCGAACTTGTGGAAGAACGGCCAGCCGACCCAGAGCACGACGGGCGTTCCGAGCACGAGCTCGAGCCACACGCGCAGGCCGGGCACGATTCCGAAGGGCTGGGCGACGCCGAAGTAGGGCGGCATCGCGATCGCGACGAGCGGAACCGAAAGCGCCACCCCGACCCGGAACCGTCGCGTCAGGTCTTGCAACTCGGCGTTTCCCTGCTCCGCGCCCTCGAGCGGCACCAGCGCCATGCCGCATTTGGGGCACGTCCCGGGCCCGATTTGCAGGATCTCCGGATGCATCGGGCAGGTGTACTGCGCGCCCGGGGCGCCAGGCGCGGGCGCGGCGGGTTGTTCGGGCGCGACGTACTTCCCGGGATCCTGCTTGAACTTCGCCAGGCAGTGGGGCGAGCAGAAGTGGTAGATCTGCCCGCGATGGACGTGACTCCCCGCCGCGCGCCGAGGGTCCACGTCCATGCCGCACACCGGGTCTTTCGCCACGGCTGCCGTCATGGTGTCGTTCACGTTAGTCCGTCCCTTCGACCGATGCGTTCAAGGCGCGGCGTGCGAGGGGCAAGGCCGTTCATGCGTGCAGGATCAACGTTCCAATGATGTCAATGTCAAGCCGTGACGCATCGCGCGTGCTCCCGGCTGGCCTTCCACAGCCGGCTGCCGATAAAGGCGATGCCGGCCGCGTTGAAGGCGATGCCGGCCCAGAAGAATTCGACCTGGTATTGCGTCGCAATGGTCACGAGGCCGGTCGCGCCGAGCACCGGCAGCACGTTGACGAGGTAATGCGCGCAGCAGGAGATCATGGCCGCCGTCGAGGTGGTGCCGGAAGCGGCGAGCACGCCGCGCCCCTGCACCGAGCCGTGCAGCAACTGTTTGAGCCGCGAGTACAGCGCCACCTGCACGCCGAAGCCCGCACCGAGCGGCAGGATGAAGTACCAGAAGTCGGAGAACTGGCTGACGGTGAACTTCCAGCCCGAGACGGCGGTCAGCACGCCGAAATACGCCACGAGCAGCACGCCGAAGGCGAGCGCGCCGAGCCCGTACGTCCGTGTGACGGCCAGATTGGCGTTATTGGCCACGATCGAAAGCCCCGTTCAATGCTGCTGATAAACGCGGCTGCCGCGCGCGTCGAACGCGATCGTCGCGTACGGCTTCGGCGAGCCCTGCTCCATGCCAGGCGAGCCCGCGACCATGCCGGGCACCGCGAGACCCTTCACGGCGGGACGCTCGCGCAGCAGACGCTTGAGGTCGGCGGCGGGCACGTGGCCCTCGATCGCATAGCCGCCGACGAGCGCGGTGTGGCACGAGCCGAGCGCGTCGGGTACGCCGTTCTCGCGCTTGATCGGCCCAACGTCGGCGATGTCCCTCGTCTCCACGCGAAAGCCGTTCGCGCGCATGTGCCTGACCCATTCGCCGCAGCAGCCGCAGCTCGGGCTCTTGTACACGGTGACCAGCGGCGCGTACTGCGCATGCACCGCCGGAGCGAGGCCCAGCATCGCCGCCGCCGCCGCGAGCGTGAATGAACGCCTCGAAATCGTCATGTCACTTCCCTTCCTTTGGATGGAGCCGTCGTTGCCGCGCGCGCCTCACGGCCCGCTCGGTGAGCGCGGCGAGACCCAGAAACACGAGCGCACCCCAGCCCCAGACCACGGCGTAGCCGGGCATCGCGAACATCGGGACCAGGGCGTAGAGCGCCGCGAGGACAAGCCACACCGCGAACACGATTGCAAAGATCAGCGCGTCTGAGTGCATCGATCCTCCGCAGTCAATGAGCGGCCCCGCCCGCCGCGGCGACCGGAAGCGCGCGCAGCAGCTCGAACGCGAGGGTAGTGAAGGCCACCGTCAGGCCGACCAGAACGAGGATCGCGAGCGGGCCGGTCCAGGCGCGTTGCCTGCCGGTCACGGCCTGCGCCCAGCGTACCTCCGGCAACTCCGCGGTCGCCGCGGCCCCGATCGGGATCAGGTTGCGCAGGAGCGCGTAGAGATAGACGAGGAGCGCCGCCGTCATCAGGGCGCCGCCGGCACCGACCGCGCTCATCAGCGCGCTCCACGCCGCGGGGGCCGCGCCGTCGTAGGAGACCTCGAGCGCGCGGCGCGGCACCCCGGCATAGCCGGCGGCGATGCCCGCGCCGCCGAAGAGCGCGAGCCCCGCGGTCGTGAGATGCGGCATCCAGCGCAGTACCTGCGGACGCCAGAGCGCCCGTCCGGTGAGCGCCGGCAGCACGTAGAGCAGCGCCGCGAGGAAGGTGAGCGTCACCGTCCCTACCGTGAGGAAGTGGAAGTACCCGGGCACGAAGAACGTGTCCGAGAGCAGCACGGCGAGCTTTTCCTGGATCAGCACGAACGAGAGCGCCCCGCCGAGCGCGAGGTTCACCACCGCGAACCCGATCGCCGACATCGCGGGGTTGCGCCACGGGAGCATCCCGATCCAGCCGAACAGGCCTTTCCCGCCATGCGCGCGCGCGTGGACCTCGAGCGAGGCGACGATCACGAGGAACACGGTCACCGTGGGCACGCTGATGAAAAGCGACAGCAGCGACCCCGCGACCCGCACGCCCTCGGCGAGGTTCGGCTCGAGGAACATGTGGTAGAGCGAGGTCGGCGGCACGAACACGAGGTAGGTCGCGAACACGATCTTCGAGAAGCGCGCGCCGAAGATCGACTTCACCCCCGTGAGCGCCTCTACCAGCACGTACCACGCGAGCACCGTCGCCATGAGGGGGAGGTAATGCATGTTGTGAAACAGAATGTGCCAGCCGGTGGCATAGCCCGCCGGCGCCTCGCGCAGTCCGAAGGCCCACAACGCGCTCGGCAGGAACGCGTTGGCCGCTGCGATTGCACTCACCATCAGCAGGCCCGCCCACGCGCAGGCCGCAAAGCTCACCACCGGCATGCGGTCGTGCTCGCCGCGCGCGAGCGGGGCGACCGTCGTGGCGATGCCGGCTGCCGCAACACAGAACAGGCCCGCGGCCAGAAAAAGGTATCCGGCATAGGTCGCAGCGAGCGCTGCCGAGGGTTCGCGCCCGAGCTCCGGCGGCGCGTCGTAGAGCAGCGGCAGGCCGCTCGAGATGCCGTACAGGCTCGCGGCGAAGCCGGCGAGCATGAGCGCGAAGCCCGCCCACGCTGCGCGCCGCCACCCGATACCGTGCTGGTGCGAGGTGAATACGGTCGCGAGAACGAGCAGCAGCCCGGCCTGCGCGAAATAGAGCCAGTAAAAGAAAATGCTCACCGCGTGCGCGGTCATGGCGCGGAACCCGGCGAGCGGCCCCGGCTCCACGAACCCGGCGCGCGTGAATGCCGTCGCCGCGCCGAACGCGACGCCGGCGAGGAGCGCCGCGAGCGCCGCGGCGAAGATCCCCATCAGCAGACGCCAGTCCGCCTCCGGCAGCGATTTCAGGCCGTCGATCAGGGCGTGGTGCTCTTTCATGATCAGGCCTCCCGGCTCGTTACGATGACGCGTCCCTGCATGCGATCGTGCGCGAGGCCGCAATAGACCGTGCAATAAAGCAGGTATTCGCCGGGCTGGGTGAACGTGAGTTCCTGCTCGGCGAGCGCGCCCGGACGAAGCCGCACGATGCGCCCGCCCGGACCGAGCCGCAGCGACGCGCCGTGCGCCACGTCCACCGCCATCATGCGAAAGCGGTACGGCACGCCCGCTTCCAGCCGCAGCACCGAGGGCGCATAGCCCCACTGGTAGGCCATCAGATAAACGTCGATCGGCGCGGACGGCATCTGCGCCGCGGCTCCGTGCATCGCGTGCGCGCCGTGGTCCGCCTGCGCGCCGGCGGGCCGCACGCTGCCGTCAGCGAGCTTGTAGCGCTCGATGAACTCCTCGGTGAGCTTCCTGAACTGCTCGCGCGACGGTCCCGCGGCATCGCCGCCATGGCCGCCGTGGCCGGCGGCGCTCGGTTCGGGGGCGTGCCCTTGTCCGTCGCTGTCCGGCGTCTCGTGCGCGCCGCCCAGCCCGAGCGGCGCGGCGCCGTAGCCCGCCCACAGGAAGTACACGCTCACCAGGCCGAAGCCCGCCGCGGCGATGAAGCCGCGCCGCGCGGTGAAATGCTCGTGCTCCGTCGCTCCCTGCTCGTCCATCGAATGTCCTTTCCGCCGTCGATCAGGCCGCAAGATCGCGCTTGCGCTTGTCGAATTCGTCCTTGTCGATCTCGCCACGCGCGTAGCGTTCCCGGAGCACCTCGAGGGCGCGATCGCCCGGATGCGCCTGGCCGCGCGCAGTTCCGGCGAGCAGCCATTTGGCGAGCACTACGATGCCGAGAATGATGAGCGCCCACCACAGCACCATGTGCAGCGCGCCGAAGAATCCCCACCCGCCGCCCCAGCCCATTCCTGCGAAGTCGCCCCACATCACCGGGTGCCCCAGCGGCGCTTGAGCTGCTCGCGCTGCTCCCTGGTGAGCACGGCGTCCATGCGCTTGCGCGCATCGAGCATGGTCTGGAACATCTGCTCGTGCACCTTGCCCATCAGCTCCCACTGCTTGCGCGACACGTCCTGCTGGATCTCGGCGATCCTGGCGCGCTGCTCGTCGGTGAGATCGAGCGCGCCGTAGCCCCACATCATGCCGGGGCCCATGCCTTGACCGAACCCGCCCATCATTCCACCCATCATCCCCGGACCCATCATGCCGCCCATCATCCCGGGGCCCATGCCGTAGCCCGGCCCGTAGCCCTGGCCGTAGCCGCCCATCATCCCGGGACCCATTCCGCCCGGACCCATCTGCGCCCACGCAGGCGCGGCAGCGAGCGCGGCCGTGGCCGCGACAGCGAGAACAATGCGTTTCATGATCGACTCCTTTATCGCCGGTTGAACGAAGTGAGGGGGCGCGTGCGGCGCCCGCCGGGGGCGCCATCGCGCCCGCTCTTTGCACTGCGGTGAGAAGCCGTTCAGCGCCGGATGCGCGCCGAGCGGAGATAGAAGGATTGCGCAGGAGACGCGCTCGCCGGAACGCGCGGGCGCGGCATCGAGAAAATCGTACCGAACACAAGGAGCGCTGCCGCCGCCGGGACCACGCCGCCGAAGGACGGCTTCGCGGACGCAAGCGGATCGGTGCTCTTGACGAACGTCCCGTCCTGCGCGACCGCGCAGCAGGCATTCGGGTCCGCATGGTGCGCGGCGAGCGCCGATTCGCACAGCGGCCGAAGCACGACGAACCCGAGCGCCGCGAACGCGAGCAGGAGCACCAGCGTGCGCCGCCATCCCGGCGTCCTGCCGGGCCACGCGCTCATCGGGGACATCCGCAGCGTCACTCGCCCTTTCTCCGCGTCATGTTGGACACCGTCAGCGTGCCGGAATATCCGCACGACAGTTTGATTCAGATCAACCGCATCAGCGAGCGGCGCGCGAGGCCCTCGCGTAGGACTCGGGCAGCGCGGTCGCGCCGCCCCTGACCGGGCCTTCGTAGGCGATCTTCCAGCGGCCGGTCTCGCGCACCCAGTACTGGCGCTTGCGCGTGCGCTGCGAAAAGCTGTCCGAGCGGTAGGTCTGGTCGAACGTGACGACCATCAGCGCCTCGCGGCCGGGGTAGCGCAGCGCGCTCGCACCGGAGACTTCCACCCTGATCCACTTCTTGCTCGCATTGACCTTGCGCTTGTGCGCGCCCCAGGCCTCGAGGTCCATGGCGCCGCTTCGGAAGCCCTTCGCGTAGTGGGCGAGATAGCGGCCGGTGTCGCGGCTCTCCCAGTCCGCGCGCCAGGCTTCGAGACCGCGCAGGAATTCCTCGCGCTCCGCGCGCACCCGTCCGGGCTCGACCCACTCGATCGACTCGGCGATCACCACCGGCGTCGCGCCCGGCTGCACGCGAGCGGCCATCGCCTCGATGTCGGGGTTGGCGAGCGCGACGCAGCCGTCGCTCACGCGCGGCGCGCGCGCGTAGGTGTCGGATGGCACGCCGTGGAGCCAGATCCCGTACCCGGTCTTGCCCGCGAGGCGGTCCCATTCGTTCGGATAGTTGATCGGAAACGCGCCCCAGCCGTAGAGGTCGGGAAGCTTCGCGCCCGGGATGTGCGAGGTGACGAAATACACGCCGAGCGGCGTCTTCTGGTCGCCCTCGCGGACCTTCTCGATGCCCTGCCTTCCGAGCGTCGCGTAGTAATCGGCCACGACGCGCGCCCCCGCGGCCGAATTCTCCAGCACGTACACGCGCGAGCGGCCGGCATCCACCGCGATCACGTTCGTGACCGACGGCGGGACCTGCACGAGGTTGCGCGGAATGAGTTCCGCCGCGGGCGGCTCGCGCAGCGCGCGCACGCGCAGGCTCGCCTCCTGCCGAAGCTCCTGGAGCCGCTCGCGCGCCGCGTGCCCGGTGTTGCCGAGCGCCTCGATCGGGCGCACGCGCGCAAGCAGCAGGTCGCCGCGGATGAGGTGCGCGAGCCGGAAATTGGGCCGCTCGGCGATCAGCCGCTCGACTTCGGCGAGCGCGTCGGCGCGCCGGCTCTGCTCGATCGCCTGGAGGGTGCGCAGCAGCGCGCCATCGGCGCCGTTCATCGTCCCTGCGGCGGATGCGGCGGGTGCGGCCAGCGCAGCGAGCAGCAAGACGGCCCTGATCATGCTCGCGTGAAAGCCCCGGACCCGAGACATGCGGCGCCGGGGAAGCTGCCCGCCACCGGCCAAAGATCCGGGCAGGAGCGCAGCAGCAGCCGCCACGGGCGCGCGAGGTCCGGCAGGCGTTTCAGGTTCTCGAGCACGGCCGGATTATCGCCCTACTTCGCCGGTTCGATCTCGGTGACGGTGAACGCCCCGCCCACCTTCTCGGCGCTGAACTTCACCTTGTCGCCGGGCTTCACCTTGTCGAGCAGGGCGGGGTCCTTCACCTGGAACACCATGGTCATCGCCGGCATGTCGAGGTTCTGCATCGGCCCGTGCTTGATCGTGATCTTCTTCGCGTCCTTGTCGACCTTGCGGATCTCGCCCTCGGACATCGGCCCGGCGGCGTGCTGCATCCCCGCGCCGCCCATGCTTTTCATGTCGTGGCCCTTCATCTGGGCACCGGCGGCGCCTGCGAGCGCAAGGCCGAGCAGAAGTGCAAGCGTGCGTTTCATTTTCATCTCCTTTGCGATCAATTATTGCTCACGATGATCTTGCCGTGCATGCCCGCCTCCCAGTGCCCGGGAATCAGGCACGCGAACTCGAACTCGCCCGCGCGCGTGAACTGCCAGATCATCTCACCCGACTCGCCCGGCTTGACGTGCACCATGTTCGGCTCGTCGTGCTCCATCTCCGGAAATTTCTTCATGACGGCGTAGTGCGCCTCGAGCTCCTCGCGCGAGCCCAGCACCGTCTCGTGAAGGAGCCTGCCGCCGTTCTTCACCACGAAGCGCACCGTATCGCCCTGCTTCACGCGAATCACCGAAGGCGCGTAGCGCATGTCGTCGGTGCCCGTGATGTGCACGGTCCGCGTCACCGCCTGTGCGTCGCCCTCGCGGCCGTAGGACCGTTCCTCGGCGCCGCGCGCGTTCTTGCGCTCGGCCTTCTTCGCGTGCGCGGCGCTGCCGTGGGCGAACGCCCCGCCCGAGACGAAGCTGAGCCCTGCCATCGCTGCAACAAGCATTCTCTTCATCGGCTCTCCTGAAAAAGAAAACTGAAAAATCTCCTCCGCATCAATGCGCGGAGCCGCCGCCGGGTCTGCGCACCCGTACGATCCGCCCTGAATCCCTTGCCGCCCCGTTCCCCGCGCGCGCCGGCGCGGGCGACTCGCCCGTCCACTCGTACGAGACCGTCCCCGGCGGATGCTTGTACCAGCCGGGATCCCTGTAGTCGTTGCGTGCGAGACCTTCGCGCACCTTCACCACCGTGAACATGCCGCCCATTTCGAGCGGGCCGAAGGGGCCCGCGCCGGTCATCATCGGCAGCGTGTTGTCGGGGAGCGGCATCTCCATCTCGCCCATGTCGGCCATGCCGCGCTCGCCCATCACCATGTAATCGGGCACGAGCCTGCCGATCTTCTGCGCCACCTCGCGGTGATCGACCCCGATCATCGTGGGCACGTCGTGCCCCATCGCGTTCATGGTGTGGTGCGACTTGTGGCAGTGGAACGCCCAGTCGCCCGGCTCGTTCGCCACGAACTCGATCGCGCGCATCTGCCCGATCGCCATGTCGACCGTCACCTCGGGCCAGCGCGCGCCCTTCGGCACCCAGCCGCCGTCGGTCCCGGTGACCTCGAACTCGTAGCCGTGCAGGTGGATCGGGTGGTTGGTCATGGTGAGGTTGCCCATGCGGATCCGCACGCGGTCGCCCTTTCGCACGACCAGGGGATCGATCCCGGGGAACACGCGCGTGTTCCAGCACCACAGGTTGAAGTCGAGCATGGTATTGATTCTCGGGGTATAGCTTCCCGGCTCGATATCGAAGGCGTTGATGAGGAAGACGAAATCGCGGTCGACCTTCATGAACGCGGGGTTCTTCGGGTGCACGACGATGAAGCCGTGCATGCCCATCGCCATCTGCACCATCTCGTCGGCGTGCGGGTGGTACATGAAGGTTCCCGACTTCTTCATCTCGAACTCGTAGACGAAGGTCTTGCCCGCGGGAATCTGCGGCTGCGTGAGCCCGCCCACGCCGTCCATCCCGTTCGGGAGCAGCACCCCGTGCCAGTGGACCGTGGTGTGCTCGGGAAGGCGGTTCGTGACGAAGATGCGCAGCCGGTCTCCTTCCACGCACTCGATCGTGGGCCCCGGCGACTGGCCGTTGTAGCCCCACAGGTGTGCGGTCATCCCGGGCGCGATCTGCCGGCGCACGGGCTCGGCCACCAGGTGGAACTCCTTCCAGCCGTCCTTCATGCGCCAGGGCAGCGTCCAGCCGTTCAGCGTCGCCACCGGGTGGTACGGCCGGCCGTTCGGCGGCGCAAGCGGCGGCTGCATCGTGGCCTTGTCCTGGCTCGGCGCCTCGGGCAGCGACGCCGCCCGGATCCGGGACACGAGTCCCAGCCCGAGCACGCCCGCCGCGGCTCTTCCGAGAAATCCTCTCCGTGTCGTCATGTTCCCCATCCTCAATGTCCGGCCGCCGCCGGCTCGCGCGCTGCGCGCCGGGCCCCGCCGATCGCGGCGCGCTGCGTTCCGTGGAACGGCGCCCCGTTCAGCGCCCCTTGCAGCGCGTTCTCGGCCAGCCAGAAGTCGCGCTGCGCGCCGATCGCCGCGATGACGCTCGCCACCTGCTCGCGCGAATCGGCGAGCAGCTCGAAGACGCTGGAAAGCATTCCGTTGTAGCGCAGCAGCACTTCGTCCGAGATCCTCTTTCGCAGCGGCACGATCTCGTCGCGGTAATGCTTCGCCGTGTCGTACGCCGTGCGGTACGCCGAATACGCCTCGCGAACCTCGGAGCGCGCCTCGATCGCGGTCTCGGCCAGGCGATGCACGGCCTGCAGGTAGATCGCTTCCGCCCTGGCGACGCGCGCGCCTCCCCAGTCGAAGATCGGGATCTCGAGACTGATCTCGAAGCCCCGCTTCCAGGGCTCCGGGTCCTCCTTGGTGCTCGCGGGACCGAATTCGAGCGCATTGACGAAGCGAGTCGCCCGGGTGAGCCCGAGCGACTCGGCGAGCGCCTCGGCGGCGCGCTTGGCCGCCTGCACGTCGTAGCGCTGCGCGATCGCCGTCGCCTCGAGATCGCCGGGCTCCGGCGTCTGCGCCGGGAGGTCCGGCAGCCGCTCCGGCAGCCTGAACGCGAGATCCTCGCCGAAGAGCCCCATCAGCCGCGCCAGCCGCTCGCGCGCCGTGGCGGACGCCAGGCGCGCTTGCGCGAGCTGCGCGACCGCTTCGGCGTAGAAGGCCTGCTCGCGCATCTGCGCGAGCCTCGGAATGTTGCCGACGCTCGCCATGCGCCGTGAAAGCTCCGCGCCCGCCCCGGCGGACTCCTTCACCTGCTCCATGTAACGCGCTGTCTGCTCCGCGGAGACCGCCTGGATCCACGCGCCGCGCGTCTCCATGGCCACCGCCACGGCGCGCGCCGCTACGGCAAGCTTCGTCTCCTCGAATCGCCGGCCCTCGATCCGGCTGCGAGGCGGAATCGTCAGGAGATCGATGATCGGGAAGGTGAGCGCCCATTCCATCTTGCGCTCGTCGCCGCGGTGCGTGCGGAGGTAGGCGAAATGCGGGTTCGTCATGCGCCCGGCCTGAACGAGATCCGCCTCGGAAATGCCGAGCTCGGCGTACGCGGCCTGCAGCCCGGGGTTGTTGAGCAGCGCGACCTGCGAGGCGGTCTCGGGCGTGAGCGGCTGCGCGAGGAGCTCCGCCACGCGCGCGCGCACGGTCTTCGCGTCCTCGTCGCTTCGCACCCACTTCGCTTCGGCGCCGGTGCGCTCCTTCACGGCGCTCGCTACCGCGCCGAACCCGCCGTCCCCGGAAAACGTGGCGCAGCCCGCGACCGCAAGCGCGGCCGGGACGAGGAGAAGCCTTTTCATTGTTTCTTCTCCTCGCTCGATTTCCCGGCAGGCTTCGCATGCCCGGCATGCCCGCCGAGCCGGCCGGCCTCGTCGTTGGCCTCGCGCCAGCGCGAAGGATCCTCTTCCCCGTAGGGACGATAGCCGGCGAAGGCCGACCGATAGACGGGCTTCGGGGCGCGAACCGACGCGTCGGCCGGATCGGGCCGCCGGACTCCCTGCGCCGAGGCGCCGCTCGCGGCAAGCGCGAGCAATGCAACCACAATCGTTTTCATGGCTCTCCGTGCGAGTTCCTGCGCACGCGATTGGCGTGCGATACCGCGCGCGTTGGGCGCGCGACCACAGCTTCAGGCTCTAGAGAGCGAGTGGGGGCCGGTCGAGCCGGCCGGGGAGGAAATCAGGCGCCGCGGCGCCGGGGCGCGCGTCGACCTGGGAAGCGGGAGATGCCTGGGGAACAACGTTCGACACCGCGCAGATCGAAGCCGCCCCGCAGCACGAGACGCACGGGGCGCAGTGCGTGCCCTCCTGGCCGCCGGCCGCATGCGAATGCTTCGTCGCAGGCGCCTCGTCCCCGTGATGCGCATGGTCCCGAGCGCCGGACGCGGACGGTTCATGGTGCCCTGCCGCCATGCAGAAGCCCGCGATCACCGCCGCGGCCCCTTGCGAGGGCACCGCCAGCGCGATTGCCAGCAGGAGCAGCAGCCGTGCGAGCTTCCTTATCATGGATCAAAGTTTACCGCAGGTCCGGCATTCGACGCGCCGGTTTCGCCGAAGTTCCCGCCCGTACATCCTCGGCGACGGATTACGGCGGGATTGTCAGGCGGCCCGGCGCCGCAGGTCCCCGAGGATCTCGCGGGCGCAGTTGTGCCCCGGTGCCCCGGTCACCCCGCCACCGGGGTGCGCGCCCGCGCCGCACAGGTACAAGCCCTTGACCGGCGTGCGGTAGTTCGCCCAGCCGAGCAGCGGCCGCGCTGCCCAGAGCTGATCGAGCGATAGCGCGCCGTGGAAGATGTCGCCCGCGGTAAGGCCGAAGTCGCGCTCGAGGTCCGCCGGCGAAAGCGCGCTCGCCGCGATCACGCTCGCGCGGAATCCCGGGGCGTGCGATTCGACCACGTCGAAGATTCTCGAAATGGCCTCGTCTTTGCGGGCCGTCCAATCGGCTTCGGGAGAAAAATGCTGGCAAAAAAGGCTCGCGACGTGCGCGCCCTTTGGCGCGAGGCTGCCGTCCAGCGTGCTCGGGATCACCATCTCCACGATCGGCTCCCGGGCGATCCCGCCTGCGCGCGCATCAAGGTACGCGCGGTCCATGTAGCCGAGCGAGGGCGCCAGGATGATGCCGCTCGCATGGTGCGGCCCGGGCTCGGGCAGGACCGAGAAGCGCGGGAGCGACGCGAGCGCGACGTTCATCCGGAAGCTCGCCGAACCGCACTTGTAGCGTCGCATGCGCGCGACGAGCTCCGAAGGCAGGTCCCTTTCGTCCATGAGCTTCAGGAACAGCAGCTTGGGATTCACGTTGGCCGCGATGACTCGCGCCGAAAACGTCCTCCCGTCCTCCAGGCGGACCTTGCCGGATTCGACGCGCGCGACCGCGGCGTCGCATTCGATCTCGGCGCCGAGCCGGCGCGCCTCCGCGGCGAGCGCCTCGCTCACCGCGCCCATGCCGCCGATCGCGTGGCCCCAGAGGCCGCGCTTGCCGTTCACCTCGCCGAAGCAGTGGTGCAGCAGCACGTAGGCCGTCCCGGGGTGGTACGGGCTCGCGTAATTGCCGACCACGGCATCGAAGCCGAACGCCGCCTTGATCCCGTCGGACTCGAAGAAGCGCTCGAGCAGCTCGGCCGCGCTGCGGGTGAACACCTCGAGCAGATCGCGCCGGGATTCGGGATCGAGCCTTTTCAGCCGCAAGCCCGTCCTGAGCGCCCTGAACGCGTCGAGAATCCCGCCGCCCACGTTCGGCGGTGTCTCCAGCACCAGGCTTCGCAGGACGTCCGAGAGCCGCTCGATCGTTCGCCAGTACTCGGGCAGCCGCTCCGCATCGCGCTTCGAGAACTTCGCAAGCTCCCGTTGCGTGGCGTCGATCCCGCCGCCCACTCTCAAACACGAGCTTTCGAGAGGCAGGAAATTCGCGAACGGCCGTTCCACGATCCGCAGGCCGTGCTCGTGAAGGTGCAGCTCGCGGATGACCTTGGGCTGCAGCAGGCTCACCGTGTACGCGGCCACGGAATTGCGGAATCCCGGATGGAACTCGGCACTCGCCGCGGCGCCGCCGACGACCGGCCGGCGCTCGAGCACCTTGACCTTCAGGCCCGAGCGCGCGAGATAGCAGGCGCAGACCAGGCCGTTGTGCCCTGCGCCGACGACGATCGCGTCGTAGCGTACGCTCACTTTCTCCGCCGGGCGATGAGCTTGAGCATCGTCTCCAGCGTGATGGACCGGAAGGTCGCCCGCGCGGTTTCGTCGATCTCGGCGAGCACCACGCCGATCGCGTCCTCGACCTCGGAGGCCGCGGGCGCCGGCCTCTCGCGGTGCGCGGCGCGCCGCGCGCCGCGCCGCGGCGCGCTGATGTCCTCGAAAAGCTCGATCACGTCCATGAGCGTGAGGCGCTTCGGATTTCCCGTGAACCGGTAGCCCCCGCCCACGCCGCGCTCCGATTCGAGCAGCCGCGCGCGCCCGAGCACGCGCAGCACCTTGGCGAGATGATGCGGCGAAATCCGGTACTTGCGCGCGATCTCGGCCGCCGAGAGCTGCTCACCCGGGTTGGCGGCGAACTCGAGCACGCTCGAGAGCGCGGCGAGCGTGTTCTTCTGCAGCCTCACCCCAGGTCCTTCTCGAGGGTGAGGAACGGTGCCGCCATCATGCCCTGGCTGCGGAAGAAAGACAGGATCAGGTGGTTCTCGCGCGCGAGGATCGTGCGCACCTTGCTGACGCCCAGGCGCCGGAAGCCCTCGCAGATCTCCTCGAGCAGCCGCGTGCCGGTTCCCTGCAGGCGCGCGTCCGGCCTGACCCCGATTCCGAACACCCAGCCGCACGCGGGCATGCCGTATTCCCAGTCGCGCACCTCGCCAATGACAAAGCCCTCGATGCGCTTGTCCATTTCGGCAACGAGGAAAAAGCGCTCGCGCCGGCGGCCGCCGCCGTAACGGGCGAGAACCTCGCCCCAGTACGCGGGCTTGCGAAGGCCCGTGATGCCGGCGTCGATCTCGATCACCTGGGCGAGGTCGCCGGGCTGGACGCTGCGCACGCGCGACGCTTTCTTGAGTTGCATCAATTCCGCCCGCTCCCCGGGGCGCTAGCGTTAAAATCCGCAACGAAGTACCGAATTATAGCCGCCCGCCACCGGAGGAGAAGGATGAAGGCCACGCTCGCCGCAGGCATTGCCGCCACCCGCGAAATCACGGTCGACCGCGAGCGCACCATCGGCTTCATGGGCGAAGCCGCGCGCGTTTACGCGACGCCGATGCTCGTGCGCGACATCGAGATGACCTGCCGGGAGCTGCTGCTCGAGCACCTCGACCCGGGCGAGGACTCGGTGGGCACACGCGTGGAGCTCGATCACCTCGCCGCCACGCTCGCCGGCATGAAGGTCCGGATCGAGGCGAAGGTCGCGGAGGTGAAGGGCCGCGCGGTCGCGTTCGAGGTCTCGGCGCACGACGGCGTGGACGCGATCTGCCGCTGCCGGCACGGCCGCTTCGTCGTCGACGTGAAAAAGACCGAGGAGCGGCTCGCCGAAAAGGCGAGGAAGGCGGGAATCGGGTGAAGCTCAAGACCTACTGCTACCAGTGCGTGGCGGGGCCGGATCTCCTCGAGGTCGAGGTGAAGGACGGCGTCGCGACCGAGGTGACGCCGAACTTCGACGCCGCGGGCATCCACCCCGGCGGCGGCCGCGTCTGCGTGAAGGCCTATGGGCTGGTGCAGAAGCTCTACAACCCGAATCGCGTGCGCTCGCCCATGAAGCGCACCAACCCGAGGAAAGGCCGCGACGAGGATCCGGGATTCGTTCCGATCTCCTGGGACGAGGCGTTCGACCTGATCGCCGGAAAACTGAACTCCATAAGAAGCAAGGGCCTCCTCGACGAGTCCGGCTATCCGCGCGTAGCGGCGAGCTTCGGCGGCGGCGGCACGCCGCAGTCCTACATGGGCACGTTTCCGGCGTTCCTCGGCGCCTGGGGGCCGGTCGACATGGGCTTCGGCTCGGGCCAGGGCGTGAAGTGCACGCACTCCGAGCATCTCTACGGCGAGTTCTGGCACCGCGCCTTCACCGTCTCGCCCGACACGCCGCTCGCCGAGTACGTGATCTCGTGCGGCGCGAACACCGAGGCATCGGGCGGCGTGGTGGGCGTGTGGCGGCACGCGCAGGCGCGCATCCGCGGCCTGAAGCGCGTGCAGGTCGAGCCGCACCTTTCGATCACCGGCGCGTGCTCCGCGCAGTGGGTGCCGATCAAACCCAAGACCGACGCGGCGTTTCTCTACGCGCTCATCCACGTAATGCTCTTCGAGCATCCGCGCGAGCGGCTGGACCTGAAGTTTCTTCAGGATCACACCTCCTCGCCGTATCTCGTCGGCCCGAACGGATTCTTCCTCAGGGATCCGGAAACGAAGGAGCCGTTGATTTCGGACACCCTCGAAGCTTCCTGCGTTCGCGACGCCGTCGAAATCGGTCCGGACGAGGAAATTCTTTCCCGAGGCCAGTTGCAGGGCGAAACCGCGTTCGCGAAATTGCTCGCGCACATGAAGCCGTACACGCCGGAGTGGGCGCAGGGCGTGTGCGACGTGAGCGCGGCTGCGATCCGCCGCATTGCAAAGGAATACCTCGATCACGCGCACATCGGCGAGACGATTCAGATCGACGGCAAGACGCTTCCGTTCCGGCCGGTGGCGGTCGCGCTCGGGAAAACGGTGAACAACGGCTGGGGCGGGTTCGAGTGCTGCTGGGCGCGCACGATGCTCGCCGCGCTCGTGGGCGCGCTGGAAGTGCCCGGCGGAACGCTCGGCACCACGGTGCGCCTGAACAGGCCCCTTTCCGAGCGGCACGCGAGCGTCAGGCCCGGGCCCGACGGCTTCATGGCCTATCCGCTCAATCCCACCGACAAGGCGCACTGGAGCGCGGCGCCCAACATCCGCAACGCCTACCGGACGCTCGTGCCGCTTGCCGCCGACGGCCCCTGGAGCCAGGCGCTCGGGCCCACGCACTTCTCGTGGATGTTCCTCGGCGAGACGCCGCCGGGCCTGCCGCGCGTCACCTATCCCGAGCTCTGGTTCGTCTACCGCACGAACCCCGCGATCTCGTTCTGGGACACGCGCCAGGTCGCCGAGCGCATGGCGCAGTTCCCGTTCGTGGTCGCGCTCGCCTACACGCGCGACGAAACGAACCACTTCGCGGACGTGCTGCTGCCGGACCAGATGGACCTCGAGAGCCTGCAGCTGATCTACGTCGGCGGCTCGAAGTACATCGAGCAGTTCTGGAAGCACGAGGGCTACGCGCTCCGCCAGCCGGTGGTGAAGCCGGCCGTGGACGCAAGGGATTTCACCGACATCGCGACCGAGCTTGCAAAGCGCACGGGGCTCCTCGAGCGCTACAACGCCTCGATCAATCGCGGCACCGCAGGGGTTCCGTTGAAGGGCGAGACGTGGGATTTCTCGCTCGACACATCGAAAGCCCACTCAAGAGACGAAATCTGGAACGCGGTCTGCCAGGCGGCCAGCGCGGAGCTGACCGGCGGCAAGGAAACCCAGGGGCTCGAGTGGTGGAAGGCGCACGGGCTTCGCGTGAAGCCCTTCCCGCAATCGGACTGGTATCTCTTTCCCACGCTCGCGGCGCAGGGCCTGCGGTTCGAGCTTCCGTACCAGGAGCGGCTGTGGCGCGTGGGACGCGAGCTCGAGCGGCGGCTTCACGAGCACGACATGCGCTGGTGGGACTTCCAGCTCGCCGAGTACCAGCCGCTGCCCGCGTACAAGGACTTCCCCGCGATCTGGGAAGGGCAGCTTCGCTCGGCGGGCGGATCGCCGCAGGACTATCCCTTCTGGCTGCTCACCTCGCGCAGCATGCAGTACGCCTGGGGCGGGAACGTCGCGATGCAGCTGATCCGCGAGGTGGCCGAGAACGTCGCGGGCCACGGTGGCGTCATCATCAACGCGAAGCGCGCCACCGAGCTCGGCATCGCCGAGGGCGACGCAGTGGAAATCGCCACGCCGAAAGCCCGTGTCAGGGCGAGAGCCGTGCTGCGCCAGGGCATTCGTCCCGATACCCTGCTGCTGATCGCGCAGTTCGACCACTGGGCGACGCCCTACGCGAAGGACTTCGGCGTGCCGAGCCTCAACCGCCTGGCGCCGATGTCGCTGCAGCTGACGGATGCGACCGGCTCGGGCGCCGACGTCGTTCGTGTTTCTCTCAAGAGAGCCGCATGACGCGCTGGGCGATGGTGGCGGATCTCCGGCGCTGCGTCGGCTGCCAGACGTGCACCGCGGCGTGCAAGCACACCAACGCCACCCCCCCCGAGGTGCAGTGGCGCCGGGTGCTCGACATGGAGGTGGGCGAATATCCCGAGGTGAAGCGCGTGTTCGTGCCGGTCGGCTGCCAGCACTGCGCCGACCCGCCGTGCATGCACGTGTGCCCCACGACCGCCACCCGCAAGCGCGACGACGGCGTCGTCACGATCGACTACGATCTGTGCATCGGCTGCGACTACTGCGCGGTCGCCTGCCCCTACCAGGCGCGCTACCGCGTGAAGGCGCCGACCTATGCCTACGGCGCGCCGATCGCGTCGGAGGCCAAGCAGCACGATTCGCGCCGCGTGGGCGTTTCCACCAAATGCACGTTCTGCGCCGATCGCGTCGATGCGGGGCTCGCCGCCGGCCGCAAGCCCGGCGTCGATCCCGAGGCGACGCCGGCCTGCGTCAATAGCTGCATCGCCCAGGCGCTTCATTTCGGCGACGCCGCCGATCCGGCGAGCAACGTCTCGCAGCTCCTTGCCGAGAACCAGTTCTTCCGCATGCACGAGGAGCTCGGCACCGAGCCGAACTTCTATTACCTCTGGGACCGGAAATGAGCCCCGAAAAACCGGGACAGACCCGGTTTTCCAGTGATCGAAATCCGGGTCTGTCCCGGTTTTTCGCATGAGCTCCCATTTCGGTCCGAACCCCTGGATCCAGCAGCACTGGGACTGGCGCGCGAGCGGCAATTTCGTCTTCGGCGGCGCGGGCAGCGGCCTGCTGCTCGCCGCGGCGCTCGCGCTGCCGCTCGGGCCGGCGCGCGGGGTGTCGATGGCGCTCGGCCTGCTGCTGGTCGCCCTCGGGCTGTTCTCGGTGCTGATGAAGATCGGCAAGCCGCTTCGGGCACTGCACGTGTTCTACAACCCGCGGACCTCCTGGATGGCGCGCGAAGCCTGGGTCGCGCCGCCGCTGTTTGCAACGGCGGTCTACGCGTTCCTGCGGCCGAGCACGCAGGCCGAAATCCTCTTCGGCGCCGCCGCTCTGGCCTACGCCTGGTGCCAGGCCCGCATTCTTCACGCCGCCAAGGGCATTCCCGCGTGGCGCGAGCCGCGTCTCATCCCGTTCATCGTGGCGACCGCGCTGACCGAGGGCGCGTCGGTCGCCGCGCTCGTCGCGCTCGCCTACGGGACGCCGAGCCGCCTCGTCTACGGGCTGGTCGCCGCGGCGCTTCTGGCGCGCGCCGGCGCGTGGTTCAGCTACTCGGTAAAGATCGCGCCCGTTCTCGCCGGAAGAGCGCGCGACGCCCTGCAGGCCGTAACCCCGGTCCTCCTCTGGTTCGGAACCTTCGGTGCGCTGGCGCTGATCGCGGCGGCCTCGGCGCTGCCGCGCGCGTACGCCTGGCCGCTCGTCGCGGCCGCCGCGGCAGCCGCGGTGGGCACCGGCTGGCGCGCCAAGCACGTCCTGGTCACGCGCGCCGCGCTCAACCAGGGATTTTCGCTGCCGAAAGTCCCGGTGCGCGGCGCCCGCTGAAAGCTCCTGCCATGATCCCGCCCGGCGCCGCCGGCCGCAGCCGCCTCCTTCCGGTGTCCGTGCCGATGCGCTACTTCGGCGCCGCGGTCGCATTCCAGGCGCTCGCCTGGGCGCTCGTGGCGGCGGCGCCGCAGGATCTTGCCGGTCATCGCGGCGGCCTGGGACCCGCGCTGGGGGCGCTCCACCTGCTCACGCTCGGCGTGCTCGCGATGACGGCGGTCGGCGCGACGCTGCAGATGCTGCCGGTGGCCACGCGCCAGCCGGTACGTTCGGTGGCCGCGGCGCGTCTCGCCTGGTGGCTGCTCGTGCCGGGGACGGCCGCG
>JBBINV010000051.1:0-22268 GCA_037443705.1 Betaproteobacteria bacterium | reverse complement strand
GATTCGGAAGGACTCAGGCAGAGATATTCGAAGCTGCTCGAAGGGAATGCGCGGATTTACGAAGAGCATGGCGACGTAGACACTGTTCTTCGAAATTCGAAAATGACCGTCGAAGCCACGTACGAGGTCCCCTATCTCGCGCACGCGACGATGGAGCCGATGAACGCCACCGCGCTGGTGAAGGACGGGCGCTGCGAGATCTGGGCAGGAAACCAGGCGCCCACGCTCGTGAAGTGGTTCGCGGCGAAGGCCGCGGGGGTTCCGAGCGAAGCGGTGACGGTGCACACGCCGTTTCTCGGCGGCGGCTTCGGCCGGCGCGCCGAGATGGACGTCGTGACGGAGGCCGCGGCGATCGCGGCAAGGCTTCCGGGGACGCCGGTGCAGCTCATCTGGTCGCGCGAGGAGGACACGCAGCACGACGTCTATCGCCCGATGGCGATGGCGCGCCTTCGTTGCGCGCTGGACGAAAAGGGCGGCATCGCGGCCTGGCATCACCGCATCGTGAGCCAGTCGTGCACGCTGGGGCTCACCGCGCGCCTGATGCCGATGGCGGCCTCCGACCTGATGAAAGACAAGACCGTAGCGGAGGGAGCGTACGACCTGCCTTACGCCATGCCGAACCGGCGTGTAGAGCACGTGCTCGCGAACGTCCCGGTGCCGGTCGGGTACTGGAGGAGCGTAGGGCACAGCTGCAACGCTTATTTCGTAGAGGCGTTCCTCGACGAAGTCGCGCGCGCCGCGGGCCGCGATCCGCTCGAACTGAGGCGGGAGTTGCTGAAGAGCTCGCCTCGCCATCTGCGCGTGCTGGACGCAGCGGCGAAGAAAGCGAATTGGAAGGAGCCCCTCGAGCGCGATCCGGGCAGGCGCACAGGGCGTGGCATCGCGCTCGCGGAGTCCTTTCATTCCATCGTTGCCCAGGTCGCGGAAGTCGAGGTCGACGCAAAGGGCGCGGTGCGCGTGCGGCGCGTGGTGTGCGCGATCGACTGCGGGCGCGCCCTCAATCCCGACACCGTCGCGGCGCAGATGGAAAGCGGCATCGTGTATGGCCTCACCGCGGCGCTGCACGGCGCGATCACGCTGAAGAACGGGCGCGTCGCGCAATCGAACTTCGGCGACTACCCCATGGTGCGCATGGCCGATTGCCCGGCAATCGAGGTCGAGATCGTCGAGAGCGGCTGGGAGCATCTCGGCGGGGTGGGCGAGCCCGGGACGCCGCCCATCGCACCGGCGGTGGTGAACGCGGTGTACGCTGCTACCGGAAAACCCGTGCGGCGGCTGCCGCTGGGCGCCGCGTCGAGCGGATGAACTATGATGCAGAAACGTGATTCAGATTAATTCTCACGGATTCTCGGATAAACTATCCTTGTCGGGTTACCCGAGACCATGGAGGAGGGGAGATGTCCGGCAACAAATTGCAGTTTTCCCGCCGCAAGTTCCTGAAGACTGCGGCCGGCGGCACTGCGCTCGCCGCGGGCGCGCTGCACGCGCCGTTCATCATCGCGCAGCCGGCCAAGCTCAAGATCGGCCTGATGCTGCCCTACACCGGGACGTTCGCCGCCCTCGGCAACGCGATCACCAACGCGTTCAAGCTGTACGTCGCGGAGAAGGGCGGCAAGCTCGGCGGCCGCGAGCTCGAGTACGTGGTGCTCGACGACGAGTCCGACCCGGCGAAGGCGGTGGACAACGCCGCGCGCCTGGTGAACCGCGACAAGGTGGACGTGCTCGTGGGCACGGTGCACTCGGGCGTGCAGATGGGAATGGTCAAGGTCTCGCGCGAGACCAACGTACTCTCGATCATCCCCAACGCGGGCGCGGGAGCGGCCACCGGGCAGTTGTGCGCGCCGAACATCTTTCGCAGCTCCTTCACCAACTGGCAGACCATCCACCCGCTCGGCAAGGTGATGATGGAGAAGGGCCACAAGACCGCGGCCTGGATCAGCTGGAAGTACGCCGCGGGCGAGGAGATGTTCCAGTCGTTCAAGGAAGGCTACGAGAAGGTCGGCGGCAAGATCGTGAAGGAGCTGTGGCTGCCGTTCCCGAACGTGGAGTTCCAGGCGCTGCTCACCGAAATCGCGGCCGCGAAGCCCTCGGCCACGGCGTGCTTCTTCGCCGGCGGCGGCGCGGTCAAGTTCGTGAAGGACTACGACGCGGCAGGGCTGAAGAAGTCGATCCCGCTCTACGGCAACGGCTTTCTCACCGACGGGACGCTCCAGGCGCAAGGCGCCTCGGCGCAGGGCCTTTTCACGACGCTGCACTACGCCGACAGCCTCGAGTTCCCGAAGGACAAGGAATTCCGCCTCAACTACGCCAAGACCTACAAGCTGCAGCCCGACGTCTACGCCGTCCAGGGCTATGACGCGGCGCAGATGCTCGCGATCGGGCTGGAGGCGGTGAAGGGCGACGTCAAGGCGCAGAAGGGCATCGTCGCCGCGATCGAGAAGGCGACCATCAACAGCCCGCGCGGGCGCTTCACCATTTCCAAGGCGCACAACCCGGTGATGGACATCTACCTCCGGCAGGTGTCCGGCGAGCAGAACAAGTTCGTCGGCGTGGCGTGGAAGGCGCTGGCCGACCCGGCGCGCGGCTGCAAGATGGGATAGCCCGCCAGGGGCGAGGCCAAGCCGGCTGCCGCGAGGGGCCGGCTTTTTAGTTTATGGACACGGCGATCTTCCTCATCCAGGTGCTGAACGGCATCCAGTACGGGCTGCTGCTGTTCCTCGTCGCGAGCGGCCTCACGCTCATTTTCGGCATCATGGGGATCATCAATCTCGCGCACGGCAGCTTCTACATGATCGGCGCGTACCTCGCGTTTTCGCTCACGCGCCTGATCGGCGACTTCTGGCTCGCGCTCGCCGCCGGCGTCGTCGTCGCGGTGGCGATCGGCTTGCTGCTGGAGTGGCTGGTGATGCGCTTCCTCTATCAGCGCGACCATCTCTACCAGGTGCTGCTCACCTACGGCCTGATCCTGATCTTCGAGGAGGCCCGCAGCCTCGTGTGGGGCGACGATGTGCACGGGGTGGCGGTGCCGGGGGCGCTCGCGCACTCGATTCCGCTCACCGAGAACCTGTCCTACCAGGTGTACCGCCTGGCGATGTCCGGAATCTGCCTCGCGATCGCGCTCGGCATGTACTGGCTGATCCAGAAGACGCGGCTCGGCATGACGATTCGCGCGGGAAGCGTCAACCGGGAGATGGTGCAGTCGCTCGGCATCAACATCGGCCTGCTCTATCGCCTGGTGTTCGCGCTCGGCGTCGCGCTCGCGGCGCTTGCGGGGATGCTCGCCTCGCCGGTGTCGTCGGTTTTCCCGGGCATGGGCAACCAGGTGCTGATCATCTCCTTCGTGGTCGTTGTGATCGGCGGCATCGGCTCGGTAAAGGGCGCGCTCGTGGCGGCGCTCCTCATCGGCCTTGCCGACACCTTCGGCAAGGTGCTGGTGCCGCAGATCGCGGGCATGGTGGTGTACCTGCTCATGGCCGCGATCCTGCTCTGGCGCCCGCAGGGCATCTTCGGCCGGGGCTGAAGAATGGAGCGCCAGCCTCTCGCCCTCCGGATCGTCCTGGCAGCGGGGCTGGTCGCGCTCGCCGCTTTTCCCTTCGTGGGCGAGAAGTTCTACGTCCAGTTCGTCACCAAGGTCATGATCTGGGCGATCTTCGCCGTGAGCCTCGACCTGCTCGTGGGCTACACGGGGCTCGTGAGCCTGGGGCACGCGCTCTCCTACGGCCTTGCGGCCTATACCCTGATGCTGCTCACGCCGCAGTACGAGGCGGCCGGTTTCTGGACGAGCCTCGGGGCCTCGCTCGGGGTAGCGGCGCTCGCTGCGCTCGTCGTGGGGCTGCTCGTACTGCGCACTTCGGGCATCTACTTCATCATGGTGACGCTCGCCTTCGGGCAGATGGCGTACTACTACGTGCACGATTCCGACCGTCTTGGCGGATCTGACGGAAAGTACATCTACGTGCGCCCGGCTCTCGAGATCGCCGGCTGGAAGCCCTTCGACCTCGACCAGTTCACCCACTTCTACTACGTGGCGCTCGCGCTGCTCGCGGGGGTGTACTTCGCGCTTCGCGTGCTGCTCGCCTCGCCCTTCGGCCGCGTCATCGTGGGAATCAAGGAAAACGAGCACCGCATGCGAATGCTCGGCTTCGCCACGTTCCGCTACAAGCTCGTGTGCTTCGTTCTCGCCGGCGTGCTCGCCGGGCTCGCGGGGTGGCTGGCGGCGGCGCACGACGGGCTGGTCAACCCGGAAATGCTTTCGTGGCACCAGTCGGGGCAGCTCCTGATGATGGTGATCCTCGGCGGCATGGGCACGCCCTCGGGCCCGATACTCGGCGCCGCGGCGCTCAAGGTTCTCGAGCTTCTGTTCCAGAGCTGGACCAAGCACTGGCAGCTGCTGCTCGGCGGGTTCATCGTGCTGGCGGTGCTGCTGATCCCCAGGGGGCTCGCGCAGCTCTTCGAGTGGAAACGCCGTGGCTGAAGCGGCGCTTCGCACCGAAAGCCTGCAGAAGCTCTTCGGCGGGCTCGCCGCGGTGAACGGCGTGTCGCTCGCCTGCGAGCTCGGCCGCGTGCACGCGGTGATCGGGCCGAACGGGGCGGGCAAGACCACGCTCATCAACCTGCTCTCGGGCGATCTCGAGCCGAGCTCGGGCCGCATCGAAATCCTCGGGCGCGAGGTCACGGGCCTTGCGCCGCACCGGATCTCGCAGATGGGCGTGGGCCGCAGCTACCAGCGCACCAACATCTTCATGCGCTTTACCGCGTTCGAGAACTGCCGCCTGGCCGCGCAGTCGCGTCTGCCGACCTCGATGCGGTTCCTGCGCCCGGCCGCGCGCTATTCGGCGGTGAACGACGCCGCAGCGAAAGCGCTGGAAGTCTGCGATCTGAGCTCGAGGCAGGACACCGTGGCCGCGGAGCTGTCGCACGGCGAGCGGCGCCAGCTCGAGGTCGCGATGACGCTCGCCACGAGCCCGAAGGTGCTGCTCCTTGACGAGCCGCTCGCCGGCATGGGCGCCGAGGAGTCGGCGCGCATGGTCGAGCTTCTCCGGCGCCTTGCCCCCGGGCACGCGATGCTCCTCGTGGAGCACGACATGGACGCGGTGTTCGCGCTCGCCGACACCCTCACCGTCATGGTGAACGGATCGGTGCTCGCGAGCGGCACGCCCGAGGAGATCCGCGCCAGCCGCGAGGTTCAGGAGGCCTATCTCGGGAGCGAGGAGCATGGCTGAGCTGCTCGTCGAGGCGAAGGGCCTGCACACCTACTACGGCTCGAGCCACATCCTGCACGGCGTGGATTTCTCGATCCGCCGGGGCGAGGCGATCGGCCTCATGGGGCGCAACGGCATGGGCAAGACGACGCTGCTCAAGACCATCCTCGGGCTGGTTCGCCCGCGCGAGGGGCGGGTGGAGGTGATGGGCGTGGACACGACGCAGGAGGCGCCGCACCGCATCGCGCGCATGGGCATCGCCTACGTCCCCGAGGGGCGTGGAATCTTTCCCAATCTCACGGTGCGGGAGAACCTCGTCATGGCGGCGCGCCGCGGGCCGTGGACCTTCGAGCGCATCCTGGAGACGTTCCCGCGCCTCGGCGAGCGCCTGAGCCACGGCGGCGGCCAGCTCTCGGGCGGCGAGCAGCAGATGCTCACCATCGGCCGCGCGCTCATGACCAACCCCGGCCTGCTGATCCTCGACGAGGCCACCGAAGGCCTCGCGCCCCGGATCGCGAAGGAGATCTGGGCCATCGTGCGCACCGTGCGCGAGTCCGGCATCGCGACCGTGGTCGTGGACAAGAACTTCGCCGCGGTCAACGCCATCACCGACCGCAACCTGATCCTCGTGAAGGGCGAGGTTGTCTACGAGGGCGCCGCCGCCGACCTTCGCGGCCGGCCCGAGGTGCACCAGAAATACCTGGGCGTCTAGGAATCCGTGCTGCGGCTCTCGGGAGTCACCAAGCGCTTCGGCCCGCGCATCGTCCTGAACGCCGTGTCTCTCGAGGTCGCGGCGGGGGAATACGTCGCGGTGATCGGCGAGTCGGGCATCGGAAAATCGACGCTCCTCCACGTCATCGCGGGCCTCGAGCCTGTGGACGCGGGGCAGATCGTGTTCTCGGACTCCGACATCACGCGAAGCAGCGACGATGCGCTCACGCTGCTGCGGCGCGAACGATTCGGCTTCGTCTTCCAGGCCTTCCACGTTCTTCCGCACCTGACGGTGGAGCAGAACGTGGGTCTTCCTCTGCTGCTTCGGGGTTTCCCGACCGCGCAGATCGAAAAGCGATCCCGGTCGCTCATCTCGTCAGTCGGCCTCGGCGGCCGCGAGGCGAGCATGCCGCGCGAGCTCTCGGGCGGCGAGCTTCAGCGCGTGGCGATCGCGCGCGCGCTCGTGGGCGACCCGGCGCTCGTGCTCGCCGACGAGCCGACCGGCAACCTCGACCCCGAGAACGCGCGCCAGGTGCTCGAGCTTCTTCGCGCGCAGGTGAAGAGCCGCGGCGCCGCGGGGATCCTCGTGACCCACTCCGAAGTCGCCGCGGCCGGCTGCGACCGGCGCTACCGGCTCACCGCGGAGGGATTGACTTCGATCTGAAGAACAGCTTCCGTGCCGGGAACGGCAGAGCATCTTTTCCCAGCGCTTCTTCGATCCTCAGGCCCTCGTTCCACTTGGCCATGCGCTCGGAGCGCGAGAAGCTGCCGACCTTGAGCTGCGGCACGCCCCAGCCGACGGCGAGATGCACGATCGAGACGTCCTCGGTCTCGCCCGAGCGGGCGGAGACGATCGCGCCGTAGCCCGCCTCGCGCGCCGCTTGCCAGCAGGCGTAGGTCTCGCTCACAGTACCGACCTGGTTGGGCTTCAGCAGGACGGCGTTGCACGCGCCACCGGCCGAACGGACCTTTTGCTCGTTCGTGACAAAGAAGTCGTCGCCGACAATCTGAATGCGCTTTCCGGCGTCCCGCGTAAACGCCTTCATGGCTGAAACGTCATTTTCCGCGAACGGATCCTCGATCGAGACGATCGGGTAGGCGTCGAGCCAGCGAAGGAGCATGGCATGCATCTGCTCGGCCGAGAGCGAGCGGTTCTCGAGCGTAAGGTGGTAGCGCCCGCCGCGGTAGAGCTGAGTGGCGGCGACATCGAGCGCGATGCCGATGTCGATACCCGGCTCGTGGCCGGCGTCGCTGATGGCTAGCACCAGCTCCTCGAGCGCCTGCTCGTTCGACTTGAACGCGGGCCAGTATCCGCCCTCGTCGGCGACGCCCTGGAGGAGCCCTTTCTTCGCGAGGCGCGCGCCGGCCGCGGCGTACACCTCGGCGGTCCACTCGAGGCACTCGGCGAAGCTGCCGGCGCCGATGCACACGATCATGAAATCCTGGACGTCCACGCGAGCGCGCGCGTGCGCGCCGCCGCCGAAGATCTGGATCTGCGGGACCGGCATCGCGAGCGGCCGCTCGCCCGCGAGATGGCGCCAGAGCGGCCGGCGCGCCGCCGCCGCCGAGGCGTGCAGGCAGGCGAGCGATACCGCCACGAGCGCGTTGCCGCCGAGTCGCGAGCGATCGGTGGTGCCGTCAAGGTCCACGAGCTTGCGGTCGAGCGCCGCCTGGTCACGGGTGTCCACGCCGAGGAGCGCGGAACGGATCACCGTGTTGACGTTGTGCACCGCCTGGCGCGCTTCCAGGTTCTTCGCTTCGCCCGATCCGGTGGACGCGCCCGCCGGCGCGATGGCGCGCCCGCGCGCCCCCTTGAGGATCACCTCGGCTTCCACGGTGGCGCGGCCGCGCGAATCCCAGACCTTCCGGCCGCGCACGTCTACGATTCGGGCCATGATGTGCGAAGCGCCGTAAGCGTGGAAACGGGTCGCTTCAGGAATTCGATCGCGAACCGGCGAACCCGATCCTTCTGCTTTTCTTCGGTCACGTATTCCACCGGCGATTTTCCGTCGATCCTTGCAAGAAGCAGGCCGGGCAGGAGCGTAGCGGCGCGCGCTTCGAGACCCGCGAGGGGTTCCCAGTCGACACCCTTCAGATAGGACTCCGAGAGCCTCGAAAAGCATTCAAGAAATCCCCCCGTCGCCTGCGGCACCCACACGCACTTCAGCAACAGGTGATTGAGGCAGAAGGCGAGGTCGAACGCCGGATCGCCGTACCAGGCGCATTCGGCGTCCAGGAACACCGGGCCCTGCGGCCCTACGAGGATGTTCTTCGGGCTCACGTCGCCGTGAACGAGGGCGAGGCGCTTTTCTGCCGTTCGAATCGAAAGATCTTCGAGAACGGTTGAAAGGGACGGATGAACCCGCGCTGTCGCAAGCAGATACGGCTCGAGACGGATCGCGTGGAAGCTCGCGTCGGTAGCGAAATCGCGCGCGACGTCGTCGCGGCCCGCCGTGGCCGCGTGGATCGCAGCGAGGGTCCTGCCGACCGAGGCGGCGAACGCGGGATCGGCGCGCCCGGCGGCGAGCTCGGCCTTCCAGAGCGGCAGCCCGCCCAGGTCCTGCATCGCGAAGCAGCCGCCGTCGTCGGCCGCGAGCACGGCAGGGGCGCAGGCCGGGACGATCGCTCCGGCGCGCTCGAGCCAGCGCCGCTCATACCTGTTTCGCTCTACCGGGGCTTCCCAGAGCTGCGCCACGCGAAGGCGCGGGAGCGCGCGCTTGACGCACACAGGGCCGCCGCGAAGCTGCACGCGCCAGATGTCGGAGGAGACGCCGCCCGAAAGGGGGCGTGCGGCCGGTGTTTCCGCCGGCCCCACCAACCCGTGGTTTCGCAGAAAAGCCAGAACCTCGTCAGGGAGCGAGTCGCTCAATCTTCCAGGCGCCTTCGTGGCGGCGATAGAGCAGGCGGTCGTGCAGCCGGTTCTCGCGCCCCTGCCAGAACTCCAGCGTCTCGGGAATCACGCGGTAGCCGCCCCAGTGAGGCGGACGGGGCGGATTTCCGCCGTAACGAGCCTCCATCGCTTCCAGGGTTGACTCCAGGACGTCCCTTGATGGAACCACTTCGCTCTGAGCCGACGCCCACGCCGAGAGGCGGCTGCCGAGCGGGCGCGTGGCGAAGTATTCGTCGGATTCCGCGGCGCTCACCTTCTCGGCGTGGCCTTCGATCCGGACCTGACGTTCGAGCTCGGTCCACAGGAACACGAGGCACGCCGCGGAGTTGGCCGCGAGCTCCCTGCCCTTGCGGCTGAGGTAGTTGGTGTAGAACACGAAGCCGCCGCGGTCGATCCCCTTCAGCAGAACGACGCGCGCGTCGGGCGTGCCCCCGGCCGTGAGCGTCGCGAGCGTCATTGCGTTGGGAAGTGCGAGCCCCGCGGCGAGCGCGTCGTTGAACCAGCGCTCGAACTGCACGAGCGGATCCGCCGCGGCGTTCGCTTCCTGCAGCCCGTCGTAGGTGTATTCGCGCCTGAGGTCGGCGATGCTCACGGGGCGAATTCTATAATCGCCGGATGCGCGGCGTCTTTGACTACGGCCATGGCATCAGCGCGGTCGACGCGGTCTACGACCGGGAGATGCAGACCGCGGTGCACCTTGTGGTCGAGAGAGGGCGCGCGATCGTCGTGGATACCGCGACCGCCCGCGCCGCGCCGCGCGTGCTCGCGGCGCTGGAGGCGAAGGGCGTTCCGCCGGAGCGCGTCGACTACATCGTCCTCACGCACGTGCACCTGGACCACGCCGGAGGCGCCGGCGCGCTCATGGCACGCTGCCCCAATGCGCGGCTTGCGGTGCATCCGCGCGGCGCGCGCCACATGATCGACCCGGGACGCCTCGTCGCCGCCACCGTGGCCATCTATGGCGAGGACACGACCCGGCGGGTGTACGGGGACATCCTGCCCGTCGCGGCCGAGCGCGTGATCGAGACTCCCGATGGGGCAAGCCTTGCCTGGGCGGGGCGGGAGTTCCTGTTCCTGGACGCCCCAGGGCACGCGCGGCACCATGTTGCGGTCCGGGACTCGGCGAGCGGCCATTTCTTCGCCGGCGACAGCTTCGGGCTCTCCTACCGGGAGCTCGATCGCGACGGGCGGCAGTTCGTCTTTCCGACCACGAGCCCCTCGCAGTTCGATCCGGCGCCGCTGCACGGCACGATCGAACGCATCATGTCGTTTCACCCGGATGCGCTCTATGTGGCTCATTTCGGGCAGGTTCGGGACCTGCGGCGCCTCGCCGACGACCTCCACCGGTTGATCGACGCGCACGCGGCGCTCGCGACGCGGCACCGCGCTGCGGGCGAAGCGCGGCACGCGCGGCTGAAGGACGGTGTCGCCGCGATCGTGCTCGAGGAGCGTGCACGGCAGGGCTGGCGGCTGGAGGCCGAGCGGATCCTGGCGCTCTTCGATCTCGATATCGAGCTCAATGCGCAGGGTCTCGCGGCGTGGCTCGACGCAACACCGGCGTGAAAGTGCCGCGTTTCCCTCTAGAAAATCATTGACACGCCGCCTGGGATTCGGCATCTTTCGAGCACCGCTGCCCGGCGGCGGAAGAAGACTCCGGATCCCGTTCCATACCGTTCAGAGGAGAAGACGCGATGGCGAAGAAGAAGGCCAAGAAGTCCGCAGGCAAGAAGCGCAAGCCGAACCCGGCATTCATGAAGGCGATGAACCCCGACGCGACGCTCGCGGCGGTGATCGGCGGCTCGGCGATGCCGCGCACCGAAGTCACCAAGAAGATCTGGAACTACATCAAGCGCAACGGCCTGCAGGACAAGAAGAACAAGCGGATGATCAACGCCGACGACAAGCTGAAGCCCGTATTCGGCGGCAAGTCCCAGGTTTCCATGTTCGAGATGACGAAGCTCGTCAACAAGCACCTCAAGTAGCGGGCTTCATTCACGAAAGAAGGAAGAAGGGGTCAGACTCGATTTCCCGGGGGAAATCGAGTCTGACCCCTTCCATTTCCGGATTTCCTAGAGTGCGTAGGGCCCGAGCTTCCTGCGGACCGGCACGTTCTTCAGGCGCACGTACGCCGGCAGCCCATCGCGGAAGGGCGGGTAGTCCTCGCCGCGGATCAGCGGCTCGAGGTAGGTGCGGCACCTGGCGGTGATCCCGAAGCCGTCCGCGGTGATGAACTCGCGCGGCATCATTTTTTCCACGTTTGCCACCTTTTCGAGCGGCGCGACGCCCACGGACCAGCGGTACGGCCGGCTCGACTTGCGCACGAGCGTCGGCATGACGGAGCTCTTCCCCTTCACGGCAAGCTCCACCGCGGCCTTGCCCACGGCATAGGACTGCTCCACGTCGGTCTTCGAGGCGATGTGGCGCGCCGCGCGCTGCAGGTAATCGGCCACGCCCCAGTGATACTTGAGGCCGAGGCCCTCCTTCACCATGCTCGCGACGACCGGCGCGACGCCGCCGAGCTGCGCATGCCCGAACGCATCGCGCAGGCCCTGATCGGAGAGGAACTTGCCGTCCGCGCCCTTCACGCCCTCGGACACCACCACCGAGCAGTAGCCGTGCTTCCTGACGAGCTCGTCCACGCGCGCGAGGAACTTCGCCCGGTCGAACGCGATCTCGGGAAACAGGATCACGATCGGGATCGGCGTCTTCGGGGAGGAAGCGAGCCCTCCGGCCGCGGCGATCCAGCCCGCGTGCCGGCCCATCACCTCGAGCACGAACACGCGCGTGGAGGTTTTCGCCATGCTCGCCACGTCGAAGCTCGCCTCGCGGGTGGATACCGCGACGTATTTCGCCACCGAGCCGAACCCCGGGCAGTTGTCGGTGATCGGCAGGTCGTTGTCCACGGTCTTGGGCACGTGCACCGCGATGATCGGGTAGCCCATGCGCTCCGAGAGCTGCGACACCTTGAGGCAGGTGTCGGCCGAGTCGCCGCCCCCGTTGTAGAAGAAGTAGCCGATGTCGTGCGCCCGGAACACCTCGATCAGGCGCTGGTACTCGCGCGGGTCCTTGTCGAAGTCCTTGAGCTTGTGGCGGCACGAGCCGAACGCGCCCGAGGGGGTGTGGCGCAGCGCGCGGATCGCGGCCGGCGGCTCGCGGCTGGCGTCGATCAGGTCCTCGGTGAGCGCGCCGATGATGCCGTTGCGGCCGGCGTAGACCTTGCCGATGTGCTTGCGGTACCGGCGCGCGGTCTCGATCACGCCGCAGGCGCTCGCGTTGATCACCGCGGTGACTCCGCCCGACTGGGCATAAAACGCGTTTTTCGCCGCCATCAATTTTCTCCCCGGAGTTTGATTCGATTCTAACCTGCGCGGCGGCGGCGATGTGCGGCCGCGCCGCCCGACAGGAGCAGCGCCGACATGATCCAGAACACCGGGCCCATGCCGAGCGCCGCGCCGAGCGCGCCGAACGCAAGCGGCAGGAACGTGTGGCTCGCGTTGAGCATCGTCGTGCGTATGCCGACGACTTCGCCCTGCCGTCCCGGCGGCGAGGCGGCGTAGAGCAGCGCCATGATCATCGGCTGCGCGCAGCCCAGCCCGATCCCGAGCAGAAACGAGAGCCCCATCAGCAGCGCCACCTGCGCGACGAACGGAAAAAGGAGATACGCGCTGCCCGAGATCGCGAGCGCCGCGGTCACCACGGTCCAGGGGCGCAGCCGCGCCGCGAGCGCCGGCATCACCAGGCGCACCGCGAACGTCGCGGCTGCGAACGATCCCATGACGATGCCGATGGTGGAGGCCGAAAGCCCGATCCGCGAACCCTGGATCGGCATCACGAAGGTGTAGAGGTCCCACCCCGTCGCGAGCAGCCCGCTGAAGACGAAGGCTGCGCGCAGGCGCGGCTCGCGCAGCAGGTCCGACACGCGCCGCTCGCCGGCGGCCGCAAACGCGGCGTGCCGCGGCGGAAGCCCGGCCCGGCGCGCGAGTATCAGGGCGAGTCCGATGGCCGGCGCAAGGGCGAGGAACAGGTAGGCCGCGCGATGTCCGGCGCCGTCGATCGCGAACCCGGCCACGAGCGGGCCGATGAAGCCGCTGATCGAGAACCCGAGCGCGAACCAGCTGAAGTTCACCGCGCGGTCGGCCGGATCGCCGAGCGAGCCCACGACGTGGTTGAGCGCGACGTGCTGCACCATGAAGCCTGTCCCGATCACGACGGCCGCCGCGTGCAGAATCCAGAGCGCGGGCGACAGCGACGGCAGCAGGATCCCCGCCGTGAGCAGCGCGCCCGAGACGGCGAGCGGGCGCAGCGTCCCGACCCGGTCGATCATCCGGCCCGCGGGCACCGAGAGCAGCATCGGCAGGAGCGCATAGAGCGCCATCAGCACGCCCACGTCGAAGGGCGACGCCTTCAGGTGGATCGCGTGGAGCGACACGGTCACGCGGCTGCCTACGAAGCCCGCGTGCCCGAGAACGGTGAGCAGGATGATGAAAGGCAGCCTCATGCGCGCCGCCATGCGACCAGCGCGACGCCCGCGCAGGTCACCGCGATCCCGGCGAAGGCGAGCGCGCTCGGCACCACGCCGAACAGCGCCATCTCCACGCCGACCGCGAAGAGCGGCGGCAGGTACAGCATGCTCGCGACGCGCGTGGCCTCGCCGTGGCGCATCAGCGTGTGCAGCGCGTTCACCGCGAAGATCGACGCAAAGAACATCAGAAACGCGATCGACCCCAGCAGCGGCCAGGACCAGTCGATTCCGAAGTCTTCAAAAAAAAGGGCGAGCGGCGTCACGACGGCGAACGACGCCGCGAACTGGATGAAGGCCCCGCTGTGAAGGTTCGCCGCGGGGCAGAACGCGCGCTGGTAGAGCGTGCCCGCGGTGAGGCAGCCGAGCGACACGAGCACCGCGACGACGCTGCCGGCGCCGAGCTCGCGCACGTCGATCTTGTGCCAGACCACGAGCGCGACGCCCGCGAGGCCGAGCGCCACGCCGAGCCACTGCCGCGGAAGCAGCCGCTCGCGCAGCCAGCGCGCGGCGATCACCGCCGTGAGCAGCGGCTGGGTCGAGAGGATGAGCGCGGTGATCCCGGCCGAGAGCCCGAGGTATTGCGCGTAGTGGCTGCCCGAGAGCTGCACGCCGTGCACCAGCAGGCCGGCGACCACGAGATGTCCGAGCTCCGCAGGAGTCGCCGGCCACCTCGGCCTGAGCAGCAGAACGACCGGTGCAAGGCACGCCAGGCCGAAGAGGTAGCGCAGGCTGAGGAAGGTGAACGGCGCGGCGTACTGCAGCCCGATTTTCGTGGCCACATAGCCCGAGCCCCAGACCGTGACGAAGTACCAGGCGAGCGCCGCGTCGAGGCCGCGGCGGGAGAAGCGTTCGGGCATGGGCGGGACGAATTGTCCCACCGCGCCCGGCGCGTTACTTCAACTGTTTCGTGCCTGAAGCGCGGCGATGCGCTCCTCGATCGGCGGGTGCGACGAAAACAGCGCCGCCCAGGCCGGGGCATTGTTGATGCCCGCGGCCTGGATCGAGGCCGGCAGGGCGCCGGGCTGCATCGCGCCCAGGCGCGCGAGCGCGCTCATCATCGGTTGCGGGGAGCCGAGCAGGGTCGCGGAGGCGGCATCGGCGCGGAACTCGCGCCGGCGCGAGAACCAGGCGACGATCAGCGAGGCGAGCAGCCCCAGCACGATCTGGCTCACCATGACGGTGACGAAGAAGCCGATGCCCTGGCCGCGCTCGTTCTTGAGGATCGCGCGGTCGACGATCGTGCCGATGATCCGCGAAAGGAAGATCACGAACGTGTTCACGACGCCCTGGATGAGCGTGAGCGTGACCATGTCGCCGTTGGCGACGTGGCCGATCTCGTGGCCGAGCACCGCCTCGACCTCGTCGCGGCTCATCGACTCGAGCAGTCCCGTGGAAACGGCGACCAGCGCGGAATCGCGGAACGCGCCCGTGGCGAACGCGTTCGGCTCGCCCTCGTAGACCGCGACCTCGGGCATCCCGATGCCGGCGCGCTCGGACAGGCGCCGCACGGTCTCGACCAGCCAGTACTGGGTGCTGCCCTCGGTGCCGTCGATCGGTTGCGCGCCCGTGGACCACCTGGCCATGGGCTTGGAGATGAGGAGCGACACGAACGCGCCGCCGAAGCCGAAGATCGCGGCCATGACGAGCAGCGGCACGACCTGGATGCCCTGCGCGGTCAGCTGCCGGTCGATGCCGAGCACGCTGATCACGATGGACAGGAGCAGCACCACCGCGAAGTTGGTGGCGACCAGAAGCAGGATTCTTTTCACTCGATTCCTCCGGAAACGGCGCGCATCATACCGCAGCCTTAGATGGGGGCGGGGCAGGGAGGTTCAATGGGGAGATAGAATGGCCCGCCACGCCCGTGACGATCCGCTTCCAGCCCGGCGCCCTGCGCGCCGCCCTCGCCGAACGCACGCGCCAGGCCCTCGCCTACGGGGCGATGAAACCGATCGAGACCGCCGAGGAGGTGGTCGAGGACGGCGGGGTAAGGTTCGTCGTCCGGGTGCTCTCGAGCCTTGCGCGCAAGGCCGAGGCGCGCTGGCGCGCCGAGCGGCAGGGCGCCTCGGCACCCCCGGCCGACCCGTTCCTCCCCCCCGAGCCGGAGCTCCTGGTCGGAAGCGTATCGGACACGCATCTTGCGGTGCTGAACAAGTTCAACGTGATCGAGCGGCATCTGCTCGTCGTCACTCGCGCCTTCGAGGACCAGGAGAACCTGCTCAGCGAGGCCGACTTCGAGGCGCTCGCCGCCTGCGTGCGCGAGACCGGCGGCCTCGGCTTCTACAACGGCGGGCTCGTCGCTGGCGCGAGCCAGGCGCACAAGCACCTTCAGCTCGTGCCGCTGCCGCTCGGATCGGGTGAAGGGGTTCCAATGGAAAGGTTGTTTCGCCAGGGGCTGGGAAGAGAGGGTGTCCAGAAATTCACGGCAATCCCTTTTCCTCACGCGTTCACGCGGGTGGAGCCCCACCTGCTCGGCGCGCCGGAGCGGCTGCGCGGGCGCTACGAGGAGATTCTGGAATCCGTTGGAATCGAAGGAATTCTGGTCAAGGGGCAGGTCAGGCAGTCGGCACCCTACAACCTGCTCGTCACGGCGGACTGGATGATGGCGGTGCCGCGCGCGCACGAATGCTTCGAGGGCATCTCGGTGAACGCGCTCGGCTTTGCCGGGTCGCTTTTCGTGCGCGACGAGGCGCAGCTCGCCGCAGTGAAGCGCGCGGGACCGATGGCGCTGTTGTGCCATGTCGCCGGGCGGCGACGCGATTGAACGGAAATCTCCCGGCGCGCTCGCGCGGTCTCAGCCGGAGGATCGAAGGACGAAGCGCGCGCCCATCTCCGCGATGAGGTAGGTCGGCGCGTTGGTGTTGCCCGAGGTGATGCGCGGCATGATCGATGCGTCGATCACGCGCAGGCGCTCCACGCCGCGCACGCGCAGCCGGTCGTCGACCACTGCCATGGGGTCGTTGCCCATCCTGCAGGTGCCCACGGGATGGAAAATCGTGGTCCCGAGCTCGCCCGCCGCCTTCTCGAGATCGAGGTCGTTCCTCACGTCGGGACCGGGGCGAAACTCCGCCGGTTCGTACTTCGCCAGTGCTTTCGCCGCCACGATGCGCCGCGTGAAGCGCATCCCGTCCACCGCGACCCGCCGATCCTCCTCCGTCGCGAGGTAGTTGAGCCTGATCTCCGGGTACGCGGCCGGGTCGGGCGACTTGATCCTCACCCGGCCGCGTGAGGTCGGACGCAGGTTGCACACGCTCGGCGTGAACGCGGGGAAGGCGTGCAGCGGTTCGCCGAACCTGTCGAGCGAGAGCGGCTGCACGTGCCACTCGAGGTTGGGCGTTGGCTGCGCCGGATCGCTCTTCGCGAAGGCGCCGAGCTGCGAGGGTGGCATCGTGAGCGGTCCGGTGCGAAACAGGAGGTATTCCAGCGCCATGGCCGCCTTTCCGGCGAGGCTGTTGGCGCGTTCATTGAGCGTGCGCACGTTCTTCACCTTGTATTGCATGCGGATCTGCAGGTGATCGTGCAGGTTCTCGCCCACGCCGGGCAGGCCGTGAACGACGGGTATCTGGTGTTTTCGGAGAAGTGGTTCCGGTCCGACACCGGACAACTGAAGCAGCTGCGGTGACCCGATCGCGCCCGCCGCGAGGATGGTCTGCCGGCTTGCCTTCGCGAACAGCAGCGTACCTTCCCGGTCGAATTCGATTCCCGTTGCCGCCCGGCCTTCGAATCGTATCCGCCGCGCCAGCGCGTTCGTCAGTACGGTCAGATTCCTCCGGTGCAGAACGGGACGAAGGAACGCGTCCGTCGCACTCCAGCGCCGGCCGCGGCGCTGGTTCATCTGGAAATAGGCGCAACCCGAGTTGTCGCCGCCGTTGAACGCCTTGACGGGTGCGATGCCGCACTCGGCCGCCGCCTCGCGCCAGGCGTCCAGAAGCTCCCAGGTCACGCGCGGGTCTTCGATTCTGAGCTCGCCGCCAGCACCGTAGCCGTCGGCCGCGCCGTGCTCGTAGTCTTCGAGGGATCTGAACAAAGGCAGGATTTCGCTCCACGACCATCCCCGATTTCCGAGCGCGGCCCAGTGGTCCCAGTCCTCCTTCTGGCCGCGCATGTAGATCATCGCGTTGATCGACGAGCAGCCGCCGAGCACGCGCCCGCGCGCGTAATGGATCGAGCGGCCGGCGAGATGCGGGTCGGGCTCGGTCCTGTAGCACCAGTCGGTACGCGGGTTGGCGATCGTGTAGAGGTAGCCCACCGGCACGTCGATCCAGAACCAGTCGTCCTTTCCGCCCGCCTCGAGAAGCAGCACCTTCGCCGACGGCTCGGCCGAGAGGCGGTTCGCGAGCAGGCATCCGGCGCTGCCCGCGCCCACGATCACATAGTCGAACGTGCCTGCCTCGCCCATTGTTGTCATCGCTCCTCCCCGCGGCTATTGTAGGACCGTGACGACCTCCGACCTCGTGGCGGGGCTGCTGGCGATCGCGGATTTCGCGCGCGCTTGCGCCATGCGGACGGGTATCGCCGACTGCCACGTGAACTTCGAGTTGCACGGCAGCCTCGAGGAACCGGCATCGTGGGTCGACCTGAGGATCGAGCACCAGCGCCACATGGCGATCGTGCGGCTCGCCACCGACCGCGTGCTGCGCTTCCCCGCGGGCCGCAACGCGCTCGGCACCGCGCGCCTCATCCGCCGCGCGGTCGCCGACCTCGCAGTCCAGGCGCGCGCGCTACGCTCGCGCGGGTAGCGGTGCTCAGGATCGGCGTTGACCTCGGCGGCACGAAGATCGAGCTGCTTGCGCTCGATCCGGCGGGCCGCAAGGCGTTCCGCAAGCGCGTTCCTGCGCCGCGGGACGACTACCAGGGAACCTTGGGCGCGATCCGGTCGCTCGTCGAGGAATGCGGGGCGGTGATCGGAGCGCATTGCACCGCCGGCGTGGGGATTCCCGGCGCGCCGACCAGCTCGCGCACCTTGGCGGGGTTCACCGACAGGAGTGCCGCGGCCTGGCGGTAGTCCTCGGGCAGCGCGGGGTTGTCCCAGCTGCGCGTCGAGTGCCGGGCGAGGTCGTGCGCCAGCACGATGCTGCGCACGCGCGGCCCGGACGCCTGGCGGTGGTCCATCAGTTCGACGAGCAGCGCGGGCAGGCGCCAGCGGCGCGCGAGCGCGACCTGGAGCTCGTGCAGCTCGATCCGGAGCACGTCCTTTTGCGCCGCGGTGCTCCGCAGCGCCGGGTCCGCCGCCTGCAGGGCGCGAATGCGCCGCATCAGCGCCGGCGCGAAGCACCACAGGAGCATCTCGGCGAGATCGTGCAGCAGCGCCGCGAGAACGATCTCCTCGGCATTGGCATCGTTGCGCCAGATCGCGAAGGCGCAGGCGAAGCGCGCCGCGCGCTGCGCGCGGCGCAGCACGCGCACCAGGCCGGCGTGCGCGTCGGTGTCGCCGCGCATGCGCTCCTCGACGGTCGGGACGTTGCAGAAGCTGCGGAAGAACGGCCCGACCCCGAGCATCACCAGCGCGCGCTCGGCGGTCGCGACCTCGGCGGCGGCACTGCCGCGCCGCCGCGCAAGGTGCGAAAACACGCGCAGCGTCATCAGCGGATCGTCGGCGATCGCGCCGGCCACGGTGCGTGCGTCGACGCCGGCGCCTCCGTCCGCCTCGCGTTGCGCGAGGCTGCGCACGCGCGCAGCGGTGCGGCGCAGCACCGGGATGTCGAGGCGCGCAAAATACTCCGTCCACGCGCCAAGGTCGCGCAGGGGGGCTTCCAGCATGACGCTATTAACGGCGAAGGCAGCGGTTACTTGAGAAGGGAACCGGCTCTATCATTGTCCCCGCATGGACTTTTCCGCCCTGAAGCCCGGCCTGGAAGGCCGCGCCGAGCTCGTGGTCGCCGAGGAGCACACCGCGCCGCGGGTCGGCAGCGGCAAGGTGCACGTGCTGGCGACACCGGTGATGATCAACCTGATCGAGGCCGCGGCGCTCGCGGCGGTCGAGCCCCTGCTGCCGCCGGGCCATCAATCGCTCGGCACGCTGCTCAACGTGCGCCATATCGCCGCTACGCCGGTCGGAATGAAGGTTTTTGCAGTTGCAGCTCTTGAGAGCATCGAAGGCCGAACGCTTCGCTTCCGCGTCGAAGCGCGGGACGAGAAGGAGCGGATCGGCGACGGCGCGCACGAGCGGGTGGTCGTCAACGTCGAGAAATTCGACGCGCGCGTGCGGCGCAAGCTCGGCTAGGGTTTCAGCGCCTGCGGATTGACGACGTTGATCGGCCTGCCTGACGCGTAGGCGAGGATCTGGTCGAAGATGTCCGAGAACTGGAGCTCGTACTCGTCGCGCGTCACGTAGCCGATGTGCGGCGTGCAGACCACGTTCTCCATCGCGAGCAGCGGGTGGCGCGGATCGCGCACCGGCTCCTCGTCGAAGACGTCGACCGCCGCCATTCCGGGGCGGCCCGCCGCGAGCGCAGCTTCCAGCGCGCCGCGCTCGATCAGTCCCGCGCGGCTGGTATTGACGAGGAGCGCCGTGGGTTTCATGCGCCCGAGGTCGCGTGCGGTGACGATGGCGCGCGTCGCTTCGACCAGGCGCAGGTGCAGCGACACGATGTCCGACTCCGCGAAGAGCGCATCCTTTCCCGGCGCCGCCTCGACGCCGTCGGCGCGCGCGCGCTCGAGCGATGGCGCGCGCGCCCACGCCCAGACTTTCATGCCGAACGCCTTTCCGTATCCCGCGACCACGCGCCCGATCCGGCCGTAGCCGTAGATGCCCAGCCGCTTGCCGCGCAGCGTCTCGCCGACGCCGATCTGCCAGCGCCCTGCCTTGAGGGCCGCCATCTGCTGCGGAATCTGGCGCATCGCGGCGAGCGCCAGCGCCCAGGCAAGCTCGGCGGCCGCATATGACGGCGTGTCCGAGTGCATGCTCGACGACACGACGATGCCATGGCGCGTGCAGGCGTCGACGTCGATGTGCGGGTAGACGCTGCGCTGGCTGATGAGGCGGAGCTTTCCAAGCCGTTCGAGCAGCGGGGCACGGATCTGGGTGCGCTCGCGTATCAGCACCAGCGCTTCGGTGTCGGAGAGCCTCTCGGCGAGCGCAGCCACGTCCTGCACGTGGTCGTTCCAGATCGTCACCTCGTGCCCCGCGAGCTTCGCGAAGCACGCGAGCGTGCGCACGGTGTCGTGATAGTCGTCCAGGACGGTGATCTTCACGCGGCTACCAGGGCCGGGCGCCGAACAGCCAGCCGTGCGCAGCGAGGAGCACGATGTACAGCGCGAGCCCGATGGCCGGATTGCGCCAGCCGATCTCGGCGGCGTCGAATTCGCTGCGGCCGCTGACGATCGCCAGGAAGGGAACGTTCGACGTGGCGTGGGCATAGCGCTTCCAGTCCTCGCCGAGCGAGCGCGCCTTGCGCATGTCGATCAGGACGGTGCCGAGCGCCGCCACCAGCAGAAACCCGCCGAAGAAGACGAGCGACTTGAGGTTTCCGCGCGCGAGCACGTGCGCGCCGGCCCAGAGCATGATGCCCCACATCACGGGGTGGCGCGTGACGCGCAGGATCCCGCGCGCGGGCTCGGCGCCCGAGAGCAGCTTCTCCTGTCCCACCGCGGTGGGGTTCTTCGAGAGCACGCCGCAGGCGATCAGAACGAGCGAGAAGGGCATCACCACGATGGGGAGCAGCCGCCACCCGGCCCACAGCGGCTCGGCCGGCGCGCGGCCGTAGGCGATCGCCATCCAGACGATCGTCGCGAGCGCGACGGCGGAATAAAGGCCCTGGTAGGGCCGCTCGCCGATCGCCTTCGCGAGAGCGGCGCGCAGCGGCGTGCTCGGCACGAAGTGCGTCACGATGAAAGCGGCGGTGGCGAGGGCGAGATGCACGGTCGGGTCCATGGTTCGCTCCTTTTGCCGGATTATCGCCTCTCACCGGATTGCGAACCAGCCTGCCGCAATCGCGAGCGTCGCCAGAGTCACCGGCACGCCGGCGCGGGCGTGAGTGCGCCAGTCGATCGCGATGCCGCGCCGGCGCGCGGCGTCGGCCACGATGATGTTGGCGATCGACCCCACGATGAGGAGATTGCCCGCGAGCGTGCTGACGAGCGCGAGCATCGGTCCGGAAAAGGGTTCGGTGGCGGCCGGCAGGAGGAGCATCACCGCCGGCACGTTCGAGACCACGTTCGACAGCACGAGCGTGGCGGCGAACAGCGGCCCCGGCTCCGCCAGGGGAAATCCGCCCTCGGCGAGCGATTGCGCCGCGCGCGCGGCGAGCCCGGTGTCGGCGAGCGCGCGGTTGACGACGAACAGGCCCATGAAGAGCACGAGCAGCTCCCAGTCCACGAGGCCGAGCATCTTGGTCGAGTGCAGCCGCCGGCTCGTGAGGAGAACTCCCGCGCCCGCGAGCGCCGCGACCTCGCGCGGCCAGTCCGTGGCGAGGAACGCGGCAAGGAGCGCCGCCGCGACCGCGAGACCCTTCGCGGTCTGCCAGGGATCGAGCGCCGCACCGTCTTCGCGCCGCTCGGGGGCCGCGTGCGCCGGCGCGGCGTGCCAGCGCCTGCGCGCCTGCCAGCCGATCACGGCCCACGCCGCCACGAGGCCGGCCGCGACCGGTGCGATCACGTGCGCGGTGTAGCCGGCGAAACTCATTCCGAGGACCTGCCCGACGAGCATGTTCTGGGGATTGCCGATCAGCGTCGCCGCGGAGCCGATGTTGGCGGCGGCCGCGAGGCCGAGGAGGAAAGGCACCGGGTCGAGCCGCCGCTCGGCGCAGCTGTCCACGAGCAGCGGCGCCGCCGCGAGGCACACGATGTCGTTGCTGAACACCGCGGCGAGGGCGGCGACCGTGATCATCAGCGCGCCGAGGAGCATCGGCGGAGAAAGCGGAAGCATCGCGATGCGCAGCGTCACCCAGCCGTAGAAGCCGCCCAGGCGCATCTGCGCCGAGATCACCATGAAGGAGAACAGCAG
>JBBINV010000050.1:0-23043 GCA_037443705.1 Betaproteobacteria bacterium | reverse complement strand
GATCCTGATCCTCGACGAGGCCACCTCGGCGCTCGATACCGAGTCCGAGGACCTGGAAGCCGCGCGTGTGCTCTATGTGGCGGCCACGCGCGCCGAGAGTCGCCTCCATCTGCTCGGCTGTGTGAAGCACGATGAGCACGGCGAGGTGAAGCGGCCGCACCCGCGCACGCTCCTTGCGCGCGCCTGGCCGGTCGCCGAAGAATTCTTCCGTACTCCACTCCCGTCCGCTCCCGCGCATGAGGCCCCGCAACCCGCTCCGAACCCGCCGCTTCGCCGCCTCGCGCCCGACTTCGCAATGCCGCCGCCTCCCGAGCCCGCGCGCTGGACCGCGCCGCCGGAAGGGCAAGCGGAGCAAGGACCGCCGTTCGATTGGGCGCAGGAAACCGCACGCCTCGCCGGCGTCGTGGTGCACGCCTGGTTTCAGCGCATCGCGGAAGACGAGCTGCGCGGCTGGGACACGCAGCGCATCGAGCAGATGCGCCCGCTGTTCGCTCGCGAGCTGGAGCAGCGCGGCCTCTCGCCGGAAGAAGCGAAACGCGGCACCGAGATCGTAGCGACGGCACTCAAGAACGCGCTCGCCGACGAGCGCGGCCGGTGGATCCTCGGCCCGCACCCCTACGCACGCTCCGAGCTTCGCCTCTGCACGGCTTCGGGAAAGCGGATGCGCATCGACCGCTACATCGAGGACGCGCAAGGCGACCGATGGGTCGTGGACTTCAAGATCGGTGAGCATCGCGGCGCGGGGCTGGAAGCATACCTGGACGAGCAGGTAAAACGGTACGCGAAGCAGCTCGACGAGTACGCGGAAGCGAAAGGCGGCGCGCGCCGCGGGCTCTATTTCCCGCTGCTGAGAGGCTGGCGGACGTGGTAGATCAGCCCCGTTGCCGGCCCGGCGCCCCTCACGCGCCGATCCCGGCGCGGCGCCGCATGCAGCTTGCGCGCAGTTGGGGCCTGACCCCGTTTGGGTTCAGAATGCCGCCCGATGGCGGAGCGCTATTCCCTCGTCATACGCAACGGAACCCTGATCGACGGTACGCGCGCGCCGCGCTTCGAGGCCGACGTCGGGGTGAGCAATGGGCGCATCGCTTCCATAGGTTCTCGCGGGAGCTCCAGAGCGGCTCTGGAGATCGATGCCTCGGGAAAGATCGTCGCGCCGGGATTCATCGACGCGCACACGCACGACGATCGCCTGATGCTCTCGGCCCCGGAGATGGCGCCCAAGGTGAGCCAGGGCGTCACCACCGTCGTGGCGGGGAACTGCGGGATTTCGCTCGCGCCGGCGCCGAACGGGATGCGCGCGCCGGTGCCGGTGCCGCTCGACCTCCTCGACGGCGAGGGAGGATGGTTCCGCTTCCGCCGTTTCGGCGAGTACGTGCAGGCGCTGCGCGATGCGCCGCCCGCGACCAACTGCGCGCTGCTCGTCGGGCACTCGGTGCTGCGGCTGCAGACGATGGACAGCGTGGAGCGGCCGGCGAATGCCTCGGAGATCGCGCGCATGCGCGCGCTCGCGGACGAGGCGCTCGCCTCGGGGGCGATCGGGATTTCCACGGGCCTGTGGTACGAGCCGGCGCTCGCCGCGAGCACCGAGGAGGTGATCGAAGTGTGCCGGCCGCTCAAGGCGCGCGGCGGCCTGTACTGCACGCACATGCGCGACGAAGCCGACCGCGTGCTCGATTCGCTCGAGGAGACCTTCCGCATCGGGCGCGAGGCGGGCGTGCCGGTGGTCATCTCGCACCACAAGGTGGCGGGCGTGCGAAACCACGGGCGCTCGAAGGAGACGCTGCCGCTCATCGCCGAGCGCATGCGCGGCCAGGCGATCGGGCTCGACTGCTATCCGTACTGCGCGTCCTCCACGATTCTCTCGGCCAACCGCGCCGCGCAGGCGACGAAAGTGCTCGTCACCTGGTCGAAGCCGCATCCGGAAGCGGCCGGGATGGAGTTGAGCGAAATAAGGAAGAACCTGAACCTCGCGATCGAGGACCTGCTGCCCGCGGGCGCGATCTATTTTGCGATGGACGAGCAGGACGTGCAGCGCATCCTCGCCTTCGAATCCACGATGATCGGCTCGGACGGCCTGCCGCACGATGCCGCGCCGCACCCGCGCCTGTGGGGCACGTTTCCACGCGTGCTCGGGCATTACGCGAGAGGGCTCGGGCTTTTCCCGCTCGAGACCGCGGTCCACAAGATGACCGGGCTCACGGCAAGGACCTTCGGGCTCGCCGGTCGCGGCGTGCTGAAGGAGGGCTTCGCGGCCGACATCACGATCTTCGATCCGGGAACGGTGGACGAAGTGGCGACCTTCGCGCGCCCGATCGCGCCGGCGAGAGGCATCGACACCGTCATCGTCAACGGCGAGATCGTCTGGCGCGCCGGAAAGCCGACCGGAGCAAGGCCGGGGAGGGTGCTCGGGCGGGACGTCGCGCGCTGAGCGCGTCATCCTTCAATCCGCCTCGTGCGTTAACTGCGGCTCGACGCCGATTTGGCGCGGCTGTACGGAACGACCACCAAGCGCTTCAACGAGGCGTTCAAGCGGAATCGCGCGCGCTTTCCCGATGATTTCGCGTTCCAGCTCACCGCCAGCGAGTTCGCGCGCCTGAGGTCGCGATTGGCGAGCTTGAAACGCCAACATCCTGACTCACAAGAGGAAATCATGAACTGGTCGCACTTTGCGACCAGTTCGGCAGGGCACCGCGGTGCCACCTATCTACCGTGGGCGTTCACGGAACACGGCGCGCTCATGGCGGCCAATCTATTGCGCAGCGAACAGGCGGTCCAGATGAGCGTCTACGTGATCCGTGCGTTTGTCCGCATGCGCGAGGAACTCGCCACAAACGCCGCCATCCTGAGGCGGCTCGCTGAGATCGACGGGACGCTGCTTCGGCACGACGCGGCGTTACGCGACATCTACCGCAAGCTCCTGCCGCTTCTGCAGCCCCAGCCCGATCCGCCGAAGCGGCGCATCGGATCTCATTCGGGGGCCGATTGAGTCAGATCCGTCGGACTGCAGAGATCTCATTGGGAAGTCAAGAGCGAATTGCGCGAGACGGACATCATGTTGCGCGAATGCGACTACACGCCGCCCCCCGCGCGCGCCAGCCGGTACCAATCCACGCTTCGCGTCGCGATCATCACCGCGGCGAGCAGGCCGAAGAGGAGCAGCGAGCCCGCAAGCAGCGCGTAGTCCTCGGCTTGCAGCAGCATGTAGAGCGCGCCGTCGAGCGCGGCGAGCACGGCCCCGAACGCGGCGAAGGTGAGCCCGATGAAGAGAAACCCGTACTTCGAGGCGCGCTCGAGCCTCTGGTACAAGCCTGCCTGCTCGATGAAGGAGACCTCCAGCGTCTGCGCCAGGAGCTGGGAGCAGGGCTTGGCGCCGCCGCAAGCGGCGAGCCGCTCCGCTCCTTGCGCGGCGTAGCGCGACACCTGCCAGCGCGCGTCGAAGCCGTCGGCCGAGATTTCATGGCTCGCCGGGAGGAACACGCCCCGGTACGAAGGATGCGGCCAGTCGGCGCGTATCGCGACCGACGTGTCCCGCGCGAGCGGCGCTATGGCGAGCGCTTCCGCCCCGGCGAGCTCGAGCGCGAACGAGAACTCGAGCGCCTGCGTTTTGGCCGGCGAGGGCAACTCGAGCGGCGCGTGGATGCCGGCGGGCAGCGCCGCATCGCCCGCGCCGGGGACGAACCCGGACGACTGCGTCCCGATCGAGAGCGCGCCGACGCTCCGTATTCCGCGGGGGCCGGAAACACCGAGGACGAGGAATGGCGCTCCCCATTCGGTGCGGCCCTTGCGCTGCGCGAGGCTGAAATTCGCCGGCACGCGCAGCAGGCCCTCGGCGCGCACGCGCGCGAAGTAAAGGCGAGCCTTGTAGATGCCGCGCGCCCTCTCGCTCGTCGTCGCGTCCACCGCCCAGTGCACTTTGTCGGCGGGCAGGCGCACGAGCCCGGATTCCCGGCGCTCGAGGCGCCGCTCGTGTGTCCTGCCGTCCACGATTTCCTGGGTCACCTCGGTCCAGGCGTGCTCGTACGGAACGTAGAGGTACGGGCCGGCGAGCGTCTGGCGCTGGCCCCAGCCGAGCGCAATCCCGGCGACGGCCTCGTTCCGGCGCGCCTGGCGCTCCGCGATCAGGTCCCGGATCATCGACACCGGAACGAGAAGCGCCAGCGCGAGCGTTCCCACGATCGCGGCCTTCAGTGCGGTGGTGCGGTCCATGGTTCCCCCGGCGGCATCCGTATGCGCGGGAGCCTAGGGGCCGAATCCGGTGGGGCGGCGGCGGAAATCTGGCGCCGGTCTGAAGAAATTGGGCGACGCGCCGATTGATAATAGGATTCTGACCCGATTTTCTTCCGGAACTGCCATGCGCCTCGTGATCGCCCAGATGAAGCACGAAACGAACACGTTCTCGCCGGTGCCGACGCCGCTCGCGCGCTTCGCGCACGGCGGACCGACGCCCTGCGAGGGTGAGGCGGTGCGCGCGGCATTCCGCGGCACGGGCACGCCGATCGCGGCGTTCCTCGATCTCGCGGAGAAGGCGGGCGCGGAGGTCGCGCTCCCGGTGGCGGGGAGCGCGGCACCGAGCGGGCCGGTCGAAAGCGACGCCTACGAGTGGATGGTGCAGAGGATCGTCGGCGCCGTGGCGAAGGGCTGCGACGCAGTGCTGCTCGATCTGCACGGCGCGATGGTGACGGAAGCCTTCGAGGACGGCGAAGGCGAGCTCCTGCGGCGCATCCGGCAGGTCGCTCCCGAGGTCCCGATCGGCGTGGCGCTCGACATGCATACGAACCTCTTTCCCGCAATGGCCGAGCACGCGACCGTCCTCGCGGGCTACCAGACCTATCCGCACGTGGACATGTACGAGACCGGGATCCGGGCGGCCAGGTCCGTTCTGGGATTGGCCGAAGGAAAGACCAGGCCCGTTCTCGCCTGCGGCCACGCTCCCATGCTCCCTCACGTGATGCGCCAGTCGAGCCTCGATTCGCCGAACCGGGAGATCCAGGCGCGCGCGAGGGAAATGGAGAAGAACGGCACCCTCGCCGCGACCTTCTTCGTCGGATTCCCGCACGCCGACATCCCGTACGCGGGCGCCTCCGCGGTCGTCGTCACCGACGGCGATGCAGCACGCGCGCGGCGCGAATGCGACGAACTGCTCGGCATGGCCTGGCAGGCGCGCGCCATGTTCGTCTACCGCCCCGAGCCGCTCGCGCAATCGATCGCGCGCGCGGCCGCGATCGCGGCGCGGCCGGTCGTGCTGCTCGACCACTACGACAACTGCGCTTCGGGCGGAACCATGGACACGATGACCGTGCTTGGCGCGATCCTGGACGCCGGGCTCGAGGACGCCGCCGCCTTCGCGATCTGCGACCCGCAAGCCGTGGCGAAGATGAAGGCGGCAGGCATGGGCGCGAACGTCACGCTCGAGCTCGGTGGCAAGCTCGACATGCCGGCGCTGGGTCTGCGCGGCGCGCCGCGCATCGTGAGCGGCAGGGTGAAGCGGATCGTCGACGGCAAGTTCCGCAACGAAGGGCCGATGGCGAAAGGGGAGGCGGGCAACCTCGGGCTCTCGGCGGTGCTCGACACCGGCAAGTGCGAGATCGCGGTGATCTCGCGGCACGCCGAGCCCTACGACCTGGGCGCGTTCCGCGCGCTCGGCCTCGAGCCCGAAACGAAGCGCTATCTCATGCTCAAGAGCCGCGTGCATTGGCGTGCGGGGCTCGGGCCGCTCGCCAGGGCCGTGGTCGAGTGCGCCGGCACCGGGGTGTGCACTTCCGACTATTCGCAGCTCCGGTTCGCGCGGGTACGCCGGCCGGTCTATCCGCTGGATTCCGACGCGCGCTACGGTTGACGCACGTCAAGGGCGGCGCCGCGCACTCTGCTTCAATGGCGCAGAGACACCATGGGAAGCCTTCGCACCGAACCCGATTCGCCGGCCGCCGCCGGGATCGCCGCGCTCGCGGCGCGGCTCTTCGAGCACCACCCGGACCTGCAGGGCTTCGTGCTGCGTGGCGCCGACGGCCTGCCGATCCGCACGGGCGACGCCGAGCCGCAGATCTTCGCCGCCGAGGTGACCTTCGCGCGGCGCGTGAGCGGCGACGAGCGCAACGACGTCCTCGTGGAGCTTCAGCTCCTGCTCGACGAGCTGGTCGATGCCATGCCCGAGGCGGGACTGCTCCTTCGCGACCGCACCTTTGCGCGCACGCTGCACTGACTCGATATCGGGCAGGTCTGGTTCACCTTGAAGATGCGCGCCGGAATCGAGCAGGCGATCACCGACTTCCGGGCGGCCATGCCCGGCTGCGTGGAGCCGGCCCCGCCGGCTAGTAAGTCTCGCGTCCGCCCCTGAGGCCGGCCGGCGATTCCCCTTCCGAAGCGTCGGCCGGGCGCGCGGCGCCCTTCTTCGGCCGGCCGGGACGGCTGGTGACGTAGAAGATCTTGAGCGGCGGCACCGGCGGCGGGTTCTCGAGGAACTTGCAGTCGGACTCGGTGGGTACGCTGAGGAGCGACCCGAGCCGCCTGCCGTTCAGCAGCACGGTGTAGCGTAGCATCTGCGCCGAGCCGGCCACCGGCCGCGCGTGGATGTCGTACTTTCCGATCTTGAATTGCGAGCGTGTCGCTTCGGGTAGCGCCATGGGGTTCCTTGCCGGATGGGAGATTACTTCGGCTTCGTGGCGCCGAAGTCGATCTGCACGTCGTCGAGCGTGACGGAAGCCTTTTCCTTCGCCTCGCGCGCGGCGCGCGCGACCGGATTGAACTCGAGGTTCGCCGCCTGGAAGGTCTCGGCGAGCTTGAACGCGATCTGCGCCACCGCGCGGGGCTGAGGTTTTTCCCCGCCCTGCGAGTAGATGCGCCCGCACATGTGCACGAAGATCTCGTGCGCCATCTGCTGAATGGGGTCGGGGGGCGGCGGAGCCGCGCCGGGCTTGCCTTCGGCGCTCATGAATGCCATTTTACCTTCAAAAGCCGGAACTTCCCGCCTGTTTTCGACGGTTCAATCGGTGGTCGGTTCGCTCAAGGTAAGGTAGCCTGGCGCGGGCTCGTCCCCGGGCATGAGGCCGTGCGCGCCCACGCCGAGCAGGCGCACCGGCCGGCGCGCCGCTTCGGTGCGATCGAGGAGCGCCACCGCCCGCTCGGCGAGCCGCGCGGCCTCGCGCGTAGGCGCGGCGGTGTGGCTGCGCGTGACGGTCGTGAAATCGGCGTAGCGCACTTTGATCGTCACGGTGCGCGCGCAAAGGCGCTTCTTCGCAAGCGAGGCCGCGACACGGCGCGCGAGCCGCAGGAGCTCGGCGCGCATTTCGGCCAGGTTCTCGAGGTCCGACGGATAGGTGTCCTCGGCCGAGATCGACTTCCACGGCCGGTCGGGCGTCACCGGCCGCGGATCGTCGCCGTGCGAGAGCCGCACCAGCCACTCCGCGAGCCCGCCCACCGCGCGACGCAGCCGGTCCGGCTCGGCGTCGCGCACGTCCACCAGCCTTGCGATCCCGATGGCGCGAAGCTTCTTCGCCGTCACCGGTCCCACGCCCCAGAGCGCCTCTACCGGAAGCCGCTGCAGGAACGCCTCCACGCGGGCGGGCGCGATCACCGTGAGGCCATCGGGCTTCTCCCAGCCCGAGGCGATCTTGGCGAGGAACTTGTTCGGCGCGACGCCGGCCGAGGCCGTGAGCGAGGTCTCCTCGAAGATGAGGTTCTTGAGGCGTCGAGCGACCGATTTCGCCAATGGCTCTCCAAAGGCATTCTCGGTGACGTCGAGGTACGCTTCGTCGAGCGAGAGCGGCTCCACGAGCGGCGTGGCCGACCGGAGTATCGTCATCACCTGCTGCGAAACCGCGCGGTAGCGCGGGAAGTCCGGGCGCACCACGACGAGCTGGGGGCAAAGCCGCAGCGCGCGGCCCATAGGCATCGCGGAGCGCACCCCGAAAGCGCGCGCCTCGTAGCTCGCCGCCGCGACCACGCCGCGCGACTGCGGCGAGCCGCCCACCGCCACCGGCTTTCCGCGCAGCCTCGGGTCGTCGCGCTGCTCGACCGATGCGTAGAACGCATCCATGTCGATGTGGATGATGCGGCGCGGCGCCTCGCTCACGCCGGCAGTCTAACGCGCCCGTCTCAGGCGTTGCCGAAGCGCTCGATGAAGGCGGCGACGTCGAGCGGCGGGCCGATCTGCGGCCCCTGCACGTAGTCGCAGCCAAGCTCCTTCAGTCTTGCGGCGCTCGCCTCGTCGGCGACACCGGCGGCGAGCACCTCGAGCTTGAGCTCGCGCGCGAGCCCGGCGAGCGCGCGCACGAGCGCAAGCTCGCGCGATCCCGGCGGCGCGCTCCCGAAGCTTTCCAGATCGATCTTTACCTCGTGGAAGGGAAGGGAGGCGAGGTGCGCCGCGGCGACCGAGCCGAAACCCGGATCGTCGATCAGCAGCCGTACGCCGAGCGCCTTGAGCTGCTCGAGCGTCTCGCGCGCTTTCTCGCTCCGGTACAGGATCCGGGTCTGCGTGACTTCGAGCAGCAGGCGGCTGGGGCGCAGGTTCCAGGTCTGGAGCGCGCTCGCCACGAAGTCGGGCACCTCGCGCTGCCGCATGCCTTTGGCCGAAAGGTTGACGCCGATGCGCAGATCCAGGCCCGCTTCGTCGCGGATCTGGCGGCAGCTTCGAAGCGCGCCGTTCAGCATCCACGCGGTGGCGTCGTTGAGGCGTCCCGCGGCTTCGGCGACCTCGAGCGCGTCCTCCACGCGCACGAGCGCGCCCTCGCGGTCGCGCCAGCGCAGCAGGCATTCCGCGCCGGCCACCAAGCCGGTGCGCAGCTCCACCCGCGGCGCGAACACGGGCTCGAGCGCGTCGGTGCCGATCGCGGCACGCAGGAGGCTCTCGGCCGCGAGCTGGTTGGCCTCGTGCGTGTCGTGCGCGCTGTCGTAGATGGTGATGCGCTCGGGCCGATCGCGCGCCGCGCGCGCGGCGTTCCTGGCGCGCTGCAGCAGCGTCACCGCGTCCTCGCCATGCTCCGGAAAGAGCGTGACGCCGACCGCGGGGCTGGCGTAGACCTCGACGTCGCCGGCCCATACCGGGTCGTCGAGCGCGCGCAGGATCTTTTCCGCAGCGAGCAGCGCCACGCCGGGGCTCTGCACCGAATCGAGCACGCAGGCGAAGCGGTCGCGGCCCGTGGCCGCGAGCAGGTCCTGCGGGCGCAGCACGCTCGCGCGCAGCCGCTCGCCGAGGTGCGAGTGCGCGGCGTCGCCCGCGGCGTAGCCCCATGCGCCGTCGATGCGGCCTACCAGTCCGCAATCGACCATCAGCACTGCGGCCATGCGGCCGTCGGCGCGCCGCCGCGCAAGCAGCGCGTCGAGTTCGGCGCGGAACGGCGCCTCGCTCAAAGAAAGAGCTCGCTCGGGTTGATCTTCACCCGGGTCTGCTCGAGCGTGCGCCGGATGCGGTAGGGCTCGTCGGCAGAGATCCGCGGCTCCTTCATCAGGTCCAGGATCTTGTGCGGGATGACCGGGTTGCCCTCGGGGTCCTGGACTACCATGACCCGCGGCTGGAGCCGCCGTACCAGATTCTGCGTGATGACGATGCCGACTTCGCCGCTGTTCAGCTCCACGATGCTGCCCACCGGAAACGCGCCGACGCACTGGATGTACTGCTCCACCAGCGCCGCATGGAACTGGTAGCCGCGGTTCTGGAACAGGACGTTGAGCGCGTTCGAGGGCGGCATCAGCGCCCCGTAGGGCGCGGGCGCCGTGAGCATGTCGAAGGTGTCGACGATCGCCGCGATCGATCCGATCTGGTGGATCGCGTTGCCCTTCAGGCCCCGCGGGTAGCCGCTGCCGTCGTAGCGCTCGTGATGGAGCGAGGCGAGCGTAGGCAGCTCGGTCGGCAGGCCGGCCGTGCCGCTCAGGATCTCGACCGAGTGCTGCACATGGGTGCGGAACACGGCCTCCTCCTCGGTCGTGAGGTTGCTGCGACGCTCGGCGAGCCCCGCGGGGAGCTTCACCATGCCTACGTCCTGCAGCAGGCCCACCAGCCCCAGGAGGTCGAGGCGGTCACGCGGCAACTGCAGGAAGCGGCCGAACACGGTCATGTACACCGAGACCTGCATCGCGCGGTCGAGCGTCTTCTGGCTCTTTTCGCGCATGGTGACGAGCAGCATCATGGCGTCCGGGTTGCGCACCACGCTCTCGGTGATCTCGCTCACCGCTTCCTGCGCGCGCTGGCCGTCAACCGTGCCGCCCGTGACCACGGTGCGCGCGAGCTGGCGGACCACGGTGGTGCCGCGAGTGAACACCTCGCGAGCCCGCGGCAGCTCGTCCTCCACGGTGGCGAGCTCCCGGTAGACCGTGGTGCCGCGGACCTTGTCCTTGCTCCCAGGCAGCTCCTTGTGCTCCGGGCGCGGCGGCGCGGCGGCGCGCGGCGGCTCGACGAGCTGGCGCTTCTCCGGGTCCACGTAGACCTTCCTGCAGTATTTCTTCAGGGCGTTCAGCTGCTGTTCGGTCTTGAGCACGAACCCCTGGAACATGAACGGCGTCTCGGTCCACGGGCGGTCGAGCTGCGCCACGTACATGCCGTACTCGAGATACTCGACCGGGACTTCCCTGAACGCCGTCATTTCCCCTTGACCCCTGCGAGGCCCGATTTTCGGGTTTAGCCGCGCGTCCGGCAAGGCCGGGCGTCGCAAGAGGGAACGCGGCGTCCCGGGATCAGGCGCCGGCGAAGACGACCAGCTTGCTCACGACGCCCGCGACGCCGTCGACCGTAGCCGCAGCCGCGGCGATGCGCTCGCGTTCCTCCGGGGTCGCCGCCGTGCCGGCGAGGAACACGAGCCCGCCTTCGACGGCGACCGAGACGCCCGAGACGTTGAGCCCCGGCGCCGCTGCGAGCGCCCGCGCGACGCGGCGTGCGAGCTCCGCATCCTCGGCGGCCGAAAACAACTCCTAGCGCGGCGGAGGGGGTGGGGGTGATCCCGGAGGAGGAGGCGGCGGCGGCACCGAGGCGCTCCGGCGCGGCTGCGACTCGAACCGGCCCGCCACGGGCACCTTGTGGCCCTTGGCATACATGCACTGCTGGTAGCCGATGTCGTAGCGCTGCTGGAGCGTCAACGCCGAACCGTGCGCGGCGCCCGCGCCTGCGGCCGAGCCCACGATGAGGCCGGTGCCTGCGCCCACGCCTGCGCCGCGATGTCCGCCGATGATCGCGCCAGCGGCGGCACCCACCGCGGTACCGACCACGGCGCTCTTGACCGCGCTGTCGGTCTGCGCGTCCGCCGCGCTCCGGCCTCCTATCTGGTCGGACGCGAACCGGCGGCACTCGTAGTCGTCGTAGCGGAATTGCTCGAAGCTCATGCCGCTGCCAGGCAGCACCGCCACGCTCGGCCCGGTGGGCGCCGTGGCGCAACCTGCGAACAGAAGGGCCATCGCCGCGGCCCTAAGGGTTTTCTTCATCCCTGGCTCGTCAACGTCACTGCGGACGCGGCGGCACCTTCTGCCAGCCGCCAGGGCACTGCTTGACGTACGGGTAGTAAGTGCTCGAGTCGGGGCAGTAGTACCAGTAGGACTGCGCGTCGCTCGAGGGCGCGGAATCGCGCTCGATGTACGTGGTCGGCTCGCGCGGTACCACCACCACGCTCGGCGGGTAGTACGGGAAGTAATAGTAGGGCGGCGGGTAGTAGCCGTAGTAACCGAGCGGCACGCCGATGTGCAGCCCGAAAGTGACGCGTCCGCGCCCGTGCGCCGCGGCCGGCGCCGAAACCGCGAGCGCTGCGAACGCTGCCAGGAACGCGATGATTGCCCTGGTTCTCATGGATTCGCTGTCTTCGGCCCTCATGGTACCGGCGCGGTTCGCCGCAGGCGTAACAGAGTGTATCCGGGCGTCGCCGGCGACCGGCAATTCGATGATTTCCCTCAAAAACGGCATACTCCGGGCAAAGGGAGGAAGCGGGAGTCCATGGACCTGAGTCTCCAGGTCGGCAAGTACGATATCCAGAAGCTGCTCGGCAAGGGCGCGACGGGGACCGTGTACCTCGCGCGGGACACGTTCACCGGCAACGAAGTCGCGTTGAAGACGATCGAGCCCGAGGTGTTCCGCGACCCGGAGTTCGGCACCGTCTACCGGTCGCAGTTCCTGAACGAGGCCTCGCTCGCCGGGAAACTCCGCCACCCTCACATGGTCGCGATTCTCGACGCCGTGGTGCAGGAGGACTCGGGCCACATCGCGATGGAGCTCGTCACGGGGGGCGATCTCTCCCAGCACGTCAAGCCCGACACGCTGCTGCCGGTGGCCGACGTGCTGCAGATCGGCTTCAAGTGCTGCGGCGCGCTCGAGTATGCGGCGCGCGAAGGGATCGTCCACCGCGACATCAAGCCGGCCAACATCATGATCGCTCAGGGGACGGACGTGAAGATCGCCGATTTCGGCGCCGCGTTCCTCCGCAAGAGCCACGTCGTGCAGACCGCGGCGATGGGCTCGCCCTACTACATGTCGCCGGAGCAGATCGCGGGCGAGCCGCTCACCTTCCACAGCGACATGTACTCGCTCGGCGTGGTGCTCTTCGAGCTGCTCACCGGCGCGCGCCCGTTCCGCGCCGACAGCATCGAGGCGCTGGTACACAAGATCGTGAACGAGGAAGCGCCGCCGCCCTCGAGCCTCCGGAAGGGCCTGACGCCTGTGCTCGACAGCGCGGTGCTGCGCGCGATGAAGAAGAAGCCCGAGCACCGCTACCCGAGCTGGGCGGATTTCGCGCTCGAGCTCTCGAACGTCGTGCGGTCGGTCCTTCCGCCGGACGCGATCCCGGACAGCGAGCGCTACGTCTCGCTCAAGAAGGTCGAGATGCTGCAGACGCTCTCGGATGCCGAGCTCTGGGAGCTGGCGCGCGCCGGGCGCTGGATGCGCGTCGAGAAGGGCAAGGTCATCGTGAAGGAGAACGAGCCGGGCCAGAGCTTCTTCTTCCTCGCCAGGGGGGAAGTCAAGGTGACCAGGGGCGGGCGCCTGCTCAACCTCATCAACCCGAGCGAGTGCTTCGGCGAGATGGCCTACATCTGGGGCGGCGCGCTGCCGCGCCACGCTACCGTGGAGTCGATGACCGAGCTCCTGCTCGCCGAGTTCGATCCGGTGGCGCTCGGCGCGATGAGCCCCGGGGCGCAGCTCCACCTCACGCGCGCGCTGGCGCGCAACCTCGTGGACCGCCTCGCGCTCGCCAACACGCGCCTCACGCGCTAGCGACCATGCCGGACTCCGCCGCCCTTGCCACGGTCGTGGAGAACATCGCCGAGCGCACGCTCGACTGGGCGGTGCTGCTGGCGGCGATCGGGACGCTCGCGATGGCGTTCCTCGAGGCGCTGAAGGGGCTGCTGGCGCTGCGGCGCCGCTACCACCGCTGGCGCGTGGAGGAATGGGTCGCCGATCCGCAGGCGCGGCGCGAGTTGCTGGGGCTCGCGGCGGGGGGTGAGGCATGGGCCGATGCGCTCTACGACCTGCCCACCGAGCGCATGCTCGGGCAGATCCAGGCCGCGGCCAACGTCGCGCTCTACTTTCCGGCGCGCTATCCGGCGGTGTACGCGTTTCTCACGGGCGCTGGCGCGGACGGCGACGGGGAGGCGTGGGCGCTGTTCGCGGCGGCGGCGCCGGACGAGCGCGAGGCGGCGGCGCGCGAGGCGCAGGGCGCGCGGGTGCGCCTGGGCAATCTCATTGCGCGGCGGCTCGACACGTTCCAGACGCGCACCCAGTACCTGTGGGCGCGGCTCAACCAGGGGCTCGCGATCGCGATCGGCGCCGGGATCAGCGCGTACGCGCTCGCGGGAGCTAGCCGCTTCGAGAGCGGCGACGACTACGCCGCGCTCGCCGCGCTCTCGCTCCTTTCCGGGATGCTCGCGCCCGTCGCCAAGGACGTGGTGTCGGCGCTCTACGGCCTGCGCGCGCGGGCCTAGATGGCCGCGCCGCTGCGGGTTCGCATCTCGTACCGCGAGCGCGACGCAGGCGGCGAGGTGCGCGCCGCGCCGCAGATCGACGACGAAATCGCGCTCGCGACCGCGGCGCACGTCGTGCTCCTCGTGCACGGCTACAACAACGATCGCGCCGACGCGGAGGCGGCGTACGCGGGCTTCCACGCGCGCCAGCGCGAACTCGACGGCGAGGGCCGCTATGCGATTGGACGGGTCTTCGCCGAGCTCTACTGGCCGGGCGACGCGGCGTGGGGCCCGGTGTCGTTCCTGTTCTATCCGTGGTCGATCGAGCGCGCGAAGCTCGCCGCCGAGCGCCTCGGGGACCTCCTCGATGCGCGCCTGGGCGCACGAGGCGCGCGGCTGGAGATCGTGGCGCACTCGATGGGGGCGCGCCTCGCGCTCGAGCTTCTGCGCAATCTCGCCGCGCGCCGCAGCCGTCTCGCTGCGGCGCGAATCGTGCTCATGGCGGCTGCGGTGCCGGTTTTCATGCTCGAGCAGCGCGTGCCGCCGCGGCGCCTGCGGCCGGCGTTCGACGCAATGCTGGCCGAGGGCGCGCGCAGCCTGTGGTCGGCGCACGACTCCGTGCTTGCGTTCGCTTTCCCGCCCGGCCAGAGCGCGGCCCCCGGGGACGAAGGCGCAATGCCGGTCGCGCTCGGGCACGAGAGCTGGATCGATCCCGGCGCGCCGCCGAATCTCGGCCAGGTGGAGAACGCGTGCGCCGGGCACGGCGATTACTGGGGCTGGAACGAATCGCCGTCGGCGCTCGCGGCGGCGCGCTTCGCGGCCGGGCAGATCCGCGAATACCTGCGGCTCCCGTCGGCCGGGCGCCGCAAGATCGGGGCGCGCGAAATCCCCCGGCGCGAAGTTCCGGCATACACTTAGCGCCGGTGCGGCGCTGGATCGACCGGAACATCCTCGAGCTCGGCCGCGAGATGCGGCTCTCATACCTGCCGCCGCTCATGGTGTATGTGGCGGCGGGGGTCTCGGGCCTCACCGCGATCGTAGGAACGTTTTTCGTAAAGGAGTACCTCGGCCTATCGGCCGAGTTCCTGGCCGCGCTCGGGTTCTGGGCGGGGCTTCCCTGGGCGCTCAAGATGCCGCTCGGGCACCTGGTGGACCTCGCCTGGCGCCACAAGGCGGGTTTCGTGTATCTGGGCGCGGGTCTGATCGCGGCAAGCCTGCTCATCATGGTCGGGTTGCTGGCCGATCCCTCGGCGATGCGCGCCGTGATGCCGGCGGAGGCCTGGTACGTGCTCGCCGCGCTCCTTTCGCCGGTCGGCTACGTGCTCCAGGACGTAGTCGCCGACGCGATGACGGTGGAAGCCGTGCCGCGCGCGGACGAGTCCGGCCGCCCGCTCGACCCCGAGACGCGACGGCTCATGAACACCACCATGCAGACGCTGGGGCGGGTCGCGATCGTCGGCGGCGGCGTTCTGGTCGCGCTGGTGAACGTGTATCTCCTTCGTGGCGTGGGCGCGCTTCCCGAGGCCGCCAAGGCCGCCGTCTATCGCGACGTGCACATCTATGCGCTCGCGATTCCCGCGGTGTCGGTTCTCGGAGTGCTGCTCGCGGGGTGGATACGCAGGCGCGACGCGAAGGGTCTCGAGAAGAAAGGCTTTTCACCCGAGAAAATCCAGGCCCTTCTGTTCGCGCGGCCCGATCCTCCTCCCGTCAACTGGTGGATCCTCGGCGGCGGGCTCGCATTCGCGGCGGTGTCGCTCGCGGTGGGGCTCGGCGGCGTGCGATTCGCCGAGGAGATCGTGTTCGGCGGCTCGATGGCGATCGTCGTGTTCCTGATGACGCGGCTGGTGCGCGAGCTCTCGCTCGAGGCGCGCGCGACGCTCGTGGGCACCGCGGTGGTGATCTACGTGTTCCGCGCGGTGCCCGGCCCGGGCGCGGGCGCGACCTGGTGGCAGATCGACGTGCTCGGCTTCGACCAGCAGTTCATCGCAGTGCTGTCGCTGCTTTCCAGCGTGCTCACGCTTGCGGGCCTGTTCCTTTTCCGGCGCTTCATGGCCGAGCGCTCGATCGCTTACGTCGTGGGTGCGCTCACGGTCGCGGGGACGCTGCTCACGCTTCCGTACGTCGGGATGTACTACGGGCTGCACGAATGGACCGCCGCGCGCACCGGCGGCGTGGTCGATGCGCGCTTCATCGCGCTCGTCAACACCGCGCTCGAGTCTCCGCTCGGGCAGATCGCGATGGTGCCGATGCTCGCCTGGATCGCGAACTCGGCGCCCGAGAAGCTGAAGGCGACGTACTTCGCGGTGATGGCCTCGTTCACGAACCTTGCGCTCTCGGCCTCGCAGCTCGGCACGAAGTACCTGAACGCCGCGTGGGTGGTGACGCGGGAGGTGAAGGATCCGGCGAGCGGCGCGGTCCGGGTGCCGGCCGACTACGGCCAGCTCGGCGAGCTTCTGATCGCGGCCACGGCGATCGGCTTCGCGGCGCCGATGCTGGCGATTCTCTGGGCGCGGGTCACGGGCTTGCGCAGCGGCTGAGCATGCCGCGCCCCCGTGGCGGCTCTCGGCTAGCCGCCGAAGCCGTCGGCGACCATGACCTCGAGCAGGCGCGGGGCACCGCTCGCGAGCGCTTCGCGCAGCGCCGGCACCACGTCCTGCGGGTCGGTCACGCGGCGCGCGGGAACGCCCATCGACTGCGCGAGGCGCGCGAAGTCGATCTCCGGGTCGCGCAGGTCCATGCCAACGAAGCGGTCGCTGCCGCGCATCGAGACGAGGCGCTCCTTGAGGATGCGGTAGCTGCGGTTGTTGGCGATCACGTAGGTGACCGGGAGCTTGAGGTGCGCCGCGCTCCAGAGCGCCTGGATGCCGTACATCGCCGAGCCGTCGCCCGCGACCGCAAGCACCGGGCGGCCGGGAAGGGCGAGACTCGCGCCAATCGCGCCAGGCAGCGCGAACCCCAGGCCCCCCGCTCGCGAGGCCGTAGAAGCCCTGGCGGTCGCGAAGCGGCAGCAGTGCGGACAGCGTCGCAGATGAAGTGAGCCCTTCGTCCAGCACCACCGCGTCGCGCGGCAGGCTCTCGGCAATGCGCAGCATGAGGAAGCGCGGGTCGATCGGCTTTTCTTCGGCGGCTTCGAGCGCGGCCAGGCGCGCTTTGTCCCGCTGCGCCGACCAGTTGCGCGGCGCGAGCGCCGCGAGCCGCTCCTGCGCGGCGGGACCATGTTGATTCTTCCTTATCAACGGCAACAACGCGGCAAGCGTTTCCTTCGCATCGGCGCGAAGCGCGAGGTCGACGGGGTTGTTCTTGCCGAGCTCCCAGTCGCGCTCGCTCACGTGCAGCACCGCCATGCCCGGCGGCAGCGGATCGACCGGGCTGTAGACCGACATGCGCAGCAGGTCGGCGCCGAGTACGAGCAGCAGGTCGAAGGGCTCGAGCGCGGCGCGCACCGCCTTCTGGTTGCGCGTGAGCGCGCCCAGGTACGCCGGGTGCTCGCTGGGAAACGGCGCGCAGTAGGGCACGGGCTCGCCGAACACGCCTGCGCCGAGGAGCGTGGCGAGCTCCGCCGCCTCGCCGAACGCGTCGCGCTCGGCGAGCTCCTTTCCGGCGAGGATCGCGGGATTGCGCGCGGACAGCAGCCGCGTGGCGAGCCGCGCGAGCGCTTCGTCGGCGGGGCGCGTGCGCGCATCCACGCGGGTGCGGCGGCCGAGATCCATTTCGGCTTCGGCTTCCAGCACGTCGCCCGGCAGCGAGACAAATACCGGGCCGGCGGGCGGCGCCGCCGCGACCTTGGCCGCGCGCCGCAGCACCAGCGGCAGGTCCTCGGCGCGCGTCACCTCGACCGCCCATTTGACGAGCGGCTGCGCGAGCGGCACGAGCGGCGCGTAGAGCAGCGGCTCGCGAAGGCCGTGCCCCTGCTCCTGCTGCCCCGCGGTGACGATGATCGGCGAGCCGGAGAATTTCGCGTTGAAGAGCGCGCCCATCGCGTTGCCGAGCCCCGGCGCGACGTGGACGTTCGCCGCCGCGAGGCGCCCGGAGGCGCGCGCGAAGCCGTCGGCCATGCCGATCACCACCGACTCGTGAAGCCCGAGGACGAATCGCAGCTGCGGGTGGTCCGGCACCGCTTCCATGATCGCAAGCTCGGTCGTGCCGGGATTGCCGAAGAGGTGGGTCACCCCCTCGTCCTCGAGGATGCGCAGGAACGCGCTCCGGCCCGTGAGCTTCATCGCGGCCGGGTCATGCGCGGCGCCAGCGCCCGGCCTCGAAGGCGACAGCGCCCTGGCGCCGCAGGCGCTCGAGGTGCTTGCCCATGAGCGCGCGTTCGGCCCAGCGGTAGAAGGCGAGCGGCTCGCGCGGCTTCCAGTACGCGATCCACTGATCCGTGATCTCGGCGAGCGTGCGCGGCGCCGACAGATACTCGAGCAGCTTCGACTCGCGCGTCCCGATCACCGCGAGGTAGCGGTCGAACAGTGCCGGCGCTTCGTCGGCCCCGTAGAAGCCCTCGCCGTGGCTCGTCATCCAGACGCTCGCCGGGAGCGCACGCAGCCGCTCGCACGAGGCGATCGTGTCCTCGATGGACGAATCGCGGTCCCCGTACCACGGGCCGAATCGGGTGAGGTCGTAATCGTTGGTGAACACCGCGCCCGGCTCGCGAAACCAGAACGAGACGTTGCCCGGCGTGTGTCCGGGCGTGTGCAGCACCTCGACCGTGCACGCGCCGAGGTCGATCACCTCTCCGGCTTCGAGATACGCCGTTGCACGGCGGGGACGAAACCGCCAGGTCTCCACCAGATCCTTGCGCCAGGCGCCGCGCACCGCCGCGTCGTCGAACCCGTACCAGTCCATGAACGTCTCGAGATCGGCGAGGGGCGGCGCCTCGACCCTCATCTGCCGCAGCGGCACGCCCTCGAAAAGGTCGAGGTTGGCGATATGGTCCTCGTGCCAGTGCGACAGCCACACCTCGCGCACGCCGGGACCTTTGACGAGCGCCTCGAGCTGCTCGCGATCGGTGCCGGTGTCGATCAGCACGCCCGCACTCTCTACGTACACCGCGTTCGCGCTCGGGTAGCGCCCGCCGTTGGCGCTCCGGAGCAGACGCACCGGCCCGGCGCGCGGCGAGTCAGTCATGCCTGGAACGGAGATTCGATGTCCGAAAAGACGAATACTAACGCCGCTTGCGCCGCGTGCACGACGCGCACACTCCTGCGCCTGCCGATCCACCCTGGCACGGCGCCCGGCCCGCTGGCGACCAGCGAGCAGATCGCCGCGGCCTGCGGCATCTCGGCGAACCACCTGATGAAGGTCGTGCGTTTGCTGCTAGAGTTCGGCGCATGAGCAATCACGACTGGACGGCAATCGTCGCGGACCTCGAGCGGCTGCTCAGGCTGCGCGCGATTCCCTTCGGCATGAAGTTGTTCGAGACCCGGGCCGCCATGGAGGCGGTGCCGAAGATCCGAAGGCCCAAGGCGAGCGTGCACACGCTCGACCGGATCGTGGCGCAGGCGGCGCGCCTCGGCTGGACCGTGGGCGTGACCGCGGAGGACCTGGTGGGCGACCAGTGCCGCTCGGTCGTGGGCCTCGGAGGCCAGGACGAGAAATGGCGCTCCGGCGCTCACATGAAAGGCGTGTGGTTCGCGACGCTGGAAGACGCCGGGGCGCACCAGCGTGCGATGAACTGCGTGCCAACGGGAAGGTACGAGGCGCTCGCCGTGGCGCCGCTTGCCTTCGGACGGCTGGATCCTCCGGACATCGCGCTCTTCTACGCGACGCCCGGCGCGATGATCTACTTCATCAACGGACTGCAGTGGTCCGGCTACCGGCGCTTCGACTGGAGCGTGGTGGGCGAATCGGCGTGCGCGGACTCGTGGGGCCGCGCGCTCGTCACGCGCGAGCCCAGCCTGTCGATACCCTGTTTCGCGGAGCGGCGCTACGGCGGCGTGCTCGACGACGAGATGCTGATGGCGCTTGCGCCGGAGCACCTTCCGAAGGCGATCGCCGGGATGGAGGCGCTCGCGAAGAACGGCTTGCGGCATCCCTTCCCGCAGTACGGCATCCAGCAGGACGTACGCGCCGGGATGGCGGTGAGCTACCCGGACCGGAGGTAGGCGCGCATGGAGCGCGCCGGCGGCGGTGCGGCCGGATGGCGCGTTCGCAGCGCGCTGCCCGGGGTGACGTGGCCCGCGCTTCCGGCGCCGGCGGACGCGGCGGTGCTCGCGCTGCTGCTGCAGCTCGATGCGAGCCAGTGGCTCCCGCCCGAGCGGCTTCGCGAGGCGCAGGACGCGCAGCTCGAGGCGCTTCTCGAGCACGCGCGCGAGACCGTGCCGCGCTATCGTGGCGAGCGTCTCGCGAGCCTTCGTGAGACGCCGATCCTATCGCGCCGGGAGCTGCTCGAGCGCTTCGAGGCGCTGAAGAGCGAGCGGCTCCCGCGCGGCCACGGCGCGGCGAAGGAGACGCGCACCTCGGGCTCCACCGGGCGGCCGGTGCGGCTGCTGAAGACCGATCTCACGGCGCTCCTCTGGCGCGCGCTGACGCTGCGCGACCACGCCTGGCACGGGCGCGACCTCTCGCGCAAGCTCGCGGTGGTGCGGCAGGGCATGCGCGAAGGTACCGGGCGCGACTGGGGAACGGCCACGCACGGGCTCCTCGCGACCGGCCCGTGCGTCGCGCGCAGCCCCGCGAGCAGCGTGGAGGCGATTCTGGAGTGGCTGCTCGCCGAGCAGCCGGCGTACCTCCTCACCTATCCCTCGCTCCTTCGCGAGCTCGCGCGCGCGTGCCTCGCGCGCGGCGTGCACCTGCAAGGGCTCGCGGAGGTGCGCGCGTTCGGCGAGCTGCTCGATCCCGATACGCGGGCGCTCTGCCGCGAGGCGTTCGGCGTGCCGCTCACGGATCTTTACTCGGCGCAGGAGGCGGGATATATCGCGCTCCAATGCCCGCGCAGCGAGCACTACCACGTGCAGGCCGAGAGCCTGATCGTGGAGGTGCTCGACGACTCGGGCCGCGCCTGCGCCCCCGGGGAAATCGGGCGCGTCGTGGTCACCGACCTGCACAACTTCGCGATGCCGCTGCTGCGCTACGACCTGGGCGATTTCGCGGAGGTCGGAGAACCCTGCGCGTGCGGGCGCGGGCTCCCGGTGCTCAAGCGCATCGTCGGCCGGGTGCGCAACACGCTCGTCACCGCGAGTGGCGAGCGCTACTGGCCCTCGTTCGGCGTGCGCGGTTTTCCCGATATCGCGCCGGTGCTGCAGCACCAGTTCGTGCAGAAGTCCTACGATCTGATCGAAGCGCGCCTGGTCGTCGCGAGGCCGCTCGACTCCGAGCAGGAGCGGCGGCTCGCCGAGCGCATCGTCGCGCGGCTGCCGGCGGGATTTCGCGTGCAGTTCGCCTACTGCGAGCGCATCGGCCGCGGCGCCGGCGGCAAGTACGAGGACTTCGTCTCCGAGGTCAGCGCCTGAGGGCGACGATGTGGCCGTACTCGGCGTCGCCCGGAACGCGCGGGCCGGCGAGGTCGCGCCGCGCGCCTGACGCGATCGGGGCCCACGAGAGGTGCTCGATCTCGAAGCCGGCTGCCTGAAACGGCTCGAGGAATTCCTCGCGCGAGCGCAGCGGGTTGCTCGCGGGGTGGCGCGCGTACTCCTCGAGCTGCCGCGCAAGCTCGGCGGCGTCGTACGGGAACGTGCCGGGTAGCCCGGCGGCCGCGCGCAGGACCGCATCCCGGAACGCGCGCGCATCCTTCTCGCCGAAGCGCACGCGCGCCACGTCCTGCACGCGGTTCACCGTGATCGCCGCGCCGCCGGGGCGCAGCAGCTCGCGCCAGCGTTCGAGGAGTCCCGGCCGCTCGGCGCGCGTGAAGCGGCCGAGGAACGAGTGAGTGCAGACGAGGTCGAACGGCCGCTCGCCTCGATACTCGAGGATGTTGCCGCGCACGGTTCGCACCGCGGCGCCCATGCGTTCGGCATACCAGCGGTTGAGCGCGAGCGGCGTCTCGCACAGGTCCACGACCGTCACTTCGGGTTCGATACCGAGCGCGCGCAGGAATGCGAGCGCGTGCGCGAGCATGCCGTAGTCCGCGGCCGCCGACACGAGCACGCGCGAGACGGGACCGCGCGCCGCGGCGCGGCCGAGCGCCTCGCGATAGAAGTCCGCCTGGTATACGGGCGTCATTGCGAGGCCCGCGAGCCGCAGGAACTGCCACGGGCCGTGATTCCAGGCGCAGGATTCGCCCGTCGCGGGATCGCGGCGGCAAAGTGCGGGCGCAAGCTTGAGCGCCATCGGCGCGCTCTCGGCGAGGGGCTCGTCCACGGCGCTCGGCTTCATTCGGGCTTCAATCCTATCCGTTTCACGAGCGCGCCGTAGTGGGCGGTGTCGCGCCGGATGAGGTCCTGGAGCTCGCCGGGCGAAAGCACGAGCGGCACGAGCCCTCCCAGGTCGGCGAGCCGGCGCGCGGTCCGCGGCTGCGCAACAAACTGCGCCACCGCGTCGTGAAGCCGTGCGCGCACGGCTTCCGGCACGGCGGCCGGCGCGAAAAGTCCGATCCACACCGCGACTTCGAAGCCGGGGAATGTCTCGGCTACCGCGGGAACGTCCGAGTAGAAGGGCGAGCGCGCCGCGCCGGTCACGGCGATCGCGCGGAGCTTCCCTGCGCGCACGAGCGGCGCCGCGGACGCGCCGGCGATCGTGGCCTGGACTTCGCCCGCGACCGTCGCCGCCACCGCAGCAGCACCGCCGCGGTACGGTACGCGGAGCAGGTCGATCCCGGCCGCATGCTTGAGCCTTTCCATCGTCAGATGGTGCTGGCTGCCGTGCCCGGCGGCGCCGTAAGCGAGCGGCGGCGCGGCGCGCCGCGCGTGCGCGATGAACTCCGCGAGGCTTGCGGCCGGAAGCGAAGGGTGAACGACGAGCACGAAAGTGCTGCGCGCGAGCGCGGCGACCGGCGCGAGCTCGCGATTCACGTCGACCGGGGCATCGCGGTACAGGTGCGGATTGATGACGAGAAGCGAATCGCCGGCAATCAGGAGCGTGCGCCCGTCGGGCTCGCTTCGCGCCACTTCGGCCGCCGCGACATAACCGTTCGCTCCGGGCTTGTTGTCCACGAACACCGGCTGGCCGAGAGCGGGCGCGAGCGACTCCGCGAGCAGGCGCGCCACGATGTCCGGCGCCCCGCCCGGCGGCACCGTGACGACGATG
>JBBINV010000049.1:0-26835 GCA_037443705.1 Betaproteobacteria bacterium | reverse complement strand
CGCGACGGCGCCGTCGCGCGGCGGCCGGGAGTCGGACGGCGGGTCAATGCCCAACTCGAGCCACAGCCGGAGCGCTGCGTACGAAGGCGGAACGAAAGTGCGTGCATTTGACGCCGCAGCCTTGCCGGGTCCCAACGATTGCCAGTCGAGAAGGGCGTAGAGACCGGCGAGGCGATGGACATCCCGAACGTTCACGTCGCCGCGGAGCAGAGCGGCGATGTCGTCGAAGGATGCGAAGCGCCGGGCGGCGAACGGCAACCTCGGCAGGTCGGCACTGTCCAGCCAGCGGGACCAGAAGAGCTCCTTGAAGTCACCGAGAGGGTCCAGGCCGGCCCATCTGAGAGAACGCGACGGCGGCGATTCCGGAACCGTCCAGGCTTGGCCGCTCCAGCGAACGGGAAGCATGTGCTCGAGGATCGGGCCGATCGCCGCGCCCCCCTCAGCTCGAACCCCCAGGATCGAACCGATCGCGCGTCCCAGTCGATGAGCTGCATCCGGCCCGTCGTCGAGGGCACGCTCCCAGAGGCGTGCCGGGAGCGGTGGCAGTGGGCGGGGCCTCCGGCGTGCGTCCTCGAGGTCCCGGCGCAGAGCACCGGGCACGACAAGCGCACGGTTGAGATCCCAGAGCGACTCGAGGATGCCACGATACGCGTCGAGCCCGGGTTCATCGACCGCGCGATGGATGGCCTCCTCCGCGCGCGCCCGCGCCGCGCGCAAGCGATCCGTGCTGAACTGGTCGAACCAGCCCGTTTCTGCGAGCGGTGCCAGCATCAGCCGAAGCGTTGCATGCGCCTTGTCTTTGCCACCAAGGCGCGTCGAACCGCGTGGGATGCCTTGACGCATCGGCTGGCGCTGCCCTGGGCGACGGCCTTCGAGGACGAAGCGATGGAAGGTGTCGAATGCGGCACCGGCGCCGCGCCCCACGACCGCCGCTCGGAATTCTGCCGCGGTGGCAACGAAACCCCGGCCTGACAGACGCGCCTGGAACTGACGCATCTGGACTTCGAACTCCGCAAGCGTTCGAGGACGGTCGGCGTTCCATGTCGGGAGGTGGATTTCGACGTTCCGGAAGAACTTGCCCTTCCCGAGTTCGACGACCGAGCCCTCGAATACGAACGGGAACGCCGGGTACGCGCGGCGACCCCAGCGGAGGCGACGAAGGCTGCCACGGAGGAGCAAGGCGCCGCGCACCGCGAGCAGGAAGCACCAAGGACTGATCGCTGCGCGATCCTGCACCCAATTCGCGACGCCCGTCGCGTAGCGCTTCATTGGCTCGGGAAAGAAGAGATAGCCGCTGTCGAGCTCTCTCTTCAGCGCGGGATTTCCTTCCGCGAAGAGTGACCAAGTGATGTCGAGGGGGGCGCCTCTGGCCGCCTCGACTGCCTTCTCGATCTGGGAGAAGTAGTCGCCGCTTCCCTCCTGCCCATGGGCCGGGAAGAGCGGGTGCGGTTCGGTTTCCTGCTCGTCCGCAACTGGGAGGCTGATCGCTCGTGCCCAGCTTGCGGTCTGCACATCGAACCGATCGTGGTTCTCGCGCAGCTTGAGCTTCGAATCTTGCCGTTCGATGCCCTTATTCTTGTCGCCGCGTACGGGTTTGAACGCCTTCGCAACGGCGCTCCCCCACGCGAGCAGGTTGCCGCGCACCACATCCTCGATCGCCTGCCTCGCCTTCGCCTGATCCACGCCGTCGTCGCAGGGCCGCTCGACCGCCAGGTGAAAGGCGTCGTCCCACCAGAACAGCGCGTCCGGACAGTCCTCCCCGACGATGGCCATGATGCCGAAGCCTTTCAGGAGATCGCCGAGCGAACGCGGCGAGACCCCGCCGAAGACGACCGCTGCCATCAGCTTGCCCTCCAGTCCGCGACGCGCACGAGGCCTTCCAGATAGGCGACGAGAAACGGCCCGTGCTTCTCGAGCAACCGACGAACACGCCCCTGCCACCCGCGGTGCTCGCGGGAGGGAAGCACGGTCCTGGTGTCGAGCACGATCGGCTGACTTCCGTCGGGCAGCGCGACAGCGGGGATCTTGTCGCCGTCCCGCACGCCGCACAGATCGACGGGGTCGTCGTCGTCCCATGCGTCCGGAAGCAGCCGCACCTTGCCGTGGTGGGCGAGGATCAGAAACGCCGCGAGGTCGTCGTCGGCGTGCTTCGACTGGAGGAACGCGAGGAGCGAGGCCATCTCGTGGCGGAACCCCGATTGTGGCCCGCCACTCCGGTTCGACTTCGCGTAGAGCGCGCCGGGCTTGGGATGGCTGTTCTCCGCGACACCGGCACCAAGGAGCATGTCCTGAAACGGCAGGCGAGTCTCGCCGTTCACGTTTCGTTCGAGCGCCTTCCCGACGTCGTGCCAACGCGCGGCTCGGATGACAGATCCGCCGAGGGTGCCATTCAGCGGGAGCCTCGCCACAAGGTCCTTTGCCTTCTGCTCCGCCGCGAGCAGGTGGGGCTCGAGTTCCATCCACGCCTTCGTGAAGCAGCGGGGATCCTCGAGCCGTGCGCGCGCGCCAACGATGTGACCGTCGATCTCACCGACCAGCGACGTCGTTCTACCATCAAGGCGCACCCATGCTCGCACGAGCTGGCCGTCGTCCTTCTTCAAGCGGTCGATGACCAGGCTCGGGACGTCCGTGGCCCTGGCCGTCCACCCGGCGTCTTCGCGATAGCACCCGGCCGCACGATCGACCATGACGGTGTCGCCCGCGTGGATCTCGCGCCCCCGCGCGTTGCGCCAGGCGGCGCGGCTTCTCCGACCGGTGGAGAGCGTCAGGATCCAGACGTCGCGTTCCGCGAACGCCTCCTGCGCTTCGTAGAACGGCACGGGGCACAGTTCGTCGCGATGGATCGGCACCTGCTCGTCCGCGTCGAGCCCACCCTCGATCCGCCGCCAGAGCAGGTACGCATCGACGTCGCGATCGGCGGCGCGCAGGAAGGGCGTCACGTCCGTGTGGCCGCCGGAGAGATCCGGATCGGTGTCGAACAGATCGTCGAGGTCGAAGCGCCGAAGAACGGGCCCTTCGGGCAAGAGCGAGATCGACAGGGTCGACAGCGTTTCGGGAGAAAGAGAGCCCTTGTGCGCCGCCTCCACGGTTCGAAGGATCTCGCGCGACTCCTCCACGGGCCGTGCGTCATAGGGCCGGCTCAGATCGCGCTTCCGTCGCTCCTCGTAGTCGCTCTCCGATTCGTTCTCCTTGCGTGCCGGAGAGAGCGGCTCGAAGACCACAGCCTTCGCCGGCTCTCGCTTGCCGCGTTCGACGTCCTGCGCGCTCGGCCGCGTGCCGCTGCGATTCAGCCGTCCGAGCCGCTGGACGAACGACGGCCACGGGCATAGCTCCGTGAAGAGCGCATCGGCGTCGAGGTCCACGCCGGCTTCGAGGACCTGCGTCGCGACCACGACGCGGCCATCGGCGGGAGGCGCGCTTTCCAACTCGGAGATCACCGCCCGCCGGTCCTGCGGGCGCATGCGAGCATGGACGAGCAGTGCCTGCGGCCCGGCGCCGGCGTTCCCGCGAAGACGATCGTGCAGCTCGCGGGCACGCTTGACCTGGTTCACGAAGACGAGCACGAGGCGGCAGCCGTGCGCTGCGGTGCGAACAGCCGCGTGTAATTCTGGACTCTCGACCGTCCAGCCCGGCTCAACTGTTGGCGCAGGCTCTGGTGAGGCTTGCCTGCGCTTGCCCTGCGGTGGCTTTGCAGGAGCCTTCGCAAGGGCGCGGTCCAGACGCAGCTCCAGCCGCTTCGGCGCGGTCCACCGCGCGGCGAACTCCTCGTGGCCGAGGTCGGCCTCCGAATGCCGATGGGGCGGGATCGCGAGGTTTCGGTTGGCCCTCTCGGGCGACTTCATCCAATCCGGGAGCGCCACGGAGCCGACGCTGCTGCCGAGCGTAGCGCTCATCCAGATCGTGTGACGCGACCCGTGGGATGGCGGCGCCTCGTCCCAGAACTGCTGAAGCTGCACGCTCGTCGTGCGCCCCGGGCCCATGAGCTGGACCTCGTCCATCACCCAGAGCGCGTCGACGTTGAGGAGACCGAAATCCACAGGCCACATCTGGGGCGGCATCGCGAAGCCACGGTTCAGCGCACGCGAGAGGAGCATGTCCTGCGTGCCAATCAGGATCATGTCCTCTTCGGGATACTCAGCCCAAGTGGCTTCCCGTGCATCCTCCGAACCGCCCATCAATAAGTGAACCGAAACGCGACCTTCGCCCGCCTTGCCACGAATTCCGAGGCGTTCAAGCCAGTCGCAGACATTCCCGTGCATCTGTTCCACGAGCACCCGCATCGGCAGGCAATAGACGAGACGTCGCGGCGTATCGGTATCGATATCCGCCCCTCGGCCGCGCTCCCGCCAACCGCGCTTCCAAAGCCAAGCAAGCACCGCCGCCGCCGTCTTGCCCATGCCTGTCGGAACGTCGAGCAGCTCCGGCCAATGTCCCTCGGCCAGACGTCGCTGATACTCGAACGGTCCGAAGTCCCTGGCCGATTCCTTGCCGAAAGCTTTCTTGAAAAAATCGGTGAAGTTCACGATCCCTCTCCGGGGGCCTCAGCCGCAAGCTCTACCGCCTGCAGCCCCCGCGGCAAGCGCTCCACCGGCCCCACCGGCTCGATCTCCACGGTCTCTGACCCCGCCTTCAGCTCGCGCAGCCGGCGCGCGGAGACGAGCACGCGCGATTCGAGGGTGGCGACGGACTTGTTGTACGCGTCCACCGCCTTTCCGAGCCGATCGCCCACCTCGGTCCAGTGGCCGGCGAGCGTCGCGATGCGCTCGTAGAGCTGGCGGCCGAGGTCGGCGACTTCCTGGGCGTTTTTCGCGAGCGCTTCCTGGCGCCAGCCGTAGGCGACGGCGCGAAGGAGGGCGATGAGCGTGGTGGGCGTGGCGGGGATGACTTTTTCGCCGACGCCGAATTCGATCAGCGCCGGGTCCTGCTGGAGCGCGGCGCTGAAGAACATTTCGCCGGGGAGGAAGAGCACGACGAATTCGGGGCTCGGGTCGAACTGCTCCCAGTAGGCCTTGCGCCCGAGCACGGCCATGTGCTCGCGCACCTGCCGCGCGTGATCGGCGAGCTTTGCGCGCTGCGTCGCCTCGTCCGGCGCTTCCGCGGCTTCGAGGTAGGCCGTCACCACGGCCTTGGCGTCGACGACGATTTTCTTGCCGCCGGGGAGATTGACGATCAGGTCGGGGCGCAGCCGCCCGTCCTCCGTCGTGCGGTTTTCCTGTTCCAGGAAATCGCAGTGGTCCACCATCCCGGCCATCTCGACCACGCGCTTGAGCTGGATCTCGCCCCAGCGCCCGCGCGCGCTCGGCTGGCGTAGCGCCTTGACGAGGTTGGCGGTTTCGTTGCGCAGCATCGGCAGGTGCGTTTCGACGAGGCCTTTCACCTGCGCGTTCAGCTCGGCGTAGGCGGAAACGCGCTGCTTCTCCAGCTCGCCGAGCTTGCCGTCCACCTTGTCCAGCGATTCCCGGAGCGGCTTCACCAGCTCGTGCACCGCCTTCTGGCGCGCTTCCAGGTCGTTTTTCGCGCCTTGCTGGAATTCGCCGAGCTGCGTCCTCGCGAGGTCGAGGAACGCCTGGTTGTTGCTTCGCAGCGCATCCGACGAGAGCGCCTTGAACGCGTCCGCGAGCTTTCGCTCTGCGGCTTCGAGGAGCGCAAGCTTTTCCGCGGCGTTCCGGCGCTCGCCGGCGAGGGCCGTTTCGGCGGCGGCACGCCGCTCGGTTTCGGCGCGCAGCGCTTCGACCGCACCCGCGTGCTCGCTGCGCAGGGACTCGAGCTGCGCTGCGCGTTCGTCATGCTGGCGGCGGAGCAGGGCGAGCTGGGTTTCGAACGAGGTAACGGCCGACTTGCGGCGCGCCGCTTCCAACGCCCAGGCGAGGGCACCCCCGAGGGCGAACGCGGCCGCGACGATCAGGACGTCGCCCATGAGGCCCGCAGATCGCGATGCAGCACCGGCACCTCCCCGAAGATCCTTTGGATCGGACTTCTTGATTCTGACCGGTGCCGCTATTAAACGGCGATAACGGCCGTGCTGCCAAGGGCCTCGCGCGGATTTATCGGTACGTCTTGAGCGCGGCTTCGAGACGGGCCGCGACCGACTCGCGCAGCGCCTTCGGGTCGAGCACCTCGACGTCGGGCCCGTGGCGCAGGATGTCCATCGCCAGTTCCCGCTCGTCCCTGTAAGGAATTCTCAACTCGTAGCTGCCGTCGGTGAGGAACTGGCCGGACTGCTCGGGATGCCAGCGCTCGTCGGCGACCCAGCGCGCGCGCTCGGGCGTGAATCGCAGCACGGCGAGCTTGTTCGCCTTTCCCGCGAAGATGCCGTAGCTCGATTCGAAATGCTCCTTCATCTCGGACTGCGCGATCTCCTGGGCGGGTGTGTCAAGCTCGTGCGCCGTTTCGATCCGGTCCATGGAAAAAATTCTCAACCCCTTTCTCATATGGCACCACGCATCCAGGTACCAGTTGTCGCGGTAATGCACGAGGTGCTGGGGCGAGACTTCGCGCTCGCTCCTTTCGTCCCGGCCTCTGGAGCGGTAGGCGATCCGCAGCCGGCGGCGCTGCAGCGTTGCGCTTGCGAGGGTGCGGAAATGCGCGCCGGCGCTTCGCGCGCTCATGGGGAGGACCCGGATTCGCTGCGGCGCCTCGGAGAGCCCCAGCCGCCGGTGCGCCATCAGGCTCGCGACGCGCTGCGCGAACGGGCGCAGGTGCTCGGCGAGCAGCCCCGGCTCCAGGGATTCGAGCAGCCGCTCGAAGACGAGGAGGGCCTGGAGCTCAGCGGCGCTGAACCACAGGCCCGGCAGCTCGTACGGACCGCCGGTGGCGTCCTGGCGGTAGACGTAGCCGCCGCGCTCGCGGTCGAATTCGATCGGCGCGCCGAGATGATCGCGAAGGAGGCGGATCAGCCGGTACACGCTCGGCCTCGAGCATTCGAGCTCCCCCGCGAGCGCATCGACCGCGACCGGCGAGCGGCGCCCGGCGAAGATCCGGTGCAGATCGTAAATGCGGTCGAACTTGTCCACGCGGACGAAGTATAACATCCGTTATAATGCTCCGAGGAGGCATGGCCATGAAGATCAAGATCACCACCGTCGGCAATTCCGCCGGGATCGTCCTGCCGAAAGAGCTGCTCGCTCGGCTGAGGCTCGGGAAGGGCGACGAGCTTTACGCGACCGAGCTGCCGGACGGCATCAAGTTGAGCCCGTTCGATCCCGTGTTTGCCGGACAGATGGAGGTCGCCGAGCGGGTGATGCGCAAGCGGCGAACGCTTCTGCGCAAGCTGGCACAGTCCTGAGCCGCGCCGATGATCGTCTGGCTTCGAAAGGAGGCCGTTCTCGCGATCCATGACCGTCAGCTCTCCGAGCACGGCGGAAGCGGCGGCGTACGGGACGAAGGGCTGATCGAGTCGGCGCTTGCGCGTCCGCAGCAACTGCACGCGCACGAGAAACCTTCGCCGGATCTCTCGGATCTCGCCGCGGCGCTTGCCGCCGGAATCGCCCGCACTCATCCGTTCGTGGATGGCAACAAGCGCACAGCCGCAGCGTGCTGCGAGACGTTGGTCGAGCTGAATGGCGCGACGCTCGAAGTCGGAGACCTGGAGCTTTACCCGCAGTACCTCGCGCTCGCAGAGGGCAAGGTCGGCGAGCCCGGGTTCGCGGCATGGTTGCGGGAGCGCATTCGCGTTGTGTCCCGCGGCGAGGCGCACGAGCCGCGCAGGGCGCATCGAACGAGAAAGCGGAAGATCCCGAGGACCCGCGCGTGACGATCGAGTCCGTGCGCCGGTGGATCGCCGAGGCCCGCCGCGTGGTGGTGCTCACCGGCGCGGGGATCTCGACCGACTCGGGGATTCCCGATTTCCGCGGGCCGCAGGGGGTATGGACGAAGAACCCCAAGGCCGAGAAGCTCTCGGATATCCGTTACTACATGTCCGATCCGGAGGTGCGAAGGCTTTCGTGGCAGAGCCGGCTCGAGCACAGCGCGTGGAAGGCCAGGCCGAACCCCGGGCATCTCGCGCTCGTGGCGCTGGAGCGCCGCGGCAAGCTCCATGCGCTGATCACCCAGAATATCGACGAGCTGCACCAGATCGCGGGCAATTCGCCCGGGCGGGTGATCGAGGTGCACGGCACGATGCGCAAGGTGGTGTGCATGAATTGCGGCTGGCGCGGACCGATGCAGGAGACGCTCGACCGGGTGAGGGCGGGGGAGGCGGATCCGCCATGCCGCGATTGCGGCGGGATCCTGAAGAGCGCCACGATCTCGTTCGGCCAGCAGCTGGTGCCGGAAGTGATCGACCGGGCGATGCGCGCGGCCGGGGAGGCGGAGGTCTTTCTCGCCGTGGGCACGAGCCTGCAGGTCTACCCGGTCGCCGGCACCGTGCAGGTCGCGGGCGATGCGGGAGCGCGGGTCGTGATCGTGAATGCCGGGCCCACCCCCTTCGACGGCATCGCCGACGCGGTCTTTCCGGGGTCGATCAGCGAGGTTCTGCCCCGGCTGCTCGGGACCTGAACCCCGGTCAAAAAAGACCCTTTGATTTCCCCGCGCGCCGGGGGTAAAGTGTGGGGGTTCCAATTGTTTGGAGTCCAAACAATGTCAGCTCCCGCCAGGGCTGTGCCCCGCCGCCCCGTCCCGCTGCGGCTCGCCGTCAACGGCGAGGAGACCGAGGTCTCGTTTGCGCCCTACAAGACCCTGCTCGAGGTCCTGCGCGAGGACCTGGGGCTCACCGGCACCAAGCACGGCTGCGAGCTCGGCGAGTGCGGCGCCTGCACCGTGCTGCTCGACGGCAAGCCCGTGCTCTCGTGCCTCACGCTCGCGCTCGAGTGCGAGGGGCGCGCGGTTGAGACGATCGAGGGCCTGGCCAGGGGGACGACGCTTCACCCGCTCCAGGCCGCGTTCGCCGACCTCGGCGGCTCGCAATGCGGCTACTGCACGCCCGGCGTCATCATGACCGCAAAGGCGTTGCTGGACAGGGAAGCGAATCCAACGGGAGAACAGATCGCCGAAGCGACGGCGGGGAACCTGTGCCGGTGCACGGGTTATCGGCAGATCGTGGAGTCGATCGAAACGGCCGCCCGGGAGTTGCGCGGAGAAAAGCGGTGAAACCCGGCAGACTCTCGGTCATCGGCAAACCCCGGCGCCGCGTGGACGGCCGGGCCAAGGTCGTGGGGCAGCTGCGCTTCGCCGACGACCTCTCGGCGCCGCGGATGGTGCACTGCAAGCTGCTTCGCTCGCCCCACCCGCATGCCGTCGTCGAGTCCGTGGATGCGGAGAAAGCGAGAACACACCCGGGCGTGCATCTGGTGCTCACCGGCAGTGACTTCCCCGTACCGTTCGGAATCATGCCGGTGGCGCTGGACGAGTATCCCCTGGCGCGCGGGCGCGTGCGCTTCGTGGGCGACCCGGTCGCCGCGGTGATCGCGCGGGACGAGCAGACGGCGACGGAAGCGCTGGATCTCGTCGAAGTCCGCTACAGGATCCTCCCGACGATCGGCTCGCCGGAAGAGGCCCTGGAGACTCCCGATCCGAGAATTCACGACTACGGCGAGCAGGGCAACATCCACCGCAACCAGGCCTACGAGTTCGGCGACGTGGAGGAGGCGCTCGCGAAAAGCGATTACGTCTTCGAGGACACGTTCTTCTACGAGGGCAACACGCATCTCCCGATGGAGCAGCAGGCGTCGCTCGCCGTGGTCGATGGCGACGGCAAGCTCACCCTTTCCACCAGCACCCAGAACCCGCACTACCTGCACCGCCAGCTTGCGCGCGTGCTGCAGATGCCCGCGTCGCAGATCCGCGTGATCGCGACCCCCAGCGGCGGCGGCTTCGGCGGCAAGTGCGACCCGGCGAACCACGAGATGGTGGTGTCGAAGGCGGCGCTCGTGCTCGGCCGGCCGGTCAAGATCTGCCTCACGCGCGAGGAAGTCTTCTATCAGCACCGGGGGCGGCACCCGGTGCTGATGAGGTTGCGCACCGGCGTGACCAGGGATGGGCGGCTCACCGCGATGAGCCTTCAGACGCTGCTCGACGGCGGAGGCTACGGCTCGCACGGCCCGGCGAGCACCTTCTACACCGGCGTGCTCACGCCCGTGACCTACGAGCTGCCGCGCTTCAAGTTCGAGGCCTGCCGCGTCTTCACCAACAAGCCGCCCTGCGGCCCCAAGCGCGGGCACGGCACGCCGCAGCCCCGGTTCGGCCAGGAGATCCAGCTCGACAAGATCGCCGCGAAGCTCGGTCTCGACCCCGCCGAAATGCGCCTCGCGATGGTCACGAAGCCCGATTCGCTCACGGCGAACTGGCTGAAGATCGGCTCGACGGGCCTCGCCGAGTGCATCCGCAAGGTCGTGGAGATGTCGGGCTGGAAGGATAAGCGCCGCAAGCTCCCGCCCGGGCGCGGCGTGGGGCTCGCCTGCTCGGCCTACATGTGCGGCGCGGGCGTGGCGATCTACTGGAACAAGATGCCGCACTCGGGCGTGCAGCTGCTGCTCGACCGCAGCGGCCAGGTCACCGTGTTCTGCGGCGCCACCGAGATCGGACAGGGTTCGGACGACGTGCTCGCGGCGATCGTGGCGGAGGTGCTCGGAATCGACACGGGCGAAGTGCGCGTGCTCACCGGCGATACGGGCCTCACGCCCGTCGACCTCGGCTCGTATTCGAGCCGCGTCACCGTGATGATGGGCAACGCCGCGATGCAGGCGGCGGGCAGGGTGCGAGACCAGCTCGCCGCGGCCGCGGCCGAGCAGCTCGAGACATTGCCCGATCGCCTGATCTTCGCGCAGGGGCGCGTGTTCGCGGCCGAGGATTCGAAAAAGGCGATGAGCTTCGTCGAAGCGGTCGCGGCCGCGGAGGCGAAGTTCGGAACGCTGGGCGCGGTGGGGTCGTATTCGCCGCCGCGCCAGCCCGGAAAGTACAAGGGCAGCGGCGTGGGGCCGTCGCCCGCCTACAGCTTCACCGCGTGCGTCGTGGAGACCGAGGTCGATCCGGCCACCGGCTGGATCCACGTGCCGAAGATCTGGGTCGCGCATGACATCGGACGGGCGATCAACCCGGTGCACGTGCGCGGGCAGGTGATCGGCGGCGTGTACATGGGCCTCGGCGAAGCGCTGATGGAGGAGCAGTCGTTCCGGCGCCTGCCGCCCAGGCTCTCGAGCGCGCTGGTGCACAGGATTCCCTCGATGCTCGATTACAAGAGCCTCACGTCGCTCGACATGCCCGAGGTGGAAGTCGCGCTCATCGAGGATCCGGATCCCAACTGCCCGTTCGGCGCGAAAGAGGCGGGGCAGGGGCCGCTTCTTCCGGTGATGCCGGCGGTGGCGAACGCGATCTACGACGCGGTGGGCGTCCGCATCGACGAGCTTCCGATCACGCCCGACAAGGTGCTCGCGGCGCTGGAGCTGAAAGCCGAAGGCAAGGACCCGCGCATCGGGCCGGAGAAATTCCCGCAGGTGCCGTATCCCGCACCGATGTTCGTCCTTCCGCCCTGGGAGGGAGGCGACGGAAACGAGACCAGGCGCCCGGCGCGCAGGCCCGAGGGGATCGCGGCATGATGCGGCTTCCCTGGTTCGAATTTCGCGCGCCGCGCTCGGTAGCGGAAGCGGCGAAGATTCTCGCCGCCGAGGGCCCGCAGGCGATGCTCGTCGCGGGCGGAACAGACCTCCTGCCCAACATGAAGCGGCGCCAGCAGGTGCCCGCGACGCTTGTGTCGCTGCGAGGGGTGGAGGGCCTGAAGAAGGTTTCGAACGGAGCCGGATTGACGCTCGGTGCGGGCCTGACTCTTACGGAAGTGGTTGAGAGCGAAAAGACAGCCCCCTACCGGGGACTTCGTCAGGCCGCCGCGCAGGTCGCCACGCCGCACCTCAGGAACATGGGCACGCTCGGCGGGAACCTGTGCCTGGATACGCGCTGCACGTACTACAACCAGACCTACGAGTGGCGCAAGGCGATCGACTTCTGCATGAAAAAGGACGGCGAGACCTGCTGGGTCGCGACCGCCTCCAAGCGCTGCCTCGCCGTCTCCTCCACCGACACCGCGCCGGCGCTGATGTCGCTTGGCGCGAGCGTGAAGCTCGTGTCCGCGGCGGGCGAGCGCGTCGTGCCGCTTGCCGATCTCTACAACAATGATGGCATGCATTACCTCAAGCGCAAGCCGGACGAGATCCTCACCGAAGTGATGCTGCCGAAGGCCGACGGCTGGAAGAGCACCTACTGGAAGCTGCGGCGGAGGGGTTCCTTTGACTTTCCTTTGCTGGGGGTTGCGGCAGCGGTGAGAACGACGGACGACGGGACCGTGGATCAAGCGCGGCTTGTTCTGGGTGCCGTCTCGTCCCATCCCCTGGTGATCAAGACGGATTCTCTCAAGGGCAAGAAGCTCACCGACGAAGTCATCGCCGCGATCGGCGAAGCAGCAGAGTCGCGCGCCAAGCCCATGGACAACGCCGACATGGACCTGCGCTGGCGCAAGCGCGTGGTGGCCGATTTCGTGGGCTACGCCCTGAAGGAGCTGCGCGGCGACGACATGCGCGCCGCGCGCCTGCGCACCGCGCGCTACCTCCCCTAGAAAGGGGTCAGACTCGATTTGTCCTGCTCATCCCTCTCGGCGCAGAGGCAGCGTGAAGGTGAACGTCGTTCGCTTGCCGAGCGCGCTTTCGAGCCGGATCTCCCCGCCGTGCAGCTCCACGAACTTGTTCCTGAGCGGCAGCCCCAGGCCCGTGCCCTCCGCCTTGCGCGCGCTGTCGCGCCCGACCTGCTTGAACTCCTCGAACACCGCGGCCTGATCCTCGGGCGCGATTCCGGGGCCGGTGTCCGGGACCGCGACCTCGATCCCCGCGCCGTTCTTCTCCGCCGAGACGCTCATCGACCCGCCCTCGAGCGTGAACTTCACCGCATTGGAAAGAGGGTTCAGCATGATCTGCTTGAACTTGCGCTCGTCGGCGGTGAATGTGCCGAGCTCGGGCGCGGTCTGGAGCTTCAGCGCCTCACCGTGCCGCTGCGCGCTCCTTGACGAGCGTGATCGCGTTCGAGAGCGCCGCGGGGACGTCGAACTCCGAGAGCTCGAGCTCCATCCGGCCGGCCTCGATCTTGGAGAGGTCCAGGATGTCGTTGATGAGCGAGCGCAGGTGCCGGCCCGAGCCGTGGATGTCCTTCACGTACTCGTCCTGCTTGTCATTGCGCTCCCCGAACGGGCGCTCGCCGAGCACCTCCGAGAACCCGGTGATGGCATTCAGTGGCGTTCTCAGCTCGTGCGACATGTTGGCGAGGAACTCCGCCTTGTGCCGGCTCGCGACCTCGAGCTGCTTGCCTGTCGCCTCGATTTCGCGAAACAGGCGCGCGTTCTGGATCGCCATCGCCGACTGCGTGGCGAAGGTCTTCAGCAGCTCGACCACATCCGGCGCGAACGCGCCCGGCCTTCGCGGATTCCTTGAGATGGGGCAGGCACGCCTGCGAGCAGCAGTAGGTGCCGCGCACGTTGACGCCGAACATCAGGTCGAAGCGCTTCATCGGCGTATCGAGCGTGCCGGTGAGCGAGATCGCGCTCGCGTTGTTGACCAGGATGTCGATGCCTCCGAATCTCTCGGCGCAGCGCCTGGCGGCCTCCCGGACGCGCGCCTCGTCGCGGATGTCGGTCGCGAGGGGCAGCGCGTTGCCGCCGGCCGCCTCGATTTCCTCGGCCGCGGAATAGATCGTGCCCGGCAGCTTCGGATGCGCCTGCTCGGTCTTGGCGACGATCGCGACGTTCGCGCCGTCGCGCGCCGCCCGGAGCGCGATCGCCTTTCCGATGCCGCGCGAGGCGCCGGTGATGAAAAGCGTCCTGCCCCTTAAGCTCATGGCAAGCCCTCCCTGACGGTTTCCGCATTCTATTCTTGATAGAGTAGGCGCCGATGGAGCCCTTGCCGGAAAGCCCCGATGCGCTCGGGCTGCGTCACCTCGAGCGCAAGTCCTACGCCGCAGCCGAGGCCGCGTTCCGCCGCGCGCTTGCGGCCGAGCCGGGCCGGTTCGATCTGCTCAACAACCTCGGATCGGCGCTGATCGGGCAGGGCCGGGCTGCGGAAGCGCATGCGGTTCTCGTGCGCGCACTCTCGCTGAGCCCCGATCACCCGGTGATCCTGCGCAATCTCGGCGATGCGCTCGCGCGCGAGGGCCGTGCCGACGAGGCCGAGCGCGCCTTCCGCCGGGCGGTCGCGGTGGCGCCGGAGCGGGCCGACAGCCACTACCAGCTCGGGTTCTTTCTCTACCAGCGCAACCGGTGGAAGGAAGCCGAGGCCGCGTTCCGGCGATCGCTCGATCTCGCACCCGCCTCGGCCGACGCGCACAACATGGCGGGCAACGCGCTGCTCAAGCTCGGCCGTCTCGACGAGTCGCTCGCGCACCTGCGCGAGGCGGTGCGGCGTGCGCCGGGAAGCGCGCTCTTTCATTCGAACCTCGGCCTCTGCCACCGCAGCCGCGCCGAATACCGCGAGGCGCTCGCGGCGTTCGATCGCGCGATCGAGCTCGCGCCGGAATACGCCGAGGCGCGTTTCGGCCGCGCGATGCTGCGGCTGCTGCTCGGGGATTTCGAGCGCGGCTGGGCCGAGCTCGACTGGCGTCTCAAGGTCCCGGGCCATCCGGGGATCACCGAGCTTGCGGTGCCGGCGTGGGACGGGGGCGAGCTTCAAGGCAAGACGGTCTTCGTTCACGCCGAGCAGGGCTACGGCGACACAATCCAGTTCGTGCGCTTCCTGCCGCTGGTAAAGGCGAAGGGCGCGAAGGAAGTCATCTTCTGCTGCGACGAGGTGCTGCGCGGGCTGTTCGAGGGCGCCGAAGGCTACGACCGATTCGTGACCAGGCGCAGTCCGCCGCCGGGCGTCGACTGCCACGTCGCGCTGCTCAGCCTGCCGGGGCGCCTCGGAACGCGCGCCGACACGATTCCGGCCCGCATTCCCTATCTTCGTCCCGATCCCGGATTGGTGGCGAAGTGGCGAGCGCGGCTCGACGGGCTGCCGGGGCGGCGGATCGGCCTCGCGTGGGCGGGGCGGCCGAGCTACCCGAGCGATCACGTGCGATCGATGCCGGTTTCGTTCTACCGGCCGCTGCTCGCGCAGTATCCCGGCGATTGCTTCATCAGCCTGCACGTGGGCGCTCCGGCGGAGCAGGCGCGCGCGCTGCCCGCCTCGTGCCGCCTGCACGATTTCTCGAAGGAGATCGGCGATTTCGCCAATACCGCGGCGCTGATCGCGAATCTCGATCTCGTGATCACGGTGGACACGGTGTTCGCGCACCTCGCAGGCGCGCTCGGGCGCCCGGTGTGGACGCTGCTCAACTTCGATCCCGAGTGGCGCTGGATGCTTGGCCGCGACTCGACGCCCTGGTACCCGACCATGACGCTTTTGCGTCAGGGCAGGCCCGGGAATTGGGAGGCCGTGATCCACGAGGCCGTGGGTCGTCTCGCATTGCGCGGCGATGTCGCGGGTAGTAGATTGGTGCTATGAAGATCAGGATACCGGTTGCTGCGCGGGATCGGGCGATCATCGACCGGAACGCGGCGCGACTGAATCGGGAGGCGAAGCACGTCCTCGACCATCAGGTCCCGCTTTGACGAGGGGCGACCTCTATCGGGTCAGGCATCGGCATTGCCGCGACCCGAAGCGCCATCGCATGTTCGTGGCGGTCAGCCGGCAGGCGTTGACTGCGACGAGGTGGTGAGCCTGCCCAGGTCCGTCCTTACCGACTTGATCGGGACGCTTTCCCCCCGGAAGCTTGCTGCGCCGAATCGCTCCCTGCGGGTCGCGCCGGACATTCCGGACTGACCGCCGTGCCGGAACCGAAGGTCGCATTGATCGCTGGCGCGGGCGACGCCACCGGAGGCGCGATCGCGCGCCGCTTCGCGCGCGAGGGCTATGTCGCGTGCGTGACGAGGCGAAACATCGAAAAGCTCCAACCCCTTGTGGCCGGTATCCAGTCCAGCGGTGGCAAGGCACGGGCCTTTGGCTCGGATGCCCGCAGGGAAGAGCAGGTGGTCGATCTGATTGCAACGATCGAGCGCGAGGTCGGGCCGATCGAGGTCGCGGTCTACAACGCGGGCGGGAACGTGCGCTTGCCGATCCGCGAGATGACGAGCCGGGTGTACTTCAAGACCTGGGAGATGGGCGCGATGGGCGGCTTCCTCGTGGGGCGCGAGGTCGCCAAGGTGATGGTGCCGCGCGGGCGCGGCACGATCCTTTTCACGGGCGCTACGGCGAGCCTGCGCGGCGGAGCGGGGTTCGCGGCGTTCGCGGGCGCGAAGCACGCGCTTCGCGCGCTCGCGCAGAGCATGGCCCGCGAGTTGGGCCCCCTGGGGATCCACGTGGCGCACGTGGTAATCGACGGCGCGATCGACACGCCGTTCATCCGCGAGAATTTCCCCGAGCGTTACGCGCTCAAGGCGAGGGACGGAATCCTCGACCCTGAGGCGATCGCGGAAAACTACTGGCGCCTGCACGTGCAGCCGCGCAGCGCCTGGACGCACGAGCTCGACCTGCGCCCGTGGATCGAGAAGTGGTGAGCGGCTAATCCTTCTCGGTGACCACGGGCGGCTGCGGCCGCTCGTTCACGACGAGCCGGAACACGTCCGGCCGCGCATAGTGGCCCACCACGTCGAAGTCGTACTTTCCGCGCGCGATCTCCGCCGGGTCGATCTCGGCAGTGAGGATGCGTTCGCCTTCGTAATCCGGGCCCGCGAGGATCTCGCCCAGCGGGCTCACGATGCAGCTGCCGCCCTCCGAGATGACCGTGTCCGGATCGTCGCCCTGGATCGCGCGGTAGTCGGCGGGGAAGTCGCCCCGGCGCGTGAACTGGTTGCAGGAAAGCACGAAGCACCGGCCCTCGAGCGCGATGTGCTGCATCGTCGGGATCCAGGTCTTGCGTCCGTCGGCGGTGGGCGCGCACCAGAGCTGGATGTTCTTCGCGTACATCGCCGTCCTGAGGAGCGGCATGTAGTTCTCCCAGCAGATCACGGCGCCGAGCCGTCCGAGCGGCGTGTCGAACACCGGCAGGGTGGAGCCGTCGCCGAAACCCCATACCAGCCGCTCCATCGCGGTCGGCATGAGCTTGCGGTGCTTGCCGAGATAGCCGCCGTCGGGGGCGAAGAAGAGCACCGTGCAGTAAAGGGTGCCGATCTCGCGCTCGATCACGCCCACGACGAGGTGGAGCTTGCTCTCGCGCGCCACGCGTGCGAGGAAGTCCACCGCCGGACCCGGAACGTCCACCGCCGAGTCGAAGTAGCGCCGGAAGTCCTCGCGCCCCTCGCGCGTACGCATTCCGACCCGCGCGCCGAAATCCAGCCCCTTGGGGTAGGCGGACACGAACGCCTCGGGAAAGACCGCGAGCCGGACGCCGCGCCGGGCGGCATCCGCGGCAAGGTCGCGCAGCTTCTCCAGGGTGCGCTCGCGCTCGAAGGGAATGGGTGCGGCCTGCACGACCGCCGCGGTGAACTTCTCGCTCATGCGCGGCCGATGATACACTTCGCCCGGCTGCGGGAGAGCGCGGCGAAGAGCCGCCGCCGAAGGCGTAACCTCCCATGATCGCTCAGGTTCCAGCACCGCAGCCGAACGCAAGCCGATACTGGAGAGCGGCGCGCGGTGCAACTCGGCGCGCCCACCGAAGGGGCAACGCGGCCGGGTCCGCGGAAACTCTCAGGTCACCGGACAGCGGGAGCGGCGCGGGATGCGGCTTGTCCCGACACGTCCGCTCCTATGTCTGAGGGCTGCTCTTGGAAACTGCGCTGCGCCGCACGCCGCTTCACGCGCTGCACCTCGAGCTCGGGGCGCGCATGGTGCCCTTCGCCGGCTACGCGATGCCGGTCCAGTATCCAACGGGAATCCTCGCCGAGCACCGCCATACGCGGAGCCAATGCAGCCTCTTCGACGTCTCGCACATGGGCCAGGCGCGGCTGCGCGGGCGGGATGCGACGGCGGTTCTCGAGTCGCTTTGTCCGGCCGATGTCGCCGGCCTTGCAGGCGGAAGGCAGCGATACTCGTTGTTCACGAATGAAGCCGGCGGCATTCTCGACGATTTCATGATCGCGAATGCGGGCGATCATCTCTTCATTGTGGTGAACGCTTCGCGCAAGGAGTGCGATTTCGATCTGCTGAGAGGCTGCGGCCTCGAAGTGCTGGAGGGGCATGCGCTTCTCGCACTTCAGGGCCCGGAAGCGCCGAAGGTGCTGGGCGGGCTGGCCGCCGGGATCGAGCGGATGGAATTCATGTCGATGCGCAGGGCGAAGATTCTCGGCTTCGAATGCGCGATCTCCCGTTCCGGATATACGGGCGAAGATGGTTATGAGATATCCGTTCCGGCCCCGGACGCGGCGGTCCTTGCCCGGGCCCTGCTCTCGAATCCCGCGGTGAAGCCCGCGGGGCTCGGCGCGCGCGACTCGCTGCGCCTCGAGGCGGGGCTTTGCCTGTATGGCCACGACATCGACGCCACGACGACGCCGGTGGAAGCGGCGCTCGAATGGGCGATCCCGAAGGTACGCCGGCGCGGCGGCGCGCGCGCCGGCGGCTTTCCGGGCGCGCCAACGATCCTCGACCAGATCGAATTCGGCGTGCTGACGCGGCGCGTCGGCGTGCGTCCGGAGGGACGTGCGCCGCTGCGCGAGGGCGAGCGCCTCTACGACCCGGCCGGAAGCCTCGCGGGAAGGATCACGTCCGGGGGCTTCGGCGCCACGCTCGATGCCCCCGTCGCCATGGCTTACGTCCAGGCGCGCTTCGCGGCGCCGGGCACCGGGCTCTCCGCGATCGTGCGCGGCAGGCCGCAGCCCTGCCGCGTAGCGAGCCTGCCTTTCGTTCCGCATCGCTACTACCGAGGACCGCAGACATGAGCGCACTTCGCATGACCGGGGACCACGAGTGGATCCGGATGGATTCGGCCGATACCGGCACCGTGGGGATCACGCACTACGCCCAGGAGCAGCTGGGCGACGTCGTCTTCGTGGAGCTGCCCGAAGTCGGCCGAAGGGTGGCGAAAGGCGAGGACGTAGCCGTGATCGAGTCGGTGAAGGCCGCCGCCGAATGCAAGGCGCCGGCCGCGGGCACGGTGACCGAGGTGAACCGGGCGCTCGCCGACGAGCCGGCCAGGGTCAACCGGGATCCGACCGGCGCGGGGTGGTTCTTCAAGCTGAAGCTGGATGATCCGGGGGAGATCGAGCAGCTCATGGACGAGGACGCCTACAAGGCAAGTCTCACGAAATGACTTCCGCGGAAAAATTCTCCGGTCGCCACATCGGCCCTGACGAGGCCGGGCGGTGCGCGATGCTCGAGGCGCTCGGGCTCGCGAGCCTCGATGATCTCGTCGCGCGCGCGGTGCCGGCTTCGATTCGAAGCGATCGGGAACTGAATTTGCCTCGAGCGCTCTCCGAGCCCGACGCCCTGCGGGTTCTCGGCTCCCTCGCGTCGGAAAACCGCGTCCTGCGCTCGTTCATCGGCCAGGGCTACTACAACTGCCATACGCCTGCGGTGATCGTGCGCAACCTGTTCGAGAACCCGGCCTGGTACACCGCGTATACGCCGTACCAGCCCGAGATTTCGCAGGGTCGGCTGGAGGCGCTGCTCGTCTTCCAGACGGTCGTGTGCGACCTGACGGGCATGGAAATCGCCAACGCCTCGATGCTCGACGAGCCGACCGCCGCCGCGGAGGCGATGGCGCTCGCGGCGCGCGTCACGAAATCGCGGAGCCGCCGGTTCTTCGTGGATGCCGAATGCCATCCGCAGACGGTCGAGGTCGTGCGCACGCGTGCCAAGGCTGCGGGCATCGAACTGGTCGTGGGTTCCCATGAAGATCCTGTTTCTTCGGAGATTTTCGGAGCTCTGCTGCAGTATCCCGGCACGCGGGGCGAGCTGCGGGATCTTCGCGAGCCGATCCGAAAAGCGAAGGAGCGCGGCGCGGTCGTGACGGTGGCGTGCGACCTGCTCGCGCTCTGCCTCGTCGCTCCGCCGGGCGAGCTCGGCGCCGACATCGCGATCGGCTCGGCGCAGCGCTTCGGCGTGCCACCGGGCTACGGCGGTCCGCACGCCGGGTTCCTCGCCACGCGCGACGCGCACAAGCGCATGATGCCGGGGCGGCTGGTCGGCGAGACTCTCGATGCGGCGGGCGCGCGCGCCTACCGGCTCGCGCTTCAGACGCGCGAGCAGCACATCCGGCGCGAAAAAGCGACGAGCAACATCTGCACCGCGCAGGTGCTCCTCGCCGTCATCGCGGCGATGTACGCCGTGTATCACGGGCCCGAGGGCCTCGCCGCGATCGCGCGCCGCGTGCACCGGCTGGCGGTGGCGTTGGGCGACGGCCTGGAAGGATCCGGTTTCGGGCTCGCGTTCGATGCGTTCTTCGACACGCTCTGTGTCCGGGCCGGAACGAGAACGAAGGAAATCCTGGAATCGGCACGACAGCGCGGCTACAACCTGCGCGAGATCGACGCGCAGACGATCGGCATCTCGCTCGACGAAACGGCGCGGCCGGAGGATGTGGAGGAAATCCGGAAGGCGTTCGGGATACCGGGCGTTCTGGCGGATATCGAACCGGTCGCGCAACGGATTCCGGAATCGCTGCGGCGAAGGACCCCATACCTCACGCACCCCGTGTTCCGCCGGCACCGCTCGGAAACCGGGATGATGCGCTACCTTCGCGCGCTTGCGGACAAGGACCTGGCGCTCGACCGCGCGATGATCCCGCTCGGCTCGTGCACCATGAAGCTGAACGCAGCGGCCGGGATGATGCCGGTGAGCTGGGAAGGGTTCGCGCAGATCCATCCGTTCGCGCCGCCGGAGCAGGCGCGGGGCTACGCGCGGCTGATCCGCGAGCTCGAGGCCTGGCTCGCGGAAATCACCGGCTACGACGCCGTGTCGGTGCAGCCGAACGCGGGCTCGCAGGGCGAATTCGCGGGGCTGCTCGCAATCCGCGCCTGGCACGCCTCGCGCGGCGACGGCGGCCGCGACCTGTGCCTCATCCCGCATTCGGCGCACGGCACGAATCCGGCTTCGGCGCATATGGCCGGCCTGCGCGTGGTGGAAGTGCAATGCGATGCCGAGGGAAACGTCGATCTTGCGGACCTCGAGAAAAAGGCCGCGGAGAACGCGGAGACGCTTGCGGTCCTCATGGTCACCTATCCCTCCACGCACGGCGTGTTCGAGGCCCGGATCCGCGAGATCTGCGAGATCGTGCACCGGCACGGCGGCCAGGTCTATCTGGACGGCGCGAACCTGAACGCGATGATGGGGCTCGCGGCGCCGGGCCGGTTCGGCGCGGACGTCTCGCAGCTCAATCTTCACAAGACCTTCGCCATTCCGCACGGCGGCGGCGGGCCCGGCGCAGGGCCGATCGCGGTTCGCGCGCACCTCGCGCCGTTCCTGCCCGGCCGCGGCAAGGTCGGGCCGGTGGCCGGCGCGCAGTTCGGGAGCGCGGGGATTCTGCCGATCTCGTGGGCCTATATCGCGATGATGGGCGCCGAGGGGCTCACCGAGGCCTCGAAGGTGGCGATTCTCAACGCGAATTACGTGGCGAAGCGACTCGCTGCGCATTTCCCGGTGCTCTACACCGGCCCCGGGGGGCTCGTCGCGCACGAGTGCATCGTGGACCTGCGGCCCCTGAAGGAGACCTCGGGCATCGTCGTGGACGACGTGGCGAAACGGCTCATGGATTTCGGATTCCACGCGCCCACCATGTCGTTCCCGGTTCCCGGCACGCTCATGATCGAGCCGACCGAGTCCGAATCGAAAGAGGAGCTCGATCGCTTCTGCGAAGCCATGATCGCGATCCGCGAGGAGATCCGGGCCGTGGAGGAGGGGCGCCTGCCGCGCGAGGACAATCCGCTCGTCAACGCGCCGCACACCGCCGCGATGCTGCTTGCGCGCGACTGGACGCACCCGTACTCGCGCGAGCAGGCGGCGTTCCCGCTGCCGTGGGTGAAGGAGAGGAAATACTGGCCGCCGGTCGCGCGCGTCGATCACGTGTACGGCGACCGCCATCTCGTGTGCCGCCTTGCGTGAGAAAGCGATGAGGCCCGCTCAATCGATCTTGTCGCAGTGCTCGCGCGGCACGATGCAGGGCGGGTCGAACTGGCGCGTGGTCATGCGAGAGCGGACGACCTGCAGGAAGGATTCGTAGAGCGAAGGGGTGCTCGTATCAATGCCGGATGCAGACTTTGCCGAAATGCGCGCCGCTCTTCAGGTACTCCATCGCTTCCTTCAGCTCCGCGAACTCGAAGGTGCGGTCGATCACGGGCTTCAGCTTGTGCTGCTCGAAGGCGCGCACCATCGACTCGAAACCGTCGCGGTGGCCCACCGTGACGCCCTGCAGGCGCACCTGGCGCGTGACCACGAGCCCGAGCTGCGCGGACATGCTGCCGCCCGAGAGCACGCCGATCATCGAGAGCGTGCCGCCGGGCCGGATGCACCGGAGCGACTGCGGCAGCGTTTTCTCGCCGCCCAGCTCCACGATGTGGTCGTAGCCGGCGCCGCCCGTGATCTCGCGCGCCGCCCGGTACCACTCCGGTAGCTTCGCGTAATTGAGCGCAGCATCCGCGCCGAGCGCGCGCGCGCGTGCGATCTTGCCGTCGCTCGAGGAGATCACCGTAACGTGCGCGCCGAGGAGCTTCGCGATCTGGATCGCGAACAGCGCCACGCCGCCCGTCCCCTGAACGAGCACTCGCGAGCCGGGGCCGAGCGAATCGTGCGTGACGAGCGCGCTCCAGGCGGTGAGCGCGGCGCAGGGAAGCGTCGCCGCCTCGAGGTCCGAGAGGTGCGAGGGCGCCTTGACCACGCCCTCCTGCGACAGGCACATGAGCTCCGCCATGGTGCCGTCCACCGGTCCGCCGAGCGTGCGCGTGAGGCGCTCGAGGCTCGGCGCGCCCGCGATCCAGCCCTGTTGAAAGCAGGGCAATACGCGCTCTCCGGCCCTGACGCGCGTGACCCCGGCGCCCGTCTCCACCACCTCACCCACGCCGTCCGAAAGCGGGATCAGGGGCAGGTTGCCCGTGAACGACCCGTAGCCGCGGTTCGGCACGAGGAGGTCGCGGTAGTTCAGCGATGAGGCGCGCATCCGGATCAGCACCTCTCCCGCGCCCGGCTTAGGCTCGGGACGCGTGGAGAGCTTCAGGTTCTCCATGCCCCAGTCGTGTTCGATCTGAAAGACTCTCATATCATTGCCTTCATGCGATTGTTCTCCAACCGGAACCGCCCCCCGCACCTCGGGCCGCTCCCCCTCGAGAGGGTTCGCCGTGCGCGCGAGATGCAGGACGTTTCGGCACTTCGCGACGCGTTCCCTGCCGCGGCCGCGACGCCGCTCGGCCGGATCGTAAACGAATACATCGCGCTCTTCGAGCAGTATCGCTGCGAGCCGCCGGCGCCGGAGCGGGCGCCGTACCCGCGCGACCCGCGGCGCCTCGCGAACGAGCTCAAGGCGAACTGCTACTTCCTCAACGCGTCACTCGCCGGCTGCTGCGAGATTCCCGCCTCCGCGTGGCTCGGGGCGCCGAGGCAGGGCGAGCGCTGGGCGCTGGCGATTCTGGTCGAGCTGGCGCGCGATCCCGAGCCCGGCAACCTCGCGCGCGAATGGGTGAGGGGTGCCGAATACGACTGCGCGCTCCTGCGCGCCGCCGAGATCGCGGTGATTTCGGCATCGTTCCTCCGGCGCCTCGGCTTTGCGGCGACCGCGCACACGCGCGATGCGACCGACGTGTGCCACGCCGGAATTCTCGTCGCGGCGGGTCTGTGCCGCCAGGAAAATGGCCGCGCATCCGCACCTTTCATCGGCTCGAAGTTCGCTTCGTGCATCGTGACGACGAGCGAGCCGCTTGCCGCGGACGAGCCTCTTTCCAGCGAGAAGAGTCCTTTCGACGGAGGTCTCGGATGGTGGCTGGGCCTGGGCGGCACCGACACCTGGTGGGAACGGCGGCTCGCCGCGCGCCGCCCCTCCTGGGGAAGCCGGTTTCCCATGGAGAAAATCCGAAAGGCCGCGGAGCCGACGACGCTCGTCCTCGAGCGCGAGGTGCCGCGCGTGCCCAAGCGTGCCAATTTCTTCACGCGCGCGCTGCACGGCGACCTCGGCGGGAAGGCGAAACGCGAACGCACGCGTTTCGCCTACAAGACGCCGATCGCCGACGCCTACGTGAAGCTCATCCGCGCCATGGTGCCGCTCCAGGATGGCACCGTTTCTCCGGCGAGGAGTCCCGGTTCGGAGAATCCGGCGGCAGTCTCGCGCGCTGTCAAGTCCCTCATGTATTACCTCGGGTCGGACATGGTGGGTGTCTGCGAGGCGAAGGCGTACGCGTGGTATTCGCACCAGGACGACGGCACCCCGATCGCGCCGTATCACCGCAACGCGATCGTGATGCTCGTCGACCAGGGATTCGAGACCATGGAGGGGGCTTCCGGCGACGACTGGATCTCGGGCGCGCAGTCGATGCGCGCCTACATGCGCGGCGGCGAGATCTGCGGCATCGTGGCGGCATTCATCCGGTCGCTGGGCTGGAGCGCGCGCTCGCAGACCAACGCCGATTCCGACGTCATTCAGCTTCCGCTGGTGCTCCTCGCGGGGCTCGGGGAGCTCTCGCGCATCGGCGAGCTGGTGCTCAATCCCTTCGTGGGGCCGCGCTTCAAGAGCGCGGTGATCACCACCGATCTGCCGCTTGCCCGGGATCCGCCGATCGACTTCGGGCTGCAGGACACGTGCTCGAAGTGCCTGAAATGCGCGCGCGAATGCCCTTGCAGCGCGATCAGCTTCGGCGACAAGGTCATGTTCAACGGCTACGAGATTTGGAAGCCGGACGTCGAGCGCTGCACGCGCTACCGGGTCACCAATCCGCACGGCTCGGCGTGCGGGCGCTGCATGAAGACCTGTCCGTACAACCACGAGGGCCTGCTCGCGCATCGCGTGCTGCTGTGGGCGGCGATTCACCTGCCCTGGACGCGCCGCTGGATCGTGCGGCTGGACGACGCGCTCGGCAACGGGGCGATCAACGCGGTGAAGACCTGGTGGACCGATCTGGAGATCGTGGGCGGAAAGGTGGTACGGCCGCAGGGAACGAACCGCAGGAATCTCGCCATCGGAAAGCCGGTCAAGGCGCAGGCCATCGCGTACTACCCGGCGCACATGATGCCCCCGCCGGATGCAAAGGATGCGTTTCCGGTGGACCGCAGGGCTGCGCTTGCCGTGCGCCTGTCTGGTCCCGGTCCCGCCCGGGGCGGAGGCGCCGCGGCATGACTCGCTCGCAGAGCGCCGGCGCCCGCGGGATTGCGTTCGCGGGTTGCGCGGGCCCGGCTCCTGGCCATGCCCAACGGTGCGCGACGCTGTGATAGCTTGCCTCTCGGAACCATGGCGAAAATCAACGTCAACGGCGTTTCAAGCGAGGTCGAGACCGACGCGTCGACGCCGCTGCTGTGGGTTCTCCGCGACGCGCTCAACCTCGTGGGGACCAAGTACGGCTGCGGCGTCGCCCAGTGCGGTGCCTGCACCGTACTGGTGGACGGCGAGGCGGTGCGTTCGTGTGTGACGCCTCTGAGGATCGCCTCCGGCAAGACCATCACCACGATCGAAGGCGCGGCGGCAATTCCTTCCTGGGCCGCGCTGAGACAGGCCTGGATCGCCGAGCAGGTGCCGCAGTGCGGCTACTGCCAGTCGGGCATGCTGATGGCGAGCCTCGCGCTGCTCGAGGCGAACTCGTCGCCCTCCGACGCGGATATCGATGCGGCGATCGACAACATCTGCCGCTGCGGCACCTATCCGCGCGTGCGCCGCGCCATCCACCGCGCCGCTGCGCGGCTCGGGAAGGCTTCGAAGTGAGAAACCCGCTTCGCCGCCGGCTGCTCATCGCCTCCGGTCTTGCCGGCGGCGCGTTCGTCGTGGGGGGATGGCTTTTTTACAGGGAACCGGACCGGCTCGGACGACCGGAAGGTCGGCCCGTTTCCTCGGGAGAACATGCCTTCAACGGTTGGCTGAAGATCGACTCCGCCGGAATCGTCACGGTGTTCGTTCCGCGCCAGGAGATGGGTCAGGGCATCAGCACGATGCTGCCGCTGCTCGTCGCCGAGGAGCTCGATTGCGATCCGGCGAAACTCGCCTTCGAGCAGGCGCCGGTCGATCCGGTGTATGCGAACGGCACGATCCTTGCGGATGCGACGCCGTTTCGCCCGGACGATCACGGCTGGCTCGCGCGGCTCGCGCGCCATACCCAGTACCGCTTCGCGGAGCTGCTCGGCATCCAGGCGACGGGGGGCTCGACGAGCACGCGCGATGCCTGGCTCGTGATGCGCCACGCCGGCGCCGCCGCGCGCGCGATGCTCGTCGCGGGCGCCGCCGCGCGGTGGGGGGTGCCGGAATCCGAAGTGGAAGTCGCCCGGGGAATCCTGTGGCACAGGACGGGAAAGCGGGCCGGTTTCGGGGATCTCGCCGCGGACGCGGCCGCGCGGCCGGTGCCGAAAGATCTCGCCCTGAAGAACCCCGATCGGTTCGGGCTTCTCGGCAAGCCGCAACCGCGCCTCGACATACCCGCGAAATCCGATGGCAGCGCGCGCTTCGGCTGCGACGTGCGCCTGCCCGGCATGCTGTACGCGGCGATCGCACACTGTCCCGTTTTCGGCGGGGCTCTGGTGTCGTTCGATGCCTCGAAGGTGAATTCGGATCCCGGAATCAGGGCAGTTTTCGGTCTTCCCGCCACGTCCACCACCGCGGCCTCGGTGGTCGCCGTGGCCGACGGCTGGTGGCAAGCGAAAAAAGCCGCCGACGCCCTTGCGGTGACCTGGGACGACGGCAACAACGGTCTTGTCTCAAGCGACACGATCCGCAGCGCGCTGCGCGTCACCACCGAGAGCCCGGTGCCGACCGAGCTCGACCCGCAGGTCGAGCACG
>JBBINV010000048.1:0-27876 GCA_037443705.1 Betaproteobacteria bacterium | reverse complement strand
ACTACGAGCCGCTGCCGGTGCCCGAGGCCGACCTGGCGCTCATGCGCCGCCTCGATGTCACCGATCGCCATGTAGGAGCCAGTCCGTGATCGGCATATTGGAGCCGCTTGGTGATCGGCATATAGGAGCCAGCGCCGGATCGGCGTAATGGAGCTAGCCGATGATCGGCATATAGGAGCCAGTTGAAGGGAAGGACGGGCATCTCGGTTTAACGGCGGGGCCGCTACCCTGCGGGCTTTTTGCCCGGGGAGGTGGCGGTGACCCGCAGGAGAATCGAGATGTTTCAGTACCGACAGGTCCTGGTGCGCATGCGCCAGGGCGATTCCGACCGCGACAGCTACGCACGCTACGAGTTTTCGTACGTTTCCAGGATGGCCGGGAGCGAAGGGCGGCGCGTCGGCTTTTCCGGCATCAGCCGCTGCGAGCTCGAGGGCGGGCTGATCCGGCGCTACGGCGAGGTCTTCGAGCGCGCGCCGGTGCTGGCGAGGCTGGGCTTCCCCGACGAGCGCATCCTCAGGTCCGTGAAGCGATGGGCTGAATAGCCCCTCTTGCTGGACGCCTTGGAACTGTATATATATACAGTATCCGTGGCGGCTCTCGAAGACATCCTCCAGCGGCATCCCGTCTGGCGCGGTGGCGCTCCCGCCGGCGCGGCCGCGCGCGCGGTGCCAAGCGGCTACGCGGCGCTCGACCGGGAGCTCCCGGGCGGGGGCTGGCCGGCAGGCGCGCTCACCGAGATCCTCGCCGCGCGCGAGGGGGTGGGGGAGCTGCAGATCGTGCTGCCGGCGCTCGCTGTGCTCACCACGCAGGGGAAGCGCGTCGCCTGGCTCGCGCCGCCCCATCTGCCTTACGCCCCTGCGCTCGCCGCCGCCGGCGTGGATCTCGGCTTCCTCGCTGTGGTGAGAGCACCGGGCCGGCGCGACGCGCTCTGGGCGGCCGAGCAGGTGCTGCGCGCGGGCGCGTGCCATGGGCTGCTCGCGTGGCTGCCTTCGGCGCGCTACCCCGAGTTGCGGCGACTCGCGGTGGCCGCCGAGGCAAGCCCGGGGTTCACGGTGCTGTTCCGCCCGCCGGAAGCGGCGCGCGAGCCCTCGCCTGCGGTGCTGCGCCTGGCGCTCGAGGCGCGCGAAGGGCGCCTCGTGGCGAACATCCTCAAGCGTCGCGGCGCGCCGCTCGCCGCGCCGCTCGGCATCCCGGTCAGGAGACCCGTCCATGCTCTGGGCGGCGCTGCATTTTCCCCGGCTCCGGCAGCAGGCCCTCGCGCGCGGGCATGCGCCGCCTGAGGCCGAGCGCGAGGCGCTCGAGGCGGCCGCCCTCTGGCTCGGACGCTTCACGCCGCGCGTCTCGCTCGAGCCGCCGTGCGCCGTGGCGGCGGAGGTCGAGGGGAGCCTTCGCCTTTTCGGCGGTGTCGAGCGACTCCGATCGGAACTTCTTCTGGATCTGAAACAGCTCGGTTTCGAAGCCTCCCTGGCGTTCGCGCCGACGGCGCGCGCGGCGCTGTGGCGCGCGGCGGGCGGCGGGGGCGCGCTCGAGGAGCTTCCGGTCGAGGTGACCGGCCTCGATCCCGAGGCGCTCGATCTGCTGCAGGGCCTGGGCATCGCCACGCTCGGCGAGCTGATGCGGCTCCCGCGCGACGGCGTCGCGCTGCGCTTCGGCCAGGGGCTGCTCGACGAGCTCGACCGGGCGACGGAAGCGCTTCCCGAGGCGCGCGCCTTTTTCGTTTTCCCGGAGGAGTTTCTTGCCGGGCTCGAGATGCCGTCGCCGGCGACCGAGGCCGGCGCGGTGCTGTTCGCCGCGCGGCGTCTCCTCGCGCAGCTCGAGGGCTTCCTCGCCGCGCGCCAAGCCGGAATACGCGGTTTTGCATTGAGGATGATCCATTCCGGAGGGTCACCGACGGTGGCGAAAGTGAAACTCGCAACCTCGTCGCGCGATGCCGCGCATTTCGCCGCACTGCTGCGCGAGCGCCTCGGGCGCATCGCGCTCGGCGCGCCGGTCGAGGCGATCCGGATCGAGGCGCGCGATTCCGAGCCGCTCCCCGGAGCGACGGCGGGCCTTTTTCGCGATGCGCGCACCGCGGGCGAGGAGTGGGCGCGACTTCTCGAGCGGCTCGTCGCGAGGCTGGGAGGCGAATCGGTGCATGGCCTTGCGGTGCTTCCGGATCACCGGCCGGAACGGGCGTGGCGGCCCGTTTCCCCGGAACAGAAGGTTTCTTCGCAGAACCCCGTCTCCGGGCCCCGCCCCCTGTGGCTGCTCGAGACGCCGCGCCGTCTCGGTGAGAGCGGGTTCACGCTGCTCGCCGGGCCCGAGCGCATCGAAACCGGGTGGTGGGATGGGGCGGAGGCGCGGCGCGACTATTTCATCGCGCGGACCCCGGACTCGTCGCTCGTCTGGATCTACCGCGAGCGCGACGGAGGCTGGTTCCTGCATGGCATCTTTGCCTGAGTACGCCGAGCTGCATTGCCTGTCGAACTTCACCTTCCTGCGCGGAGCCTCGCATCCGGAAGAGCTCGTCGCACGCGCCGCCGCCCTCGGCTATTCCGCGCTCGCGCTCACCGACGAGTGCTCGCTCGCGGGGATCGTGCGCGCGCACGTGGCAGCGAAGGAAGCCGGATTGAAATTGATCGCCGGCACGGAGGTCCTGCTCGAGGACGGCATGAAAGCGGTCCTGCTCGCCACGGATCGCCGCTCCTATGGCGCGGTTTCCTCGCTCATTGCCGTGGGGAGAAGGAGGGGAAAGAAGGGGGCGTATTCGCTTTCGCGCACCGATCTGGAATCGATTTCCGGGCACGGGGTGCTGGCGCTTCTGGCCGGGAATCCGGAAGAAGAGCAGGCCCGCTGGGTCGCGGAACGCTTTCCCGGCCGCGCCTGGATCGCAGTGGAGCTGCATTGCGGTTCGGGTGATTCGTCAAAGCTGAATTTTCTGAACAACCTCTCGGATCGCTGCGGCCTGCCGCTCGTCGCGTCGGGTGACGTGCACATGCACGTGCGCTCGCGCCGGCGGCTGCAGGACGCGCTTACCGCGATCCGCCTCGGGATGCCGGTCTCGCGCTGCGGGCGCGCGCTCTACCCAAACGGCGAGCGTCACCTGCGCTCGCGGCTGCGCCTCGCGCAGCTGTATCCGGAAGAGTTGCTCGCAGAAACGGCCCGGATTGCGGAGCGCTGCGAATTCGGACTGGACTGCCTGAGGTACGAATATCCTGAAGAGCTCGTGCCTCCCCATGAGACCCCGGCAAGCTGGTTGCAAAAACTTACCGAACAGGGGCTGCGCTGGAGATTTCCTCAGGGCGTCCCGGCAAGAGTGCGGGAGCTGGTCGAGCACGAGCTCGCGCTCGTCGCGGAGCTGCGCTACGAGCCGTTCTTTCTCACGGTGCACGACGTGGTGCGATTCGCGCGGCGGCGCGGGATCCTGTGCCAGGGCCGCGGCTCGGCGGCGAACTCGGCGGTGTGCTATGCGCTTGGCATCACCGAGGTGGACCCGGCGCGGATGTCGATGCTCTTCGAGCGCTTCGTCTCGAAAGAGCGCGACGAGCCGCCCGACATCGACGTCGACTTCGAGCACCAGCGGCGCGAGGAAGTGATCCAGTACGTTTACGGGAAATACGGGCGCGATCGCGCCGCGCTCGCCGCTACCGTGATCTGCTACCGTCCGAGAAGCGCGCTGCGGGACCTGGGGAAGGCGCTCGAGGTGGAGGCGGATTTCTCGAAGTCGGTGTCCTGGTGGGACGGGATGGCGGTGCTGCCGGAGCGCGCGAGGCAGGCGGGGCTCGACACCGAAGAGCCGCGGGTGCAGCAGCTGCTCGCGCTCGCCGGCGAGCTGATCGGGTTTCCGCGGCATCTGTCGCAGCACGTCGGGGGGTTCGTGATCTCGCGCGGGCTGCTCGCGGAGCTCGTGCCGCTCGAGAACGCGGCGATGCCCGAGCGCACCGTGATCCAGTGGGACAAGGACGACCTCGAGGCCTTGGGGCTGATGAAAATCGACATCCTGGGCCTGGGGATGCTGTCCGCAATCAGGCGCGCACTGGATTTTTCAGGAATGAAAATCCAGGACATTCCTCCGGAGGATCCTGATGTCTACGAAATGATCCGGAAGGCCGATACGGTCGGCGTGTTCCAGATCGAATCGCGCGCCCAGATGTCGATGCTGCCGCGCCTGAAGCCGGAGAATTTCTACGACCTGGTGATCGAGGTCGCGATCGTGCGCCCGGGGCCGATCCAGGGGGGCATGGTGCACCCGTACCTGCGGCGGCGGCAGGGCCTGGAGCCGGTGACCTATCCGAGCGATGCGGTGAAGCGCGTGCTCGGCCGCACGCTCGGCGTGCCGATCTTCCAGGAGCAGGTGATGCAGCTCGCGATGGTCGCCGCGGGCTTCTCGCCGGGCGAAGCGGACGCCTTGCGGCGCTCGATGGCGGCGTGGAAGCGAAAGGGCGGGCTCGAGCCCTTCGAGCGCCGGATCAAGGAAGGCATGCGCGCGAACGGCTATGCGCCCGAATTCGCGGAAGGCGTCTACCGGCAGATCCTCGGCTTCGGCGAGTACGGCTTCCCGGAGTCGCATTCGGCGAGCTTCGCGCTGCTGGTGTACGTCTCGGCGTGGCTCAAGCGCCATCGCCCGGCGGCGTTCCTCGCGGGGCTGCTCAACAGCCAGCCGATGGGCTTCTATGCCCCGGCGCAACTGGTGCAGGACGCGCGCCGCCACGGCGTCGAGGTGCGCCCGGCGGACGCCTGCGCGAGCGACTGGGACTGCACGCTGGAGGACGGCGCCGTGAGGATGGGGCTGCGAATGATCGGAGGTCTTTCGGAAGCGGCAGGTCGGCGCATACGCGCGGCGCGGCCATTCGAGTCAGTCACGGACTTGACCTCGAAGGCGCAGTTGAATCGAAAGGATCTTCGCTGCCTCGCGGCGGCCGGGGCGCTCTCGTCGCTCGCCGGCCACCGGCGGCGTGCGCGCTGGCTCGCTTCGGGCGCCGCAAGCCGCACGCCGTTCGGCGCGCCGGCGCAGGGGCCCGTGCCCGGGTTCGTGCCGCCGCCGGAAGGAGAGGAGATCGCCGCCGACTACGCGAGCCTCGGCCTCACCTTGGGGAGACATCCGCTTTCGCTTTTGCGGCATCTTCTGGAAAAGATGGAATTTTCAAATGCGGATGCGCTTCGCTCGCTGCCCCACGGCTCCATCGCCCGCACCGCGGGACTGGTCACCTGCCGGCAGCGCCCGGACACCGCGAGCGGCGTGGTGTTCGTGACGCTCGAAGACGAGACCGGGACCGCGAGCGTCGTGGTCTGGCGCGACGTCGGCGAGCGTCAGCGCCGGGAGCTGTTCGGCGCGCGCCTGCTGGGGGTACGCGGCGTGATCGAGCGCGACGGCGAAGTGGTGCACCTGGTGGCGCGGCGGCTTTCCGATCACAGCGGGTTGCTCGGGCGCCTCCGGGTGCATTCGCGCGATTTCCGCTGATCGCCTAACATAGGCGCGCGATGGCGCCCTATGCCGACACGCTGCGGCTGGTGGCGGGGCTGCGCCGGCGCCGGCCGGTGCGCACCGTGCCGGCGCTCGACGCGCTGTTCCGGCGGCTGGCTGCCTGTGCCGCGAGCGATGAGGCGCTCTGCACCGAGGACGAGATCTGGCGGCTGTGGATGCGTCACCCGCACCGTTCGGCCGAGGAGGCGCTGGACATCGCGACCCGCGACATCGCCGCGCGCCGCTACGACATCGCGGAAACGCGGCTCACCCGCCTGCTGCGCCACCGCCCCGACTTCGCGGAGGCGTGGCACAAGCGGGCGGCCCTGCGCTACCTGCTGCGGCGGGATGCCGAATGCGTGGACGACCTGCAGCGCGCGCTCGAGCTCGAGCCGCGTCATTTCGGCGCGCTGCTGCACTTCGGTGAGATCCTGCTCGCCTCGGCCGAGGCCGAGGCGGCGCGGTTCGTGTTCGGCGCCGCCCTCTCGGTCCACCCGCGCCAGGCGCGCGCCCGCGAGGTGCTTGACACCCTTTGACAGCGGCCATCCGGCCGCCCCCGGGCCCTCCACCTATAATCGCACCCATGCCAGACCAGCCGATCACCGTCACCGTCGCCAAGGACCTCGAGGACCTGATTCCGGTCTTCTTCGCGAACCGCCAGAGGGAAATCGAGACGCTGCGCGCCGCGCTCGGCGCCGGCGACTTCGAGCAGCTGCGCCAGATCGGCCATCGCATGAAGGGCGTGGGCAATTCCTACGGCTTCGAGAAAGTGTCGGTGCTCGGCAAGCAGATCGAGGACGGCGCCAAGGCTTCCGACCGGACGGGGATCGACGCGCGCATCGCCGAGTACGCCGACTATCTCGCGCGCGTCAAGGTCGTCTATGAGTGAGCCGGGCGCCGCGCATGCGGCGCAGGGGGGATTCCGCGTTCTGATCGTCGACGACGATCCCGACATGGTGGCGTACCTCGGACGGCTCCTCGGACAGCAGGGCATGGAGGTCGTCTCGGCCTCGAACGGCGATGAGGCGATAGCGCGGGTTTCCGAGTCGCCCCCCGACCTCGTGCTGCTCGACGTCATGATGCCGGGTCCGAGCGGCTTCGAGATCTGCCAGAGGCTGAAGAGCGACGAGGGGACCGCGCTCATCCCGATCGTGCTCATCACCGCGCTCGAGGACAGCGAGAGCCGCATCCGGGGCATCGAGGCCGGCGCCGACGATTTCCTGTCCAAGCCCGTCCGGCGCGAGGAACTGCTTGCGCGCGTCAAGACGCTGCGCCGCCTGCACGAGACGCGCAAGGAACTGGAGAACCGGCGCCTCGCGGCCGAAGTGCAGAGGAAGGAGGCGATCCGCAAGGCGTTCTCGCGCTACATCTCGCCGCGCCTCACGGAAAAGGTGCTCGCCGAGAGCCCCGAGGGCGCGGACGTGTTCCGCGACCTGAGCGAGCGCGCCGCCGTGGTCGCGCTGTTCGCGGATCTGCGCGGCTTCACGCGGCTCTCCGAGACGGTGCCGGTATCGATGGTGGTGCCGATGCTGAATGAATTCTTCTCGGCGCTCACGGAAGCCGCGCACGAGCACGAGGGCACGATCTTCGGCATGGCGGGCGACAGCCTGCTGGTTGGCTTCAACGTGCCGGTGCCGCAGGACGACGCGGCCGAGCGGGCGCTCGCGACCGCCCGCGCCATGATCGAGCGGTTTGCCCCGGTCGCGCGCGCCTGGCATGCGCGCTACGGCGTGGAGGCGGGCATCGGCATCGGAATCGAGGCGGGCGAGGTCGTGGTCGGCAACGTCGGCTCGCCGTCATTCATGAGCTACACCATCATCGGCGATACGGTTAACGTCGCTGCGCGGCTGATGCAGGCCGCGGCCTCGAACGAGATCCTGATCGGGCCGCGCGCCTACCTTTCGCTGCGGCCGGTGCTCGGGCGGCCCATCATGCTCGAGCGCCGCGAGATGAGGCTGCGCGGCAAGGCCGCGCCGGTCGAGGTGGTTTCGCTGCACGTGGCGGCGGCATGAGCGGGGGACCGTGAAAGTCCTGATCATCGACGACGACGAGGACCTGCGGAACCTCCTCGCGCTGTATCTCAGGAAGGAATGGCCCCAGGTCGAGGTGGAGCTGTTCGACCCGCTCTCGCGCGAAGAGCCCGACGAGACGTTTCCGCTGGGCGATTACGACGTCGTGATCCTCGACTACATGCTGGGTCGCGGCGACGGCCTGGAATGGCTCCGGCACTTCAAGCGGCGCGCGGATTGCCCGCCGGTGCTTTTCCTCACCGGTGCGGGCAACGAGATCATCGCGGTGCGCGCGATGAAGCTGGGGGCGGACGATTACCAGCGCAAGCAGGAGCTTACGCGGGAGAGGCTTCTCACCTCGATCCGGGATCTGGCGCGCGACAAGCTCGACCGGACGGTGCCGCCGGAGGTCGCGGCGCGCATGGAAGGCCACGTGCTCGGCGCGAGCATCCGGATCCCGGGAATCCGCGTGCTGCGGCTGATCGGCGAGGGCGGCATGTCGCGCGTCTACCTCGCGTCGCGCCAGGGCGACGACGAGCCGCTGGTGGTCAAGATCCTCCGGAGCGAAATCACGGGCGACCAGTCGGTACTTGCGCGCTTCATCGAGGAGTACAACTTGGTCGAACGCATCCGCAGCCGCCACGTGGCACGCATCCACGGGCACGGCGTCTCCGACGGTCACGCCTACCTGGTGATGGAGTTCTTCGACGGCGGCGATCTCAGCAAGCGGATGGGCGGAAAGCCGATGCCGCCCGAAGAGGCGCTCCGGATCTTCCGCGAGCTCATGTTCGCGCTCGGCGACATCCACGAGCAGGGGATCCTGCACCGCGACCTCAAGCCCCAGAATCTGATGTTTCGCGCCGACGGCAGCCTCGCGATCGTTGACTTCGGCATCGCGAAGCACATCGACTCGATCGACCGCACCGGGCACGGAGAGATTCTCGGTACGCCGCGTTACATGAGCCCGGAGCAGGTGCGTGGCCTGGCGCTCGACCTTCGCACCGACATCTACAGCGCGGGCGTGCTCCTTTACCAGATGCTCGCGGGGCGGCACCTGTTCGAAGGCGAAACCGCCGTCGAGGTCGCGCTGCACCACCTGAATACGCCGCCCCCGGCGCTGCCCGAGGGCCTCGAGCCGTTCCAGCGCCTGTTCGACAAGCTGCTGGAGAAGGACCGCGACGCGCGCTTCCGAAACGCCGACGAGGTGATCGGGTTCCTGTCGCGCAAGTTCTACCAGGGCGTGGGCGCGCTCGGCGCCGAGACGACGCAGAGACTGCGTTAGGGAAGGCTCGCCCAGATCGCGCGCAGCTGGTCCGGGAGATCTTTCGGCGAGAACGGCTTCGAGATGGTGCCCGCGGCGCCCAGCTCGCGCAGCGCGTCGAGCTCCTTCTGCGCCGCCTTGGCGGTGATGAAGACCACCGGGAGGCTGGCGGTCTCCGGGACCTCGCGCATCTTGCGAAAGAGCGTCGGACCGTCCATCCCGGGCATCATCCAGTCGAGCATTACGAGCTCCGGCCGGAAGGCCTTCATGCGTTCGATCGCCACCATCGGGTCGCCGATGATTTCCACGGTCATCTTGCCGACGCGCTCGAGCGAGACGCGCACGATCCTCTGAATGTCTTCGTCGTCCTCGACGTAGAGGACGCGGTTGAGCGGCTGGGCAGGCATGGGTGCGTCTCCGGGGTGGCTCAGGCGAGTTTCGGCAGCTCGAACCAGAAGGTGGTCCCGCCGCCTTCCCGGTCGTGGAAGCCGACTTGCCCTCCCATCAGCTCGACCAGGCGCTTGGAGATCGACAGTCCCAGCCCGGTTCCGCCTTTCTGGCGCGTGGAGGACATGTCGGCCTGCGCGAACCGGCTGAAGATGCGGCTGCGGAACCCTTCGGGGATGCCGGGACCGCGGTCGTGTATTCCGACCCTGACCTGCGCGCCGAGGTCCTGGATGGTCACCTCGACCGCCGCATTTTCCGGGGAGAACTTGGCCGCATTCGAGAGCAGGTTCGTCATGACCTGGAGCGCGCGCTTGCGGTCCACGTTCACCCGGATCGCGGGCAGCTCCGCCGGGACCTCGAGCCGCACCTTGAAGCGCTCGGCGTAAGCGCGGTTCAGCACGAGCGACTCGCGCACCAGCTCCTCCAGCGCGGTCGGCCGCAGGTCCATGCTGAGCTTGCCGGACTCGATCTTCTCGATATCGAGGATGTCGTTGATCAGTTCGAGCAGGCGCTGGCCGTTGCGCTCGGCGATCGTGGTGAGCTCCGCGACCTCCTTGTCGAGATCGCCGAGCACGCCGGAGTTGATCAGCTGAAGCGAGCCGATGATCGAGGTGAGCGGCGTGCGCAGCTCGTGCGAGAGCGTCGAGGTGAACTCCTGCTTGAGGCGCTCGACCTCGAGCTGCTGCGTGATGTCGCGGCCCTGGGCGATCACCGAGATCACCCGGTTCTCGGGGTTGACGAGCGGCGTCAGGCTCCACTCGACGACGATCTCGGTACCGTCACGGCGCGTGCAGACGTGGCGCGCCCCGATCACGGGCTCGCGAGACTGGATCATTCGGGTCCATTCCTCGATCGCCTGCTCGCGCCTGACCGGCGGGTGCAGCACGTCCGCGGCGAGCTTCGCGAGCATCTCGGAAGCGGCGTAGCCGAAGAGCGCCTCGGCCGCGGGGTTCGCCGAGAGCACCGCGCCCTCGGGGCTGAACTCGAACACCGCGATCGGCGAGCGCTCGGCGAAGAGCGCGAGCTTGCGGCCCGAGGCCTCGACCTGCCGGCGCGCCTCGGCGAGCTCGCCGAGCTGCTGCTCCAGCCGCCGGTTGAGCGCGGTGTAGTCGCCGGTGAGCTTGCCGTAGGCGTGGCGCAGGCGGTACGCGGAATGGAACACCTCGTTCAGGCGCCAGGCGATTCCCACGCTTACGGCATAGAACAGCGGCACGAGCAGAGCGATCTCGGCGAACAGGCGGTTGCCGTAGGCCCCCAGCACGTAGGTGAACGGCACCGCGATCCCGGCCGCGTAGGCCGCGTACATCGGCCAGGACGCGGCATACATCGGGATACCGCCCGACATCACGCCCGCGAGCAGGAATGCGAGGAACACCTGCTGCTCGTCGGCGTGCGAAGGGAAGAACACCGCCGCCGCGAATCCCCAGCAGGCGCCGTTGGCGAGCGCCGCGATGCCGAGCCAGCGCAGCCACTGCGGCGCCTCACCGAGCTTGTCGGCGCTCCTTCGGTAGCCCCAGAGCAGCGCGCCGCGCGCGGCCGTGACCAGCACCACGAGCGCCGCCCAGAACAGCACGATCTCGAGGAACCGTCCCTCGCGCAGCTCGAACGCGGCGAGCGCGCCCACGACCAGCGTGGCGACGAGGCCGAGCGGGAGCTGACTGTAGAGCTGCTCGACCCGGTCGGCGAGCACCTTGCCCGGGTCGGCGGCCGCGTTCGGGTCGAGAGCGGCGGTGAGCGAAGCTTGCTCCTGGGTGTCGGCGCGGTTCATCTCTGGCGGGGTGCTGGCCCGGCCATTATAGGGAATTGGCGCGATGCGTCGCCCCCGCGAAGGCGGGGGACCCACGACTTTTTGCAGTTGCTAGAGCCCCTTGCCGCTGCGGATCACGCCGACGCCGATGCCTTCGATCGCGAGCTCGTCCTGGCGCAGGTCGAGCTCGATCGGCTCGAACTCGGGATTCTCGGGGAGCAGCTGCACCGCGTGGCCGCGGCGCCGGAAGCGCTTGACGGTCACCTCGTCGGAGAGCCGTGCCACGACGATCTGGCCGCTGCGCGCCTCGTGGCTGCGGTGCACGGCGAGCAGATCGCCGTCGAGGATGCCGGCGTCGCGCATCGACATGCCGCGCACGCGCAGGAGGTAATCGGCGCGGGGAGTGAAGAGATTCGGGTCGATCTGGAAGCGCCCCTGGACGTGTGCCTCCGCGAGGATGGGGCTGCCGGCGGCGACGCGGCCAATGACCGGAAGCTCCATCAGCCGCCCCAGCCGCGGCGCGGCGCGGTCCTTTACCCGGATGCCGCGCGAGGCACCCGAGGAGATCTCGAGCACGCCTTTTTTCTCCAGCGCGCGCAGGTGCTGCTCGGCGGCGTTCACCGAGCGGAACCCCATCGCGCGCGCGATCTCGGCGCGCGTGGGCGGAAAGCCCGATACCTCGGTGAGCTCGCGGATCAGCCGCAGGATCTCGGTCTGGCGTTCGGTCAGCGGGTCCATGCTCGTCGTCCCCTGATACTGTCCTTTCATCCAGCGCTGAGATTATATCCAGTGGCGGCGGCCTGGCAAATCCGCCGAGAATCGCCCATGCTTGCGATCGCGGTGCACGGGGGAGCGGGGCGCTGGCCGGAGGCCGAGCGCGGCGCGGCGGTGGAGGGCGTGCGCCGAGCGGCCGAGGCGGGGTGGCACGTTCTCGCTGCGGGCGGCCCGGCGCTCGACGCGGTCACGGCGGCGGTGGTGGCGCTCGAAGACGATTCCCTCTTCAACGCGGGCACCGGCGCGGTGCTGAACGCGGCGGGCGAAGCCGAGATGGACGCCGGCATCATGGACGGAAGCACGCTCGCCTGCGGCGGCGTGGCGTGCATCCGCCGGGTGCGCAACCCCGTGCTGGTGGCGCGCCGCGTGATGGAGACGACCGATTGCGTGCTGCTCGCCGGCGAGGCCGCCACCGCGTTCGCGCGCGAGCAGGGTTTCCCCGACCACGACCCGGTGACCGGGCGACGGCGCTCGCAGTGGGCGGCCGGCGCGCCCGGGACGGTGGGCGCGGTGGCGCTCGATTCGGCGGGACGGCTCGCCGCCGCCACGTCCACCGGAGGCCGCCAGGGCAAGCGCGCCGGCCGCGTGGGCGACTCGTCGATCCCGGGCGCGGGCAACTACGCGACCGATCGCGCGGCGGTCTCGGCGACCGGCGTGGGCGAGTTGATGCTTCGCACCGCGTGCGCCAAGGACATTGCCGACCGCATCGCTGACGGCGCGGCACCTCGCGAGGCCGCACATGCGGTGCTCGGCGCGATCGAGGCGCGCTTCGGCACGCCGATCGGCGTGATCTGCCTCGACGGGCTCGGGCGCGTGGGAATCGTGCACGGCACCGAGGCCATGCCGCACGCGTGGCGGGTCGAAGGCGATCCCGCGGCGACGGCGAGGATTTCGATCTAGGTTTTTTCGGGAACGATCAGGTCCGGCGACTCGTTGCGCGCGTTGTTCACCGCGCGGCTCACCCGGTACGCCACGATGTCGGCGGAGGGGCAGGGCTTGAGCAGCCCGTCCGCGCCGGAAAGCCACGCTTCGTACTCCGGCGTTGCGATGATCACCGGCATTCGGTCGTGGACCGCGCGCATGGTCTGGTTCGCGTCGGTGGTGATGAGGGCGCAGGTTTCCAGGTCGTTCCAGCGCTCCCAGAGGCCCGCGAAGGCGAAGAGCGCTCCTTGCGCGGGGCGCACGTAGTAGGGCTGCTTGCGGCCGCTCTCGAGCTTCCACTCGTAGAAACCGCTCGCCGGGACGAGGCAGCGGCGCTTGCGGTAGGCGTCGCGAAACGAGGGCTTCTGCGCGACCGTTTCGGCGCGCGCGTTGGCGAGCTTCGCGCCGATCGAAGGGTCCTTCGCCCAGCGGGGGACGAGGCCCCAGCGCACGAACGCAGCCTCGTCCTTGCGGACGATCAGAATCGGCGCGGAAGGCGCGATGTTGAAGCGCGCGCTGAATTCGGGAACCGTCCGCAGCCCGAACTGCAACGCGACGACCTCCGGACTGGCGTGAAGAGCGAAGCGGCCGCACATGGGCGTAAGGTTACAATGAGACCGCCATGATCATCCGCTCGCTTCTCGACACCGACCTGTACAAGTTCACCATGATGCAGGTGGTGCTGCACCAGTTTCCCGCGGCGCAGGTCGAGTACCAGTTCCGGTGCCGCACCGCGGGCGTGGACCTGCAGCAGGCGCTGGGCGACATCCAGGCGGGGATCGCCGACCTTTGCAAGCTGCGCTTCACGGAAGACGAGCTCGCGTACCTGAGGGGCCTGCGGTTCATGAAATCGGACTTCGTCGATTTCCTGGCGCTCTTCCAGTTCAACGAAAAATACATCCGCGTCGCGCCCAAGGCGGAGTCCCGCACCGAGATCGAGATCACGATCCGCGGCCCGTGGCTGCACACGATTCTGTACGAGATCCCGGTGCTCGCGATCGTCTCGGAGACCTACTTCCGGCGCACCCAGCCGTACCCCGACCTCGCCGAGGGCCGGCGGCGGCTCCAGGCCAAGATCGATCTCGTGCGCAGGGTCGAGCCCGAGCTCGGCTTCAAGATCTCCGACTTCGGCACGCGGCGCCGGTTTTCGCTCGCCTGGCACGAAGAGGTGATCCGCACGCTCAAGGCCGGGCTCGGCGAGCATTTCGCGGGCACCTCGAACGTGTGGCTCGCGATGAAGAACGGCGTCACGCCGCTCGGAACCATGGCGCACGAGTACATGCAGGCCTGCCAGGCGCTCGGACCGCGCCTGCGCGACGCGCAAGGCTACGCGCTCGACAAGTGGGCCCAGGAGTACCGCGGCGACCTCGGCATCGCGCTCTCCGATACCTACGGGCTGGATGCGTTCCTGCGCGACTTCGACATGTTCTTCTGCAAGCTGTTCGACGGCGCGCGCCACGACTCGGGCGACCCGTTCGAGTGGGGCGAGCGCATGATCGCCCACTACCGCCGCAACCGCGTCGATCCGCGCGCGAAGACGCTGATCTTCTCGGACCAGCTTTCCGTGCCGCTCGCGATCGAGATTGCGCGGCGCTTCCACGGCCGCATCCTCACCTCGTTCGGCATCGGCACCAACCTCACCAACGACCTCGGCTACGAGCCGATCAACGTGGTGATCAAGATGACCGAGTGCAACGGCCAGCCGGTGGCGAAGGTTTCCGACGCGCCGGGCAAGACCATCAGCAAGGACCCGGGCTACCTCGCCTACCTGCGCCAGGTTTATGGCCTCGAGAAGATGGGGCCGGAGCAGGTTTCCGGCGAGGAGCCCGAGTAGAAAAGTCCCTCTGAGCGCAATCTCCCATCGCCGCACCGCGGTCGCGGTGCTCGCCGCGTGCTTCGGGCTGAACCTGCTCGGCCGCGGCAGCGGCGACACCTACGCCGTGTTCCTGCTGCCGCTCGAGCGCGAGTTCGGCTGGGCGCGCTCGCAGCTGACGAGCGTGTATTCCATGTATCTGCTGGTGGGTGCCTTCGTCGCGCCGATGGCCGGAACGCTGTTCGACCGCTTCGGGCCTCGCGCCACCTACGGGGCGGGGCTCGTCGTACTCGCGGCGGCGTTCTTCCTCGCCTCCTCGCTCGGCAACCTGTGGGAGTTCTATCTCTTCGTCGGGGTGATGATCGGCGTCGGCGTGGGGCTGGTCGGGATGGTGCCCGCATCGGCGCTCATCACCCGCTGGTACCGCGAGAAGCTCTCTACCGCGATCGGGATCGCCTTCGGCGCGGGCGGCATGGGAGGGCTGGTGTTCGTGCCTTCGGTGCAGGCGCTGCTCGGCGTGCTCGAGTGGCGAGGCGTTTACCGGGTCCTCGGCGCGGTGATGCTCCTCGCGGTGCCGCTTGCCATGATGCTCCCCTGGAGGACGTTCGTCGCGGGGCATCCGCTCTATCGCGGCGAGCACCGGGCCCACGCGGGTGGCGGCGGCTGGACGCTGCGGGCAGCGATGCGCACGCGCATCTACTGGGCCCTGGTGCAGGTGTTCTTTTTCACCGCGACCGCGATGTTCACGGTGCTGGTGCAGGCGGTGGTGTACTTCATCGACATCGGGTTCTCGCCGCTCGCCGCCGCCACCGCCTATGGCATCGTGGGCATGCTTTCGGTGATCTCGGTTTCCGCGAGCGGGCTGCTCTCCGACCGCTTCGGCTTTCGCCAGACCGTCAGCGCGAGCTTCGCCGGCACCGCGGCGGGAGTCGCGCTGCTGCTCGCGATGTCGTACGCCCCTTCGGCGCCGCTGCTCGTCGCGTTCGTGGCCGCGTTCGGCCTGTGCATGGGGGTGCGCGGCCCGATCGTGTCGTCGATCGCCACGCGCCAGTTCGCCGGCCCGCGCGTGGCGACGATCTACGGCACCGTCTACTCGTCGAACGCGATAGGCGCCGCGTTCGGCTCGCTCATGGGCGGGGTGCTCCACGATCTCACGGGAGGCTACCGCGCCGGCTTCCTCTTCTCGCTCGCCGCGATCGCGCTCGCGGTGGCGCCGTTCTGGACCGTGCGCGCGCTACGGGAATTCAGGCCGTAGCGCCGGGGCCCCGATCATGCCGTTCTTCGGCCGCCAGCGCCCGGGCTTCGCTCGCGAGGCGCTCCCGGTTCTCCGGCGCCGCGATCGCGACCATCCGCCGGACACGCTCGCGCAGCGTGCAGCCGCGCAGGTCGGCAGCGCCGTGCTCGGTGACGATCACGCCCGCCTCGCTGCGCGGGGTGGAGACCGGGCCCTGGAGCCGTGCCACGATGCGGGAGGAGGGCAACAGCATCAGCGACACGCCCCCGGGGGAATGATTCGCGGCGCGGATGAAGTCGAGCGCGCCGCCGACCGCGCCGAGATACACGCCGTTCGCCACCTCGGCGTTCACCTGCCCGGTGAGGTCGACCTCGACCGCGGAGTTGATCGCCACGAAGCGCTCGAACCCGCCGAGGACGCGCGGATCGTGCGTGAAGTCGGAGGAGCGCAGCCGGATGCGCGGATTGTTCCGCGCGCAGTCGAAGAGCTTGCGCGTGCCGATCAGGGTCCCGCAGGCCGCGTGCGCGATCACGCCGCGCTGCATCGGGTCCACGACGCCGTCGCCCACCGTACCGGAGTGCACGCGGACGGATTTCCGGTCGAGGAACGACAGGACTAGATCCGGCAGCGCCCCCAGGCCGAATTCGAGCGTCGCTTCGTCGGGAATGAAGCGGGCGGCGTTTCGCGCGATCGCGAGATCGGTGTCCGACGGGCTGCCGTAAGGCGATGCCGCGGGATCACGCGAAGTCTCGATGCAAAGCGCGAAATCGCTTCTGCGAAGGAGCCTCTCGGTCCAGGTCCAGGGCACCTTGTCGTTCACTTCCGCGATGATCGTTCTCGCGGTCTCCAGCGCGGGAATCAGGTACTCGGCCGCGAGCCCCAGGCTGTATTCGCCCTTGTCGTTCGGCGGGCTCACCTGCACGAGGACCACGTCGGCGCGAATCGCGCGCGAGCGGATCAGCGCGCCGAGGCGCGAATAGGGGTGCGGGTGGATGTCGAGCACTCCGGCCTGCGCGAGCGCGCGGTTCTTCCCGGCGCCGCAGTACGAGGTGAGGCGCAGGTGATCCGCGTGCTCCGGCTTCACGATGCCCGAGTAGCCGATCCCCAGGAAGACCGCCGCGCCCGAGAACGAGGCGCGCTGCGCCACCAGCGCCTCCACGAGCGTCTGCGGCTCGGCGCAGGCCTGGCCCCACACGATGCCGTCCCCGGGGCGGATGAACCGGGCAAGATCGGGGACCATCAGGCGATGCTACCATTCACCGGTTCCTCTCTCGGGATCCGAAGCCAGATGCTCGACTCCAAGACCCTCGACACCCTTTTCCGCGCAGCGCGCACGCACAACGCGTTCACCGACAGGCCGGTGAGCGACGAGACGCTGCGCCAGGCGCACGAGCTGATGAAATGGTGTCCGACGAGCGCCAACTGCCAGCCGGCCCGCATCGTGTTCGTGCGCTCGAAGGCGGCGAAGGAAAAGCTCGCGCCGGCGCTCAGCCCCACGAACCTCGAAAAGACGATGAAGGCGCCGGTCACCGCGATCATCGCCTACGACCCGCGGTTCTACGAGCATCTGCCGCGCATGTTCGCGCACAACCAGACCGCTCGCAGCTGGTTCGAAGGCGAGGAAAAGCGGGCGCACGCCGAGACCACCGCGTTCCGCAACGGCTCGCTGCAGGGCGCCTACTTCATCCTCGCGGCGCGCGCGGTGGGCCTCGATTGCGGGCCGATGTCCGGGTTCGACAACGCCAAGGTCGACGCCGCGTTCTTCCCGGACGGCCGGTTCAAGTCGAACTTCCTGGTGAACCTCGGCTACGGCGACGCCTCGAAGCTGATGCCGCGCAACGCCCGCTTCACTTTCGAGGAGCAGTGCGTGATCGCCTGAGCACCGGACGCGTACCGCTTTCGTCGAAGACGTAATTCAGCACCAGCACGTCGCGAACCGGCCCGGCGAGCCGCAGCTTCACCGCCCACTCGCCGGTCATCTCGAGATCGAGCCGCGCCTCGTACTCGCCCGGATTCCTGCCCGGTTTCGCCTTCACCGGGGCGACGTTGTGCATCATCGGCATCGAGGGCATGTCGGCGCTCAGCGTGATTTGAGCGCCGGAGAGGGGATTTGCGCCGCGTTTCAGATTGATCGCGCAGTCGTAGACGAAATCGGTGCCGGTGAAGGCGCAGGCGAGCTCGGCTTTCACGCGCTGCGCCAGAGCGGGAAAAGAAAGCAGAAGAAGGGTCAGGAGAAGCGTGCCCTTAGCCAATGCACCACCTTTTCGTCGAGAAGTCCCCTGGGCCGGAAGACGAGCAGCAGCGCGACCAGGCCGCCGAACACGATCATGCGCGCCCCGCCGAAGAGGCGCGTGCCTTCCAGGAGCCCCACGTCGAGCGCGGCGCCCGCGAGCGGCCCGAGCGCGGTGCCCAAGCCCCCGATCAGGGCGTAGGCGAGGCTGTGCACGCCGAGCATGATGTCGAAGTTGCGCGGCTCGATGTAGGTGTTGTGATGAGCGTACAGCACGCCCCCCAGCGCGGCGAGCGCGCCGGCGGCCGCGGCGACGCCGAGCTTGAAGCGCTCCACGCTCACGCCGAGGGAAGCCGCGAGCTCCGGGTCGGCGCCCACCGCGCGCAGGGTGGCGCCAAGCTTCGAGTTTTCCAGGAAAAGAACGATCACGAGAACGGCAAGGAGCACGCCCCAGACCAGGATCAGGTAGCCCTCCGGCTCGATCCCGTGCTCGAGCACCCAGCGGATGCCGCGGAAACCCTGCGTGCCGTCCGGTCCCACCGGCTCGCCGTCGATTTCGCGCTGCAGGTGCAGGAGTTCGAACAGGATCCGCATCATCTCGGCCGCGGCGAGCGTGGCCATCGCGAAGTAAAGGCCTTTCAGGCGCAGCGTCGGCAACGCCACCAGAAGGGCGGCGGCCGCTCCGAGCGCCATCGCGCCGAGCGCGGCGAGCGGCAGCGGCAGCCCGGCCATCGCGGTGAGCATGCCCCCGGCGTAGGCGCCGACGCCGAAGAATGCCTGCTGGCCGAAGGACATCTCGCCCGCGAGCAGCAGCAGGTAGGCCGAGAGCGCCACGAACGAGACGAGGCCTACGTTCGTCAGGACGCCGATCGCGTAGTCATCCACCGGGGGTTGAGCGCGAGGAGCGCGAAGAGCACCAGATAGATCGTCAGGTCACGGAACTGCGGTCCCAGGTACCACTGGCTGTGCGATTCGAGAAGGCCGAGCGCGAGGCCGCCGGCGACCGCGCCCGGCAGCGACCCCAAGCCCCCGAGCATCATCGCTGCGAGCCCTTTCAGCGTGGACCACATCCCGAGCATGGGCGTGACCTGCTCGTGCGCGGAGGCGATCAGGATCCCGGCGAGCGCGCCGATCGCCGAGGCGAGCGCGAACACGGCCGCGAACACGCGCGGGACGTTGATTCCCGAGAGTTCGGCGGCGGTGGAGGAGTCGATCACCGCGCGAACCGCCAGGCCGAATCTCGAGCGATACAGGATGGCGTAGAGCAGGGCGCAGGCTCCGGCAGCGGCCACCGTCATCACGATCGCCTCGACTCGCAAGCTTAGGCCCGCCAGCTCGAGCGGACCGCCGGCGTAGAGCGGCGGAAACGCGTAGAGATGGCGCGGCAGGAAAGCGGTAGCGAGTTCCTCGAGCTGCATCCAGAGCGCGAAGCTCGCCACCATCGCCGCGATCGCCGAGCCGCGGCGGTGCGGGGCGAAGCAAAGCCTCTCCACGTAGACGCCCGCGAGCGTGGTGGCGGCGAGGGCAACGACCGCGAGAAGAAGCAGATTCGCCTGGAAATTCAGGTTCACCCACGTCGCCGCGTAGCAGCCGAGCATGATCGCGGGCCCGAACGAGAGGTTCATGCGCCGCAGGACCCCGAAGATCAGGGTGAAGCCGAGCGCAAGCAGCGCGTAGGAAGCACCGGCGCCGAGGCCGTCGAGCGTGTTCTGGGCAAGATCGAGCAGCACCTACGCTTTGGCGGAACCGAGGTACGCGCGCCGGATGACCTCGTCCTCGGCGAGCGACCCCGGGTCGCCCGAGAAGGTCACGCGTCCCTGCTCCATCAGAAAGAAATGCTGCGCGACCTTGAGCGCCATGTGCGCGTTCTGCTCGACGAGGAAGATCGTGGTGCCGTCGCGGTGCAGCTCCGCGACGATGCGGAAGATCTCCTCGACGACGAGCGGCGCGAGCCCGAGCGAAGGCTCGTCCATGAGCAGCAGCCGCGGGCGGCTCATCAGCGCGCGCGCCACCGCGAGCATCTGCTGCTCGCCGCCCGAGAGCGTGCCCGCCGGCTGCGCGGCCCGCTCCTTCAGCCGCGGGAAGCGCGCGAAGAGCCGCTCGATGTCCTCGTCCAGGGAGTCGTTCCTCTGGTAGGCGCCGGCCTGCAGGTTCTCCAGCACCGTCATCCCCGGAAACACGAGCCGGTTCTCCGGCACGAGCGCGACCCCGGAGGAGACGATGGCGTGGGGCGCTTTTCGCGTGATGTCCTCGTTCCGGAACCGCACCGACCCGGCTTTCGGCCTGAGCACTCCCGCGATCGAGAACATCAGCGTCGTCTTGCCGGCGCCGTTGGGGCCGAGCAGGCACGTGATCGAGCCCTCCGCGACCTCCAGCGACACGCCCTTCAGCGCCTCGATCTTGCCGTACGCCGTGACCAGGTCCTTCACTTCGAGCAGCGCCGCCATTCAGGCCTCTCCCCCGAGGTAGGCCTTGCGCACGACCGGATCGGCCTGGATCGCGGCGGGCGGTCCTTCGGCGATCTTCTGCCCGAAGTTGAGCACCACGACGCGGTCGGTGACCGCCATCACGAGCTCCATGTGGTGCTCGATGAGCAGCACCGTGATCCCGCGCGCGCGCAGCAGCCGGATGCGCTCGTCGAGGGCGGCGATCTCCTCGGCGTTCATGCCCGCAGCGGGCTCGTCCAGCAGCAGGAGCTTCGGCCGGGTTGCGAGCGCACGCGCGAGCTCGAGGCGCCGCTGCTCGCCGAAAGCGAGGTTCGCCGCGAGCTCGTCCTCCCTGCCCGCGAGGCCCGAGAACTCGAGGAGCTTTCCGATCTCCTCGCGCACGCCGGATTGCCCGCCGAGCCAGCGCGAGAAGAACCCGCGCCGCGCGCGGTCCTCGGGCGAGTTCTGCGCTACCCAAAGGTTCTGCCACACCGTGAGCTGCCCGAACAGCCGGATGTTCTGGAACGTCCGGGCAATGCCTGATTGGAGGCGCTTGTGCGTCGGGAGCGTCGCGAGGTCGTTTCCAAGGAACCGGATCGACCCGGAAGAAGGCGGAAAAAGCCCCGTGATCAGATTGACGGTCGTGCTCTTGCCCGAGCCGTTGGGACCGATCAGGCCCACGATCTCGCCCGCGCGCACCTCGAGGTCGAGGCCGTCCACGGCGCGCACGCCGCCGAAGTGCCGCGATACGCCTTTCAGCTCAAGCACGGCGGCGCCGCCCTAGGAAGCCCTGCGGCCGCAGATTCATCGCGAGCACGATGAGCGCGCCGAAGAGCAGGTTTCGCCAGTCCCCGAGATCGCGCAGGCCCTCGACCAGGAATGCCTGCACGAACACGACCGCCGCGAGCGTGCCAAAGACGTTCCTCAAGCCCCCCACGATCGGGTAGGCGATGGCGAAGGTCGCCACCAGGATGTTGAAGCTCGAGTGCTCGATGTGCGTGGTGTAGTGCGCGTACAGCCCGCCGCCGATACCGGCGATCGCGCCGCCCACCGTCATCGCGCTCACCTTGACGGCGGTGAGGTTGAGACCGACCGACTGCGCCGCGAGCTCGTCCTCGCCCACCGCGCGCAGCGCCGCGCCGTAGCGCGAGCGGTCGAACCACCACAGGAGCGCCATCGAGGCCGCCACGAACGCCCAGACGAACAGCATCACCTCGAGGGTGCTCCAGCCGTGCTCGGGGAAGTAGCGGATCTGCCGGAAGCCTTCGCCGCCGAGCGGCCCGACCTTGATGTCCCCCTTCGCGATCTGGTAATCGAAATTGAAGAAGAACAGGCGCACGCCCTCGCCGAAGGCGAGTGTCGCGATCACGAGCATCAGGCCCTTGACCCGCAGCGCGGGGAACCCCACAGCGCAGGCGGTCACCGCGCCGGCGAGCGCCGATGCGCCGAGCGCCGGCACGATCGGCCAGCCGGCGAGCACCGTGAGCATGCCCGCGCAGTAGGCGCCGATCGCGAAGAACCCCGCCTGCGCGAGACTCACCTGCCCGGTGAGGAGCACGATATAGGCCGAGAGGCCGAGCAGCGTGTGCACGCCGATCAACTGCGCCAGGCCGAAGTAGAAATCCATCTCAGTCCCGTCCGCTTCCGGGAGCGAAGATTCCGCCCGGCCGGAATATCAGGAAGGCAAACAGCAGCAGCATCACGTAAAGGTCACGCTCCGTCACGCCACGGAACTGCTGCAGCACGTTCTCGAAGCCGCCCACGAGCAGCCCGGCGACGATCGCGCCCGGGATGCTGCCCAGGCCGCCGATCACGGTGACGATCAGCCCTTTCACCGTGAGCGGAGTGGTGAGAAGAGGGGAGAGCGTGCCGACCGAGGCGCCGATGAGCGCGCCGGCGATGCCGCCGAGCAGCCCGGTGATCACGAAGGTCGTGGCGTTCACGCGCCCCACCCGGATGCCGCAGAGCTGCGCCGCGACCGCCTGCTGCGAGACGGCGCGCGTGGCGAGCCCCAGGCGCGTGCGGTACAGAAGCGCGAGCAGCCCGATCATGCACAGCACCGAGATCGCGAAAACGAGCAGCAAGTCGCCGCGCATCGTGAGCTCGCCCGCGCGCAGCATCACGTCGTCGAACATTGCGGGGTAGTTCTGGGGCATCCCGTCGGTGGCGTGCACGATGATTTCGTCGATCAGGAGCAGCATCCCCACGGTGGACATGAGCGTGGCGAGCGGCGAGGCGAGCGGGATGAAGTGAAAGCACGTCAGGTACACGAAGTAGCCGATTGCTCCGCCCGCCACGAACGCGCCCAGGAACACGAGCGAAGGGGGCGCCGCGGCCGTGACCTTGAGCACGAGGAGCCCGGCATAGGCGCCGCCGATCGAGGCCGCGGCGTAGGCCATGTTGATCTTGTGCATCACGCCGAACACCAGCGTGAAGCCGATGCCGATCAGCGCGTAGGTCGCGCCGAACAGAACACCGTCGGTAACGGACTGGATGAAATCGAGCACAAAAAAAGCGCGGCGGGTTGCGCCGCGCTTCCTTCAGGCCATCCCGCTAGAGCGGGTTATGCAGCACTACCCAGTCGTTCCCCTTCGCCTGGACGAACAGGTACGGCTTGTCGGCCTCGCGATCGTCGGTGCGCTTGGTCACGCCCAGCAGGCCGTTGGTGGTCTTGAGCTTCGCCAGCCCGTCGCGGATCCTGCGCCGGTCCGCCTGCACGTCGCCGGGCTTGCCGGAGATTTTCTCGGACTCCATCACCTGCCTGAGGATGAACATGTTCTCCCAGGCGGCCATCGAGTGCAGGTCCGCGCTGCCCTTGAACCGGGCGGTCTGCTGGGCCGCGAACTTGCCGTCCTTCGACACCGGCGCGAACGAGGTCGGGATGATGATCCCCTGCGCCTGCTTGGCGCAGCCCTGCAGCGTCTCCATGGAGGAGGAGCTGGTGAGGCCGACCAGGACCTTGGGCTTCACGCCCTGGCGCGCCATCTCCTTCAGGACGCCGCAGGTGGTGAACGGGTGCGCCGCGATCGCGACCACGTCCGCATTCGCCTTCTTCATCTCGCGCACCTGGGTCGCGAAGTTGGTGTCGTTCAGGAGCCACTTCGACTCGCCGGCGATCGAGAAGCCGTTCGCCTGCGCGCGATCCTTCATGATGACGTGCCAGGAGGCGCGCGAGTGCGCGAAGTCTTCTTCCACCCCGCCATACACGGTCTTGAGCTGCGGGTTCTTCTGGTGCAGCCAGTAGAACACCGAGCTGTACATCGTCATCTCGTTGGGCACGTTGCGGAACGCCCATTCCGAGATCTTCGCGAGCCCCACCTTGATCGCGACGTCGGTGAACACCGGGAACTGCAGCCCAGAGTCGCCCTTGTCGTCCACCTTCTTCTGGAGAATTCCGAACAGGGGCTCGGCCACGTTGGAGCAGGTCGGCCCGATCGCCACCAGCGCGTCGGTGCCGGCGATGCGCCGGATCACCGAGATGCCTTCCTCGGCGTTGCAGCGGTCGTCCAGGAACTCGACGGCGATTTTCGCCTTCGAGCCGTCGGCGAGCTTCACCCCGCCCGACTTGTTGATCACGTCGGCGGCGGCGAGCATCGCCGCTTCGCTGTTGATCCCGAACGAGCGCACCACGCCGGACTTCGCGCCGAAGCCGGCGATCTTTATGGTCTTGTCCTGAGCGAGCGCGCCGCTCGCGGCGAGCGCCGCGACGGCAGATGCGAGAATTGCAATCCGGGTCCTTCTCATTGAATCCCTCCTCCTGGGAATGTCCTGCTGCCAAAAAAAGAATTGCACGCGAACAGCGGGGACAATATCACTTTTGCGACAGTCGCATAATGCAGGGCGCGACTATATTGCGGCGCACCATGGTGAACATGCGAAGGCAGCAGGCGGTTGCCCGGCGGATCGGTCCGTATCTTGACGCGTTTCTCGCCGCCAGCGCCTGGTTCAGGAATCTCGCGCCCGCGCACGCACGGAAGGTCCGCGATTCAGTCCGCGTGCAGGAGTTCGAGGCCGGCGCTTACGTCTGCCGCAAGGGCCAGCGCTCCAGCGCGTGGCTGGGCGTGGTGAGCGGCCTCGTGAAACTCTCGAGCATTTCCGCAGGCGGCAAGTCGGTGACGTTCGCGGGCATTCCGGCGGGCTCCTGGTTCGGGGAAGGGTCCGTGCTCAAGCGCGAGCCCAGACGGTACGACGTCATCGCGCTGCGGCGATCTGCCGTCGCGTTCGTCGGGGAAGAGTGCTTCCACTGGCTTCTCGATCACAGCATCCCTTTCAACCGTGCGGTGCTCGCGCAGCTCAACGAGCGCCTCGGCCAGCTGATGGGGGCGAAGGAGCATGCCAGACTCCTGTCGCTGCAGGGTCGCGTGGCGGCGGCGCTCGGCGAGATGTTCAACCCGATTCTCTATCCGGCCGCCGAGCTCGGCATCGAGATATCTCAGGAAGAGCTGGGGTACATCGCCGGTGTGTCGCGCCAGCGCGTGAATCGCGCGCTCGCGGCATTGAGGGACGCCGGCATCGTCAGGCTGTCGTACGGGCGCATCACCGTGCTCGACCGGGCGCGGCTGAGCCGGTTCGGCGAATGATTCGTTAGACTCGAAGGGGGAGGATTCCGATGCGGAGCAGGAAGACTGGAAACAAATGGGAGGGGCTCGAGCCGGGCCCGCACAACTACGCGCCGCTCACTCCGGTCAGCTTTCTGCCGCGGGCGGCCGAGATCTACCCGGACCGCATTGCGGTCGTCCACGGCAAGGCGCGCATCACCTACGCGCAGTTCCATGAGCGCGCGCTGCGGCTCGCCTCCGCTCTGCGCAAGCGCGGGGTGCGGCGTGGCGACGTGGTCGCGGCGATGCTGCCGAACGTACCGGCGATGCTGGACCTGCACTACGGCGTTCCGATGCTCGGCGCGGTGCTGAATGCGATCAACACGCGGCTCGACGCCGATACCGTGGCCTACATCCTCGAGCACGGCGAGGCCAAGGTGTTCGTCACCGACCGGGTGTTCGCGGCCGTGGCGGGGCCGGCGCTGAAGGCGCTGAAGCGCAGGATCCTCGTCATCGACAACGACGATCCGCTCTACACGGGTCCGGGGGAACGGCTGGGTTCGGTCGAATACGAGCAATTCCTGGAATCCGGAGATCCGGAGTTCGCATGGTCGCCGCCCCGTTCGGAGTCCGACCCCATTGCGTTGAACTACACCAGCGGCACCACAGGGCGGCCGAAGGGCGTCGTCTACCACCATCGCGGCACGTTCCTCGAATCGGCAGGCAACGTTCTCGCCTGGGCGATGCCTGCGCATCCGGTGTACCTGTGGACGCTGCCGATGTTCCATTGCAACGGCTGGTGCTATCCCTGGTCGGTGACCGCGATGGCCGGCACGCACGTGTGCCTGCGTGCGGTGGACCCGGCGCAGATCTTCTCGATGATCGTGGGGCACGGGGTCACGCACATGTGCGGCGCGCCCACCGTGCTCACGATGCTCGTCACCGCGCCCGAGGAGCAGCGGCGCAGGTTCTCGCAGCCGGTGCGCATCATGACCGGGGGCTCGCCGCCGCCCGCCAAGGTGATCAAGGCGATGGAAGCGCTCGGGTTCGAGGTGCTCCACATCTACGGCATGACCGAGCTTCAGGGTCCGTCCACGCTCTGTGCGCCGCAGGAGCGCTGGAAAGGGCTGAGCCTGGAGGAACGAAGCGTCGAAATGGCGAGGCAGGGCGTGCGCTACCAGGTGGTGGACGGCCACGTCGTCGCCGACTCGCGCAGCTGCAAGCCGGTGCCCAGGGACGGCAAGACCGTGGGCGAGATCCTGGTGCGCGGCAACACCGTGATGCTCGGCTACCTCAAGGACCCGAAGGCGACCGCCGAGGCGTTCGCGGGCGGCTGGATGCACACCGGCGACCTCGCGGTCTGGCATCCGACGAATTACGTGGAAATCAAGGACCGCAAGAAGGACATCATCATCTCGGGCGGCGAGAACATCTCCTCGGTCGAGGTCGAGATCGCGCTCTACAAGCACCCGGCGACGCAGCTCGCGGCGGTGGTGGCGCGCCCCGACGAGAAATGGGGCGAGACGCCGTGCGCGTTCGTGCAGTTGAAGGAGGGCGCGAGCGCGACCGAGGAGGAGTACATCCGGTGGTGCCGCGAGAACCTCGCGCGCTACAAGGTGCCGAAGAAGGTGGTGTTCGGGCCGCTGCCGACCACGGCTACGGGCAAGATTCAGAAGTACGTCCTGCGCGAGCGCGCCAAGTCCCTTTGATCGAGGCCGACTTCGTCGTCGCAGGAGGGGGCTCGGCCGGCTGCGCGGCGGCGCGGCGGCTCTCCGACGACCCGCAGGCGCGCGTGTGCCTGATCGAGGCGGGCCCGCCGGACGACCACGTGCTGTGCCGCGTGCCGCTCGGCGCGGGCCTGTTCGTGCCTTCGCGCTGGCGGAACTGGGCGTTCGAGACCGAACCGCAGGCGGCGCTCGGCGGCCGGCGCGGATACCAGCCGCGCGGGCGGATGCTCGGCGGATCCTCGGGCATCAACGCGATGATCTACATGCGCGGCCATCCCGCCGACTACGACGACTGGGCGGCGGCGGGCTGCCGCGGCTGGAGCTGGGCGGACGTGTTCCCGTACTTCAAGCGCGCGGAGGCGAACGAGCGGCTGCGCGACGCGCTGCACGGAGCCGACGGTCCGCTCAACGTCGCCGACATTCGCAGCCCCAATCCGTTCGCCGCAAGGTTCCTCGAAGCGTGCGACTCGGTCGGCCTCCGGCGCAACCCGGACTTCAACGGCGCTCAGCAGGAGGGCGCGGGGTGGTACCAGGTGACGCAGAAGGACGGCGAGCGCTGGTCCGCCGCGCGCGCCTATCTCACGCCGGAAGTGCGAAAGCGCCCGAACCTGAGGATCCTGACCAATGCGAGGGTCATGAAAGTCATCCTGGAATCGGGACGCGCCACGGGCGTCGCGCTTCGGGACCGGTCCCTGGTCAAGGCAAAGCGCGCCGTCGTTCTTTGTGCCGGCGCGTTCCAGTCGCCGCAGCTCCTGATGCTTTCGGGCATCGGGCCCGCGGCGGAGCTCGAGCGCCACGGAATTCCGGTCCTGCGTGATCTGCCGGGGGTCGGGCGGAATCTGCATGACCATGTCGATTTCATCCTGCTCTACAAGGTCGACTCTGCGGACCTGATGGGTTTCTCGTTCGGAGGCGGCGTGCGCCTCCTGCGCGAGATCGCGCGCTGGCGGCGCGAGCGGCGCGGGATGCTCACGAGCAACTACGCGGAGGCGGGCGCCTTCGTGCGGACCGATCCCGCGGCAACGCGTCCGGACGTGCAGTTCCATTTCGTGGTGGCGCTGGTGGACGACCACGCGCGAAAGCCCCATCTCGGGCACGGATACTCGCTCCATGTGTGCGTGCTCCGCCCGAAGAGCCGCGGCACGGTGGGCCTGGCGAGCGCCGATCCGCTCGCCGCGCCGAGGATCGACCCGCAGTTCCTCTCGCACGAGGAGGACCTCGCGACTCTTCTGAGGGGGGTGAAGCTCGGGCGCAGGATCATGGATGCAGCGGTGTTCAGGCAATTCGACCCGAGAGAGATCTACAC
>JBBINV010000047.1:0-28508 GCA_037443705.1 Betaproteobacteria bacterium | reverse complement strand
GCCCGCAGTCGCCGGGGCGCCCGAGCTCGCGCGCCGCACGCGGCCGGCGGCGGGCGAGACGCTGCTCGGCGTGAGCGCGCTCGGCAAGAGCTTCGGCGGCCTGGCGGCCGTGCGCGCGCTCTCCTTCGAGATGAAAAGCGGCGAGATCCTCGGCCTCATCGGCCCGAACGGCGCCGGAAAGAGCACGGTGTTCAACCTGGTGACCGGCGTGCTGCCCGCCGACGGAGGCGAGATCTGCTTCCGGGGCGAGCGCATCGACGCGCTGCCGGCGCGCGCCATCGCCCGCCGCGGCATCGCGCGCACCTTCCAGCACGTGAACCTGGTGGGCGCGATGTCGGTGCTGGAAAACGTCGCCATCGGCGCGCACCTGCGCGGCGAAAAGGGCACGGTCGCGGCGATGCTGCGAATCGAGCGGCGCGAGGAGCGGCAGCTCCTCGCGCAGGCGGCGCGCGAGGTGGAGCGCGTGGGGCTGGCCGCGCACCTCGCCGAAGCTGCGGGGAGCCTGCCGCTCGGCCAGCAGCGCCTCGTGGAGATCGCGCGGGCACTCGCCGCCGACCCCGTGCTGCTGCTGCTCGATGAGCCCGCGGCCGGGCTGCGGTATCAGGAGAAGCAGGCGCTCGCGGCGCTGCTGCGGCGGCTGCGCGCCGAGGGCATGAGCATCCTGCTCGTCGAGCACGACATGGAATTCGTGATGGGTCTCGTCGACCGGCTCGTGGTGATGGACTTCGGCGAGAAGATCGCCGAGGGGCTGCCCGCCGAGGTCCAGCGCGACCCCGCGGTGATCGAGGCCTATCTGGGCGGCATCGAATGAGCGCCGCGCTCGAAGTCGCGGGTCTCTCGGTCGCCTACGGCAAGGTCGAGGCGCTGCACGGCGCGAGCCTGCGCGTCGCCGAGGGCGCGATCGCCACCGTGATCGGCCCCAACGGCGCCGGCAAGACCACGCTCCTCGGCGCGGTGATGGGGCTGCTCGCCTGCCGCGGCTCGGTGCGCTACGCGGGCGAATCGCTGGAGGGCGTCCAGACCGAGGCGCGCGTCGCGCGCGGCATGTGCCTCGTGCCGGAGCGCCGCGAGCTGTTCGCCGAACTGTGCGTCGCGGACAACCTGCTGCTCGGGGCCTTTCACCGCCGCGGCGAAGGGGCGCAGGCGATCGCCGCCGACCTCGCCGCGGTCTACGCGCGATTTCCGCGCCTCCAGGAGCGCGCGCGCCAGCTCGCCGGCACGCTCTCGGGTGGCGAACGCCAGATGCTCGCGCTCGGCCGCGCCTTGATGGCGAAACCGCGCCTGCTGCTGCTGGATGAGCCGAGCCTCGGTCTTGCGCCGCGCGTCGTTCGCGACATCTTCCGCATCATCGCCGATCTGAAGAAGACCGGCGTCTCGATGCTGCTCGTCGAGCAGAACGCCCGCGCGGCGCTGCAGGTCGCAGACTACGGCTACGTGCTCGAGACCGGCAGCATCGTGCTCGAAGGCGCTGCGGCCGATCTCGCCGGCAACCCGCGCGTGATCGAGACCTATCTGGGCCTAAGCTCGGCGGCGAGGTGGCGTTAAGTCAACGTGCGCGTCGTTTCTGCGGTGTTCGGGAAACGCCGTGAATGCTCGTTCCTTCCCTGTCGAAAGCGTTGCATCAAGGACCCTGCTCGTGCGCGGGCCAAAGATCATGCTCGATGCGGACTTGGCCGACCTCCATGGAGTGCCTACCCGAGCTCTTTTTCAGTCAAACGGAACCGTGAGCGCTTCCCGCCGAATGTCATGTTTGAGCGGACGGATCAGGAAGTTGAGTTCCTAAGATCACAATCACCGAACAGGACATGGCCATGCTCTCGTCGGTGCTTCACAGCGCGCGGGCAAGCGCGGCCGATATCGGCAATCCGCGCGCGATCGAGACCAAGGTGGCGCCTGGCGGTTGACATGTGGTGCACATGTTCCTATGCTCGTAGCATGTCAGTGATGGTCCAGATCCGGAACGTGCCGAACGAGCTGCACCGGCGGCTCAAGGCGCGCGCGGCGCTCGCCGGCATGACGCTCTCCGAATACCTGTTGCAGGAGATGCGGCGCGTCGCCGAACGGCCGTCGATCGAGGAGTTGCGGCAGAGACTGCAGGGTCGCGCCGCGGTGACCCCGTCGGTTCCTCCGGCGCGCGCGGTGCGCATCGAACGCGACAGCCGGTGATCGTTGCCGACGCCTCGGTGGTTCTCGAGGTGCTCCTGCGGATGCCGACCGGCGTGGCGCTCGAGAAACGCCTGTTCGATCCCGGCGAAACGCTGCACGCGCCCCATCTGCTCGACGTCGAAGTCGCGCAGGTCCTCCGCCGCTACGCTCTCGCGCGTGAAGTGGGCGCAGAGCGCTGTCGCGCTGCGCTCGACGACCTCGCGGGCCTCGCGCTCACCCGCTATCCGCACGACTTCCTGATGCCGCGCGTCTGGGAGCTGCGCGACAATCTGTCGGCGTATGACGCGGTGTATATCGCGCTTGCGGAAGCGCTCGACGCGCCCCTTCTCACCCGCGACGAACGCCTTGCGAACGCCCCAGGGCACCGTGCTCGCGTCGAGGTAGTCTGATACGGCGTCTGGCGTCGTCGAGGCCCATCGCGGCGCGCGCGTCGTGCGCGCCGGGCAGGATGAGCGACCCGTCGGCCGCGCGAAGCCTGCGGAAAGATTTTCGTGTCATCATCGATTCATGACGGCGGAAGGCGGCGAGCGAGTAAAGGCGCGAAACGTCCACCCGCTCTGGTCGAGCGGCTTCCGGCCGTTCTTTCTTGCCGGCGCGGCCTACGGGCCGCTCGCGCTGCTGCTGGGGTTCGCGCTGCCGCAGCCGCACGCGCATCCGCACGAAATGCTGTTCGGCTTCGCCGGCGCTCTGGTCTGCGGCGTGCTGCTCACGGCGTTGCCGAGCTGGGCGGGGGCGAACGAGGTGCGCGGCGCGCCGCTCGCCGCGCTCGCGGCGCTCTGGCTCGCTGGCCGGGTGGCGTTCCTGCTCGCGCCCTGGCTGCCGACCGCGGTCGTGCTGCTCGCGGACGGCGCGCTCTTTCCGCTGCTCGGGCTGCTTCTCATGCGCGCGGTGGCGGATGCGAGACGGGAGCTCTTCTACTGGACGCTGCTGCCGCTCGCCGCGTTCGCGGTTGCCAACGTGCTCTATCACCTCGCGCAGGCTCGCGGCGCGGACGCCGATTCGCGCTGGGCGCTGCTGCTCGCGCTGCACGCGCTCACGTTCCTGTTCACGCTCTACGGCGGGCTCTTCATCCCGGCGTTCACCCGCCGCTGGCTGCTCGGGCGCGGCGAGCGCGCGGCGGCGATCCTGAGGCCGCTCGAGTACGCGACCGCGGCTGCCATGCTCGCCTTCGCGGGCTGCGATCTCGCCGGCGCTCCGGCGCCGTGGGTGGCGGCCGCGGCGCTGCTCGCGGCCGCGGTCCACGCCTGGCGCTTCGCGCGCTGGCGCGGCTGGCGAACGGGGAGCGAGCCGCTCCTGTGGTGCGTCCATCTCGGGTACGCGTGGCTGATCGTGGCGCTCGTCCTGCGTGCGGCCGCGGAGCTCGCGCCCGCGCTGCCCCGCGACGCGTGGGTGCACGCGTTCACGCTCGGCGCCTACGGGATGCTCAAGATCGGGCTGCTCACGCGCGTGGCGCTGCGGCACACCGGGCGGCCGCTGCGCGCCTCGCCGGCGATGCAGGGCGCTTTCCTGCTGGTCTTCGCGGCGGCGCTGCTGCGGCTCGCTTACTCGGTCCACGAGCCGGGCACCTGGGCGCTCGCCGCCTCGGGGTTCGCGTGGTCCGCCGCGTTCCTCGGCTATCTGCTGTTCCACGGCCCCATGCTGATGAAACCAAGCCTGCCGCGCGGCGCCGCATGAGCGCATCCCTGCCGCGCGTCTACCCCACGGTGGTCCACATGCTCGCCGACGCCGCGGCGCGCGCGACGCAGGCGCAAGCGCTGGTCTTCGAGGGTCGAAGGCTCGCCTACGCGGAGTACCTGGCGCGGGTGGGCGGCCTGGCGCGCGCGCTCGAGCGTCTGGGTGCGCGCGGCGAGCGCGTGGCGACGCTGCTCGACAACTCGATCGACGCCTGCGTCGCCGCGTTCGGCATCCTCGCCGCGGGCGCGCAGCATGTGCCGTTGAATCCCCTGCACACGCCGCGCGAGCTCGCGGCCATTCTCGAGGATGCGGCGCCGCTTGCGCTCGTCGTGCATGATGCCCCCGATCCGGAGACGGAACGGATCGCGGCAGGAGCGCGGGTCAGGCATATCCTGTCGCCGGGCAAGGAGATGGACGGCTTGCCGCCGTTTCCCGACCCGGATTCGCTCGCGCTCCTTCAGTACACGGGCGGCACGACCGGGCGGCCGAAGGGCGTCAACCTCGCGCACCGCTCGGTGGCGATGAACGTATCGCAGCGCGAAGGACTGCTGCCGACGCGCGCGGGCGAGCGCGTTCTGTGCATGATGCCGATCTCGCACGCCTACGGGATGGCGATGGGGTTGTTCCTCGCGGCATACTGCGCGGGAACGCTCGTGATCCTGCGGCGCTACGCGCCACAGGAGGTGCTTGCGATCGTCGAGCGGGAGGGTATCACGGTGTTTCCGGGCAGCCCGACGGTATTCACGGGACTGCTCGCGCATCCGAGGTTCGCCGGCACGGACTGGAGCAGCGTGCACACGTGCTACTCGGGCGCCGCGCCGCTCCCGGCCGAGACGCTGCGGCGCTGGCAGGCCGCGGTCGGCGCGCCGGTGTACGAGGGTTACGGTCAGACCGAGGCCGGCCCGGTGCTCGCCTTCAACCCGGCCGGCGGCGTGGCGAAGCCGGGTTCGGTGGGCATTGCGGTGCCGCAGACCGAGATCCAGATCGTCGACGTCGAAACCGGCACGCGCGTTCTGCCGGCGGGCGAGCGCGGCGAGATCCGCGCGCGCGGCCCGCAACTCATGCGCGGTTACAGGAATCTGGCGGACGAGACCGCGCAGACGCTGCGCGAGGGCTGGCTCTATACCGGCGACATTGGCGAATTCGACGCCGACGGTTACCTGTACATCCGCGATCGCAAGAAGGACATGGTGATCGTGGGCGGCTACAACGTCTACCCGCGCGAGGTCGAGGAGGTGCTGCATCTGCACCCGGCAGTCATGGAAGCCGCCGCGGTCGGGGCGCCGGATGCGTACCGCGGCGAGATCGTCGTCGCCTTCGTGGCGCTGCGCCCCGGGGCGCGAGCGGGCGCCGGCGAGCTGCTCGACCATTGTCGCGCCAACTTAGCGAAATACAAGGTTCCGGCGCGCATCGAAATCAAGGACGCGTTGCCCAAGACTTCGGTAAACAAGACGGACAAGATTGCTCTCAAGGAGGAAGCGCGATGCATTTCCCGTGGTTGAAGCTCGTTTTCGCAGGATTGCTGTTCGCGGCGCACGCGGCGTCCGCGCAGGCCTTTCCATCGAAACCGCTCAGGATCCTGGTGCCGTTTCCTCCGGGTGGCGGCACCGACGTGGCGGCGCGCGCGCTCGGTGAGCACCTGGCGAAAGACCTCGGGCAGCCGGTGCTGGTCGAGAACCGGCCGGGGGGCAACTCGGTCATCGCCACCGAGGCGCTCGCGCGCTCGGCGCCCGACGGTCACACGCTGCTTCTGACGACGGATTTCCACTCGATCAATGCGGCCTTCGGCGCGCCGCTCCCCTACGACTCGCTGAGGGACTTCGCGTTCGTCGCCCAGGTCTCGACCTCGCCGCTGATGCTCGTCGCGCACCCCTCGGCCAACGCGAAGACGCTCGCCGAAGTCGTCGCGGCGGCAAGGACCAGTCCCGGCAAGCTCAGCTTCGCCTCGCTCGGAACCTCGAGCCCGCATTTCCTGGGGTTCGAATGGTGGAAGCGGATGGCCGGAATCGACATTCTCGACGTGCCCTACAAGGGCGGCGGGCCCGCGTCGGCGGACCTGCTCGGCGGTCAGGTGAAGCTGATGTTCATCGTAGCGGCGAACGGCATCCGCCACGCACGCGCCGGAAAGCTCGTCGCGCTCGCCGTCACCGGCCCGAAACGCGCGACGGTCGCGCCCGAAATCCCGACCTTCGCCGAGTCGGGCTACCCGGAATTCGTCCTGCTCAACTGGTACGGCATCCTCGCGCCCGCCGCGACGCCGAAGGAGGTCGTGGCGAAGCTGAACGCTTCGATCGTGGCAGCCCTAAAGACGACGGCCGTTACCGATCGGCTCGCGGGGGTCGGCGTGGACGCGGCGCCGGGCACGCCGGCGGAGCTGGAAGCGTGGGTGCGCAGGGACATCGAGCGCTACCGCCGCATCATCGCGCTCACGGGAGCGAAGCCGGAGGGACGCTAGAGCCGCGGCGCGCGAAGTACTCTGCGTAAGGCTGGCCGTTCGAGACCATCAGCCCGCCGTCTACGTCGATCGTGCTGCCGGTGCACATCGCCGCGGCGTCGCTCGCGAGGAACAGGATCGCCTCGGCGACGTCCTCGGGCATCACCCAGCGCCCGAGCGGCACGCTTAGCGCGATCGCCGCGGTCTGCCCGGGCGAGTTGTGTCTTTCGACCATCGGCGTCAGCACGGGCCCCGGACAGACCGCGTTTACCCGGATGCGATGGATCGCGAGCTCGAAGGCGCAGTGCCGCGTGAATCCGAGCACGCCGGCCTTGGACGCCGTGTAATTCGCGCCGCCGTGAAACGACACGCGCTTTCCCGCGAGCGACGAGACGTTGACGATCGCGCCGCCGCGGCGCGCCTTCATCGCCGGGAGCGCGGCTTGGGTGCAATGAAACATGCCGTCCAGGTTCACCGCGAGCACGCGCCGCCACTCCTCGGGCGACATGCCTTCGACGGCGACCGGCGTGCCGATGCCGGCGTTGTTGACGAGGATGTCGATGCCGCCGAATTCGCTCGCGATCGCCTGGAACGTCGAACGTACCGCTTCCGCGTCTGTCACGTCGGCCGTGAAAACCGGCACACCAACGTCTTTCGTGGCGACGTCCACGACGATCGCGTTGGCGCCCTCGCGTGCAAAAGCCTTTGCCGTGGCGAGCCCGATCCCGCTCGCGCCGCCCGTCACGACTGCGATCTTGCTTTCGAATCGTCGATTCATGGCGCTTTCCTCATTTGGACATCAGGAGATCAGGCAGCCACAGCGCCAGCGCCGGCACGAAGGTAACGAGCACGAGTACCGCGATCAGCGCCGCGGCGAACGGCGCTGCGGCGCGGAACACTGCGGCGATCGGCGCGCCGGCGATCTGCGCGGTGAGAAAGGTCACCACGCCCGAGGGCGGCGTGAGCTGGCCGATCATCAGGTTCAGCACCACGACCACGCCCAGGTGCACCAGGTCGATCTGGTAGGCGTTGGCCACCGGCACGAGCAGCGGCACCATGGTGACCAGCGCGACCGGCGGCTCGAGCGCGAGCCCCCAGACGAGGAAGAACGCGTTGATGACCACCAGCATCACCCAGCGGCTGTCGGTGAGCGAGGTGAAGAGCTTCACCAGCAGCTCGCCGATCGCCATGTTCGCTACCAGCCACGAGAACGTCCCGGAGGCGGCGAGCATCAGCAGCACGAGACCCGAGGCCACGGCGGATTCGCCGACGATGCGCCACAGGTCGCGGATCCTGAGCTCGCGGTAGACGAGGGAGCCCACCGCGGCGGCATACACCACCGCGATCGCGCCCGCCTCGGTGGGCGTCACCACGCCGCCTACGATGCCGCCGAGGATGATGACGGGCATCGCGAGCGCGAGCAGCGCGTCGCGGAACGTCGCGAAGATCCGCGCAAGCGACGCGCGGGCCGAGTAGGGAAACCCGCGGCGATGCGCGATCCAGCTCGCGGTCGCGAGCAGCCACGCGCCCATGAGGATGCCGGGCACGGCGCCCGCGAGAAAGAGCCTCCCGATCGAAACCTCCGCCACCAGCGCGTAGACCACGAACGCGATCGAGGGCGGGATGATCGGTCCCATGGTCGCGGCCGCCGCCACCACCGCGGCGGCGTATTCAGGCGCGTAGCGGTCGTTCTTCATCGCGGGAATCAGCGCCGAGCCGATCGCGGAAGCGTCCGCTACCGCGGATCCGGAGACGCCCGAGAACACCATGCTCGCTACGATGGCGACGTGCGAGAGTCCCCCGCGCACGTGCCCCACGAGGGCCGAGGAAAAGGCGAGCAGCCGCCGGGTGATCCCGCCCGTGTTCATGAGCTCGCCCGCGAGCAGAAAGAACGGGATCGCGAGGAACGCGAACGAATCGATTCCCTGCACCAGCGTCGAGGCGAGCACGTTCAGCGGTACCTGCCCGCCGGTGGCGGCGATGAAGGCGAGCGAGGCGAGCCCCATGGCGAAGAACACCGGCACGCCCAGGGCGAGAAAGCCGATGAACGCGCCGAGCAGCACGCAGAACTGGAGGAGCGGCGCGCTCACCGCGCGCGACCTCGCATCAGCCGAACGATCTCCGCGGCGATCGCCGCGAGCATCAGGCCCATGCCGACCGGCAGCGACCAGTAGAGCGCCGGCTGCCCGAGCGGGATCGAGACGAACGCCATGCCTTCCATGGCGTCGATGATCTCGAAGCTCTTCCAGCCGGCGAGCGCCACGAACGCGGCGCAAAGCAGCTGCGACGCCAGGGCGAGCCGCCGCCGGGCGGCGGCGGAAAGCCGCCCGAGCGCGAAATCGCTCGCCATGTGCGTGCCGCGCCGCACGCCTACGTACCCCGAAAGAAGCGTCAGCCACACGAGCAGCAGCACGTCGAGCTCGAGCATCCAGGTGAACGGGCGCGAGAACGCGTAGCGCGCGACCACCTGCCCGAAGGCGGTGGAGACGAGGGCGAGCGCGATCAGCGCGATCGCGCCCTCCACCGCGCGGTCGAGCAGGCGCAGCATGGCCGCGCGGCGGCGCTACTTCACCGCCTGGATGCGCTCGAGCGTCCCCTTGGACCAGACCTTGCCGTCGAGCGTCGCGAGCGCGTCGGCCGCCGCTTTCTTGAACGGCGCGAGATCCGGCTCGACGATCTCCATTCCAGCCTTGCGGATCACGTCCATGGCCTTGGCGACGACCTCCCAGGTCCACTTCGTGGCCCACTGCTCGGTCTGCGCGGCCGCATCCTGCATGGCCTTTTGCTGCGCCGGAGCGAGCTTCGACCACTTGTCGGCAGCCATCAGCACCATGAGGCCGGAGTGCACGTAGTCGATGCGAATCGCGTACTTCTGCACCTCGTAGAGCTTGGCGCCGGCGATTGCGTCGAACCCGTTCTCCTGGCCGTCGACCACGCCCTGCTTGAGCGCCATGTACATCTCGGCAGCGGCGACGGGCGTAGGGGATGCGCCCCAGGCCTTGAACACCTCCAGCGTGGTAGGCGTCTCGGGAACGCGCAGCTTCAGCCCTTTCAGGTCCTCGGGCCGCATCACCTTCGTCTTCGTGGTGGTGAGCTGGCGCGGCGTGCGGTCGGAAACGTAGCCGACGTACTTGAATCCGCCTTCCTTCTCAGCCGGGGCGAGCATCTCCTGGAACGTCTTCGAGCCGATGAAAGCGCGGAAGTGCGCCTGGTCGCGAAACGCGTAGGGCGCGAACATGGCGTTCAGGTCCCGGCCGCCGCGCGCGAGCCCCAGCGTTCCGGTGTCGGCGAGGATCATGTCGATCTGGCCGGTCTTCAGGCCGGCGTAGTTCTGCGGCAGGCTGCCGAGCTGCCCTCCGCCCACGCCCTGCACCTTGATCTCGCCCTTGGCGAGCTCGGCGACAGTCTGCGCATAGCGGTCGGCGATCGGTCCCCAGGCGCCGGGCGGCGCGACGTACGCCATCCTGAAGGACGTCTGGGCCTGGGCGGGCGACGCGAACGAGGCCGCGGCCAGAAAGAAGCAGGCAAGCAGTCTTGCAAACATGGTCAGTCCTCCCTCGATAAATTCCTTCATGGCTCTACGACGCCACAAGCTCGCGAACGGCGGCGCCGATCGCGGCGTCGTCGGGAACAGCGAGCTTCTCCAGGCTGCGCGCGAACGGCATCGGCACGTAGTCCGTGCCGAGGCGCCTGACCGGCGCCTTGAGCTCGCGAAACGCGCGCTCGCCGATCATCGCGGCGATTTCGCCGGTCGAGCCGCCGAGGCGCACGGTTTCCTGCACCACCAGCGCGCGGCCGGTTTTCGTGACGGATTCGAGGATCGTCGCCTCGTCGAGCGGGACGACGGTCCTCATGTCGACGATCTCGATCTCGATGCCGTCCTTTGCGAGGACCTGCGCCGCCGCGAGCGCCTTGCGTACCATGGCGGCGGAGGCGATGACGGTCGCGTCGCGCCCGGCGCGCTTCACCTGCGCGCGCCCGAGCGGAATCACGTAGTCGTCCTCGGGAATTTCGTCTCGCTGGCCGTGGTAGAGCGCCATGTGCTCCATGAAGAGCACCGGGCTGTCGTCGCGGATCGCCGCCTTCATCAGCCCCTTCGCGTCGTAGGCGGTCGCGGGCGCCGCGATCTTGACGCCGGGCGTCTGCATGAGCCACGCGTGGTAGTCGTAGGCGTGGCCGTGATACGGCCCGACGCCGTACTTCGCGCGCACCACCAGCGGCACGCGCGCCTTGCCGTCCGAGTAGTAATGCATCGCGCCGCCGTCGCAGCCGAGCTGCTGGATCACGAGCGGCAGGTACTCGAGGAACATGATGTCCACGATCGGGCGCTTGCCCGCGAGCGCCGCGCCCACGCCCGCCCCCACGATGCCGCCCTCGGAGATCGGCGTGTCGATCACGCGTCCCGATTCGCCGAACTCCTCCCACAGGCCCTTGCAGGAGTTGAGCGGCCCGCCGAATCGCCCGATGTCCAGGCCCATGATGAACACGTCGCGGTCGCGGCGCATCTCCTCGGCGATCCCGGCGACGATCGCCTCCTGCATGGTCTGGCGCTTCATGCGGCGCTCCGCGCGAACACCTGTCCGAGCCCCAGCACGTCCGCGGCCGGCTCCGGGTCGGCGCCCGCCTGCGCCATCGCCGCGTCGACTCTCGCTCTTGTTTCCTGTGCCAGCCGTTCGTCGTCCCCCTCGGAAAGCATTGCGCAATCGCGCAGATGGCGCCGCAGCCGCGCGATCGGATCTCTCGCGCGCCAGGCGTCGACTTCTTCCTTCGCGCGATATCCGGCCGGATCCGCAACCAGATGCCCCGCCACGCGATAGGTGAGTGCCTCGATGAGCGAAGGTCCTTCGCCGCGGCGCGCGCGTTCGATGGCGACTTCGAGGGCCGCGCGCAGGCCGATGGCGTCGTTGCCGTCGGCCGCGATGCCCGGAATGCCGTACCCCGCAGCGCGGTCGGCGATCGAGCGCGCGCCGACGCCCCGGCTCGAGGGCGTGGAGATCGCGAACTGGTTGTTCTGGCAGACGTACACGACCGGCAGCTTGAGCACCGCCGCGAGGTTCACCGCCTCGTGGAAATCGCCGCGGTTCGAGGTGCCGTCGCCGAACACGGCCACCGTCACTGCTTCGCGGCCGTCGAGCTTCGCGGCGAGCGCGGTGCCCGCCGCGTAGGAGAGCGTCGGGCCGAGCGCTCCGGAATAAAGGCCGATCACGCGGTGCTCGATCGGCCCGCACACGTCGGAGCGGTAGCGGCCGCGCGTGTGGCTGGTGGCCTTGCCGGTGAGCCCCGCGAGGAGCATCCGAAGGTCGGCCGCACGCGCGCTCGAGGCGGCGAGCATCCCGCGGTAGTGCGGCACCACCCAGTCGTCCTCGCGCAGGCCGTAGTAGCAGGCGGCGACCACGGCTTCCTCGCCCTCGCACGCGTGCCAGTGGCCGTCGGCCTTGCCGGCCACGCGGTCGATCTCGCGCGCCAGCACCATCAGCTCGTACATGCCGCGCAGCAGCGCGCGGTCTTCCGCGACACGCGCACGCGCTTCGGCGAGTTGCCCGTTCACGACGCGACCTCCAGCGTCGCAATCACGGTGCCGATCGCGACCGGGTCATCCTGCGCGACGCGCGCCTCCTTCAGTGTCCCCGCCGCCGGGCTGACGATCTCAACGTTCACCTTGTCGGTCATCACGTCGGCGATCGGCTCGTCCTTCGCCACCGCGTCGCCCGGCTGCTTGTGCCACGCGACCAGGATCGCCTCCTTTGCCTCGTTGCCGACTTCCGGAACCCTGATTTCCACGAGCATGCCGTTTCTCCGATTACTCGCCGAGCTCGATGCGATGCGCGCCGGCGATCAGGTTGTGCACGTCGTCCAGGAACCGCGCGGCCGGGACGCCGTTGACGAAGCGGTGATCGAACGTAAGGCTGGTCGGCAGCACGCGCCTCGCGACGATCTCGCCGTCTCGCGCCACGGCCGCCTCGTGCAATGCGCCGACGCCGAGAATCGCCGCCTGCCCGAGCGGGAGGATCGGCGTCGTCCAGCGCGCGCTCGGCACGACGCCGCCGTTCGATACCGTGAAGGTCGCGCCCTGCACGTCCTCGAGCGTGAGCCGGCCGGCGGCGGCGCGCTCCTCGAGGCGTTGCATCGAGCCGGCGATCTCCCCCAACGGCCTCGCGTCAGCGTTGCGCAGCACCGGGACCACCAGCTGTCCGTCGGCGAGCGCGAGCGCGACGCCGATGTTGATGTCCGCGTAGTAGCGCACTTCGCGGCCCTCGAGCGTCGCGTTGAGGCCTTCGTGCGCGCGCAGCGCCTGTGCAACCGCCTTGACGAGCAGGTGGGTCAGCGTGATGCGTGGCCGGCCGGCTCGCGCCGGATCGGTGTTCAGCCGCGTGCGCAGGGCAGCGAGCGCCTCCGCGTCGGCCTCGCCGTGGATCGTCACCGGCACGCATTCCCGGAAGCTGCGCGCAAGATGGTCCGCGGCCATGCGTTGCATGGGCGGCAGCGGCGCGGTACGTGCGATCGCGGGGGACTCGGCCACCCACCCTCCCGGAGCGGCTGCGGTCAGATGCTAACGATTGTTAGCATCTCGCCTTCGGGTGTCAAGGAGAATCGTTGCTGCGCTGCGATGGATAGCCCTCGAGCAGCTTGTCGAGCAACCGGCTGAGCTCGGCCTCTTCGCGCGGCTCGAGCAGCGCGCGCACGGCTTCCTCGCTGCGCCGGGCGGCGGGCGCAATCCGGTCGTACAGAGCTTGCCCGCGCGCGGTGAGCGTGAGCAGCGACCGCCGTCCGTCCGCCGGGTCGGCGGCGCGCCGGACGCGGCGCATTCGCTCAAGGCGGCGCACGGCGCGGCTCACGTTCATGAGAAGCATTCCGGTGCGCGCCGCGATCTCGCTCGCCGAGAGGCCCGGGTGCGCCGCGAGCAGCATCACCACGCGCCATTCGTTGATCGAGAGATCGTGCTCCTCGGCGTAGCGGGCGAAGAAGGGCTTCGCGATGAGGTTCATGAGCCTCATCAGCCGGTGGCTGAAGGTGCGCTCAGGCCAGCCGCGGCCGGCGTCCGGGGAAGGGCGGGTCACGCCGCCGGTTTTAGCACACCCAGTCGGAAAATTTCACGTCCGGCATCGAAAGCGCGGGCGTTCAATCTCAGGAGGTCGGGATCCCTGGCGAACCGCCGCATCACCTCGCGTCGAGCATCGTCCGCGGAGAAAGGCAACAGCTCGGCGGCCGCGCCGAGCATGACGCTGTTCGCGAGCCGCACGTCGCCGGACGCCTCGGCGATAGTGCGCGCCTCGATCTCGACCACCCTGATTCCCTTCGCGCGCATCTCTTCGGCAGGGTGCGGAGGGTAATCGTGAACACCCGAGGAGACGATGGGAGGCACGGCGCGCCACGCGTCGACGATCGCAATGCCGTCGGCGGCGAGGTAGTGGCACCAGCGCAGCCCTTCCGCCGCCTCGAACGCGACGAGCAGGCGCGCGTCGCCCGGGCGAATGTCGCTCGCTTCGATGGCGTGCGCGATCCGCACCTGCGAGCAGACGACGCCGCCGCGCTGGGACATGCCGGTGACTTCGGTCTTGGTCGCTTCCAGGCCGGCGGCGAGCGCGGCGCGCGCGATCGCCTCGGCGGCGGTCATCACGCCCTGCCCGCCGATTCCCGCGACCATGAGATCGAAGGTTTTCATGCCGGAACGATCGCGCCGCGGGCGCAAGCCTTCGCGCAGAGATCGCAGCCGGTGCACATCGCGCGCTCGATGCGCACCCAGGCGAGATCGACCACCTTGCCGGTGGCGCGCGTCTGGCGCTCGCGCCGGCGCACGGTGATCGCGGGGCAGCCCACGTCGAGGCAGCGCGCGCAGCCGTTGCATTGCTCGTCATCGACCTTCAGGGGCCGGCGGCGCTCGAAGTCCTCGGTGAGGACGCAGGGGCGCGTGGTGACGATCACCGAGAGCTCGGGCGCCTTCAGCTCCTCGCGCAGCACCTTGTGGAAGGTCGGCAGCTCGTACGGGTCCACGACGCGCGTGCGCTCGGGCCGTACGCCGAGGGCCTGCACGAGCTTCGCGAAATCGATCCGCGGCGCGGGACTGCCGTCAAGCCTGCGGCCGTTGGCCGGGTTGTTCTGCCCGCCCGTCATCGCGGTAGAGCGGTTGTCGAGCAGCAGCACGGTGACGTTCGCCCCCTGGTAGGCGAGGTTGGCGAGCGCCGGCATCCCGGTATGAAGGAACGTCGAGTCGCCGATCACCGCGAGCACCGGTCTTGCCTTGGGATCGCCCTCGAAGGCCTTCGCCATCCCGTGCGCCACGCCCAGCGACGCGCCCATCGAGATGATCGTGTCCATGGCGTTCCACGGCTCGCCGCAGCCGAGCGTGTAGCAGCCGATGTCGCCGCAGATGATCGCATCCTTCACCTGCCCGAGCCAGAAGTAAACGCCGCTGTAGGGGCATCCCGCGCAGAGCGTGGGGGGGCGGGGAAACAGCCGGGAGGGGGTCCTGCCTGCCTCCTGCGAAGGCTCGTTGCCGAGCAGCGTCGAAACCGCACGTTCCAGCACCGGCACCGTGATCTCGCCCTGAAGCGGAAGCACGTCCTTGCCGTGCACCGCGAGCCCGGCGGCGCGGAGCTCGGTCTCGACGATCGGCTCGACTTCCTCGACGACGAGAATCTGCTCGCACTGCCCGGCCAGCGCTCTCGCCCGGGACAAGGGCAAAGGATGCGAGAATCCCAGCTTGAGCACCGGCGCGTCCGGAAACGCCTCGCGCACCACGTGCCAGACCGGCCCGGAGGCGATGAAGCCGATGCGCCGGTCGCGACCCGGCGTAATCGCATTCCAGCCCGACTGCGCCGCTTCCTTGCCGAGCGCGATGTCGCGCCGCGCGCGCAGCTCGAGGCGCTTCCCGACGTGATTCGGCGTGATGATCCAGCGCGCGGCGTCTCTTTCGTAGCCGTGCCGGCGCGGATCGAGGCTCGCGCGCTCGCCGGTCGCGACCGAGCGCTTGACGTGCGACACGCGCGTGGTGAGGCGAAGCAACACCGGCACCTCGTAGCGCTCCGAGAGCTCGAACGCGTCGCGCGTCATGGCGTGCGCTTCGGCCGCATCGGCCGGCTCGAGCACCGGCAGATGGACGAACCGGCCCCAGAAGCGCGAGTCCTGCTCGTTCTGCGAGGAGCTGAATCCCACGTCGTCCGAGACCGCGATCACGAGGCCCGCCTTCACGCCCACGAGCCCCATCGTCATGAGCGAGTCCGAGGCGACGTTGAGGCCGACGTGCTTCATGGCGGTGATCGCGCGCCGCCCGGTCATCGAGGCGCCCAGCGCCACCTCGAGCGCGACCTTTTCGTTGGTGGACCATTCGGCATACACGCCCGGGAGCCCCGCGAGCGTCTCGAGGATCTCGGTCGAGGGCGTGCCGGGATAGGCGGCGGCGAGCTCCACGCCTGCCTCCCAGGCGCCGCGCGCCGCGGCCTCGTTACCCGAAAGAAATTCGCACGCCCGGGCTTCGGGCCTGAGAACCGCGCTCATCCAGCCTCCCTCACGAGTTGCCAGTGTATGCCCTCATAACCGCAATAGGCTTGCTATTTCACCCCGATAAATGGAGAATAAGGCAATAAAATGCCAAAACCGGCCCTCGATCGTACCGACCGCCGCCTCCTCGAGATCCTCCAGCGCGAAGGGCGGCTCTCCAACCAGGAGCTCGCCGAGCGGGTCGCGCTCTCGCCGAGCCCGTGCCTTCGCCGCGTGCGCGCGCTGGAGGAGGCGGGCGTCATCCGCCAGTACGTGGCGCTCGTCGACCCCCTCAAGGTAGGACTGGGGCTGCTCGCGTACGTAACCGTCAAGCTCGAGAAGAAGGGCAAGATGCCGGTCGACCAGTTCACGCGCGCGATTGCGAGCTGGCCCGAGGTGATCGCCTGCTACTCGATGACCGGCGACGTGGACTATCTGTTGCGCGTGCAGGTCGAGGACCTGGACCACTACGCGCGCTTCATCATGGACAAGCTCCTCAAGCAGCCCGGCGTGATCGACATCCGCTCCAACTTCGTGCTCGAGCGGATCAAGGACACCACGGCGCTTCCCGTCAACCCGGCAGCGGAACGGTAGGTCTGCGGCGCGTCTCCTCGCCGCCAGGCGGATTTGACATCGATCAGCCGGACGCCCCGTGCGTTCCCCCGCGCCCCGGCGCATAATCCGCGCCTGCGTCATGGACCTCCGGCAGCTTCCTTCCTATTGCACCCTCGCGCTTCGCGCCGAAGGCGAGCACGTGCTCGTGGTGACGCTCGACCGCCCGAAGGTGCTGAACGCGATCAGCACGCAGATGAGCCGCGAGTGGCTCGATCTCTTCCCGCGCCTCGCCGCCGATCCCGGGAACGTGCGCTGCGTGGTGCTCACGGGCGCGGGCGAGCGCGCGTTCTGCGCGGGCGCCGACCTCAAGGAGCGCGACGGGATGCCGGACGAGACCTGGCGCGCGCAGCACGTCGTGTTCGAGCAGGCGTTCGTCGCGCTGATGGAGTTTCCGCTGCCGCTCGTCGCGGCGGTGAACGGCCATGCCTACGGCGGCGGGCTGGAGACCGCGCTTTGCTGCGATTTCATCTACGCCGCGCGCAACGCGACGTTCGCGCTCTCCGAGCTTCGCCTCGGCATCATGCCGGGCGGCGCGGGGACGCAGAACCTCCCGCGCGCGCTCGGCGAGCGGCGCGCCAAGGAATTGATCATGACGGCCCGGCCGTTCAGCGCGGAAGAGGGGCTCGCGTGGGGCCTCGTGAACCGCGTCTGCGAGCCTGGAAAGGTGCTCGAGGAAGCGCTCGTCACGGCGAGGCAGATCGCCGGGAACGCGCCACTCGCGGTGCGCCAGGCGAAGAAGTCGATCCACTACGGCCTGCAGACGGACCTCCTCACCGGCTACCGCTTCGAGATCGAGGCGTACAACCAGCTGGTCGGGACGGAGGACAGGAGAGAGGGGGTTCGGGCTTTCAATGAGAAACGCAAACCCCGATTCCAGGGACGTTGACGTGAAAAGCACCTTCGACCTCAACGGCAAGGTCGCTCTCGTCACGGGCGGCAACGGCGGCATCGGCCTCGGGATGGCCGAGGGGCTCGCCGCGGCGGGGGCGGACGTGGTGATCTGGGGCGGCAGGCCCGAGAAGAACGCGGCCGCGGAGGCAGGGCTGAAGCAATACGGCCGGCGCGTGCTCGCGCAGCGCTGCGACGTGTCCGACGAGGCGCAGGTGCAGGCGCGCTTCGCCGAAGCGCTGGCGGCGATGGGACGGATCGATGCCTGCTTCGCGAACGCGGGCGTGAGCCAGGCGCGCGTGCCGTTTCACGAACTCTCCACGAAGGAATGGCGGCGCGTGATGTCGGTCAACCTCGACGGCGCGTTCTACACGCTTCGCGCCGCCGCGCGCCACATGGTCGAGCGATCGAACGCCGGCGATCGGGGCGGGCGGCTCGTCGCCATGGCGAGCACCGCCGCGGTGCACGGCGCGGCGCGCGCGCAGGCCTACGGCGCGAGCAAGGGCGCGCTCGTCGCGATGATCCGCGCGCTCGCCGTGGAGATGGCGCGCCACGGCGTCACCGCCAATGCGATCCTGCCCGGCTGGATCGAGACCGAGATGACCGCCGCGGGCATTGCCGATTCCAGGTTCGCCGGCGCGGTGCTGCCGCGCATCCCCTTGCGGCGCTGGGGCGCGAAAGAGGACTTCGCCGGCATCGCCGTGTACCTCGCGAGCGACGCGAGCCGCTACCACACCGGCGACAGCCTCGTCATCGACGGGGCCTACACGATTTTCTAAGCGGCCTGGCCTGGAAAAGGCCGCTCATGCGGCTTCTTGCGCCCAGCGCCGGAGCTCTTCCCAGCCGCCGATGCGCGCGCCGTTGACGAACACCTGCGGCACGGTCTGCGCGCCGGCGATCGCGCCCACGACCCGGGTGCGCACCTTGTGATCGAGCGTCAGCTCGGCGTAGTCGTAGCCGAGCTCGGTGAGCAGCGCCTTGGCCCTGGCGCAGAAGCCGCAGCCCTCGCGCGTGAGGATTGCCACCTGGTCGGGCTTCTTCGCCCCGGGGTTGAGGTACGCGAGCATCGTGTCCGCGTCCGAAACTTCGAACGGGTCGCCCGGCTTTTCGGGCTCGATGAACATCTTCTCGATCACGCCGTCGCGCACGAGCATCGAGTAGCGCCACGAGCGCTTGCCAAAGCCGAGGTCGGCCTTGTCGACCAGCATCCCCATCTTCCCGGTGAACTCGCCATTGCCGTCCGGCAGCAGCCTCACGTTGTCCGACTCCTGGTCGCGCGCCCACTCGTTCATCACGAACGCGTCGTTCACCGACAGGCACACGATTTCGTCCACGCCGTTCGCGCGGAACGCGGGCGCGAGCTCGTTGTAGCGCGGCAGATGGGTCGAGGAGCACGTCGGCGTGAACGCGCCGGGAAGCGAAAACACGACCACGGTGCGGCCCCTGAAGATCTCGTTGGTGGTGACGTTTCGCCATTCGTTTCCGGCGCGGGTGCGGAATACGACCTGGGGTACCCTCTGTCCTTCGCGGTTCTGAAGCATCTATCGACTCCTTGCAAGCGATTGAAGAAAGCTCGAACTCTAGAGGAGGGGTCCTGATTGATCCAATGACTTGTTGCCATCGCCAGAATAGGATTCGGCTATGATGCGGCAGCCGCTCGACGGCACCGCCTTCGCGCTGATGACGCTGCTCACCGCCCTGTGGGGCTTCCAGCAGGTCGCGATCAAGCTCGCCGCGCCGGACGTGTCGCTCGTGATGCAGTCGGGCATCCGGTCCGTGATGGCAACGCTTCTCCTCCTGTTGTGGATTCTGTGGAAGAAGATCCCGGTCGCGAACCGTGACGGCACCTTCTGGCCCGGCGTCGCGGCGGGGCTCCTGTTCGGCGGCGAGTTCGTGTTCATCTACGCCGGGCTTGGGCACACCGGCGCCTCGCGCATGGTGGTATTCATCTATCTCGCGCCGGTGTTCACCGCGCTCGGGCTGCACGCGTTCGTGAAGGGCGAGCGCCTGGTCCCCGGGCAGTGGGCTGGCGTAGTACTCGCGTTCGCAGGCATCGCCCTGGCTTTTTACGAGGGGAATGCCTCGATCGGCGACCTCTTCGGTGTGATCGCTGCCGCACTCTGGGCGGCGACCACCGTCCTCATTCGCGCGACGAGCCTCGCGCGCGCGAGCGCGACGAAGACGCTCCTCTACCAGCTCGCAGTCTCGGCGGTCATGCTGCCGGCCGCCTCGCTCCTGATGGGCGAGCCGGGCGTGGTGCGGCTCACACCGCTCGCGCTGGCGAGCCTCGCCTACCAGGGCGCGATCGTCGCTTTCGCGAGCTATCTCGCCTGGTTCTGGCTGCTCACGCGGTATCTGGCGGCGCGGCTCGCGGTGTTCTCGTTCCTCACCCCGCTCTTCGGGGTGCTCTTCGGCGTCGCGATCCTCGGCGAGCCGCTCTCCGGCGCGTTCGCCGCGGCGGCGCTGCTCGTAGGCGCGGGCATCGTGATGGTGAATCTGCGGGGGCGCTAAACTGCGGCCGATGGACAAGGACGATTCCGCGCCGGTGAGCGCAGCGCAGTTCAAGCTCGGGATGCGCAGCCTCGCGGGCGCGGTCACCGTCGTGACCGCGATGCACGCGGGGCGCCGGTTCGGCATGACCGCGACCGCGGTGTGCTCGGCGACCGCCGAGCCGCCCACGGTGCTCGCGTGCATCAACCGCAGTGCCGCGACGCACGGCGCGGTCACGCGCTCGGGCGCGTTCTGCGTGAACGTGCTGCGTGCGGAGGACTCGGAACTCTCGAACGTCTTCAGCGGCGCGGAGTCGGGCGAGGCGCGGTTCCGCTCCCGCGACTGGACGCGCCTCGCGACCGGCGCGCCGGTGCTGGTGAATGCGCTCGCGAGCTTCGACTGCCGCGTGGTGAAGTCGATCGCGCACGGCACGCACACCGTGTTCCTGGGCGAGGTGCAGCGCATCCTCGTGGGCAGCAAGGGCAAGCCGCTGCTCTACGCGGGCGGGCAGTACGCCAAGCTCGCCTCGCTCGCGCACGGCGAGCCGCTCCCGGAAGGGCTGGACTACTGGGGTGTCTGATTTGACGGAAACGAAGGTTTCGTCGCCGGTTCCGCCGCGCAGCCTCACCGAGCTCTTCATCGGATTCCTCTCCATCGGCGCGCGCGCCTTCGGCGGCGTGCTGCCCTGGGCGCACCGCGCGCTCGTGGAGGAGCGGCGCTGGCTTTCGCCGCAGGAGTTCGCCGAGGTGCTCGCGCTGTGCCAGTTCCTTCCGGGCCCGAACGTCGCCAACGTCGCGGTCGTGCTCGGCCGGCGCTGGTTCGGCCTGCCGGGCGCGATCGCCGGCTTCCTCGGTCTGATGGCGCTGCCCTTCGCCTGGGTGCTCGGGCTCGCGCTCCTGTACGCCGACTGGGCGGCGCACCCGGTCGTGCGGCCGGTCGTGGCGGGCGTGGGGGTCGCGGGGGGAGGGCTCTTCATCGGCACGGCGCTCAAGCTCGCCAGGCCGATCGCGAAAAGGCCCGTAGCGCTGGCGGTTGCGGCGGCGTGCTTCGCCGCCGTGGGCGTGTTTCGAATCTCGTTATTGCTGGTGCTGCCAGTTGCCGTGGCACTCGCGGTTCTTGCAGCGCGGAAACGGCTCGTCTAGATGACCGAGCTCTTCCTGACCTTCGCGCTGCTCTCGCTCTTCGCGGTGGGCGGGATCAGCACGATCATGCCGGAGATGCACCGCATCGTCGTTGTCGCGAACGCCTGGGTAAGCGCGCCCGAGTTCACGCAGCTCGTCGCCGTGTCGCAGGCCGCGCCGGGGCCGAACGTGCTGATCGTGTCGCTGATCGGCTGGAAGGTGGCGGGGCTGGCCGGCGCGCTTGTCGCGCTCGCGGGGATCTGCGTGCCCTCGGCGGCGGCCGCGTGGTGGGCCGGCGCGATCTGGGACCGATTTCGCGACGCGCCCTGGCGAGCACTCGTGCAGCGCGCGTTGCTGCCGGTCACTTCCGGTCTGGTCCTCGCCGGCGGCTACCTCGTCGCCACGCCCGAGGGGATCGGCTGGCGAAACGCCCTCATCGCCGGCGCGTCGGCCGCGGCGCTCTACGCGACGCGGCTGAATCCGCTCTGGATCCTCGCGGCGGGCGGCGCGGCCGGTGCAGCGCTTTTCGGCTGACGCGCTCGATCGCGCGCGAGAGCTGCGCGTAGGTGCGCGCCACGGGATATTGGGGGAACTCGGCGGCGACCTTCGCCGGCGGCCGGAACAGGATCCCGGCGTGCGCGGCGGCGAGCATGCTGGTGTCGTTGTACGAGTCGCCCGCGGCGATGACGTGGAACCGCAGCGCGCGGAAGGCCTCGACCGACGCGCGCTTCTGGTCGCGGAGCCGCAGCCGGTAGTCGGTCACGTGGCCGGCCTTGTCGACCACCAGCTCGTGGCAGAAGAGCGTGGGGTGGCCGAGCTTCGCCATCAGCGGCGCGGCGAACTCGTAGTAGGTGTCCGAGAGAATCACGACCTGCGTTCTGGCGCGCAGATCGTCGAGAAACCGGCGTGCGCCCTGGAGAGGGCGCATGCGGGCAATGACGCCCTGAATGTCGGAGAGTTTCAGCCCGTGCTGGTGCAGGAGAGCAATCCGGCCGCGCATCAGCTTGTCGTAATCGGGCTCGTCGCGCGTGGTGCGCGCGAGCTCCGGGATCCCGGTGCGGCGCGAAAACTCGATCCAGATCTCCGGAACGAGAACGCCCTCGAGGTCCAGGCAAACGATCTGCACATCGCCCCCTGCAAAAGGCGGCGATTGTACCGCTCAGGGCGCGGCGCGGCGGAACACCTGTCGCTCGCGCGACTCCAGGTACTGGAGCGCATTGGCGAGATAGTGCTTGAAGTGCGGCGTCTGCTGATGCGCCTCGAACGCGGCCTCGCTGTCGTACACCTCGTAGAGCATCGCGCGCGTGGGATCGGCCGGATCCTGCAGGATGTCGAACTGCCGGCAGCCGGGTTCGGTTTCGCGCGCCGCCTTGCCGTTCTTCAGGCACTCGGCCATGAATTCCTCGACGCTGTCCTTCCTGATTCTCAGGTTCACCACCAGCACGAATGCCATGTCGTCTCCCAAGCGAGTGATTCTTCGGTATAATCCGCGCCCTCGCGCCCGTAGCTCAGTTGGATAGAGTACCTGGCTACGAACCAGGGGGTCGTGGGTTCAAATCCTGCCGGGCGCGCCAGTCATACGGGGCCTCAGCGAGCGCTGGGGCCCGTTCGTTTTCAGGAAGTTGCCGCTGCCCGCCGCGAGCCCCTTCTTGCGCATGTCTTCCAGCGTTCCGGCGTCCACTTCCAGGGCGATGTGCAGGTCGTAGTCGTGCTGCTTCCTGAATTCGAACGGCAGGTCCGGGGCTTCGAAGAACGCGAGATAGGAGCCGTCGCCGAGCTGGTAGAAGGTGTGCAGCGTCTCGGTCTTGCGGCCGCTTTTCGTCTCCTTGATCTCCAGGGTTCCGGCAAGGGGCAGTCCGAGGAAGTCCTCGTAGAACGAGCGCGTTTTCTCGGAATCGCGGCAGCGCCAGGCGTTGTGGTGAAGGCGGCGGATCATGGCTTGTCCCTCCGATGTCCGCGGACTCAGATGGCGACGAACGCTTTGTCCCTGAGCGACGCGGCGAAACCGTCGATCACCTCGTGCACCTTCGGCCAGCGCTCGAGCGCCTTCATGTTTCCCAGCCAGCGCTCGACGTTCGGGCAGGCGGCGGGCGGGGATCATTCGCGCGCCCGCACGGCGAGGCTCTGCGTAGAGCGGCCGACCAGCCCGCCGGTGTCGAAGATGCGCGCTTCCGCCACGCCTCCGCCCGCGGGGCCGAGATGGGTGCGCGCGTCGATGCAGATCCACTCGCCTTGCGGCCGGCGCAGCAGGTTCACGGTGAGGTCGAAGTTCACGAACACGTAGCGGCGGAAATCGAGCGCCGCGCTGATGCCGTTGCCCGAATCGGCGGCCACGAGGACTCGCTGCGCCGGGCTCGGCGATTCGCCTTCCACCAGCGGATGACGCAGCCGGAACCACACCGCCGAGGGGCCGCGAAAGAACACGCCCTCGGCGACGCGGGTCTCCACGAGGTCCTGGTAGCCGACCGGGCTGTCGAAGGGAAAGCGCTGCACGGGCGAATCTTCCACGGCGCGCGGCGCGGCCGGGAGCGGATGGCCGGGGATGCTCGCGGGCAGCGCGATCTCGGACTCGCGCTGCGCGAGCGCGGTGAAGCGCGCGACTTCCTTGCCGTCGGCGTCGAGCCGGGCCGAGAAGTGCGCGGCGTTCTTTCCCGCGTAGTCGGTGTGCACCTCGATCGCGAGGCTGCCGATCGGGATCGGCCGGTACAGGTTCGCGGTGAGGCGCGCGAGGTGCGCGAGCCCGAGCGGCGCGGCCGCGCGCTCGATCGCGCGCGCAACGAGCGCGATCGGCGGTCCCGCGTGCTGGTGGTCGGGATGCCACGGCCCTCGCGTGAGGGCGGTGGCGCGAAAGCCTCCGCCCTCGAGGGGGAGAAAAGCGGCGGCGAGCTTGTGCTCGGGGACGCTACGCGCGTTCAACTAGGGCTTCTCCCCGGCGGCGAACGGCGACGCCGCGCCCTCGAGCCAGGCGGGGCCGTGCGCGTACAGGCGCTCGACCACCGGGCCCTTCAGCTGCGGCAGGTCGAGCTTGATGGTGTGGCCGTTCTTCGTCTGCAGGTACGCGAGATGCCGGTACCCCTCGGGGAAGCGGATCAGGAGCTCCGGATCGAGCTTGAGGGTCGCCGAAGGGTCGACCGGGTCGATGCGATCCTTCTCGTAGATCGGCTGGCGCCGCACGATCGCCCAGCGCCCGGCGCGCTTCTCGAAGAAATCGTAGAACCGGCCGGTGCACACGACGTCGGCGAGCACGCCGTCCACCGGGGCGCGCTGGTTGATCGTCATCTTGGTCTGCGCGATCGCGCGCGCGCCCTTCACGTCGATGCTCGAGCCGCCGAGGAAATGCAGGATCGAGACGCCGCGCTCGAAGCCCGCCTTGCTCACTTCGATGAACTTGTCCGCCGGCCCCTGGAACCAGGTCGCGGTCATCCAGCCGTCATCGTGCCACACGGTGCGGAAACGCCCCCAGTCCCCCGCGTCGCGCCACAGCGCCCAGTTCTGCACCACTTCGGCGATCGCCAATCGGTCCTCGAGCTGCATGCGCGTCCTCTCAGAATTCGAACCCGGCCGCGGCCCGGAGCGCGCGCGAGCGCGCGCCGGCGAGCAGCTCGAGGAAGCGCCGCGCCGGCGCCGATTCTCCGCAGGCCGCGGCCGCGTACGCCGTCGCGAGCTCGAGCTCGCCGGGCAGCGGCCCCACCAGCGCGCCGCCGGGCGTGGCGTTGATCTCCGTGATCTGGGTGCAGCCGATCGGGCGCGCGTCGCGCGAGCGCGCAAGCTCGCGCATCGCGGTGGCGCCGTTCGGATGCGCGCGCAGCCGTGCGCGCACCCCGGCGGCGATACCCAGGGTTTCGAGCACGCGCGCGAAGTGGATTCCGGCGGTCGCTCTTGCCGGGTCCGGGAGGAAGATCGCGTCCGCCTCGAGCAGCGCGGCGCGCAGCGCCTCCGGATTGTCGATGCGGGGCAAAGCGGAGCCCGCGCGCACCGCGACGCCGGTGCGCACGCGTCCCAGCTCGAAGACGTCCGAAACCCGGCCCTCGGCGCGCAGCCGGTCGATCTGGGCCCCGGTGAGCACCACGAGATCGCAAGGCGTGCCGGCGTCGAGCGCTTCCTTCATCGTCCCGACCGCGCCGAACCGCGCCTCGAGCTCCACGCCGTTTTCGGCGGCGAGCGCGGTTACCACACCTTGCGCGGCTCCCGCGCTCAGGACGCGCAGGCGCATCGCGCTAGTCGACTTTCGCGCCCGAGCGCTTGACGACGTCGGCCCACTTCACGATCTCGGCGCGCAGGAACTTGTCGAAGGCATCGATCGACATGCCCATCGGCACCGCGCCCTGCCTGGCCCAGGCTTCCTTCACGTCTTGCGCGTCGAGGATCTTGTTCACTTCGGAGTTCAGCCGCTCGAGGACCGGGCGCGGCGTGCCCGCGGGCGCCATCAGGCCCAGCCAGATCCCGGATTCGTAGCCGGGCACGCCGGCCTCCGCCACGGTTGGCACCTCGGGCGTGACCGATGAGCGCGATTTTCCAGTGGTCGCGAGCGCACGCACCTTTCCGGCGCGCGCGTTCTGCGCCATGGTGGTGATCGCGTCGAACATCATCTGCACCTGCCCGCCGAGGATGCTCGCGCGCGCGCCGTCGCTGCCCTTGTGGGGCACGTGCACGATGTCGAGGCCGGCCATCGCCTTGAAGAGCTCGCCCGCCATGTGATAGGGCGTTCCCGGCCCGGAGGAAGCGTAGTTGAGCGCGCCCGGCTTCGATCTTGCGAGCGCGATGAACTCCTTGAGGTTCTGCGCCGGCAGCGACGGGTGCACCACCATGAGGAGGTCGGAATAGTTGACGCCCGTGATCGGCGCGAGGTCGCGCATCAGCTGGAACGGCTTCTTGGGGATCAGTGTCTCGTTCACGGTGTGCGTGTTCGACATCATGAGGAGCGTGTAGCCGTCGGGCGGCGATTTCGCCACCGCATCGGTGCCGAGGATCGAGCCGCCGCCGGGGCGGTCCTCCACCACGAACGACTGCCCCATCGGACCCTGAAGCCGCTGCGCGAGAAAGCGCGCGTAGATGTCCGCGGGCCCGCCGGCGCCGTAGGGCACGACGATCCGCACGGGCTTTACGGGGTAGCCCTGCGCCAGCGCGGGAAAGGCTGCGAAAAGCGAAAGCAGGGCGATCGCGATTCGCGATGCGGTCTTCTTCATGGCTTGCCTCCTCCTCTTAAGGACATCGTACCATTGGGCACCGATCGCGACGCCCCCTATGCGAAACAGGAAAACGATACCGGTTCTTCCCTCGCGTGTGACAGTCGAAGGGCTCGACCGTGCGCCGCATCGCGCGTTCCTGCGCGCGCTCGGCCTGAGCGACGCCGACCTGGAGAAGCCGTTCGTGGGCGTAGCGTCGGCCGACGGACGGGTGACGCCGTGCAACGCGCTGCTCGGCGAGTTCGCGCGCGCGGCCTGCGCCGCAGTGCGCGAGGCGGGCGGCGTGCCGTTCGACTTCGCCTCGATCTCGGTCGCCGACTCGATGTCGATGAACCACGGCGGGATGCGCTATTCGCTCGTGTCGCGCGAGCTGATCGCGGACGGCGTGGAGGCGGTCGCGCGCGGCCACGCGTATGACGCGCTCGTCGCGATCGCGGGCTGCGACAAGACGCTGCCCGGAATGATGATGGCGATGACGCGGCTCAACCTGCCCGCGGTGTTTCTCTACGGCGGCGCCGCCCTGCCCGGGCGCTGGCGCGGCCGCGACGTCACGGTGCTCGACGCCTACGAGGGCGTGGGCGCGGTGCTCGCCGGGCGCATGAAGGAGACGGAGCTCGCCGAGCTCGAGCGCGCCTGCCTGCCCACGCTCGGCTCCTGCCCCGGCCAGTTCACCGCCAACACGATGGCGATGGTCTCCGAGACCCTCGGTCTCGCGCTTCCGGGTTCCGCTACGCTTCCGGCCGTTTCTCCCGAGAGAAATGAATTTGCCCTTAGATCTGGTGCCCTTGTATTGACCCTCCTGAAAGACGGCGGCCCGTTGCCGCGCGACCTCGTCACGCGAAAGAGCCTGGAGAACGCGTGCGCGGCGGTCGCCGCCACGGGAGGCTCCACCAACGCGGCGCTGCACATCCCCGCCATCGCGCACGAGGCCGGCATCCGCTTCGACCTCGACGATTTCGCGCGCGTCGCCAAGCGCACCCCGCTCATCGCGGACCTGCAACCGGGCGGGCGCTTTCTCGCGAAGGACCTGCACGCCGCCGGCGGCGTGTACGCGGTCCTCAAGGAGCTGCTGGAGAGGGGCGTCCTGCATGGGAGTTGCCTGACCCTTTCCGGGGTTTCTCTCGAGAAGGCCCTTTCCGGTCATCCGGGCGCGGACGGGAACGTCGTTCGCAAGATCCCGATCTCCGATAGCGGAGGAATCGTGGTCCTCAAGGGAAATCTCGCGCCCGAGGGCGCGCTCATCAAGGTCGCGGGGCTCAAGTCGCTCGTCTTCGAGGGTCCCGCGCGCGTTTTCGAATCCGAAGAAGAATGTGTTGCAGCAGTAAGAAACAGAAAATACAAGCTTGGAGACGTGCTCGTGATCCGCAACGAGGGCCCGAAGGGCGGCCCCGGCATGCGCGAGATGCTCGGGGTCACCGCGCTGCTCTATGGCCAGGGCATGGGCGAGAAGGTGGCGCTCGTCACCGACGGCCGGTTCTCGGGCGCGACTCGCGGGATGATGATCGGCTATGTATCGCCGGAAGCCGCGTCGGGCGGACCGATCGCGAGGGTGAGGAACGGGGACCGGATCGTGATCGATGCGTCAAGGGGTCTGATTTCGCCGGATGTGTCTTCTTCGGAATTGCGGAAAAGGACTCCTTCGATCAAGAAGCGAAACGTCTCCGGCGTCCTTGAGAAATACGCCGCCCAGGTCGGCTCGGCGTTTCGCGGCGCGGTCACCCACGGCGGAGCGAAGCGATGAGCCGAAGGCCCGCGCTCGGATTCATCGGCATCGGGCTGATGGGAAAGCCGATGGTGCTGCGGCTCCTTGCCGCGGGCTACGAGGTGGCCGTCTGGAACCGCTCGAAGGAAAAGCTGGAGGCCGTGGTCGGAAAGGGCGCGAAGGCAGTGGGCTCGCCTGCGGAAGTCGCGAGAGCTTCGGAGCTCGTCATGCTGTGCGTATCGGACCAGAAGGCCGTGGAAGAGGTGCTCTTCGGGAACGACGGCGTTTCCGCGTCCCGGAAGAGAAATCTTCTTGTCGTCGATTTCTCGAGCATCGCGCCGGCCTCGGCGCGCGCTTTCGCGGACAGGCTTGAAAAAATCGGCGTGGCCATGGTCGATGCGCCGGTTTCCGGCGGGGTCGCGGGCGCGGAGCAGGGCACGCTCATCGTCATGGCGGGCGGCGCGGAAGCGGACGTGGAGCGCGCGCGCCCGGTGCTCGCGCACCTCGCGCGGCAGGTGACGCGCATCGGCGATGCCGGCGCGGGGCAGGTGGCGAAGCTGTGCAACCAGATCATCGTGGGGAGCCTGCTTCCGGTGATCGCGGAAGCGGTGCGGCTCGCGGAGTCCGCGCGGATCGACGCGGCACGCCTGCCTCAGGCGTTGAAGGGCGGGTTCGCGGATTCGCTGCCGCTGCAGATCTTCGGCGCACGCATGGCGGCGCGCGCGTTCGAGCCGCCTCTGGCCGCCGCCTCGACG
>JBBINV010000046.1:4070-28628 GCA_037443705.1 Betaproteobacteria bacterium | reverse complement strand
CGCCGCGCGGTCGGCGAGCCGCGCCGCGCGCGTGAGATCGAACTCACCGCCGTCCTCGTCGCGGTGCACGCCGAGCACGAGGCACCCGGTCTTCGCCGTGTCGGGCGCAGCTGTCCGTATGCTAAATTCCATCGCGGGATTGTTCCTTGGATCGGAGCGCAAGTATCGCATGATCTTCCACCGCTCGCTCCTGCGGGAGTTCGCCAATCTCGCGGTGGCGGTGTTCCTGACGCTGTTCCTGATCGCGCTCACCACGCGCCTGATCCGGCTGCTGGGTCAGGCGGCCGGCGGCAAGATCCCGAGCGATGCAGTGGTGGCGTTCCTCGGCTTCTTCGCGCTGCATGCGCTGCCCGTGCTGCTGTCGCTGACGCTCTTCATCACGGTGCTGCTCACACTGACGCGGATGTGGCGCGATTCCGAGATGGTCATCTGGTTCAACTCGGGGCTGTCGCTCGCGTCGTGGACCAAGCCGGTGCTGATGTTCGCGGCGCCGCTGGTGCTCGTGACGGCGCTGATGTCGTTCCTGATCTCGCCGTGGGCGGCGCAGATGAGCGAGCAGTACCGCAGCCGCGTGGACGCGCGGGACGACGTCTCTCGCGTCGACCCGGGCGCGTTCGGCGAGTCTAGGTCGCGCGAGCGCGTGTTCTTCGTCGAGTCGATCGCCGGCGACAAGTCCTCCGTGCGCAACGTCTTCGTCAACACCCGGCAGCACGGCCGCAGCGGCGTCATGATGAGCGAGCGCGGGTTCACCGAGACCGCGCCGAACGGCGACCGGTTCCTCGTGCTTCTCGCGGGTCGGCGCTACGAGGGCACACCCGGGGAAGCCGACTACCGGCTGATGCAGTTCGAGCGTTACGCCACGCGCATCGAGACGCGCGAGGGCGATGAGCCGCAGGCGACGCACAAGACCCTGTCGACGCTCGCGCTACTGGAGAATCCCGTCCCGGCGAACCTCGGCGAGCTGCTCTGGCGCATCGGGGTGCCCCTGTCCGCGCTGATCCTGGCGCTGCTCGCGATCCCGATGAGCTACGTCAACCCGCGCGCCGGCCGCTCGGTGAACCTGATCTTCGCGCTGCTCGTCTACGTCACCTACTCGAACCTGATCTCGGTGAGCCAGGCGCGCGTGGCGCAGGGCAGGCTCGCGTTCGGCACCGGGTGGTGGCTGGTGCACGCGGCGATGCTCGCGATCCTGGCGATCCTTTTCCTGCGGCATGTCCCGATCGTGCGGCTTCGGCTTCGCCGGTGACGCCGATCCCGACGATCCGCCGCTACCTCGCGCGCCAGATCTGGGGCGCGGTCGGTTTCGTGCTGACGGGGTTCCTGGCCCTTTTCGCGTTCTTCGACCTGATCGGCGAGCTGCGCGACCTCGGCAACGGCGACTACCAGCTCCGTCAGATCTTCACCGTCGTGCTGCTGTGGGTGCCGGCGCACGCCTACGAGCTGTTTCCCATCGCGGTGCTGATCGGCACGCTCTACGTCCTCGCGCACCTGTCGAGCAACTCGGAGTACACGGTGATGCGCGCCGCGGGGCTCTCGCCGCAGCGCGCGGGCGCGATGCTGCTGCGCATCGGGCTGCCGTTCGTCGCCGTCACCTTCGCGGTGGGCGAATGGATCTCGCCGGTCACGGAGGAAGCGGCGCAGAAGGTGCGCATGAGCGCGATGAGCTCGGTCATCGGCGGCGCGGACCTGCGCTCGGGGCTGTGGTTCAAGGACGAGCGCTCGTTCATCAACGTGCGCGAGGCGCGCGAGGCGAACGTGCTCGGCGGCGTGAGCATCTACGAGTTCGACTCCGCCTACCGCCTTCGCGTGATGAGCGCCGCCGAGCGCGGCGAGTACCTCGGCGGGGGCCGCTGGCGCCTGGTCAAGGTGACGCAGACCCGGTTCGCGGCCGACGACGCGCCGCAGACCGCGCGCTACCCCGAGGCCGAGTGGCGCTCGGCGGTGAGCCCGGACATCCTCAACGTCCTGATCGTCGTGCCCGAGCGCATGTCGGCGTGGAAGCTCTACCGCTACACGCAGCACCTCGCAGGCAACCGGCAGAAGACCGAGCGCTACGAGATCGCGATGTGGAAGAAGCTGTTCTATCCCTTCGCGACGCTCGTGATGATGGCGCTCGCGCTGCCGTTCGCCTACATGCACGCGCGCGCCGGGATGGTCGGCGTGAAGGTGTTCCTCGGCATCATGCTCGGGATCTTCTTCCACATGCTGAACAGCCTCTTCTCGCACATCGGGCTCCTGCAGAACTGGCCGCCCGTCGGCGCCGCGGCGCTGCCGAGCGCGGCGTTCCTCCTGGCCGCCACCGCGATGATGTGGCTGGTCGAGCGCCGCTAAGCCGGACTCAGGCGGGTGCCCGCGAGCCGGTCGTGCAGGAACTGGCGCTCGCGGTCGAACAGCGACCACAGGATCGAGATTCCAGTGGGAACGAACAGCACTGCCAGGAGAAATCTCGCGAGCGCGCGTCGCGGCGTCACCTGCACCAGCCGGATGCGCCAGGTCTTCATCGCGAGCGTCTGCCCGCCGCGCAGCCAGCACCAGAGGAAATAGCCGCAGTAGACCGCGGCAAGGAATGCCTGCAGGAGCGTTCGCCGCCAGCCCTCGATCTGGAGCGTCCCGGCGGCGAGCTGGAAGAGCCAGGTCGCCGCGAACCCGACCGCGAACAGCAGCAGCGCCTCGTAGGCCATGCACGCGAGGCGCCGCGCCAGGCCCGGCGCGGTCACGGAAACTGGAGGCGGGGCGCCGGCGGAGGGGAGGGTTGCGTCTTCGTCTGCGAGCGGCGCTTGCGCTCGGCGGGGCGCGCTTCCACCGCGGGCGCATCCAGCATGCGCCGCTCGTGCGGCGACAGCGCCTGATACTCGGCCCACTGCTGCCGGAGGGTCTGGCGCTTCTCCGCCGGGAGCTTCCCGATGCTCTTGTAGCGCTCGCGCGCGACGCGCCGCTGCTCGGGGGACAGCGCAGCCCATTTCTCCATGCGTTTCTGCACCCGCTGCTGGCCGACCGGCGTCATCTTCGGATAGCGCTTGGCGACGCCGATCCACTTGCGCCGGTTCTCGGGCTCGAGCGAATCCCACGAGGGCTTGAGCGGCGCGAGGACCTCCTGCTGCTCCGCGGTGAGCTCGGCCCACGCGGGGCGGGTCGCCTTCTGCGGGCCCGCGGCGAGCGTGCCTGCGGCAACGAACGCGGCCACAACCGCGCCGGCGAGCGCGCGGCTCAGCGCGCGGAGCGCTTTTTCAGCCATGCCTCGAAGCCGCGGTCGAGATACGCGTCGATCGGGAGGTCGTCGGTGAGGAGCATCGCGTCGATCTCCTCGACCTCGGCCTGGAGCTGGTCCTTCTGCCAGGCGTAGATCGCGGCAAGGCCGAGCGCGACCAGAACCGCGGGCAGCAGGAGCTGCAGCGACAGGCCCCCCAGCCCGCCCATGCGGCCGAGCACGTTGTCGGCCCAGGCGAGCGCCGGCGCGCGCTCGGGCTTTTGCGCCGCGAGCGCGCGCTCGCGCGCGACGCGCAGCCGCTCGGCGAGCACGCCGTCCAGCCGCGCCCGTTCGTTCAGGGCAAGGCGGATCCGGTGGGCGAATTGCTGCTCGTTCATGGTTTTCATAGCGTAACCCCCCGCGCTGCAAGTGCCGCCGCCAATGCGTGCGCAGCCCGGGAGCAGTGCGTTTTCACGCTGCCCTCCGAGCATCCCATGGCCCGTGCGGTCTCCGCGACGTCGAGTTCCTCCCAGTAACGCAGGATGAAGGCCTGCCGTTGACGGCTCGGCAAGCGGGCCACTTCTTGTTCAATTATTTCAATTATTTGCGCGCGCTCGACCCGCTCCGCCGGCGGCTCTTCGCGATTCGACCCGGGCGCGGGCTGCAAAGTTTCGAGGGGGTCGTGCTCTTCGCTCTCGCCGCGACCCGGCGCGAGCGCCGAGAACAGCGTGACCCAGAGCGCGCGCACCTTCTGGCGCCTGAACCAGTCGCGGATCGCGTTCTGCAGGATGCGCTGAAACAGCATCGGCAGCTCGGTTGCGGGCCGGTCGCCGTAGCTCTCGGCCAGCCGCAGCATCGCGTCCTGCACCACGTCGAGCGCCGCCTGTTCGTCCCGCACGGCAAACATCGCCTGCTTGAAGGCGCGCCGCTCGGCGCCCTCGAGGAACGCGGCCAGCTCGCTGCGGGATGCCAGGGTGAGCCTCTTCGGGGGCGCTCGAGTCGGGGCGACGATGTTACCATCATGGTTTTCAACGTTTTTTGGCGAACGCGGCCATGGATCGAGTCAAGACCGAGCAGCTCACCGGCGCGGAAATCGTGATCCGGTGCCTCCAGGAGGAGGGCGTCGAGTACGTCTTCGGCTATCCCGGGGGCGCGGTGCTGTTCATCTACGACGAGCTGTTCAAGCAGGACAAGGTCCGCCATGTGCTCGTTCGCCACGAGCAGGGCGCGGCCCACGCCGCCGACGGCTATTCGCGCGCCTCGAACAAGATCGGCGTCTGCCTGGTGACTTCCGGCCCCGGCGTCACGAACGCCGTGACCGGCATCGCCACCGCGTACATGGACTCGATCCCGATGGTGATCATCTCCGGCCAGGTGCCGACGCCCGCGATCGGCCTCGATGCGTTCCAGGAGGTCGACACGGTCGGGATCACGCGGCCCTGCGTGAAGCACAACTTCCTCGTGAAGAACGTGCGCGACCTCGCCGGGACGATCAAGAAGGCGTTCTACCTCGCGGCCACGGGCCGACCGGGGCCGGTGCTTGTCGACATCCCGAAGGACGTGACCACGCACAGCTGCGAGTTCCATTACCCGGAAACGGTCTCGATGCGCTCGTACAACCCGACGCGCAAGGGGCACGCAGGGCAGATCCGCAAGGCCGTTCAGCTTCTCGCCGAGGCGAAGCGGCCGATGATCTACACGGGCGGCGGCGTGGTGCTTTCGGATTCTTCCGATAAATTGAAAGAACTGGTACAGCTCCTCGGCTTTCCGTGCACCAACACCTTGATGGGGCTGGGCGGGTACCCGGCGACGGACCGGCAGTTCCTCGGCATGCTCGGCATGCACGGCACCTACGAGGCGAACATGGCGATGCAGCACTGCGACGTGCTGCTCGCGATCGGGGCGCGGTTCGACGACCGCGTGATCGGCAATCCCGCGCACTTCGCGCAGAACCCGCGCCGGATCGTCCACATCGACATCGATCCCTCGTCGATTTCCAAGCGCGTCAAGGTGGACGTGCCGATCGTCGGCAACATTCCCGACGTGCTCGACGAGATGATGAAGCTGCTCAAGGCCGGGGCGCCGCGCCCGGATCCGGCGGCGCTCAAGAGCTGGTGGGAGCAGATCGAGCAGTGGCGCGCGCGCGACTGCCTCAAGTACGACCGCGGCGCGAAAATCATCAAGCCGCAGTTCGTGATCGAGAAGCTCTACGAGGTGACGAAGGGCGAGGCGTTCGTCACGTCGGACGTCGGCCAGCACCAGATGTGGGCGGCGCAGTTCTACAAGTTCGACAAGCCGCGCCGCTGGATCAACTCGGGCGGCCTGGGCACCATGGGCTTCGGGCTTCCCGCGGCGATGGGCGTGCAGCTGGTCAATCCGGGCGCCACGGTCGCCTGCATCACCGGCGAGTCCTCGATCCAGATGTGCCTGCAGGAGCTCTCGACCTGCAAGCAGTACCGCCTGCCGATCAAGATCGTGAACCTCAACAACAAGTACATGGGCATGGTGCGCCAGTGGCAGGAGTTCTTCCACGGCAACCGCTATTCCGAGTCGTACATGGACGCGCTGCCCGACTTCGTCAAGCTCGCCGAAGGCTACGGCCACGTCGGCATGCGGATCGTGCGCCCGGAGGACGTCGAAGGGGCGCTGCGCGAGGCGTTCGCGAGGAAGGACGATCTCGTCTTCATGGACTTCATCACCGACCAGACCGAGAACGTCTACCCGATGGTGCCGGGCGGCAAGGGCATCACCGAGATGATCCTCGCGGAAGACCTCTAGATGCGGCACATCGTCTCCATCCTCCTCGAGAACGAGGCCGGCGCGCTGTCGCGCGTGGCGGGCCTTTTTTCCGCGCGCGCCTACAACATCGAGTCGCTCACCGTTGCGCCGACCGAGGACGCTTCGCTCTCGCGCATGACCATCGTCACCACGGGGTCGGAGGACGTGATCGAGCAGATCACGAAGCAATTGAACAAGCTGGTCGAGGTGGTGAAGGTGGTGGATCTGTCGGATGCCGAGCACATCGAGCGCGAGCTCATGCTCATCAAGGTGCGCGCGGGCGCCAAGGAGCGCGAGGACATGAAGCGCATGGCCGACATCTTCCGCGGCCGCGTGATCGACGTCTCCGACAACACCTATACCATCGAGCTCACCGGCGACGGCAAGAAGCTCGACGCGTTCATCCAGGCGCTCGACCCGGGCGCGATCGTCGAGACCGTGCGCACCGGCGCGAGCGGGATCGGCCGCGGGAACCGGGTTCTCCGGGTTTAACCGGTAACGATTTTTCCTGTTGGGGGTTCGATGAAGGTCTATTACGACAAGGATGCCGACCTTTCGCTCGTCAAGGGCAAGAAGGTGACGATTCTCGGCTACGGCTCGCAGGGGCACGCGCATTCGCTCAACCTGCACGACTCGGGCGTGAAGGTGACCGTGGGACTGCGCAAGGGCGGCGCGTCCTGGGACAAGGCGAAGAAGGCAGGGCTGAAAGTCGCCGCGATCGCGGACGCGGTCCAGGGGGCCGATGTCGTCATGATGCTGATGCCCGACGAGCACATCGCCGCGGTGTACAAGTCCGAAGTCGAGCCGCACATCAAGAAGGGCGCGGCGCTCGCGTTCGCGCACGGCTTCAACATCCACTACGGTCAGGTGCAGCCGCGCGACGACCTCGACGTGTGGATGGTCGCGCCGAAGGCACCGGGGCACACGGTGCGTTCGACCTACGCTGCGGGTGGCGGCACCCCGATGCTGATCGCGGTGCACCGCGACCGCTCGAAAAAAGCGCGCGACATGGCGCTCTCCTACGCCGCGGCGATCGGCGGCGGCAAGGCGGGCGTCATCGAGACCACCTTCCGGGAGGAGACCGAGACGGATCTCTTCGGCGAGCAGACCGTGCTGTGCGGCGGCTGCGTCGAGCTGGTGAAGGCGGGGTTCGAGGTGCTGACCGAGGCCGGCTACGCGCCGGAAATGGCGTACTTCGAGTGCCTGCACGAATTGAAGCTCATTGTCGACCTCATGTACGAGGGCGGCATCGGCACCATGAACTACTCGATCTCGAACAACGCCGAGTACGGCGAGTACGTCACGGGCCCGAAGATCATCGACGCGGGCACGCGCCAGAGGATGCGCGAGGCGCTCGCACGCATTCAGTCCGGCGAATACGCGAAGGAGTTCGTGCTCGAGAACCGCGCAGGCGCCCCGACGCTCCTTTCGCGCCGCCGCATGACCGCCGAGCACCCGATCGAGAAAGTCGGCGCGCGGCTGCGCGAGATGATGCCCTGGATCCGCAAGAACCGCCTGGTCGACACCTCGAAGAACTAGGTGCGGCCGCCTTACCCGCACCCGATCATCGCTCGAGAGGGCTGGCCGTTTCTGGCGGGAGCGGTCGTTGCCAGCCTTCTCGTGGCCGGATTCGCAGGCTGGGGCTGGTCGATCCCGCTCTGGCTCGCCGCGCTGTTCGTCCTGCAGTTCTTCCGCGACCCGCCGCGCGAGGTGCCGGACGATCCGCGCGCGGTGGTCTCGCCCGCCGATGGCCGGGTCGTGGCGGTGGAGAAGGCGCGCGATCCCTGGCTCGAGCGCGACGCGCTCAAGGTGTCGGTCTTCATGAACGTGTTCAACGTGCACTCGAACCGCTCGCCCGTCGACGGCACGGTCAAGAAGCGCTGGTATCACCGCGGCGCGTTCCTCAATGCCGCCCTCGACAAGTCCTCCACCGAGAACGAGAGGAATGCGCTCTGGTTGCGCACCGCGGGAGGCGACGACGTGACCTGCGTGCAGGTCGCGGGCCTGGTCGCGCGCCGCATCCTCTGTTATGTCGACGAGGGCGCGCAGCTCGCGCGGGGCGAGCGCTACGGCTTCATCCGCTTCGGCTCGCGGCTCGACGTGTACCTGCCGCCGGGGGCCGAGGTCAAAGCAGCGCTCGGCGACAAGGTGTACGCTGCCGAGAGCGTGATCGCGAGGCTGGCGGCGCATGAATGACCTTTCCGATCTCCGGCCGGGGGGGCTGCCCCCGCGGCTGGGCGAGCTGAGGCGGCGGGGCATCTACCTGCTGCCCAACCTCTTCACGACCGCGGCGCTGTTCGCCGGCTTCTACGCGATCGTGCAGGCGATGAACGCGCGCTTCGAGGCGGCCGCGATCGCGATCTACGTCGCGATGGTGCTCGACGGCCTGGACGGGCGCGTGGCGCGGCTCACGCGCACGCAAAGCGAGTTCGGCGCCGAATACGACAGCCTTTCGGACATGGTCTCGTTCGGCGCCGCGCCCGCGCTCGTCATGTACGAGTGGGCGATGAAAGGCATGGGCAAGCTCGGCTGGATCGCCGCGTTCGTGTACTGCGCCGGGGCGGCGCTGCGCCTGGCGCGCTTCAACACCAACATCGAGGTCGTGGACAAGCGCTTTTTCCAGGGACTGCCGAGCCCGATGGCCGCGGCGCTGGTCGCGGGGCTGGTCTGGGTGACCGACGACTTCGGCATCAACCGCGCCGACTGGGTCGGCTACATCGCCTGGGCGCTCACCATGTTCGCCGGCATCACGATGGTGACGAACGCGCCCTTCTACAGCTTCAAGGACATCAACCTCAAGAAGAGCGTGCCTTTCTGGGCGGTGCTCGCGATCGTGGCCGCGATCGCGGTGATCGCCGTGAAGCCCCCGGTGATCCTGTTTCTGCTCGTGCTCGCGTACTCGGTCTCGGGCTACGTCCTGTGGGCGATGGGCAAGCGCACGCGCCTCATCACTTGATCTGAAGCAAATCCCGGAAAACGGGGTCGGAGTAAGTTCCGGGACCGCGATTCGAACCGGTCCCGCTTCGCATGCCAGTGATCCTCAACCTGGGTTTTCGCCCCTTCTACCTCCTCGCCGCGCTTTTTTCGGCGGTATCCGTGGCGGTCTGGGTGTTTGCCTTTTTCTCCGGCGGTTCTCCGTCATTTCTTCCGGGCATGCTCTGGCACCCGCACGAGATGGTGTTCGGCTTCGCGCTTGCGGTGATCGCCGGCTTTCTGCTCACCGCGGGCCGGGTCTGGACGGGATTGCCGACGCCTGCCGGCGTGCCGCTCGCGCTGCTCGCCCTTCACTGGCTCGCGGCGCGCGTGCTGATGCTCACCGGTCCCGCCGGCGCCGCCGCGGTGATCGACGCGGCGTTCCCGTTCGTGCTTGCGGGCGTGATGGCGCGCGTGATCGTAGGCTCGAAGAACTGGCGCAACCTCTTCGTCGTGGGGCTCCTTGCCGCGCTCGGCGCGGCGAACGTCTGGTTCCATCTCGCGCCGGCCGAGCCTCCGGTGCGCGCGGCGCTCTGGCTCGTGATGACGCTCGTCGCGGTGATGGCGGGGCGCGTCGTGCCCGCGTTCACCGCGAGCGCGCTGCCGATGGCCGGGGTCGTGCGCCGGCCCGGGCTCGACTACGCGGCGGTGGTGTTGACCGTCGCAGCCTTTGCTTTTGATTTGTTCGAGGTTCAAATCGTGACGGCGGCCCTCGCTTTCACCGTAGCGATCCTCCATGCCGTCCGTCAATGGGGCTGGAAGCCGCTCGCTACGCGCGCCCGGCCGATCCTGTGGATCCTGCACCTCTCGCATGCGTGGATTCCGGTCGCGTTCCTGTTCCTTGGCACGGCGGCGCTTGGATACCTCCCGAAGAACGTCGCGATCCACGCTTTCGGCGCCGGTGCGATGGGCGGGCTCATCATCGGCATGGTCACGCGCACCGCGCTCGGCCATACCGGGCGGCCGCTCGCCACCGGGCGCGCCGAGGCCACCGCCTACGTCCTGGTGCATCTCGCCGCGCTGCTTCGCGTGCTCGCGGGGCTCGCGCCCGGCCTCGGCTATCAGCCGATGATCGTCGCCTCCGGCGCGCTCTGGAGCGCCGCGTTCCTGGTCTATTTCGCGACCTACCTCCCGCGCCTCGCGCAGCCGCGGATCGACGGTAAACCAGGGTAAGTTTCGGGCTTTTGTCCTTGACTGGCCAAAGGAATTCGGGTTAAACCCGCTCGCATATCGTTCGGTGGCGGCGACGGCGGGATAAGGGGCCGTCGCGTGCAAGGGGGGAGCTCGCATGGCCAGCATCACCGGTACGAATCTCGACGATGTCCTTTGGACCACCTCGGCGGTCGATGCGGTCACGGCGCTCGGCGGCCACGACGTCATCCTGATCGCGGCGCCGGGCGATCACACCGGCACGGAAACCATCAACGGCGGGCCCGGCGTAGACCGCATCTGGTTCGTAGCAAGCTCGGGCACGCTCACGCTGCGCCCGGGTGTCGCGCTCGTAGAGGAAGTGTGGCTCGCGGACGCCGCGGGCAACACATTCGGCACGCTCAATCTCAACATCAACGCCTCGGCGATCGCGTACGGGATCGCGCTCTTCGGCAACGACGGCGACAACAGCCTCACCGGCGGCGCGGGCGCGGATCTCCTGGTCGGCGGTCTCGGCAACGACACGCTGAACGGCGGCGGCGGCGCGGACCGCATCGAGCTGCGGGTTGACGCGACGGATCTGGCGTCGATCAATGCGGGCGCGCTCACGGAAGGCAACACGCTGCTGCTCGCCGGGGCTACGCCGGGATTCGTCACGGTCGATCTCGCGGCGGCCGGAGACCAGGTTACGATCGATACGCTGACCGATTCGGTCGTGCAGCAGGGCTTCTCGAGCGTGGACGCGCTCAGGCTCGCGGGCGACAACCTCATCGTGACGCTCTCCACCGCGGTCAACCGCGTCGTGGGCAGCCCGCAGGACGACGTCTTCATCGTCACCGCGGCGAACCAGGTGACGCTCGCCGACGCGATTCACGGCGCGGCGGGGGACGATGCGCTGCGCTTCGCCTCGACCACGGCGGGCGAGACGCTGACGCTCGGCGCGCAGGTCTCGGGGCTGGAATCCATCGAAATCGCCAACGCTACCGGAGACACCACCGGGACCACCGCGCTCAACATCAACGCCGCTGCCGTGAAATCGAAGGTCCTGCTCGCGGGCAACGACGGCGCGAACCGCCTCACCGGCGGGATCAAGGATGACACGCTGGTAGGGAACGGCGGCGGCGACACGCTCATGGGCGGCGGCGGGAACGACCTGTATCTCTACGAGGACGGCGGCGACGCGGTCCTGGAGACGATCACGGATGCCGCCGGCATCGAGGACATGCTGCGCTTCAGCTCGACGGTGGCGGGCGCGCTCGCGTATTCGGGGACGATCGGCGGCCTCGAGAAGGTAGAGATCCGCGTAAGCGACGACACGCTCGGCAACGCCGCGCTCGATCTCGATTTCGCAAACGCCACGATTCCCGGCGCGGGCGTGAAGGGGCTCTCGTTCCTCGGCAACGACGGCGCGAACGCGATCACCGGCACGGCGAAGGGCGACACAATCGAGGGCGGCAAGGGCGCGGACACGATCGAAGGGGGCCTCGGCAACGACTCCATCGTGTGGGACCTGGAGAGCGCCGATGCGCTCGACGGCGGCCTGGTCACCGAGGGCAACACGCTCAAGCTCAAGGGCTCCGCGCCCGCGGACCTCGCGGTCGATCTCTCCGTCACGACGAACGACGCGGACCAGGTTGCCCTCATCGCCGGCGCGCAGTCGGATTTTTCGCACCTGGACGCCTCCGCGCTCACGTCAAACGGCGTCACCGTAACCGCCTCGGGCGCGTTCAACTCGATCCTCGGCTCGGCGCAGGACGACGTGTTCCTCTACGGCCTGCCCGGCGACTACCGGGTGGGCACCGTCATCGACAAGCTGGACGGCGGCGGCGGAAACGACGCCCTGCGCTTCACCTCGACCGTCGCGGGCGGCACGCTGACGCTGGGCGCGACCCTCGCCGGCGTAGAGGAGGTCGAGATCAGCGACGACACCGGCGACAACAGCGCGACCACGACGCTGCACATCAATGCCGCGGCGGTCCCCTACGGGCTCAGGATCACCGGCAACGACGGCACGAACACCCTCACCGGCACCAGCGCCGCCGACACGCTCGCCGGCGGCGGCGGCAACGACTCGCTCGCCGGCGGCTCGGGCGACGACGTCTACGAGGTCGAGAACGGCGCCGACTTCCTGCCGGGCGACAAGATCACGGACACCGACGGCATCGACGTCCTGCGCTTCACCTCCACCGTCCCGGGCGGGACGCTCACGCTCACGAGCGCGCACGTCGCCGGCATCTCGGGCATCGAGACCGTGGAGCTCGTAGGCGGTGAGAACGCGGACGAGGACCTCAACCTCGCCGCCGCCGCGTTCAACGTGGCGAACGTCAGGTACCGGGGCAACGACGGCGCCAACCAGATCACCACCGGCGCGGCGGCCGACCACATTACCGGCGGCAAGGGCGCCGACACCATCGTCGCCGGAGGCGGCAACGACACCATCGTCATGCACGTCGACAACGGCGAGTTCGACGCCATCGATGCGGGCAGCAGCGCCGCCGAGCAGAACCAGCTGATGCTGGTGGGCGAGAAGGTCGGAGTGTTCGTGGAGATCGATCTCGCCATCACGTCGGATCAGATCAACGATGCCGCCGTCCAGACCGGGTTCGTCCACGTGGACGCATCGGGCATCCAGTTCACGGACACGGTGGAAGGCGGTGTCAGCATCTACGGCGACGACCGCGCGAACCGGATCATAGGCAGCGCGCACGACGACGTGCTCTGGGCGGGGCTCGGCGCCGACACGCTCGAGGGGGGCGGCGGGAACGACGACTACCTGGTCGGAAGCCAGGCGGACTATACGGGCGACGTCTACAAGGACACGGGCTTCACGCGCGCCGACTACCTGTGGTTCTACGGCGTGAGCGGTCCGAAGACGCTCAAGCTCACGAACAACACGGTCGGCGTGGATGTCGCCGCCGCGGCGCCGGGTTACGGCAACCTGGACATCGACGCATCGGCCGTCACGACGTCGATGGGCGTGTATGGCAACGAAGGCAACAACCGGCTCACCGCGACGCGCAACGGCGAGTCGCTGTTCGACTACTACGGCGGCGCCGACACCCTGATCGGTGGCGGCGGGCAGGACGACTACGTGATCACCCAGGCGGGATGGGTCGCGGGCGACCGGATCGAGGACTCCGGCTACAGCGAGCTGTACTACGTCGGAAACGGGACCTTCACGTTCAATACGCCGGATTCGGTCAATCCCAACGACGGTGTCATCGTCAATCCGGCCAGCCCCGGCACGCCGGTGTTCGGGCTTTTCGTGGTGAGCACCGGTGACCTGGTCGAGAACCGCGCGGACGACGGGCCGTACCTGCGGAGCATCAATACCACCAGCAGCGGCGGGTTCGACCTCGCGGCATCGAATTACAACCGCGCGGTGCTGCTCGCGGGCAGTTACGGTAACAACGAGCTGATCGCGACGAACCTCGCCGACACGATCGCGGGCCATCTGGGCCAGGACACCATCATGGGGCGCGGCGGGAACGACGCGATCACGATGGAGGTCGGGCCCGGCGACACCGACGAGATCGACGGCGGCACGGGCGTCAACACGCTTTATCTCGTCACGAAGACCTCGGGGACGATCCTGCACGAGCACGCCGGTGTCGTGGAGATCGACCTCGGCAGCACGACCGACGAGGTCACGAAGATCAACGGCGTCGCCGATTCGCCGGCGCAGATCAATCTCCATCACCTCGACGCGAGCGGCATGCTCGCCACCGGGGACGGCGCGGAGCTGAAGGGGATCGAGGTCATCGGCGCCCCCACGTACGCGCACAAGATCACCGGCAGCCCGCAGAACGACGCGTTCCTTTACCGCACGCAGGCCGAGTACACCAACGACACGATCGACGGCGGGGGCGGGAACGACGAGATCTGGTTCGTGGGGACCTCCGGCACGTTCACGATCACGGCGGCGGCGAGGAGCTTCGAGATCCTCGCGATCAAGGACATGAACGGCAGCACCGACGGCACGACCGCGCTCAACATCAGCGCCGCCAGCGCGGGAGTGACCGCGAAGAAGCTGATCGGGAACGACGGGAACAACGTCGTCACCGGCAGCGCGCAGGGCGACACGATCCTCGGCAACGGCGGCGACGACTCGCTGAACGCCGGCGCGGGGAACGACGTGTTCGTGTTCGAAGCGCAGGCTGATCTCGGCGCGGCGGAGAGCCTCAACGGCGGCGCGGGCACGGACACCGTGCACTTCGTCTCGCTCACCAACGACGAGGTGCTCACGCTGACCAGCATGACCGGCGGGCTCGAGGTGATCGAGATCCTGAACGACGAGGGCGCCGCCACGGGCATCGAGGCGATCCACATCGACGCGTCGGCCGTTCCCACGGGGAACAACCTGACGATCCGCGGCAACGACGGGACGAACTCGCTTTACGGCGGGGCGGGCAATGACACGATCTACGGCAACAAGGGCCTCGACACGATCGACGGCGGCGGCGGCGCGGACGTGATCCACATGCCGTTCGAGTCCGTCGACCGCGACCCCGTCGTGGACGGTGGCGACATCGCGGATGCGGGCGGCAACACGCTCGTGGTCGCGGGCGAGGACACGAGCGATCCGGCGAAGCTCTGGGTCTGGGACCTGAGCGACCCGGCCGACCAGTCGGTCGAATTCGACGGCGCCGACGACTCGATGGCGTTCCAGGCGATCACGCACCTCGATTTCTCGGCGCTCGAGGGCATCCGGTTCCGGATCACCGGGAGCGCGCAGGCCAACAAGCTGATCGGCAACGACCTGGACGACGTGTTCATCGTGCTGGAGAACACGCATTTCGCAGCGGGCGAGCTGATCGACGGCGGCAAGGGCAACGACACGCTGCGCTTCACGCCGAGCGGCGCATCCACGAGTGCCGTCGTCAACCTCACGCCCACCGCGATGAAGGGCATCGAAGTCGTGGAGATCATCGGCTCGGTCGGCCTCAACCTCAACGCCGCGCTCCAGACCGGCGCGCTGACGATGGACGGCGGCTCGGGCAACGACACCCTGATCGGCGGCAAGGGCAACGACGTGCTCGTGTTCGACGTCTCGGGCGTGGACATCCTCGACGGCGGCGCGGTGGCCGAGGGCAACACGCTCGTGCTCGAAGGGGCGGCGGGCAGGAACGTGACGGTCAACCTGAGCGTCGTGGCGTCGAACGCGGACCAGCTTCCAGAGTACCCGGGGATTCAGAGCGACTTCACGCACCTCGACGCGTCCGCGATGACGGGCGGCGCCGTCGTGGTCACCGGATCGGCGGCGGGCAACAAGATCCTCGGCACGGCGCTCGCCGACACGATCTCCGGGGGCCTCGGCAACGACACCCTTTCGTTCGACGTAGGCGGCGGCGCCGATTCGCTCGACGGCGGGGTCGTCTCCGAGGGCAACATGCTCGTGCTGACCGGGACCGCTGCCGCGGACGTCGCCGTCGATCTTTCGGTCGTCGCCAACGGCGCGGACCAGGTCGCCGGCCTCGCGGGCGTGCAGAGCGACTTCTCCCATCTCGACGCCTCGGCGATGCAGGATTTCGCGGTCGACGTCACCGGCTCGTCGGCGGCCAACCGCATCGTGGGCAGCGCGCAGCTCGACACGATCGCAGGCGGCGCGGGCGCGGACACGATCGAGATGGACGTCGGCGTCTTCGACGCGATCGACGCGGGCGCGGGCGCCGAGGGAGACCTCCTGGTGCTCACCGGGACGCTTGCGTCCGTGCCGGTCATCATCGATCTTTCTGCCGCGCCCGGGAGCGACCAGGTGGACGGCGCGGCCGCCGACTCCGAGGTCCAGTCCGACTTCCAGCACGTAGACCTCTCGAAGCTCCAGGGCTTCGGCGGCGAGGTCACCGGCAACAACCTGCCGAACCTCATCGTCGGCAGCGCGCAGCAGGACACGATCACGGGCTTCGCCGGGTCCGACACGATCGACCTCGGTTCGAAGCTCGACGCCGAGGGCAAGCTCGTGGCCGACGGCGTCGCCGACCGCGCGTTCTACTCGAGCCCGCTCGACGGCTGGGGCGCGGGTGCGGCCGCGGTGAGCCGCGACAAGATCGTGCACTTCGAGACGGGCAAGGACAAGATCGTCTTCGCGGACACGTTCAATTTCCCCGGCGAGCGTTTCGACCTCGACGACGTCACCAACAACAACTCGCTTCAGTTCATCAGCAACGCCAAGGCCGATTTCCACGAGCTGCACGAGGCGCTGTTCATCTCCGCTTCCACCTCCAAGCTCAAGGGCGAGGCGGTGTTCTACGCCAATGACCCGACCACGGGCGCGCCCTTCGGCCGGATCCTCCCGACGATCAACAAGATCGGCGTGGTCGCCGAAGTCGGCGACGACGGCCTGATCGTGGTCAACAGCGACAAGGCGGCGGGCTTCTATTACTACCAGGAGACGAACGGCACCGCGGGCGTGCAGGCGGCCGAGCTCACGCTGCTCGGCGTGCTCGACGCGGCGTCGAACGTCGGCGATTTCACCCTCGGATGAGGATCCCTGGGGGGCACTTGCGGCCCCCGCGGCGAGCCGCTATAGTCCACCCATGATGTCGACCGCGTACGCACTTCTCATTGCGACGCTCACCAGCCTGCTTCTGCTGGCTGGCCTGCTGCTGCGCCCCGCGCGCACATAATCCATCCCACAATTCGGCATCACCCCTGACCGCCCACCCGGCGGCAAGGACTTTTCGCATTCCCACGAGGAGCGGCAGATGAAGACGGACCAGCTGATCATTTTCGACACCACCATGCGCGACGGCGAGCAGTCGCCCGGCGCCTCGATGACCCGGGAGGAGAAGCTGCGCATCGCGCGCGCGCTGGAGCGCATGCGCGTCGACGTGATCGAGGCGGGCTTCCCGGCTTCCTCCAACGGCGACTTCGAGGCGGTGCGCGCGATCGCCAACGTCGTGAAGGACTCCACCGTGGCGGGGCTTTGCCGCGCGAACGACCGCGACATCCAGCGCGGCATCGACGCCCTCAAGGGCGCGAAGTCCTGGCGCGTGCACACGTTCATCGCGACGAGCCCGATCCACATGGAGAAGAAGCTCCGCATGAGCCCGGAGCAGGTGCTCGAGCAGGCGAAGCTCGCGGTGCGCTACGCGAAGAACGCGTGCCCCGACGTGGAGTTTTCGCCCGAGGACGGGAGCCGCTCTGAGCTCGATTTCCTCTGCCGCGTGCTCGAGGCGGTGATCAAGGAGGGCGCCACTACCATCAACATTCCGGACACGGTGGGCTACGCGGTGCCGCAGCAGTTCGGGGAGTTCATAAGGAAGATCAGGGAAAAGGTGCCGAACTCGGACAAGGCGGTCTGGAGCGTGCACTGCCACAACGACCTCGGCATGGCGGTCGCGAACTCGCTCGCCGCGGTGACGGTGGGCGGGGCGCGCCAGATCGAGTGCACGATCAACGGCCTGGGCGAGCGCGCCGGCAACACCTCGCTCGAGGAGGTCGTCATGGCCGTGCGCACGCGAAATGACTTCTTTCACCTGCAAACCCGGATCGACACGACGCAGATCGTCCCGACCTCGCGCCTGGTCTCGCAGATCACGGGGTTCGTCGTACAGCCGAACAAGGCGGTGGTCGGCGCGAACGCGTTTGCGCACGCCTCGGGCATCCACCAGGACGGCGTGATCAAGGCGCGCCAGACCTACGAGATCATGACCGCCGAGGACGTGGGCTGGACGACCAACAAGATCGTGCTCGGCAAGCTCTCGGGCCGGACCGCGTTCCGCCAGCGCCTGAAGGAGCTCGGCATCGAACTCGAGAGCGAGGACGCGGTCAACAAGGCGTTCCAGCGCTTCAAGGACCTCGCGGACAAGAAGGCCGAGATCTTCGACGAGGATCTCTACACGCTGGTTTCCGACGAAGGCGCCGCGCGCACCGGCGAGACCTGGCAGCTCGTGCACATGAGCCAGGCGAGCGGGACGGGGGAACGGCCGCACGCGAAGGTGGTTCTGAAGGAGAACCAGCTGGAGAAGAAGACGGAGTCCGAGGGCGACGGGCCCGTGGACGCCACCTTCAAGGCGATCGAGAAGCTCGCGAAGAGCGGCGCCGAGCTCCTGCTCTACTCGGTGAACGCGGTCACCACCGGCACCGAATCGCAGGGCGAGGTGACGGTGCGGCTCGCGAAAGGCGGGCGCGTAGTGAACGGGGTGGGCGCCGACACCGACATCGTGGTCGCCTCGGCCAAGGCGTACGTGAACGCGCTCAACCGTCTCACGAGCAAGGTGGAGCGCCTGAACCCGCAGCATCAGCTCTAGGGGGGTCGGGAACATGAGGGCGTCAGTGCTTGTGGCCGGGGCGGCGGCGCTTCTCGTTTCCACTCTTGCCCATTCCCAGATGCACAAGTGCGTGGACGAGCGCGGCGTGACGCACTACACCGACAAGCCGCGGCCGGGCTGCAAGGGCGGGGAGGTGGACATCCGACCGATTCCGCCCGCGGGCGGCCAGGTGCAGCCTGGCGCGCGGGACGTGCAGCAGCAGGAGCGCGATTTCCGGCGCCGGCGCATCGAGCAGGAGCGCGCGGAGCAGAAGGACGCCACGGCGCTCGCGCGGCGCTGCACGCAGCTCCGAAACGAGTACGCGCGGCTGAGCCATGCCGGGCGCATCTTCTCGGTCAACGCCAAGGGCGAGCGCGTGTACCTCGAGGACGCCGAGCGCACGCGCCGGATCGAGGCGGTGCAGACCGAGCTGCGCGGCTGTCCCTAGGTGCGAGTCAGCCGCGCGTACGCCACCGCAGCCGCGAAAAAGACGAGGCTGAGGACGATCTCCGCGGCCGCGAGGCCCTGCGACGGACCGTGCTCGGACCACGCGCGCACCACGCCTTCGGCAAAATACGCGAGCGCGAGCATGCTCGACCACTGGCAGGTGTAGCGCCGGCCGGAGAGAATGCCGGGAAGCGGCAGCGCGAGCGGCGCGGCCTTGAGCGCGAGATACGAGCCGCCGGGACGCAGCGGCGCGAGCCACAGCTCCCAGGCGAGACACAGGGCAAGAAGGGACAGAAGGGCCAATGTGGCCGTAAGGCGGGAAAGTCGCTGCCATGAAAAACCTTGCACCTGAAATCTTCCGTCAGCGTTTTCTGATCGAAGGCTACACCACGATCGAAGTGACGCGCGAATCGCTCTCGGCCTACCTCACGGGCGTCGCGGCGCACCTGGGCTTGCGCGCCTACGGCGCGCCCGCGATCTTCTCGCCCGGCGGCGAGGGTAGCGCCGCGAACCAGGGGTTCGACGCGTTCCTGCCGCTCGTGGATTCCGGCATCTCGGCCTACTACTGGAGCGCGCGCCGCTTCGTATCGGTCCTCGTCTATTCGTGCAAGCGATTCGACGAGGAAGCCGCGATCGCCTACACGAAGAGGCATTTCGGGATCGCGGAAACCGCTACCGCTTCAATCTGAGCGCAATCTCGGCCAATCGGCGGCCTTGCGCGATGCAGAGCGCCCGCTCGGGCTCGGTCACGGGCTCGTCGTCGGCGACGCCGGCGAAGTGGCTCGGCCCGTAGGGCGTGCCGCCGGAGCGCGTGGCGTTGATCTCCGCGTGGGTGTAGGGAAGCCCCAGGATCACCATGCCGTGGTGCAGGAGCGGCAGCATCATCGAGAGGAGCGTCGCTTCCTGCCCGCCGTGCAGGCTCGCGGTGGAAGTGAACACGCACGCGGGCTTTCCGGCGAGCGCGCCCGAGAGCCACAGGGGCGAGGTGCCGTCGAGGAAGCTCTTCAGCGGCGCCGCCATGTTGCCGAACCGGGTGGGGCTGCCGAGCGCGAGCCCGGCGCAGGTTTCGAGGTCCTTAAGCTCGCAGTAGGGCGCGCCCGCGACCGGCACCGGCGGCTCCGCGACCTGCGTCACCGGCGCCACGCGCGGCACCGTGCGAAGCTTCGCCCGCGCGCCGGCGATACGCTCCACTCCGTCCGCGATCAGCTCGGCCATGCGCCGCACCGAGCCGCCCACGCTGTAGTAGAGGACCAGAATCTCGGCCATCGGGCGGACGACTGTATCATAGGGCCGCGATGCCCCTGTCCGAAGCGCTGCCGAGGAACTTCAGCGAGCTCGCCTCCTTCCTGCGCGCCGCCTGGGAGCGCTTCGACGAGGACCGGTGCCTTCAGGTCGCGGGGAGCCTCGCCTACACCACGCTCCTTTCGCTCGTGCCGCTCGTCACTGTGGCGCTCGCGGTGGCGACCGCGTTTCCCGTATTCGGCGAGGTGACCGGCAGCATCGAGGCGTGGGTCTCGAAGAACGTGCTCCCCGGTGCGATCGCCAAGTCGGTGGCGAGCTACGTGAGCCAGTTCGCGGCCGCCGCCGCGCGCCTCACCGCGGTCGGGATCGCGTTCCTCGCCGCGACCGCGGTGATGCTGATGCTGACCATCGATACGGCGCTCAACCGCATCTTCCGCGTCTCGCGCCCGCGGCCCCTGGTGCAGCAGCTGCTCATGTACTGGGCGGTGCTGACGCTCGGGCCGGTGCTGATCGGCGCGAGCATCTCGATGACCTCGTATGTGGTCTCGGCTTCGCTCGGCCTGGCGAAGGGCCTGCCGCTCGTGGGCGAGGTGCTGATTCGCGTGATGCCGGTGCTGCTCACCGGCACCGCGACCACGCTCGTGTACCTGATCGTGCCCAACCGGCGCGTGAAGCTGCGCCACGCGCTGATCGGCGGGTTCCTCGCGGGCATCGCGTTCGAGGTGATGCAGCGCGGCTTCGCGCTCTACGTGACGCGCTTCCCTACGTACCGTCTCGTTTACGGCGCGTTCGCCACGATCCCGATCTTCCTCGTGTGGCTGTACCTCTCGTGGGTGGTGGTGCTCTTCGGCGCTACCGTCACCGCGATGATCCCCGGCTACCGCGCGCCGGACCGGCGCGGCCGCCCCGCGGGACAGCAGTTCCACGAGGCGCTCGAGCTCCTTGCGCGGCTCGCGGGCGCGCAGCGCGCCGGGCGCGTGCTGCCGGTGTCCCAGATGGCGCTGGAGACGCGCCTCGCGCCCGATCGGTGCGAGCGGCTCCTCGAGCGCATGGAGACCCGCGCCTGGGTGGCGCGCGCCTCGGGCGAGGGATGGCTGCTCGCGCGTGATGCGCACGAGCTGCGTCTGGAGGAGGTCTTCAGGGCGTTCGTGATCGAGTCGATGCCCCCGGAGGAGCGTCTCCGGATGACGCTGGCCGAGGCCGCCACGCGATGAACGGCGAAAAACCGGGACAGACCCGGATTTCCGGAAATCCGGGTCTGTCCCGGTTTTTCGATGCCGCCACAAGATGAACACGATTCCGCGCCGCGAACGTTTGATCGTCGCGCTCGACGTGCCACAGGCGGCCGATGCGCGCCGGTTGGCGGAGACGATCGGCGATGCCGCGCGCTTCTACAAGATCGGCCTCGAGCTCGCGTCGAGCGGCGGGTACTTCGAGCTGCTGGAATGGCTCGCGTCGCGCGGCAACCGCGTGTTCGCGGATCTCAAGTTCTACGACATCCCGGAGACCGTGCGGCGCGCGGTCGCCAACGTGCGCGCGCGCGGCGCATCCTTCCTCACCGTGCACGGCAACCGCGCCATCATGGAGGCCGCGGCGCGCGAGAAGGGCGCGATGAAGATCCTCGCCGTCACCGTGCTCACGAGCTTCGGGCGCGAGGATCTCGCCGAGATGGGCTACACGGGCGAGGTGAGGGACCTGGTGATGCAGCGCGCACGCGCCGCGCTCGAGTCCGGTTGCGACGGCGTGATCGCCTCGGGGCTGGAGGCGGCCGCGCTCAAGGCGGAATTCGGCGCGAAGCTCCTCGTCGTGACGCCGGGTATCCGGGCGGCGGGCCCTCGGGCCCCCGACGACCAGAAGCGCACGGTGGACGCGGCGCAGGCGTTCGCCGCGGGCGCCGACTACGTCGTCGTCGGACGCCCGATCCGCGACGCGCCAGACCCGCGCGCGGCCGCCGAAGCGCTCCAGAGGACAATCGAGGGAATCTACAGGGAATAGCCTTGCTTCAGGCCTTGGGGGGGATAGGGGGGCTGCTTCTCATCGCGTGGCTCCTAAGCGAGTCGCGCTGGACTGTTCCCTGGCGCGCGGTCGCGGGCGGCTTGCTCCTTCAGCTCGCGCTCGCGCTGCTGCTGCTCAAGCTCCCGGGGGCGAAACAGGCGTTTCTCGCGTTGAACGACGCGCTCCTCGCGCTCGAGCGCGCCACGCAGGCCGGCACCGCGTTCGTGTTCGGTTACCTCGGGGGCGGCCCGGCTCCGTTCGTCGTTTCCCACGAGAATGCGAACTTCATCCTTGCCTTCCGCGCGCTGCCGCTGGTCGTGGTGGTGAGCGCGCTCTCGGCGCTGCTGTTCCACTGGCGCGTTCTGCCGGCGATCGTGCGGGCGATCTCGTGGCTGCTCGAGCGCTCGATGAGGGTCGGAGGCGTGGTGGGACTCTCCACCGCCGCCAACGTGTTCGTGGGCATGGTGGAGGCGCCGCTGTTCGTGAAGCCCTATCTCGCGCGCGTCTCGCGCGGCGAGCTGTTCGCGATCATGGCCTGCGGCATGGCCTCGATCGCGGGCACCGTGCTGCTTCTCTACGCGGCCATCCTGGGCCCGAGGATCCCGGACGCGGTCGCGCACCTGCTGATCGCCTCGATCGTTTCGGCTCCGGCGGCGCTGGTGGTCTCGTTCCTGATGGTGCCGCCGGGGGGGGAGGCGAGCAGCGGGCACCTCGAACTCAGGTCCGAGGCCGCGAGCGGCATGGACGCGCTCACGCGCGGGACGCTCGAGGGCGCGCAGCTCCTCGTCAATATCGTGGCGATGCTGCTCGTGTTCGTGGCCCTCGTGACACTCGCCAACGCGCTGATCGCGCCCTATACGCTTCAGGGGCTGCTCGGCTGGGCGCTCGCGCCGCTCGCGTGGCTCGCCGGCGTGCCGTGGGGCGAGGCGCGCACGGGCGGGAACCTGCTGGCGACGAAGACCGTGCTGAACGAGCTCGTCGCCTATCTCGAGATGGCGAAGATGGACGGACTCTCCGAGCGCAGCCGGCTCCTCCTTACCTACGCGCTCTGCGGCTTTGCCAACTTCGGCAGCCTCGGCATCCTGATCGGCGGCCTGAGCACGATGTGCCCCGAGCGCCGCGCCGAGATCGTGGCGCTGGGGCTGAAGTCGATCGTCGCGGGGACGCTCGCGACCTGCCTTACCGCAGCGACCGTGGGTCTGATCGTCTAGAGGTCCGGGCCGCACGCGGCGCGGCGGGGATGCTCACCCACCAGCTTTCGGCGTCGCGCTGGGTCCAGCGGTGCTCCTGCGCGATCGCGTCCAGCGCCTCGACGAGGTCCGCCACACGCTGGGGGCGGTCCTCGCGCCGCTTTTCCAGGCACGCCTGAACGAGCAGGTCGAGCTCCATCGGGATCGGCTGCGGGGCGCATTCGGATGCGCGCGGCGGCTCCTCGTTCAGGATCTTCGTCGTGAGCGCGAGGTCGTCGGGCGCCTCGAACGGCTTCTTCCCGGCAAGGAGCAGGAACGCGACCGCGCCCACGGCGTAGATGTCCGCGCGCGCGTCGACGTCTGCCGGGTTCTTCAGGCGCTCGGGTGCCATGTAGAGCGGCGTGCCGAGGATGCGCAGCGTCCTCGTGAGGTCGCGGCTGTGCTTCTCGGCGACGTTCTTGACGAGCCCGAAGTCGAGGATCTTGACCACGTCGTGCTCCCCGCCGCGCCGGCACACCATGATGTTCTCGGGCTTGACGTCGCGGTGCACCAGGCCCTTGGCGTGCGCCTCCGCCAGGCCCGCGCAGAGCTGCCGCAGGATATGCACCGCACGCGCCACGGGAATGTGCCCTTCGCGCGCGACGAGATCGGCCGCGGTGATGCCGTCGAGGTATTCCATCGCGTAGTAAAAGAGCCCTTCGGCGGTGCGGCCGTAGTCGAAGATCTCCACGGTGTTGGGGTGCGAGAGCTGGCTCGCAAGCTGAACCTCGCGCTCGAAGCGCGCGATCATCTCGTCGGTGGCGCGCGCGGGCTTCAGGAGCTTGACCGCGCAAGGGCGCTTGAGGAGCGCGTGGCGCGCGCGGTACACGACCGCCATGCCGCCCTCGCCGATGCGCTCCTGCAGCGTGTAGGGGCCCAGCGTGCGCGACTCGCCGATCCGGCGCCGAAGGCGCAGCACCGAAAGCGCCGCGCCGAGCGCTGCCGCTACCGCCACGACGAGCGCGGTGAACACCACGCCGAACGCGATCCCGAGGTAGCGCAGCGGTGCGTAGGCCTCGTCGGCGTCGATCTCTATCGCGATGCCGAGGCGGTACTCGGGGAGCCACCTCCAGGCCCCGACCGCCGCGCCGCCGCCGCGCCCGGCGTAAGGGTCGAGCGCGACCGCTTCGCCGCCCGCGCCGCGCTCCTCGGTGAAGACGTAGACCTCGCCGGTGTCGCCCCAGCGGCTCGCGGCCGCGACGTAGCGCTGCGCGACTTCCCTCGCGCGCGCGGCGGTCTCCTGCGGCGGCGCGCCCTCGAGCCGCTCCTCGAGCATGGCGCGCAGCGCCGCGGCGTGCGTCTCCAC
>JBBINV010000046.1:0-4028 GCA_037443705.1 Betaproteobacteria bacterium | reverse complement strand
GCGCTCGACCGCGCCGTAGGTCCAGTACCCGAGCGCGAACAGGAGCGCCGCGATCACGAGCACCGCGCTCGCCCAGGCGGGCACGGTCGCCAGCGGCCCCGCGCGCGAGTCCGCGCCGCGCGTGTCCGCCGGGTGGACGGTTTCTCTCAGGGGATCGGGACGGCCGACAGGAGCATCGCTCCGACGTCGGCGCGCGGTCCCGCCTCGTGCGCCGGCCGCAGGCGGTGCGCGGCGACGCCCGGAAGCACCGCCTGAACGTCTTCCGGGATCACCTTGTCGCGCCCCTCGATCAGCGCCCAGGCGCGAGCGCTTCGCACCAGGCCGAGCGCCGCGCGTGGCGATAGCCCCGCGGCGAAATCGGGCGAGCGGCGCGTGTGCTCCACGATCGCCTGCACGTAATCGAGGAGCGCCGGCGCGACGTGCACGTGCTGCACGTCTTCCTGGAGCTCCACGAGCTCCGCCGGGGTCATGCACGGCTCGAGCGTGGCGATGAGATCGCGGCGGTCGGCGCCCGCAAGGAGCGCGCGCTCGGCGTCGTGATCCGGGTACCCGAGCTCGAGGCGCATCAGGAAGCGGTCAAGCTGTGACTCCGGCAGCGGGAAGGTGCCCACTTGCTCGGACGGGTTCTGCGTGGCGATCACGAAGAACGGCTCGGGAAGCTTGCGCGTCTCGCCCTCGGCGGTCACCTGGTGCTCCTCCATCGCTTCCAGCAGCGCCGACTGGGTTTTCGGCATGGCGCGGTTCACCTCGTCGGCGAGGATCACCTGCGCGAAGATCGGCCCGGGATGGAAGGTGAAGCCGCCCGTCTCGCGCTCGTAGACCGAGACGCCGATGATGTCCGCGGGGAGCATGTCGCTCGTGAACTGGATGCGTTGCAGGTGCAGCCCGAGCGCCCTGGCGAGCACGTTGGAAAGCATCGTCTTGCCAACGCCCGGCAGATCCTCGATCAGCAGGTGTCCGCGCGCGAGAAGGCACGCGAGCGCGAGACGCACCTGGGCTTCCTTTCCGAGGATGATTCCGCTCGCCGCCTCGATCACGCGCGCGATGGGCGATTCGGGCGCCGCCGGCTTCAGATTTCGCATCAGATGCATCGGGCGATTGTACTCGATGGGCTATGATTCCGATGCGATGAGCACCGCCATCATCACCCACGCGGACTGCCTCCGGCACGACATGGGCCGCGGCCATCCCGAGCGGCCTGAACGGCTCGGCGCGGTCCAGGACCAGCTGATCGCCTCGGGGCTCGAGCAGTACCTGCGGCGCTTTGAGGCGCCGCTCGCCACCGACGAGCAGCTCGCGCGCGTGCACCCGCTCGAGTACGTGCAGGCGATCCGCGCGGCGGCGCCGGAATCGGGCACCGTGCACCTCGACCCGGACACCGCGATGAACCCTTACAGCCTGGACGCGGCGCTGCGGGCGGCCGGCGCCGCGGTGCTCGCGATCGACCTCGTATACCGCAGGGAGGTGACGACCGCTTTCTGCGCGGTGCGCCCGCCGGGACATCACGCGTGCCGCGCGCGCCCGATGGGCTTCTGCATCTTCAACAACGTCGCGGTGGCGGCGCGCCACGCGATCGAGGCGCACGGCGCCGCGCGCGTCGCGATTGTCGACTTCGACGTGCACCACGGCAACGGCACCGAGGACATCTTCTCGTACGATCCGGCGGTGCTGATGGTCTCGACCTTCCAGCATCCGTTCTATCCCTACTGCGGTACCGAGGATCCGGCGCCCAACATGGTCAACGTGCCGCTCCCCGCGGGCGCGGGCTCGAAGCAGTTCCGCGACGCGGTGCAGGCGAAATGGCTCCCGGCGCTCGAGGATTTCAGGCCCGAGATCGTGATCTTCTCTGCGGGGTTCGACGCGCACGCCGAGGACGACATGGCGATGCTTCGATTCGCCGACGCCGATTACGGCTGGGTCACCGAGCGCATGCGCGAGGTCGCCGAGCGCCACGCCGGCGGGCGCATGGTGTCCTGCCTCGAGGGCGGCTACGCGCTCTCGGCGCTCGGCAGGAGCGCCGCGCAGCACATCCGGGTGCTCGCGGGCCTGCACGCCTGATTCATTTGTTCAGTTCTTGCATGGGACCGAAGCAGCGCTCGTACGACGTTTCGTCCACGCACACTGCCATCAGGCGGCCGCCGGGGACGAACATCAGGCAAGTGGTGTTCGGCCTGCCGGTGGCGTTCTCGGCGAAAATCGCGGATTTCGGTGCGCTGCGTCCCGGGGTCGGTGAGGATCCAGGTCCACACGAGGCGGGTATTGTCGCTTTTCCTGCGCATTGGCAACGGGGTCGGCCGACGACAACGAGAGCAATCCTGCAAACCATCGTTTCATCGCCGGACTCCTCGATCAATCAAGATTCCAGGGCTCGCACACGCCGGAGGAGGACCCGGAGGGCAGGCGCTCGAGCGACGCATCCGGATCGACCGCGGCGAGGGTGTCGAAGTGCCAGGCGCGGCGCGCATCGAAGCTCGCGCAGGTCATTGCGCCGCGCTTCCATTTCCAGCTGCGGCACTCGGTGAGCGTGGTCACGCGCACGCTCGGGCCCACGGGCTCGATCAGGTGCACGGCGCTCGCGGTCGCGCGCAGGCGCACCGGGTTCCTGCCGGGCCGCTCGCTCGAGACGACCTGCGCGGACTCGCGCCGCACCGCCTCGTAGACCAGCATCACGTCGCGCTCGAACCCCACGCCGAACTCGCAGATCAGCTCGCCTGCAGCGAGCACCGCCGCCGCGAGCCCGTTCACGCGACCGCCCTTCCGGCGAGATCCGCGAACGCGGCTTCAGCGGGCGAGGGCACCTGAAGCACGCGGGCCTGCGGCAGGCGCGCGAAGTTGCGCGCCGCCGAACGCCGGTACGCCGGGTCGTAGTGCTCCTCGAGCAGCCGCGCCACGAGCTGCCGCCACTCGCCGCGCGCGGCGAGCCGCTTCCATTGGTCGATGCGCGCGCGCCCGTGAAGCGGGACCAGGCACTCGAGCTGAGCCTCGAGCCGCGCCGGGTCGGAAAAGAAATGCCGGTACTCCTCCATCAGCAGCGTCACCCGCGTCTCGAAGTCCGCCTCGAGAAGCAGGCATTCGGCGGCGCGCATGGATTCGATCAGCGCCGCCGGCACCTGGACCTGGCCGATCCTGCGCGACTCGCCTTCCACGTACACCGGCTTCGCGGGATCCAGCGCGAGCAGGTTCTTCAGCAGCAGCGACTCGAACATCTTCTGCGAAGGCTGCGGCTGCTCCGGGAGGTCGCCGAGAACCGATCCGCGATGCGCCGCGAGCGCCTCGAGGTCGAGCACCTGCGCACCGGCCTGCGCGGCCGCGCGCAGGAACCGGCTCTTGCCGCTCCCGGTGACGCCGTGCACCACGCGGAACGACAGCCGCGACGGGAGCTGCGCGAGCGCCTCCACGACGTAGCGGCGGTACGCCTTGTAACCGCCCTCGAGCGTCGCCGCGTGCCAGCCGATCTCGCACAGCACGTGCGCGAGCGCGCCAGAACGCTTGCCCCCGCGCCAGCAATACACGAGCGCACGCCAGGTCCGGGGCTTATCGATGAAGTTTCCCTCAATCAATGACGAAATGTTCCTGGCGATCAGGGCCGCACCGAGCTTCTTCGCCTCGAAGGAAGAAACCTGCCTGTGCAGCGTTCCCACCCTGGCGCGCTCGGCGTCATCGAGCACGGGCGTGGAAACCGCGCCCGGGACGTGGTCCTCCGCGTACTCGGCGGGCGAGCGCGCATCCAGGACGGAGTCGAAATCCGTAAGGATCGACGCGGTCATTGCGACCGACCTCATACGCTAAAATTCTACGCCCATGAACGCTCCCGAAAGAATCCGGCTCACCGAGTTCAGCCACGGCGGCGGCTGCGGCTGCAAGATCGCGCCCGCGGTGCTGACCGAGCTCCTTTCCTCGACGCCGGTGCGCGGCCTTCCCGAGGCGCTGATGGTCGGCACCGAGACCGCCGACGACGCCGCGGTGTACCGCCTGAACGACTCGCAGGCGCTGGTCGCGACCACCGACTTCTTCACCCCGATCGTCGA
>JBBINV010000045.1:0-33583 GCA_037443705.1 Betaproteobacteria bacterium | reverse complement strand
GATGCGCTTATGCATCAGACACGATTCGCGAGGACTTGTTCAGAGTTTCCCTAGGTCGATCGCTTTCGCTGCGGCGGCAGGTCGGTGCACACGCCCTCGAACGCCTCGGCGCCCATGCCGATGGATTCCGAGACGGTCGGGTGTGGGTGGATGGTCTTGCCGATGTCCACCGCGTCAGCGCCTGTCTCGATCGCGAGCGCGATCTCGCCGAAACCATGAAAAATCGGTGCCAATAACAGAATTTTCTTGGTACGATTGCGCACGATGATCCCCCGTCCCGCTCACCTCGACACCCTGACACGGCTGCTGCGGCGCTTTCCAGTCGTCGCCGTGCTCGGCGCCCGGCAGGTCGGCAAGACGACGCTGACCCGCGAGTGGGTCCGGACCCGTGCCCCGGGCAGCGAGCGCTTCGACCTCGAGGACCCCCGGGATCTGGCGCGTCTCGCCGATCCGATGCTCGCGCTGGGCGAGCTTCGCGGCGTGGTCGTGCTCGACGAGATCCAGCGCCGGCCCGAGCTCTTTGCCGCGCTGCGCGTGCTCGTCGACCGCAGGCCGCTCAAGGCGAGATTCCTGGTGCTCGGCAGCGCGTCTCCCGCGCTGCTGCGGCAGAGCTCCGAATCGCTCGCGGGGCGGATCGCGTACCACGAGCTCCCGGGATTGTCGCTCGCCGAGGCGGGCCATCAAGCCGCCGTCCGGCTTTGGGTGCGTGGCGGTTTTCCCCGAGCATTTCTCGCGCGCGGCGACGCCATGAGCATGGAGTGGCGACAGCGCTTCCTGCGCACGTTCCTGGAGCGCGACCTCCCCGGCCTCGGCGTCAACGTCGGCGCTGAAACAATGCGGCGGTTCTGGACGATGGTGGCGCACCACCACGGGCAGCCGTGGAACGCATCCGAGTTCGGGCGCTCGTTCGGAGTCGCGGATACGACGGTGCGCGGCTACCTCGACCGGCTCACCGATGCGCTGGTCATCCGCCAGCTCAAGCCCTGGCACGAAAATATCGGCAAGCGCCAGGTGCGCGCGAGCAAGGTCTACGTCCGCGACTCGGGGTTGCTGCACGCATTGCTCGACCTGCCTTCCCGGCGCGACGTCGAAAACCATCCCAAGTCCGGCGCATCCTGGGAAGGCTTCATCCTCGATCAGCTCATGCAGCAGCTCGGGACGCGGCCCGAGGAGTGCTTCTTCTGGCGCACGCACGCGGGGGCGGAGCTCGACCTTCTCGTCGTGCGAGGACGGCAACGGCTTGGTTTCGAGATCAAGCGAACGAGCGCTCCGGCCGTCACACCCTCCATGCGCTCGGCCCTGCACGACCTCAAGCTCGATGCGCTGACCGTGATCCACGCCGGCGACCGGTCGTTCCCGCTCGCCAAGGGCATCCGAGCGATGACCTGGAACGCTATCGTCACGGACCTTGCAGCGCTCAGATAGCGGCGGCCACAGGTCTGCCCGCTATCGCTTCCTCTGCGGCGGCAGGTCGGTGCACACGCCCTCGAACGCCTCGGCGGCCATGCCGATGGATTCCGAGACGGTCGGATGCGGGTGGATGGTCTTGCCGACGTCCACCGCGTCCGCGCCCATCTCGATCGCGAGCGCGATCTCGCCGATGAGGTCCCCGGCGCCGGTGCCGACGATGCCGCCGCCGATCACGCGGTGGGTCTCGGCGTCGAAGATGAGCTTGGTGAAGCCTTCGTCGCGCGCATTCGCGATGGCGCGACCCGAGGCGGCCCAGGGGAACTTCGCCACCGAGACCTTCGCGCCCGTGCGCTTGGCCTCGTCCTCGGTGACGCCGACCCAGGCGATCTCGGGATCGGTGTAGGCGACCGAAGGGATGACGCGCGCGTCGAAGTGCGACTTCCTGCCCGCGGCGGCTTCCGCCGCGACGTGGCCTTCGTGCACGGCCTTGTGCGCAAGCATGGGCGGGCGCGCGATGTCGCCGATCGCGTAGATGTGAGGCACGTTGGTGCGCATCTGCGAGTCGACCGCGATGAAGCCGCGCTCGTCGGTCTGAACGCCGGCCTTCTCCGCGCCGATGCGCTTGCCGTTCGGCACACGGCCGACGGAGACGAGGACCATGTCGTAGAGCTTCGGTTCGCCCTGGTCGAAATGGATCCGGATTCCTTCTTTCAAGGCCTCTGCCTTCGTCGTTTTCGTCCTGAGCATGACGTTATCGAAGCGCGGCGCGTTGAAGCGCTGCCACACCGCGACGAGGTCGCGGTCGGTGCCGGGCATGAGGCCGTCGAGCATCTCGACGACGTCCAGGCGCGCGCCGAGCGTGGAATACACCGTGCCCATCTCCAGGCCGATGATGCCGCCGCCGATGACGAGCATGCGCTTCGGGCGGACGCGCAGCTCGAGCGCGGCGGTCGAATCGACGATCCTCGGGTCCTGCGGCAGAAACGGGAGCTTCGCGGCCTGCGAGCCCGCGGCGATGATGGCGGAGGCAAACCGAATTCGGTTACCCTGAACTTCGAGATTATTTTTGTCTACAAAACCCCCTACTCCCTGTATCACCGTGACCTTCCTCGCCTTCGCCATCGAGGCGAGGCCGCCGGTGAGCTTGGCGACCACCTTGTTCTTGAAGGCGCGCAGCTTCTCGAGATCGATCTTCGGCTCGCCGAACGCGATGCCGTGATCGGCGAGCGCGCGCGCCGCGTCCATCACCGCCGCGGTGTGAAGCAGCGCCTTGGACGGAATGCAGCCGACGTTCAGGCACACGCCGCCGAGCGTGGGATAGCGCTCCACCAGCACCGTCTTCAGGCCGAGGTCGGCGGCGCGGAACGCAGCCGAATAGCCGCCCGGCCCCGCGCCGAGCACGAGGACGTCGCAGTCGAGATCGGAAGCGGCAGAGGGTGAAGGTGTCGGTGCCGGAGTCGGCTGCGGACCGGGTGAAGCACTGCTTTCCAGAGTCAAAATCGTCGAACCTTCGGAAACCCGGTCGCCGAGCTTCACGCGCAGGTCCTTCACCACGCCCGACTCGGACGAGGGAATCTCCATGGTCGCCTTGTCCGATTCCAGCGTGATGAGCGACTGCCCTTTCGCCACCGCGTCGCCGGGCTTGACCAGCACCTCGATCACCGCGACATCCTTGAACTCGCCGATGTCGGGAACCTTCACCTCGATCGAATTCGCCATCGGCTAGAGGAGGGTCCTGCGGATGTCGCCGAGCACGCTCGCGAGATATGCGGTGAAGCGCGCCGCGGACGCCCCGTCGATGACGCGGTGATCGTACGAGAGCGAGAGCGGCAGCATCAGGCGGGCCTTGAAGAGATCCTCGCCTTTTTCGCCCTTGCCGGCGTAGACCGGTTTCAAGTAACCGCGTGAAACCCCCAGGATCGCGACCTCGGGCGCGTTGATGATCGGCGTGAACGCGGTGCCGCCGATGCCGCCGAGGCTCGAGATCGAGAACGTGCCGCCCTGCATGTCGCCGGGCTTGAGCTTTCGCTCGCGCGCGAGGCGCGACACCTCGGCGAGCTCGCGCGCGAGATCGAATACGCCCTTGCGGTCGGCGTCCCGCACCACCGGCACGACCAGGCCCTCGGGCGTGTCGACCGCGACGCCGATGTGGTAGTACTTCTTCAGGATCAGGCTCTCGCCCGTGCGCTCGAGCGAGCTGTTGAACTGCGGGTGCTGCCGCAGCGCCGTCACGCAGGCCTTGATGAGGAACGCGAGCATCGTGAGCTTGAAGCCCTGCTTCTCGGTCTCGGCGGTGTTCGCCTTGCGGAACGCCTCGAGCTCGGTGATGTCGGCCTCCTCGAACTGCGTGACGTGCGGGATCGAGATCCAGTTGCGGTGCAGGTTCGGCCCCGAGAGCTTCTGGATGCGCGAGAGCGGCTTCACCTCCACCGGCCCGAACTTCGCGAAGTCCACCTCGGGCCATGCCGGGAGCGCGAACGGGGCGGACGCCTTTGCTTCCGCTCGCGCCGGCTTGCCTGCCAATGCCCCTTTGACGAAGCCCTGCACGTCTTCCCGGAGGATCCTGCCCTTCGGGCCGCTCCCCGCAACGCGCGCGAGGTCGACGCCGAGCTCGCGCGCGAAGAGCCGGATCGACGGGCTCGCGTGGGGCTTGGAGACGATTTCCTCGCGCGGCTCCCTCGGCACCGGTCGCCCGGTCGAAGGTGGTGGCGGAGTCGAAGCTGTCGCAGACGTACTTGCCGGGGTTGCCGGCACGGATGAGGCGGAAGAGGCCGGTGACGGCACCGCCGCGCCGCCCAGGACGAGCAGCTCGGAGCCTTCGGAGACCCTGTCGCCGACCTTGACGCGCATCTCGGCGACCACGCCCGCGGCGGGCGCAGGAATCTCCATCGTCGCCTTGTCGGACTCGAGCGTGACGAGCGACTGCTCTTTTGCCACCGCGTCGCCGGGCTTCACGAGCACCTCGATCACCTCGACGTCCTTGAAGTCGCCGATGTCGGGGACGACGACGGTGAGGGCTTTTCCAGCGTTGGGCTGCAAAGGCTTCGCGGGCTCTTTCGAGGGCTCCTCCGTATCGAGGGTCAGCACCGGCGAGCCCTCGGACACCCTGTCGCCCACCCTGACCCTGAGCTCCTTCACCACGCCCGCCTCGGGCGAGGGTATCTCCATCGTCGCCTTGTCCGACTCCAGAGTGATGAGCGACTGCTCCTTCGCCACCGCGTCGCCGGGCCTGACCAGGACCTCGATCACCTCGACATCCCTGAAATCCCCGATATCCGGGACCCGGACCTCCCTCATACGGTGGCCGGATCGGGCTTCTCGGGGGGAATGCCGTATTTCGCGATCGCCTCGGCGACGGTCCGTGCCTTCGCCTCGCCCGAATCGGCGAGCGCCTTCAGCGCCGCGACCGCGACGAAGTGCCGGTCGACCTCGAAGAAATAGCGAAGCCGCGCGCGCGTGTCCGAGCGCCCGAACCCGTCGGTGCCGAGCACGCGGTACACGCGCTCCTTCGGTACGAACGGGCGGATCTGGTCCGCGAACGTCTTGATGTAGTCGCTTGCCGCGATCACGGGGCCCGGTCTTTCTTTCATCGCGGAAGTGACATAGGGAATCCGGGGCTCGTCCTCCGGATGCAGGAGGTTCCAGCGCTCGCAGGCGAGGCCCTCGCGCCGCAGCTCGGTGAAGCTCGTGGCGCTCCAGACGTCGGCGGCCACGCCCCAGTCGTTTTCCAGCAGCGCCGCCGCCGCGAGAACCTCGCGCAGGATGGTCCCGGACCCGAGAAGCTGAACGCGGGACTTCGCCCTGGACTTGGACTCCCGCAGCAGGTACATCCCCTTCAGGATTCCTTCGTCCGCGCCCGCGGGCATCGCCGGATGCTCGTAGTTCTCGTTCATCACGGTGATGTAGTAGAAGATGTCTTCCTGGTTCGTCACCATGCGGCGCAGCCCGTCGTGGATGATCACCGCGAGCTCGTACGCGTAGGCCGGGTCGTACGAAAGGCAGTTCGGGATCACCGACGAGAGCACGTGCGAATGCCCGTCCTCGTGCTGCAGTCCCTCGCCGTTCAGCGTCGTCCTGCCGGCGGTTGCGCCGAGCAGGAATCCCCGCGCGCGCTGGTCGGCCGCCGCCCAGGCGAGATCGCCGATGCGCTGCATGCCGAACATCGAGTAGAAGATGTAGAACGGCACCGTCACCAGGTTCGAGTGGCTGTACGAGGTCGCTGCCGCGATCCAGGAGGAGAACGCGCCCGCCTCGTTGATCCCCTCCTCCAGGATCTGCCCCGCCCTGTCCTCGCGGTAGTACATCACCTGGTCCTTGTCGACCGGCTCGTACTTCTGCCCTTCCGAGGAATAGATCCCGAGCTGCCGGAACATGCCCTCCATCCCGAACGTGCGCGCCTCGTCGGGGACGATCGGCACGATGAACTTCCCGATCCCCGGGTCGCGCACGAGCGCGGTGAGGATCCGCACGAACGCCATGGTGGTCGAGATCTCGCGCCCCTCGCCCGAGCCCCTGAGCAGCGTCTCGAACGCCGAGAGCGGCGGCACCGCGGGAACCGCGTCGGCCCTGCGCCTGCGCTGCGGAAGATAGCCGCCGAGCGCCTTTCGGCGCTCGTGCAGGTACTTCATCTCGGGCGCATCCGGCGGCGGCACGTAGAACGGCAGTTGCTCGAGCCTGTCGTCCGGGATCGGGATGTTGAACCGGTCGCGCATCTCCCGGATCGTCTTCGCGTCGACCTTCTTCAGCTGGTGCGTGGGATTCTTCGCCTGGCCCTGCTTGCCGAGGCCGTAGCCCTTGATGGTCTTGGCGAGGATCACCGTCGGGCGGCCCCGGTGCTTCACCGCTGCGGCGTACGCGGCGTAGATCTTGTGCGGGTCGTGCCCGCCCCGGTTCAGGCGCCAGATGTCCTCGTCGCTCATGCGCGAGACCATCTCGAGGAGTTTCGGGTGCTTGCCGAAGAAATACTTGCGCACGAACGCGCCGTCGTTCGCCTTGTAGTTCTGGTACTCGCCGTCGATGGTCTCTTCCATCACGCGCCTGAGGATCCCCTCGTTGTCGCGCGCAAGCAGCGGATCCCAGTACGAGCCCCAGACGAGCTTGATCACGTTCCAGCCGGCACCATGGAAATCCGACTCCAGCTCCTGGATGATCTTGCCGTTGCCGCGCACCGGGCCGTCCAGGCGCTGCAGGTTGCAGTTGACCACGAAGATCAGGTTGTCGAGCTTCTCGCGCGAGGCCATGCCGATCGCGCCGAGCGATTCGGGCTCGTCCATCTCGCCGTCGCCGCAAAACGCCCACACCTTGCGGTTCGCGGTGTCGGCCAGCCCGCGCGCGTGCAGGTACTTGAGGTAGCGCGCCATGTAGATCGCCTGGATCGGGCCGAGGCCCATCGACACCGTCGGGAACTGCCAGTAGTCGGGCATGAGCCACGGGTGCGGGTACGAGGACACGCCCCTTCCGTCGACATCGCGCCGGAAATTGAGCAGCTGCTCCTCGGTGAAGCGGCCTTCGAGAAGCCCTCGCGCATAGATCCCGGGCGAGGAGTGCCCCTGGAAGTACACGAGGTCCCCGCCGTGCCCTTCGTGCGGCGCGTGCCAGAAGTGATGCTGCCCTACGCCGAAGAGCGTCCCCACGGAGGCGAAGCTCGCGATGTGGCCGCCGAGCTCGTCGTCGCTCCTGTTCGCGCGCGCCACCATCACCATCGCGTTCCAGCGGCAATAGGAGCGGATCCGCTCTTCCAGGGCGTAATCGCCGGGCGAGCGCTCCTCGAGATGCGGCGGGATGGTGTTGACATAGGGCGTGATCGCCGAGAACGGGATGTAGGCGCCCGACATCCGCGCCTTGTCGATCAGCTTCTGGAGCAGGAAATGCGCGCGCTCGGGTCCCTCGCGCTCAAGGACCGCTTCGAGCGCATCGAGCCACTCCTGGGTCTCGAGCGCGTCGGGGTCGTTGGCGGCGGGCTGCTGCGGAACGGCTGACATGACGGTCTCCAAGCTCGTGGCTTCGCGGCGTGCGCGCTCTTGTGAAGCGCGCGCGGATGCGGCCAAGCTTAATACACGCCGCTTCCGGGCGGACCAGCCACCATTTCACATTATAAGACGTTGTTCCATATCGCGCAATTCGGGCAATGATAGACTCGCGCCCCTTTTCCGGGTTTTCCGATGCCGGCCAAGATCATCGACGGGCGCGCGCACGCGGCCGCCGCGCTCGCGCAGGCGAAGCGGCGCGTAGAGGCGCTGCGCAGCCGCGGCGTGCAGCCGCAATTCGCCGTCCTCCTCGCGGGCGACGACCCCGCCTCGCGCGTATTCGTGCGCACCAAGCGCAAGGCGGCCGACGAGGTCGGCGTGCAAGCCGACGTGCACGAGCTGCCCGCCACCGTGACGGAAGCGTTGCTGCTCGAGCGCATTGCGGCGCTGAACGCCGATCCCCGCGTGCACGGAATCCTCGTGCAGCTGCCGCTTCCCCCGCCGCTTGCTGCGGCGCGCGTGATCGAGGCGGTGTCGCCGTTGAAGGACGTCGACGGCTTCCATACCCGGAATCTCGGCGCGCTCGCTGCCGGCCTCCCCGGATTCGTGCCCTGCACGCCGGCTGGCATCCTTCGCCTGCTCGAGGGCGAGAGCGTGGCGCTCGCGGGACGCCGCGCGGTGGTGATCGGGCGCTCGAACATCGTGGGCAAGCCGATGGCGCTGCTCCTCCTGCAAAGGGATGCGACCGTGACGATCTGCCATTCGAAGACCCGGGACCTGAAAGCGATCGCGCGGGAGGCGGACATACTGGTGGTGGCGGCGGGGCGACCAAAACTCGTGGCAGCCGACATGGTCAAACCCGGCGCCTGCGTGATCGACGTAGGCATGAACCGGCTGCCCGAAGGCGGGCTGGCCGGTGACGTCGATCCGGCGGCGCGCGAGGTCGCCGGGCTGATCACGCCCGTGCCCGGCGGCGTCGGCCCGATGACCGTGGCAATGCTGATACTGAATACCGTGAACGCGGCGGAACGCTCGCTTGGATAACCCGCTGCTCGATTTTTCGGGACTGCCGCGCTATCCCGAGATCCGGCCCGCGCACGTCGCGCCTGCGGTCGAGCGGTTGATCGCGGAAGCGCGTGCCGCGATCGCACGCGCCGAGGGTGCCGTGCCAAGCTGGGAGGCGTTCGTCGAACCGCTTGACGACGCCAACGAGCGCCTCGCGCGCGCCTGGGGCCAGGTCGCGCACCTGCACGCGGTCATGGACAACCCGGAGCTGCGCGCCGCCTACAACGAAAGCCTGCCCAGGGTCACCCAATACTGGACCGAGCTGGGACAGAATCCCGTCCTTTTCCGGAAATACCGGGAGATCGGCGCCTCTGCCGCCTTCCACGATCTCTCCCAATCGAGGAAAAAGGTCGTCGAGAACGCGATCCGCGATTTCCGTCTCGGCGGCGCGGAGCTCGCCGGGGATGCGAAGAGGCGCTTTGCCGCGGTCCAGGAGGAGCTCGCGAGCCTCGCCGCGAAGTTCTCCGAGAACCTGCTCGACGCGACCAACGCGTTTTCGATTGTGATCGAGGACGAGCGGCGGCTCGCGGGGATCCCGGCCGACGAACTCGCGGCGGCGCGCGAGGCGGCACAGAGCGACGGCAGGGCCGGATGGAAGTTCACGCTGCACATGCCGTCGTGGCTTCCGGTGATGCAATACGCCGAGGACCGGCGGCTCCGGGAGACGATGTATCGCGAAAGCGTGACGCGCGCCTCCGAATTCGGACGCCCCGAGTGGGACAACACGCCGCTCATGAGCCGGATCCTGCGGCTTCGCCGCGAGGCCGCGCGCCTGCTCGGCTATCGCGACCACGCGGAGGTGTCGCTCGTTCCCAAGATGGCCCGCTCGGCGGACGAGGTACTCGGCTTCCTTCGCGACCTCGCGGCGCGCGCGCGCCCGTTCGCCGAGCGCGACGCCGCGGAGCTGCGCGAGTACGCGCGCGAAAGCCTCGGGATCAACGAGCTCCAGGCCTGGGACGTCGCTTTTGCCTCGGAGCGCCTGCGCAAGGCGCGTTTCGATTTCTCCGATCACGAGGTGAAGCAGTACCTGCCGGAGCCGCAGGTCGTCGCCGGAATGTTCCGTCTGGTCGAGACGCTGTTCGGCGTGCGCATCGCGCCGTCCTCGGCGCCCGCCTGGCACGAGGACGTGCGCTTCTTCGAGGTGATCGAGCCGGACGGTACCCTCGCCGGCCGCTTCTACACCGATCTCTACGCGCGCCCGTCCAAGCGCGGCGGCGCCTGGATGGACGAGGCGATGGGGCGAAGGCGCCGCAACGGGCGGCTGCAGACGCCGGTCGCCTATCTCAACTGCAACTTCGCGCGCCCGGTCGGCGGCCGGCCGGCGCTTTTCTCGCACGACGACGTGACGACGCTGTTCCACGAATTCGGCCACGGGCTCAACCTGCTGCTCACGAAAATCGACGATCTCGGCGTGCAGGGTCTGTCGGGCGTCGAGTGGGACGCGGTCGAGCTGCCGAGCCAGTTCATGGAGAACTTCTGCTGGGAGTGGGACGTGCTCGGCCCGATGACGCGCCACGTGGATTCGGGCGCGACGATGCCGCGGGCGCTCTTCGAACGCATGCGCGCGGCGAAGAACTTCCAGGCGGGCCTCGCGATGCTGCGCCAGATCGAGTACGCGCTCTTCGACATGCGGCTGCACTGCGAATTCGACCCGGATGGCCCGCGCAGCGTGCTGGAGCTCCTCTCCGAGGTGCGCGACGAGGTCGCGGTGCTCGTTCCGCCGTCCTACAACCGCTTTCCGAACGGCTTCTCGCACGTCTTCGCGGGCGGCTACGCCGCCGGCTACTACAGCTACAAGTGGGCCGAGGTGCTCTCGGCAGACGCGTACGGCCTGTTCGAGGAGGAAGGCGTGCTCAGCGCCCGCGCCGGCGCGAGATTCCGCGACGAAATTCTCGCCGTGGGCGGCAGCCGTCCCGCCGCGCAATCGTTTCTCGCCTTTCGCGGACGCGCGCCGCAAGTCGAAGCCCTGCTCCGGCACAATGGTATGATTTCCGCATGATTTTGCGGCGCTTTCTGCCAGCGCTCCTCGCTTTCGCGTGCGCCGTCGCGATCGCCCAGCAATACCGCTGGACCGACGCGAAGGGCGAGGTGCACTACAGCGACACGCCGCCGCCCGGCGCGAAGAACGTGCAGAAACGCAACCTCAGGGGCAGCGTGGTCGAGACGCCGCCGCCATTCGAGCTTCAGCGCGTGCAGAAGGACTTCCCGGTCACGCTCTACACCTCGCCCAACTGCAAGGAACCCTGTGCCATGGCGCGCGAGGCGCTCAACCGGCGCGGCGTGCCCTTCGACGAAGTGCAGGTGTGGGAGGAGGAGTCGAACGAGAAGCTGAAAAAGGCGACCGGCGCGAACGAGGTGCCCGCGCTCGTCGTGGGGCGCACCGCGCACCGCGGCTTCGAGCAGGGCGCCTACGACAGCCTGCTCGACAGCGCCGGGTACCCGAAGGCGGGCGCGCTTCCGGCGCGCTCGCAGGGCGCTCCGCAGCCGCCCGAAGGCTACGTTTCGCCCGAAGCGCGGGAGAAGCCGGCCGCGGAGCCGGTCGTTCCCGGGCCCGAGCCCGCGCCCGGCCCCTACTCGCCCGGCGCGCCGCCGCAGCGACCGCAAAAGTGACGCGCGCGCGCGCGTCATGAAGCTCGCGACCTGGAACGTCAACTCGCTCAAGGTTCGCCTGCCGCAGCTCATCGACTGGCTCGCCGCCGCGGCGCCGGAGGTCGTGTGCCTGCAGGAGACCAAGCTCGAGGATGCGAAATTTCCGCGTGAGGCGCTGAGAAGCGCGGGCTACGAGGCGGCCTTCTCCGGCCAGAAAACGTATAACGGCGTCGCGATTCTCGCGCGCTCGCCCCTCGAGCGCATTTCCACCGGATTCCCGGACGGGCAGAAGCGCATCATCGCGGCGACGGTGGACAGCACGCGCGTGGTGTGCGTGTATTGCCCCAACGGCCAGTCGGTGGGCTCGGACAAGTACGAATACAAATTGCAGTGGTATGGAAGACTCCGGCAGCTCTTGAAGCAGGAACTTTCCGCGTACCCGAATCTCGCGGTGCTCGGCGATTTCAACGTCGCGCCGGAAGATCGCGACGTGCACGACCCGAAGCTCTGGGAGGGGCAGGTCCACGTCTCGGGGCCCGAGCGCGCGGCATGGCGCGCGTTGCTGGATCTGGGCCTGAAGGACAGCTTTCGGCTGTTTCCGCAACCCGAAAGATCGTTTTCGTGGTGGGACTATCGCATGCAGGGGTTCCGGCGCAACGCCGGCCTGAGGATCGATCAGATCCTGCTTTCATCCACGCTCGCGGCGCGCTGCGCCGCGTGCAGCATCGACCTGGCGCCGCGCCGGCTCGAGCGGCCGAGCGACCACGCGCCCGTGATCGCCGAGCTGCGCTGACGGCTAGGGATTCATTCCGCGGGCCACGCCGGGACGCGCGGCCATCGTCTCTCCCCAGCGCCGGAGGTTCGGCATGTCGCCCGCGGCCTCGATCAGCGTCCTGCGCAGGGCGTAGTTCGGATAGAGCATGAGGTCGGCGAACGAAATCTCCTCGGCGAGGTACTCGCGACCGGCGAGACGCCGATCGATGTGCCGGAAATAATTCGCGAGCATCCCCCTGAAGAATTCCGCGTTGGCCGCGCTTTTTTCGGGAACCAGGTTCTCCAGGCGAAAGAGCGCCGCGCTCGTTCCCGCCACGTCGCTCGCCGCCATCAGGAAATACTGCGCAGCAGCGGCGCGGCGGCGCGGGTCCGTGGGAATGAACCGGCCCGCCTTCTCGCAGCAATAGACGACGATCGCGCCCGACTGCGCGAGCGTGAGCGGCTTGCCGCCGGGGCCGTCGTGATCGACAACGACCGGGATGCTGCCCGCGGGGTTGAGCGCGAGGAACTCCGGGCGCTTCTGCTCTCCCCTGGTGATGTCCACCTTCAGAATGCGGTGCTCCAGGCCGCATTCGGCCAGCGCGACCGACGCGCGCAATCCGTTCGCGGTACCCCACATATAGAGCTCGATCATTTTTCTTGTCCTCCCGATCTCCCGGGAGGATGATTATTCCATATGGAGCCCGCCGCGAGCATCGGCAAGCTCGGCTTTCGCCGCTGGTACGAGCGCCAGCTGCTCGAGGGCCACGCCTGGCTCGTCACCTGCGTGCTCTGCATGCTCGCGGTCACGGCCGTGCTCGAGGAGCTCACCTTCCGCGGGCCCCTGGGCCGCGTGCTCGCGTACGGCACGTTCGCGTTCGTGGCCGGAGCGCTCGCCCTGCACGCGTTCGCCCGCTACCGGCGGATCATGGAGCAGGCCGAAAGCCTCGGCGACCGCGCGACCTGCGGCGCGTGCGGGACTTACGGAAAGTTCAGCCTCGTCGGCGCCCCGAAGATGACGGTGCGCTGCCGCGGCTGCGCGCACCAGTGGAGCCTGCTCGCCTCGCCGGCTCCGGAGACGATCCCCAGCCGCGTTCCGGGCGCCGAGCGCCCGGGGATGCGTTAGTCGACCAGTTCGTACGCCGGGAGCGTGAGGAACTCGACGTAATCGCCTGCGGTGAGGCGATCGAACAGCCTCGCGGCTTCGTCGTACCTGCCTTCGCTGAATGAGGCTTTGACCCTGGCGAGCTCTTCGCCGAGCAGCGTGCGGAACAGCTCGACCGTAACCTTGCGCCCGTCCTCGAGCACGCCCTTGGGCGAGCGGATCCACTGCCAGATCTGCGAGCGCGAGATCTCGGCCGTGGCCGCGTCCTCCATCAGGTTGAACACCGGGACGCAGCCATTGCCCGCGAGCCACGCTCCGAGGTACTGGATGCCCACCGAGATGTTGTTGCGAAGGCCGCCTTCGGTAATCGGCTTCTCCGGCTGGAACGCGAGCAGGTCCTTTGCGGCGACGTTCACGTCGGGCCGCTGCCGGCCGTACTGGTTCGGCTGCGGCATGTGCCTGTCGAAGACCTCCTTTGCGACCGGCACCAGACCGGGATGCGCGACCCAGGTGCCGTCGCAGCCGTCGGTCACCTCGCGGAGCTTGTCCTGGCGCACCTTGTCCAGCGCCGCCTCGTTCGCCCGGGGGTCGTTCTTTATCGGGATCTGCGCCGCCATCCCGCCCATCGCCGGCGCGCCGCGCCGGTGGCAGGTCTTCACGAGCAGCAGCGCGTAGGCGCGCATGAACGGCGCCGTCATCGTCACCTGGGCGCGGTCGGCGAGACAGAAAACCGGGTTCGCCCGGAACTTCTTGATGCAGGAGAAGATGTAGTCCCAGCGCCCGATGTTGAGTCCCGCCGAGTGCTCGCGCAGCTCCCACAGGATCTCGTCCATCTCGAACGCGGCGAGCACGGTTTCGATAAGCACGGTGGCCTTGATGGAGCCCCGCGGGATCTTCAGTTCGTCCTGGGCGAGGAGGAACACGTCGTTCCACAGGCGCGCCTCCAGGTGCGATTCCATCTTCGGAAGGTAAAAGTACGGTCCCGAGCCGCGCTTGAGCAGCTCGGCGGCGTTGTGGAAGAAATAGAGCCCGAAGTCGAACAGCGCGCCCGAGACGGGCCGGCCGTCGACGAGCACGTGCTTCTCGTCCAGGTGCCAGCCCCGCGGCCGCACCAGCAGTACGGCGGTCCTCTCGTTGAGCCGATACTGCTTGCCGCTCTGCTCGAAGGTGATCGTGCGCAGGACCGCGTCGCGCAGGTTCACCTGGCCGTCGATCATGTTCGACCACGTAGGGCAGTTGGCATCCTCGAAGTCGGCCATGAAGGTCGAGGCGCCGCAGTTGAGCGCGTTGATCACCATCTTGCGGTCGGTCGGGCCTGTGATCTCGACGCGCCGGTCGAGCATGTCCGCGGGTTGCGGCGCGATGGTCCATTCGGATTCGCGGATGGCTTTCGTCTCTGCAAGGAAGTCCGGCAGGGCGCCGCCATCGAATTGCTTCTGGCGGGCGGCGCGCGCAGCGAGCCGCTCCTGGCGGCGCGATTCGAACCGCCGGTGAAGCCGCGCCACGAATTCGAGCGCCTGCGGCGTGAGAATCTGCGCGAACGCGGGGGTGATCTCGGCGCGGACTTGCACGCCGGCGGGCAGGCTTGCGCCCGCGGGGAGGGACGACGACATGGGAATTCCTCTATTGCGCTGCAGAAAAATCAAAGTATCAACGAATTCCGAATGCTGCAAAAGGTCTATTTCATAATGTGGGATTTCGTTTCACGTTCAAAAAATTTGATCTATACTTAAACGCACCTTCTCGATAGGAGCGTCCATGGCCACTGCCCGCCGCATTCTGATCATGGGGGCCTCGTACGGTTCGCTCCTCGCCACGAAGCTCCTGCTGGCCGGGCACAGCGTGAAGCTCGCCTGCCTGCCCGAGGAAGCCGAGCTCATCAATCGCGAGGGTACCCGCGTGCGCATTCCGGTGAAGGGGCAAAGTGCCCCGCTTGAAATCGACTCCCGGAAGCTACCCGGCACGCTCACGGCCGATGCGCCGAAGGCGATCGACCCCGCCGCCCATGACCTGGTTGCGCTCGCCATGCAGGAGCCGCAATACCGCGCGAGCGGCGTGCGCGAACTGCTCCACGCGATCGCAAGATCCGGGATTCCATGCATGTCGATCATGAACATGCCGCCGCTGCCCTACCTCGCGCGGATCCCGGGGGTCGACGCCGCGGCATGCCGCGCGTGCTACACGGATCCCGGGGTCTGGGACGCATTCGACCCGGCGCTCGTGACCCTTTGCAGCCCGGATCCGCAGGCGTCGCGCCCGCCGGAGGAGCCGCTCAACGTGCTGCAGGTGCGGCTGCCCACGAATTTCAAGGCGGCGCGCTTTCCGCAGGAGGCGCACACGGCGCTGCTCCGGCAGCTGGAAGCCGACATTGAGGCGAGCCGCTTCGAGGGGCTGGAGATCCCCGTCAAGCTCAAGGTGTACGAATCCGTATTCGTGCCGCTCGCCAAGTGGGCGATGCTGCTGGCGGGCAACTACCGCTGCATCACCCGGGACGGCATGCGGCCGATTCGCGACGCGGTGCATGGCGACCTGGAAGCCGCGCGCGCGGTGTATCAGTGGGTCGTGAAGCTCTGCCTCGCCCTGGGCGCGAGCGAAGCGGACCTGGTGCCGTTCGAGAAATACGCCGCCGCGGCGCACGGGCTCACCGGGCCGTCGTCCGCGGCGCGCGCGCTCTTCGGCGGCGCGCCGTACATCGAGCGGGTCGACCGGCTGGTGCAGGCGATCGCGGCCCGGAAGGGGATGCGTTCCGGCGCGATCGACGAGGTGGTGGCGCTGGTGGACGCGCAACTCGCCGTCAACCGGAAGAAAGCGGCGTAGGTCAGGACGTCGAGTCCGACCCCGATCGTTCCTCGCTCTCGATTCCGAGCTCCTGGATCTTGCGGGTGATGGTGTTGCGGCCCATGCCGAGGAGGCTCGCCGCCTCGATGCGCCGGCCGCCGGTGCGCGCAAGCGCCTTCGAGATGAGCGAACGCTCGAACTGGCGCGACAGATCGTTCAGGATTCCCGTGTCGCCGCGCGCCAGGCGCCGCTCGGCTTCCATCTCCAGCGCCGTAACCCAGTCTGATGGCGCGCCTGCTCCCTCGGCGCGGAACTCCGCCGGAAGGTCCGAGAGTCCGATCACCTGTCCCGGTGCCATCACGGTGAGCCAGTGGCACAGGTTCTCGATCTGGCGCACGTTGCCCGGGAACTCGAGCCGCGCCAGGTGCGCGAGCACCTCGTCGGACAGGCGCTTGGGCTCGACGCCGAGCTCGCGCGCGCTGCGCGCGAGGAAATGCCGCGCGAGGACCGGAATGTCCTCGCGACGCTCGCGAAGCGCGGGCATCCGCACCCGAATCACGTTCAGCCGGTGGTACAGATCCTCCCGGAAGCTGCCCTCGCGCACGCGCTGCTCCAGGTTCTGGTGCGTAGCGGCGATCACGCGCACGTTGGCGCGAAGCTGCTGGTGCCCGCCCACGCGGTAGAAAGTCCCGTCCGACAGCACGCGCAACAGGCGCGTCTGCAGATCGGCGGGCATGTCGCCGATCTCGTCGAGAAACAGCGTTCCGCCCTCGGCCTGCTCGAAACGCCCGCGCCGCTGCGCCTGCGCCCCGGTGAAGGCGCCGCGCTCGTGTCCGAAGAGCTCGGACTCGAGCAAGTCCTTGGGCATCGCCGCCGTGTTGATGGCGATGAACGGCCTGGCCGCGCGTGCACTGTGGCGGTGCAGCGCGCGCGCGACCAGTTCCTTGCCGGTCCCCGATTCCCCGGTGATCAGCACCGTAGCGCTCGACTGCGAGAGCCGTCCGATCGCGCGAAAAACCTCCTGCATCGCGGGGGCCTGACCGAGGATCTCGGGAGCGCCGGCCGGGGGCTCGAGCGCCGCCTCCTCGCGCTCGCTTTCGTCGAGCGCTCGCCGGATGAGCTCGACGGCCTGATCGACGTCGAAGGGTTTCGGCAGGTACTCGAAGGCGCCGCTCTGAAAGGCGGCCACTGCCGAATCGAGGTCGGAGTACGCCGTCATCACGATCACGGGCACGGAAGGGTGCTTCTCCTTCACCGTCTGAAGGAGCGCGATCCCCGAAGCGCCGGGCATGCGGATGTCGGACACGAGCACCTGTGGCGCGCCGCGCGCGAGCGCCGCGAGCGCCTCCTCGGCCGAACCGAAGGAGCGGAACGCGATCCCTTCCCGCGCGAGCGCCTTTTCGAACACCCAGCGGATCGAGCGGTCGTCGTCGACAATCCAGACCGGCTTCATGTCAATGGCAGCAGGATCCTGAAAACGGTTCGGCCCGGCCGGCTCTCGCACTCGATCACCCCGCCGTGGTACTGGACGTAGGTCTGCGCGATCGAAAGCCCCAGGCCGCTGCCGCCTTCGCGTCCGGATACGAGCGGATAGAAGATGCGGTCGCGGATCCCCTCGGGCACACCGGGCCCGTCATCGATCACCTGCAATTCTAGTGCCAGCCTGCAGCGCCGCCGTGCGATCGTGATCTGGCGCGCGATCCGGCTCCTGAGCAGGATCGTTCCGCCGCCGGCGGCGGCGAGCGACTGGCCGGCGTTGCGAACCACGTTTAGCAGGGCCTGAATCAGCTGCTCGCGGTCCCCGACTATCTCGGGAACGCTCGGGTCGTAGTCGCGCTCGATCGCGAGCCCGCTCCCGAACTCCGCGAGTACGAGGTTCGCGACGCGCTCCAGCACCTCGTGGATGTTGAGCGGCGCAGGGCGCGGCGCGCGGTGCGGCGCCAGCAGCCGGTCCACGAGCGCCTGCAGCCGGTCGGCCTCGGTGATGATCACCCGCGTGTATTCCTTGAGCTCGGGCCGGTCGAGCTCTCGCTCAAGGAGCTGCGCCGAGCCCCGGAGCCCTCCGAGCGGGTTCTTGATCTCGTGCGCGAGATTGCGGATCAGTTCGCGATTCATCTCCTGCTGGTCGAGCAGCCGCTTCTCGCGCTCCAGCCGCAGCTGCTGGCCGATCGGGCGCAGCTCGACCAGCAGCGGCGCACGCGGGTCGTCGACGCGCGTCAGCACGCATGCAAGCGGCAGCGGCTCGTGTCCGGGCCGCTCGTAGCTCACGTCCTGCGCCGTGTAGTTCCAGTGCGTGGTGAGCGCCTCCGCGAGCGCCCGCTCCAGCTCGGGAGTCTCGGCGAAAAGCGACAGAAACGGCTGCCCGATCAGGCTCTTTGCGCCCGTGCCGAGCAGGTTCTCGGCGGCCGGGTTGGCGTAGCGCACGACAAAGCGTCCGTCGAGCACCACGACCGCGGTCGCGAGCAGCTCGAGCCCGGCGTAGGGACCGGCCATCGCAGGCGCGCTCGCCGGGGCCTTCCTAGCGGCCGTTGAGGTTGGCGAGCTCGCGCTTGAGCGCTTCCACGTTCTTGGTGTGCACGTCGACCGCGTCGCGGAAGGGCTGGAGCCGCTCGAGCACCTTGGCGTAGTTCTTCTCGTCCCCGCCGCGGACCGACTCCTGCTCGGCGAGCTTGCGCTGCGCCTGGCTGAGCAGCTGCTGCTCCTGCGCGAGCTCTTTTTCGAGCGTCTGGCGCTGCTTGTCGCGCGCCGACGCCCTCTCGACGGCCGACTCCTTGGGGAAATTCGCCGGCGACGGGGCTTTCGCGGCGTTCCTGGAGCCCGGCACGACGGTGACGCGCTGCTGCTGCACGATCCGGCAGTCCTTCCCCACGGTGTCCTCGCGCAGGCTCGTAAGCAGCGTGCGGCCGTCCTTGCCCTTGCAGCTCCAGATGGTCGACTCTACGGTCTGCTGCGCGTGAGCCGTCCCGCCCAGGGCAAGAGCGAGGAGCAACGGTCCGGCGGGCAGGCGCATCCCCATAGAAGTCGCCTCAGGTTGGAGCGCCAAGTCTATAAGAAAAAAAGGCGGGTTGCCCCGCCCTTTTTCACGCGCCGCCGGGATCAGGCTTACGAGCTGTAGTACATGTCGAATTCGACCGGGTGCGTGGTCATGCGAAAGCGCGTCAACTCCTCTTCCTTCAGCGCAATGTAGGCTTCCAGCACGTCGTCGTCGAACACGCCCCCCTTGGTGAGGAACGCGTGGTCGGCCTTGAGGTGCTCGAGCGCCTCCTCGAGCGACGCGCACACGTGCGGGACCTTGGCGGCCTCCTCGGGCGGCAGGTCGTACATGTTCTTGTCGATCGGGTCGCCGGGATGGATCCTGTTCTGTACGCCGTCGATTCCCGCCATCAACATCGCCGCGAACGCCAGGTACGGATTCGCAGTGGGATCCGGGAAGCGAACCTCCACGCGGCGCGCCTTCGGGCTCGACACGTACGGGATGCGGCAGGCCGCCGACCGGTTCTTCGCCGAGTACGCGAGGTTGATCGGCGCCTCGAATCCGGGGACCAGCCGCTTGTAGGAATTGGTGCCCGGATTGGTGATCGCGTTGAGCGCCTTGGCGTGCTTGATGATGCCGCCGATGTAATAGAGCGCGAACTCCGACAGGCCTGCGTAGCCGTTGCCCGCGAACAGGTTCTGACCGCCCTTCCAGATCGACTGGTGGCAGTGCATTCCCGAGCCGTTGTCACCCACGATCGGCTTGGGCATGAAGGTCGCGGTCTTGCCGTAGGACTGCGCGACGTTCCAGACCGTGTACTTGAGGATCTGCATCCAGTCGGCGCGCTGAACGAGCGGTGCGAAGCGCGTGCCGATCTCGTTCTGGCCCGCGGCCGCGACCTCGTGGTGGTGCACCTCGACCTCGACCCCCTGCTGCTCGAGCGCGAGGCACATCGCGTTCCGGATGTCCTGCAGCGAGTCGGCGGGCGGAACCGGGAAGTAGCCGCCCTTCACCGGCGCGCGGTGCGCCATGTTGCCCGACTCGTAGTCGATCCCGGTGGACCAGGGCGCTTCTTCGGACTTGATCTTGACGAAGCAGCCCGACATGTCCACATTCCAGGTCACGCCGTCGAAGATGAAGAACTCGGGCTCGGGGCCAAAGTACGCGGTGTCGCCCAGGCCGCTCGACTTCAGATACGCCTCGGCGCGCTTGGCGATCCCGCGCGGGCAGCGGTTGTAGGGCTTGCCATCGGCCGGCTCGATGGTGTCGCAGGTGATGTTGAGCACCGTCTCGTCGGTGAAGGGATCGAGACGCGCGGTCGACGGATCCGGCATGAGGAGCATGTCGGAGGCCTGGATGCCCTTCCAGCCTGCGATCGACGATCCGTCGAAGGCGTGGCCGTGCTCGAACTTTTCCTTGGTGAAATACTTGGCCGGCACCGAGACGTGTTGTTCCTTGCCGCGCGTGTCGGTGAAACGCACGTCGACGAACTTCACCTCCTTGTCCTTGATCAGTTTTAGTACGTCATCGGCCGTCATCGACATCTTCGGGTCTCCTGATTGGTCTAAGCGAACATGGGCCGGGCCCCCCGGCTGGATTCGGCGAAATCAGCAGAATCCATGCCATGCGCGAGTCGGTTCGCGCCTGTGGGCGAGCTTTGGGTCGCGCGGATTCTATCGCAGCGTCCTGCACCATGCGAGTGCATCCGGCAGAGCGATGCACCAAGGGCGTGCCTGTAGCGCATACCTATAATTCAGTGCCATGAACGACTTTATGAACGAGATCGAAACGATCCGGGAAGCCGCGAGACGCCGTGCCGAGCAGCTCAACCTCCCCTACGCCGGTGCGGTCCTGCCGCGCGAGGCCTGGGCCCTGGTGCAGGCCGGCGCAAGGCTGGTGGATGTGCGTACGCAAGCCGAGCTCGACTGGGTAGGGCGCGTGCCGGGGAGCCTGTTCGTGGAATGGAACGGCTATCCGGGCGGCCAGCTCAACCCGACCTTCCTCGCGCAACTCGCCGAAGTCACCGGCAAGGATGAGCCGATCGTGTTCCTGTGCCGCTCGGGCAACCGCTCGCACTTCGCCGCGATCGCCGCCACCCAGGCGGGGTGGCGCGAGTGCTACAACATCCTCGAAGGCTTTGAAGGCGACCGCGACGCAAGCCAGCACCGATCGAGCGTGAACGGCTGGAAAGTGGCCGGGCTGCCTTGGGTACAAGGGTAAAGAAGAAAAACCGGGACAGACCCGGTTTTCTCTGAAAACCGGGTCTGTCCCGGTTTTTCTAGACCGACCAGTCGACCCAACCCAAGTACGCGGTGAGAAGCACGACGCCGCCGAAGGCGATCCGGTACCAAGCGAACGGCCGGAAGTCGTGCGAGCCGACCCAGCGGATGAACCAGCGCACGCAGAAGAACGCGGACACGAACGCGGCCGCAAAGCCTACCGAGAAGAGCGGCAGGTCGGAAGCCGAGAGCAGCGCGCGATTCTTCCACAGGTCCCACGCGCCCGCGGCGACGAGCGTGGGCACCGCGAGATAGAACGAGAATTCGGTAGCCGCGCGGCGCGAAAGCCCGAACAGCATCCCCCCGATGATGGTCGCCCCCGAGCGCGAGGTGCCCGGGATGAGTGCGAACGCCTGCGCGATCCCGACCTTGAGCGCATCGCGCCAGCTCATGTCGTCCACGGACTCGATCCTCGCCTTGCGAGTGCCGCGCTCGACCCACAGGATGATCAACCCTCCGGCCACGAACGCGAGCGCCACCGGAAGCGGCTTGAAGAGATGCGCCTTGACCGCCGCGCCGAATACGAGGCCGAGTGCGGCCGCGGGCGCGAACGCGATCGCGAGATTCGCCCAGAAACGCCGCGACGCGCCGGCCAGGCGCCGGCGGAACTCCCACACGATGGCGAGCATCGCTCCGGTCTGGATCACGATCTCGAATACTTTTGCCTTTTCGCCGTTGAATCCCATCAGGTCGCCGGCGAGGATGAGATGTCCGGTGCTCGACACCGGAAGGAACTCGGTAAGACCCTCCACGATCCCGAGGACGAGCGCCTGCGCGAGCGAGCCCTCGCTCACGCCGGTCCCGCAAGAAAGGCACGAATCGGCGGCCAGAATCCGGAGTTGCCGTCGGTGCTGTTGTGGTTCGCGCCGCCGAGAATCACGCGCTTCCTGGGACCACCCCATGCCGCGTACAGGCGCTCGGCGTGCGCCGGCGGGATGATCTCGTCGCGCTCGGCGATGAGGCACAGCAGCGGCGTCCGAAGCCGCGGTGCGCGCCCGATCGAGTCGAAGCGGTGCTTGAGGAGCCAGTCCACCGGGAGGTAAGGGTAATAGTGTTTCGCCACCTCTACGAGGCTGTCGAAGGGGCTCACGAGCACGACGCCCGCGAGCGACCGCTCGGCCGCGAGCGCCACCGCAACGCCGCTGCCGAGGCTCCTGCCGAACGCAAAGATGCGCGCCGGATCGACGCCAGGGAGCTTCAAAGCATGGTCGTAGAGCTGGAGCGCGTCCGCGACGAGCGCCTTTTCCGAGGGCGCGCCGCTGCTAGCGCCGTAGCCGCGATAGTCCACGAGGAGCCATCCGATCCCCGGAGTCTCGCCGCGCTCCGGGTTCCCGATCGCCTCGAGCATCCAGGACACTTCTTCGGCATTGCCGCCGAAATAGAGGACGAGCGGCCCCGAGCCCTTTACGCGCCAGGCGTGCAGGCGCTCGCCGTCCGGCGTCCTCAGAACGATCTCCTCCACTTTCGGAAAGCGCCGCGCGATGTCGGCACGCCTTCCCGCATCGATCGGTTGCCGGTAGAAGATGAGCGCATCCTGCGCGAGATACAGGAACAGCGGCAGGCCGATCGCGACCGCCGCCGCGATCTTGAGCACCGCGCCGAGGACTGCCTCCACCGTCGCTATTGCGCGGTCCAACCGCCGTCGATCGCGAGCGCCTGGCCGCGCAGCTGCGCCGCCGCCTCGCCGCACAGATACAAGGCGAGCTCGCCGATCTGCCCGGGCGTGACGAATTCCTTCGAAGGCTGCTTCTCCGCGACGAGCTCGAGCTTCGCCTGCTCGAAGCTCCTGCCTTCACTTTCGGCGCGAGCACGGATCTGCTTCTCCACGAGCGGCGTCAGCACCCAGCCCGGGCAGATCGCGTTGCAGGTAACGCGCGTGCCGGCGGTCTCGAGCGCGACCACCCTGGTCAGGCCCACCAGGCCATGCTTGGCCGCGATGTAGGCGGCCTTGTGCACCGAGGCAACGAGGCCGTGCACCGACGCGATGTTGACGATGCGGCCCCAGCCGCGTGCGAGCATTCCGGGCAGCGCGGCCCGGATCGCATAGAAGGCGGCCGAGAGATTGATCGCGATCACCCGCTCCCACTGCTCCGGTGGAAACTCGTGCACCGGCGCAACGTGCTGGATGCCGGCGTTGTTGACGAGAATATCCACGGTTCCGAACTCACGCGCAGTGGCGGCGATCAGATCAGAGATTTCTCCCGGCTTCGCCATGTCGGCGCCGTGATATCCGACTCTGACCCCATTTTCGGCCAACCCCGCGCGCAGGCGCTCGATCTCGGCGGCCTCGCCGAAGCCGTTCAGCATCACGTTGGCGCCGGCCTGCGCGAGCCGCGTGGCGATGCCGAGGCCGATCCCGCTCGTCGAGCCGGTGACGACCGCGTTCCTGCCCGCGAGCGGCTTCACGCCTTGCGGTAGAGCTCGGCGCCCTGCCGCATGAACTCGACCGACTTCTGCTGCATCCCGGCTTCCACGTACTCGCGCACGTCCTGCGTGATCTTCATGGAGCAGAAGTGCGGGCCGCACATCGAGCAGAAGTGCGCGAGCTTCGCGCCTTCCTGCGGCAGCGTCTCGTCGTGGAACTCGCGCGCCGTGTCCGGATCGAGGGACAGGTTGAACTGATCGGCCCAGCGGAATTCGAACCGCGCCTTCGAAAGCGCGTTGTCACGCAGTTGCGCGCCCGGATGCCCCTTGGCGAGGTCGGCGGCGTGCGCCGCGATCTTGTAGGCGATGATCCCGTCCTTCACGTCCTTCTTGTTCGGAAGGCCGAGATGTTCCTTCGGCGTAACGTAGCAGAGCATCGCGGTGCCGAACCAGCCGATCATCGCGGCGCCGATCGCGCTCGTGATGTGGTCGTAGCCAGGCGCGATGTCGGTCGCAAGCGGCCCGAGCGTGTAGAAGGGTGCCTCGTGGCAGTACTTGAGCTGCAGATCCACGTTCTCCTTCACGAGCTGCATCGGCACGTGGCCCGGGCCCTCGATCATGACCTGGCAGTCGTGCTTCCAGGCGATCTGTGTGAGCTCGCCGAGCGTCTTCAGCTCCGCGATCTGCGCTTCGTCGTTCGCGTCCGCGATCGAGCCGGGCCGAAGCCCGTCGCCCAGCGAGAACGCGACGTCGTAGGCGCGCATGATCTCGCAGATCTCCTCGAATCGCGCATAAAGGAACGACTCCTCGTGATGCGCGAGGCACCACTTGGCCATGATCGAGCCGCCACGCGACACGATCCCGGTCATGCGGCGCGCGGTCAGCGGAATGAAGGGCAGGCGCACGCCCGCATGGATCGTGAAATAGTCGACGCCCTGCTCGGCCTGCTCGATCAGCGTGTCGCGGAAGATTTCCCAGGTGAGCTCCTCGGCCTTGCCGCCCACCTTTTCGAGCGCCTGATAGATCGGCACCGTGCCGATCGGCACCGGGGAATTGCGCACGATCCACTCGCGCGTCTCGTGGATGTGCTTGCCGGTAGAGAGGTCCATCACCGTGTCGGCGCCCCAGCGGATCGCCCAGGTCATCTTCTCGACCTCCTCGGCGATCGACGAGGAGATCGCCGAGTTGCCTATGTTGGCGTTGATCTTCACGAGGAAGTTCCGGCCGATGATCATCGGCTCGGTCTCGGGGTGGTTGACGTTCGCCGGGATGATCGCGCGCCCGCGCGCGACCTCGTCGCGCACGAATTCGGGCGTGATGACCCGAGGGGTCTTCGCCCCGAAGCTCTCGCCCCTCTGTTGCCGGACAAGATCCTCCGAAAACCCCTCCATCCGCTGGTTCTCGCGGATCGCGACGAATTCCATCTCGGGGGTGACGATGCCGCGCTTCGCGTAGTGCATCTGCGTGACGCAAACGCCTCGGCGCGGCTGTCGCTTCAGGTCGAAGCGCAATTCGGCGAGCTTGGGGTCGGCGAGCCGCTTGCGGCCGTATTCCGACGAGGGTTGCGCAAGAACCTCGGTGTCCTGGCGTTGCGAAATCCACCGTTCGCGCAATGGCGCAAGGCCCCTGCGGATGTCGATCGACGCCTCGGGGTCCGTGTAGGGACCCGAGGTGTCGTACACGAGGATCGGCGGATTGTCCCCGCTCTGCGCGATTTCGCGCATCGGCACGCGCAGCGCTCCGACATGGGTCTTTCGCGAATTCGGCAACGGCTGCACCGCCGCCTGATCGACGTGCGCGGTGGCGGCGAGGAACTTGGGATTGGCGTTCATGGCGCTTCCTTCGGCGGAATTACCCGCATCAGGTTCTAAGGGACTCTCTCACCCGCTCCCCGACCCCCGGGGGCAGGACCCCTGCGTGAGTCCGCAAGGTACGGCAATCGCGGGTCATTTACAAGAAACCCCATGATCCGCTTGACATTGCGGCTGTGCATCATTAACTTACCGTTCGGTCAGTTACGATCGCCCCATGAGCAAACGTCTTCCCGGGCGCGCACTGCCGCGCTGGTCGCGGCGCAAGGACGCGCGCCCCGACGAGATCACCGCGGCCGCGCTCGCCCTGTTCGTGGAGCGCGGCTATGCCGCGACGCGCCTGGAGGATATCGCCGCTCGCGCTGGAATCTCGAAAGGGACGCTCTACCTCTATTTCGCCAACAAGGAGGAGATCTTCAAGGCGGTGGTGCGCGAGGGGCTCGTGTCCCCGCTTGCCGAGATGCGCGAGCTCGCGGAGCGTTACGCCGGCAGCTCGATGGAGCTGCTGCGCATGCTCGTCGAGGGCTGGTGGGCGCGCATCGGCTCTACGCCGCTCTCCGGCCTGCCGAAGCTGATGATCGCCGAGGCGCGCAACTTCCCCGAGCTCGCGCGCTTCTACGTCGACGAGGTCGTCGAGCCCGGGCAGCGCACGATCGCCCGGATCGTGGAGCGCGGCATCGCGCGCGGCGAGTTCCGGCGTGTCGAGCCCCAGGGGGCGGCCCTGCTCATCGCCGCGCCGATGCTGCTCGTGATGCTCTGGCGCAACTCCCTGGCCTGCTGCGCGCGCTCGAGCGCCGACATCGATCCGCGCACGCTGATCGAAGCGCATCTCGAGTGGGTGCGACGTTCGCTCGAGCCCTGACCGACGAGGTGACCATGTCCTCCCGTGCCCGCAAGGCGCTCGCCGCCATGAGCGCCGTCCTCATCCTCGGAATCCTGGGGCTCGCCGCCGTGCGCGGAAAGCCGGCAGCGCCCGCCGCGCCGGCGCCGGAGCCGGTGCTCGAGTTCCGCGCCTCCGACCTCGCGACGGTCGAGACGGGGCCGCTCGAGCGCACCGTCCCGCTCACCGGATCGCTCGCGCCGCTCACGGAGGCCACGGTCAAGGCGAAGGTTGCGGGCGAGCTGGTCGATGTGCCGGTGCGCGAAGGCCAGAGCGTGCAGCGCGGCCAGGTGCTCGCGCGCATCGACCCGACCGAAGTCCAGGCGCGCGTCGCGGCGCGCGAGGCGGACGCCGCCGCCGCACGCGCGCAGCTCACCTGGGCGCAAAAGAACCGCGCGACTCAGAAGGCGCTGCTCGAGAAGGGCTTCATTTCGCAGAACGCCTTCGACAACATTCAGAGCAACTACGACGTGGCGGCTGCGAAACTGCGCGCAGCCGAGGCAGACCTCGTAGTCGCGCGCAAATCGCTCGGCGACGCAGTGCTGGTCGCGCCCTTCGCCGGCATCGTCGCCGGGCGCCACGCGCAGCCTGGCGAGCGCGTGGCGCTCGACGCCAGGGTGATCACCGTGGTGGATCTCGCGCGCCTCGAGCTCGAGGCTGCGCTCCCCGCCGCCGCGGTGGGGCAGGCGAGAACCGGGCAGGTGGTGTCGTTCCGCGTCGACGGGTTCGGCGAGCGCGAGTTCAGCGGCCGCATCGAACGCATCAACCCCGCGACTGCGGCGGGCTCGCGCTCGGTGAGCGTCTACGCCGTGATCGACAACCCGGACGGGGCGCTGCGCAAGGGGGCCTTCGCGCAGGGCACGCTGCGGCTCGGGCAGGCGAGGCAGGCGCTTCTCATTCCCGCCTCGGCGGTGCGCGAGGAGGCGGGAGCGAGCTACGTCTACGCGCTCGTGGACGGCGCGGTGAAGCGCAAGCGCGTGAAACTCGGCGCCGCCGACGCCGCCGGCAGGATCGAGGTGCTCGAGGGGCTCTCGGCCGGCGAGCGGATCGTGCGCACCAATCTCGGCGCGCTGCGCGAAGGCGCGGTCGCGCGGATCGCCGTGGCACAGGGCGAATAGGCCGTGTGGTTCACGCGCGTGAGCATCGCGAACCCCGTGTTCGCGACCATGCTGATGGCGGCGCTGCTGGTGCTGGGCCTGTTCTCCTACGGCCGGCTGCCGATCGAGCAGTTCCCCGACGTCACCTTCCCGGTGGTGGTGGTCGAGACCGAGTATCCCGGCGCCTCCCCCGAGAGCGTGGAGGAGGAGCTGACGCGCAGGATCGAGGAGTCGGTCAACACCGTGAGCGGCATCAAGACGCTGTCCTCGCGCTCCTACGAGGGCCGCTCGGTGGTGATCGTCGAGTTCGACCTCACGGTAGACGCCAAGGTGGCAGCGCAGGACGTGCGCGAGAAAGTGGCGCTCATCCGGCCGACCTTCCGCGACGGGGTGAAGGAACCGAAGGTGAGCCGCTTCAACCCGGACGATTTCCCGATCGCCTCGGTCGCGGTCACTTCCGACACCCGCTCCCTGCGCGAGCTCACCACGCTCGCCGACCAGGTGATCAAGAAGCGCCTCGAGAACATCGCCGGCGTCGGCCAGGCGACGCTGGTCGGCGGCGTGAAGCGCGAGATCAAGGTCTATCTCAACCTCGAGGCGCTGGAAGCGCAGCGCGTCGGCGCCGACCAGGTCCTCAAGGCGCTGCAGACCGAGAACCAGGAGCTGCCCGCAGGCTCGATCGTCGGCGCGGGCCAGGAGAAGGTCGTCCAGATCAAGGCGCGGCTTGCCTCACCGCAGGACTTCCGCGACCTGATCGTGGCGCGCCGCGGCGGCAGGGCGGTCACGCTCGGCCAGGTGGCCGAGATCGAGGACGGCCAGCAGGAGGAGGAGAGCGTCGCGCTCATCAACGGCCGGCGCGCGCTCTCCGTCGACATCGTCAAGGCGCAGGGCGAGAACACCGTGGCGGTCGTGGACGGCGTGCGCCGCGTGGCGCAGGAGCTGGCGCGCACGCTGCCCGCCGACGTGAAAGTCGACATCGTGCGCGACGCCTCGACCGGCATCCGCAACTCGGTCGCCGACGTGAAGAAGACCATGATCGAGGGCGCCGCGCTCACCATCGCGATCGTGTTCCTGTTCCTTGCCTCGTGGCGGAGCACGGTGATCACGGGCCTGACGCTGCCGATCGCGCTCATCGGCACGTTCCTCTTCATCTACGCCTTCGGCTTCACGCTCAACCTGCTGACGCTGATGGCGCTGTCGCTCTCGGTGGGGCTGCTCATCGACGACGCGATCGTAGTGCGCGAAAACATCGTGCGGCACATCGGCCTCGGGCGCGAGCACCGCGAGGCGGCGCTCGCCGGCACGCAGGAGATCGGCCTCGCGGTGCTCGCCACGACCCTTTCGATCGTCGCGGTATTCCTGCCGGTGGGCTTCATGGGCGGGATCATCGGCCGGTTCTTCCACCAGTTCGGCGTAACGGTCGTCGCCGCCGTGCTGATCTCGATGTTCGTCTCCTTCACGCTCGATCCGATGCTCTCGTCGATCTGGCACGACCCCGAGGCGGAAGGCAGGTTCGGCAAGGGATTGCCCGGGCGCCTGCTCGCCCGGTTCCACGCCCTGATGGCGTGCCTGTCGGCCGCTTACGAACGGCTGCTCGGCTGGAGCCTGGCGCACCGCAAGACGGTGCTCGCCATCGCGGCGGCGAGCTTCCTCGCGAGCTTCCCGCTCATGAAGCTGGTCGGCTCGGAGTTCGTGCCCGATCCGGACCTCTCGGAGCTGCAGGTGCAGTTCAAGACCCCGGTCGGCTCCGCGCTCGAGCTCGCGCAGGCGAAGGCCGAGCAGGCAGAGGCCGCGCTGCGCGAGTTTCCCGAGGTCAAATACACCTACGCCACCATCAACACCGGGTTCGTCCAGGGCAAGAACAAGGTCAACATCTTCGTGCAGCTCACGCCTCGCAACGAGCGCACGCGCTCGCAGCAGGCGCTCACGCTCCCGATACGCGAGCGGCTGCAGCGCATCGCCGGAATCGAGCTTACGCAGGTCGGCGCCTACAAGACGGTCTCGAGCGGCAAGCCGCTGCAGATCTCGATCCTCGGCCAGGACCGCGCCGTGATCGCCGGCATTGCGCAGCAGGTGATGCGGGCGATGCGCGAGGTACCCGGCGCGGTCGACATCGAGTCGAGCGACGAGGCGAACAAGCCCCAGCTCTCGGTGGAGCTGAAGCGCGAGCTCGCGAGCGACCTCGGCATCGGCATCGGCCAGGTGGCGGGCGCGCTGCGGCCGCTGCTCGCCGGGCAGGCGGCCGGTAACTGGCGCGCGCCGGACGACCAGTACTACGACGTGCAGGTGCGCCTGTCGCGCGCCGACCGCGCCCGCGCCGCGGACCTGGACCGGGTGCCGCTCGCCTCCAGCCAGGCGGACGCCTCGGGTGCGCCGCGCATGGTGCGGCTCCGCGAGATCGCGCGCGTGCGCGAGGCGGCGGGCGCGCAGCAGATCAACCGCAAGGAGCAGCTGCGCGAGGTTCTGGTGAGCGCCAACGTCGCCGGCCGGCCGGCCGGCGACGCCGCGGCCGACCTGCAGCAAAAGCTCGACCGCATCGCGCTCCCCGCGGGCTACCGCTTCACCGTGGGCGGCTCGACCAAGGACATGCGCGAATCGATGTACTACGCCTCGCAGGCGCTCGCGCTCGCGGTGGTGTTCATCTACCTCATCCTCGCCTCGCAGTTCGCGAGCTTCGTGCAGCCGGTGGCGATCATGATGTCGCTGCCGCTGTCGCTGGTCGGCGTCGTGCTCGCGCTCACGCTGGCGCGCTCCACGCTCAACATCTTCTCGATCATCGGCTTCATCATGCTGATGGGCCTCGTCACCAAGAACTCGATTCTGCTCGTGGACTTCATCAATCACGAGCGCCGCGGCGGTGCCGGCCGCGCCGCCGCGGTGCTCGCCGCCGGGCGCATCCGCCTGCGGCCGATTCTGATGACCACGCTCGCCATGATCTTCGGCATGATCCCGCTCGCGCTCGGCCTGGGCGTGGGCGGCGAGCAGCGCGCGCCCATGGGCCAGGCGGTGATCGGTGGGGTGATCACCTCGGGGCTGCTGACGTTGATCGTGGTGCCGGTGATCTACACCTATCTCGACGATCTCGCGGCCTGGGCAAGGCGCTTTGGTAGAATCGCGCGACCTCCCGGCACCCCCGCCTAGCCTGCCATGAACCTCGAACAGGCCCGCCACAACATGGTCGAGCAGCAGATCCGCCCCTGGGCGGTGCTCGACCAGGACGTGCTCGATCTGCTCTACGCGGTCCCGCGCGAGGAGTTCGTCCCGCCCGCGTACCGCAACCTCGCGTTCGCCGACCTGGAGATTCCGATCGGCGAGGGCGAGCGCATGTGGGCGCCCAGGATCGAGGCGCGCGTGCTGCAGGATCTCGCGGTCCAGCGCACCGAGCGCGTACTCGAGGTCGGAACCGGAAGCGGCTACTTCACGGCGCTGCTCGCGCACCGCGCCGCGCACGTGTACTCCGTGGAGATCCGCGCTTCGCTCGCCGCCTTCGGGCGCGCCAATCTGGAGCGCGCCGGGGTCGACAACGTGACGCTCGCGGTCGGCGACGGTGCGCGCGGCTACCCGGAATGGGCGCCCTACGACCTGATCGTGCTCACCGGCTCGACGCCGGTGCTGCCGCAATCGCTTCTCGACTCGCTCTCGCCCGCGGGACGCGTCTTCGCGGTGATCGGCGACCCGCCCGCGATGAAGGCTGCGGTCGTGGCGCGCGCGGCGGGAGGCGCGTTGCGCTCGACCGAGCTCTTCGAAACGATGATCGCGCCGCTCGCCAACTGCGCCCAGCCGTCCCGTTTCAAGTTCTAGGACCCGGAGCCCGCCCATGCACCGCCTCGCCGCCCCGCTCACAGCGCTCCTGTTTCCGCTGGCGGCCGGCGCGCAGGACCTGCTCCAGGTGTACCGGGACGCCAAGGGCTACGACGCGCAGTACGCCGCCGCGCGCCACGCGCTCGCCGCCGGGCTCGAGAAGCTCCCCCAGGGCCGCGCGCTCCTGCTCCCGAACGTGAGCCTCAGCGCCAACGTGACCCAGTCGAACCTCGATTCCGAGTCCAAGAACCCGGCGGTTGCCCCGAGCTTCGAGCGCGAGCTGCGCTCGCGCGGCTATTCGCTCTCGCTCTCGCAGCCGGTGTTCCGGGCACAGAATTTCATTCAGTACAGCCAGGCCGAATACCAGGTGAAGCAGGCCGAATCGGCGTTCGGACAGGCGAGCCAGGACCTGATCCTGAGGACCGCGCAGGCCTATTTCGACGTGCTCGCGGCCGAAGATACGCTGGCGCTCGTTCGGGCCCAGAAGACGGCGATCTCCGAGCAGCTGGCGCAGGCCAGGCGCAATTTCGAGGTCGGTACCGCGACGATCACCGACACCCACGAAGCGCAGGCGCGCTACGACCTCGCCGCGGCGCAGGAGATTGCGGCGCAGAACGACCTCGACACGAAGAAGCGGGCGCTGCAGCAGATCACGGGCAGGGAGTACGGCGCGCTCCGGCCCCTGCGGAGCGACGTCAAGCTCTCGCCGCCCAACCCCGCGAGCATGCAGACCTGGGTCGAGCTCGCCGAAAAGCAGAGCTACCCGGTCCGGCTCCAGGAGGCCGGGTCCGAGATCGCGGCGCTGGAGGCGAAGCGCAACCGCGCCGGCCACTACCCTACGCTCGACCTCGTCGCGAGCCACAGCTACGCCAGCCGCAACGCCTCGGAGCTGAGTTCCGCCGGCAGCCGGCTCACGACCGATTCGATCGGCCTGCAGCTCGCACTGCCGCTGTACCAGGGCGGCGCGATCAACTCGCGCGAGCGCGAGGCCGCCGCCAACTACGAGAAATCGAAACAGGACCTGGAGAACGCGCGTCGCAGCTCCGCGCTCGCCTCGCGCCAGTCCTACCTCGCGGTGATCAGCGGCATCGCGCAGGTGGGGGCGCTCGAGCAGGCGCTCGTGTCCTCGCAGAGCGCGCTCGACTCGAACAAGCTCGGCTACGAGGTGGGCGTGCGGATCAACATCGACGTCCTCAACGCCCAGCAGCAGGTGTTCCAGACGCGGCGCGACCTGGCGGTTGCGCGCTACAACACGATCATCGCCCACCTGCGGCTGAAATCGGCCGCGGGATCGCTGCGCGAGGAGGACCTCGAGGAGGTCAATCGCGCGCTGCAGCCGTAAGAAGGCGTTCGCAGATTTCCAGATGCTTCTGCGTGGCGCCGCGATGCGCCTCGCAGAGTCTGCGCCCTGCCGCGCCCATGCGCCTGCGCCGGGATTCGTCGTCGAGCAGCTCCGCGGCCGCACGCATCGCCTCCGCCGCGCTTCCAACCTGTATCGCCGCACCCGCCTCGACCGCGAGGCGCGTCGCCTCGGCAAAGTTGTAGGTGGAGGGGCCGATCACCACCGGCGCGCCCGCCGCGCAGGCCTCGATCAGGTTCTGGCCGCCGAGCGGCGCGAACGATCCGCCGATCACGGCGACGTCTGCGGCCGCGTAGTAAAACGCCATCTCGCCCATCGTGTCGCCGAGGTGCACCCGGTCCTCTGCTTTCGGCATCGGGTCCCGGGTACGCCGGGAATTCGCAAGCAGGGCAACTTCGTCGAAGCGGCGGGGATGGCGCGGAACGACGACGATCAAGGCATCGGCGCCCGAAGGAGCACGATCCAGAAGCAGCTTTTCCTCGCCCTCCCGCGTGCTGGCGAGGAGCAGCACCGGACGCCCGAGCGCGGCGCGCCAGGCGCGTCCGGCGGCTTCGAGATCCGGATCCGGCGCGACGTCGAACTTGAGGTTGCCGGTCACCGTGACGCGCACCGCACCGAGCGCAGCGAGCCGCGCGGCGTCGGCCTCGCTTTGCGCGCACGCCGCGGCGAGACTCGCGAACGCCGGGCGCGCGAGCGCCGCGAGCCGCGCGTAGCCGCGCGCCGAGGATTCCGACAGGCGCGCGCTCGCGAGCAGCACCGGCACGCCGAAGTCGCGGCACGCGGCGATCAGGTTCGGCCAGACCTCGGTCTCCACCAGCACCCCGAGCCGCGGGCGGAAGTGCTCCAGGAACCTGCGCACCGCGCGCGGCGTGTCGTAGGGCAGCCACGCCGCAATCACAGACTCGCCGTGCAGCGCCTTCAGCGCCTCGCGCCCGGCCGCGGTCGTGCACGTGACGAGAATCCGGCAATCGGGATGGCGCTCGCCGAGCGCGCGCGCGAGCGGAGCCGACGCCCGCGCCTCGCCCACCGAGACCGCGTGCAGCCACAGGACCGGCCGGTCCGGCGCCTCGTCGTACTCGCCGAAGCGCTCGGCGAGGTGCCGTCGATAGAGCGGCTCGCGCCGGCCCCGCCACCACAGCCGCGCGAGCGCGAACGGAAGCAGCGTGCGCAGCGCAGCCGTATAGAGCGAATGCGCGATCAAGCGACCGACTCCAGGGCCGCCAGCACCTCCGCGGCCGCGGGCGCGGCGCCGGCACCGCCGAGATTGCGCGCGCGCCCATTGCCGTGCAGGCCGGTGAGCGTGAAAATAACGCCGGCGAGGGTCGTCTGTGATTGCTCACCGGCCTCGAGA
>JBBINV010000044.1:0-34966 GCA_037443705.1 Betaproteobacteria bacterium | reverse complement strand
ACGCCCGAGGGCGACTGGGTGAGCATGGGCGTCCCCGCCGACGGCAGCTACGGCATCGCCGAAGGCGTGCTCTACGGCTATCCGGTCACCTGCAAGGGGGGCCAGTACCAGATCGTCAAGGGCATCGAGATCTCGGACTTCAGCCGCAAGCGCATGGACGCGACGCTGAAGGAGCTGCACGAGGAGCGCGACGGCGTCCGGCACCTTCTCGGCGCATGAGCCCCGGCGCGAGATTCCGGCAGGCGGTCGCCGAGGAGCGCCCCCTGCAGGTCGTCGGCGCGATCACCGCGTACGCCGCGCGCATGGCCCAGGCGGTCGGGTTCAAGGCGCTCTACCTCTCGGGCGGCGGCGTGGCGGCGAACTCGCTCGGCATGCCCGACCTCGGCATCAGCACGATGGAGGACGTGCTCATCGATATCCGGCGGATCACCGAGGCCTCTCAGCTGCCGCTGCTCGTCGATGCCGACACCGGGTGGGGCGGCGCGTTCAACATTGCGCGCACGGTGCGCAATTTCGCGCGCGCCGGCGCGGCGGGACTTCACATCGAGGATCAGGTGCAGGCGAAGCGCTGCGGCCACCGCCCGGGCAAGGAGATCGTTTCGAAGGACGAGATGGTCGACCGGGTGAAGGCTGCGGTGGACGCGCGCTCCGACCGGGATTTCGTGATCATGGCGCGCACCGACGCGCTCGCCGCCGAGGGCCTGGATTCCGCGATCGAGCGGATGCGCGCCTATGTCGAGGCGGGCGCAGACATGATCTTCCCGGAAGCCGTGACCGAGCTTTCCATGTACCGCGCGATCGCCGATGCGGTAAGGGTGCCGATCCTCGCCAACACCACCGAGTTCGGGCAGACGCCGCTCTATACCTCGCGCGAGCTCGCAGGCGCGGGCGTCGCCATTCATCTCTTCTGCTGTTCGGCCTACCGCGCGATGAACGCCGCGGCCCTCGCAACCTACCGCGCGATCCTGCGCGACGGCACGCAGAAGAACGTGCTCGACGCGATGCAGACGCGCGCCGAGCTGTACGAGTTCCTGAACTATCATTCCTACGAGCGCAAGCTCGACGAGCTGTTTTCCAGGGGGGGCTCCTCATGAGCGAGGCCGCACCGCTTCCGAAACCGAAGAAATCCGTTGCGCTGTCGGGCACCGCGGCCGGGAACACCGCGCTGTGCACCGTCGGCCGCACCGGCAACGACCTGCACTACCGGGGCTACGACATCCTCGACTTCGCGGACACCGCCGAGTTCGAGGAGATCGCGTATCTTCTCGTGCACGAGAAGCTTCCCACCCGAAAGGAGCTGGAGGACTACAAGAAGAAGCTGCGCGGCCTGCGCGGCCTGCCGCAGCCGCTCAGGACCGCGCTGGAGCAGATCCCGAGGAGCGCGCATCACATGGACGTGCTGCGCACTGGCTGCTCGGTGCTGGGGTCGCTCGAGCCGGAGACGGCCGGACATCCGGCCGAGGGGGCGCGCGACATCGCCGACCGGCTGATGGCGAGCTTCGGCTCGATGCTGCTTTACTGGTACCACTTCAGCCACAACGGAAAGCGCATCGATACCGAGACCGACGATGACTCGATCGGCGGTCACTTTCTCAGGTTGCTGCATGACAAGACACCAAGTGGTGAGTGGGTGCGCGCCATGCATACCTCGCTCATCCTGTACGCCGAGCACGAGTTCAATGCGAGCACCTTCACCGCGCGCGTGATCGCGGGCACCGGTTCGGACATGTACAGCGCCGTCACCGGGGCGATCGGGGCGTTGAAGGGCCCCAAGCACGGCGGCGCGAACGAGGCCTCCTACGAAATCCAGAAGCGCTACAGGAACCCGCAGGAGGCGGAAAGCGACATCCGTCGCCGGCTCGGGGCCAGGGAAGTCGTGATCGGGTTCGGCCATCCCGTCTATACGGTGTCCGATCCGCGCAACAAGGTGATCAAGGAGGTGGCGCGGCGCCTCTCCCGGCAGTCCGGCGACATGACGCTGTTCGAGGTCGCCGATCGGATCGAATCGGTCATGGCGGCGGAGAAAGGGATGTTCGCCAACCTCGACTGGTTCAGCGCCGTGTCGTACCACAAGATGGGGGTGCCGACCCTGATGTTCACTCCGCTCTTCGTCATCACGCGCACGAGCGGCTGGGCGGCCCACGTGATCGAGCAGCGGATCGACGGCAAGATCATCCGCCCGAGCGCGAACTACACCGGTCCCGAGAACCGGGCCTGGGTTCCGCTGGAGGACAGGAAATGAACAAGGGCCCCTACGAGTCCGACATCACCAAGTTCATGCGTCAGTTCCTCGAGCGCCATCCCGAGGAGGTCGAATCGCAGAAGAGGGGCCGCGCGATCTGGTGGGACAAGTCGCCCGACGAGCGCACGACGCCCGCGGTGGCCGCGCATTCGCCGAAGGCGGGCGGCGCGGAGCACACTTTCCGGCTCCTGCCGGACATCGGGGACTGAATGGCATCGCACATCTCCAGCGTCCGGCCCAGGCCCGACGACGTGCTCGTCACGATCGCCGACTACGCGACCGGCTACGAGATCAAGTCGAAGGAAGCCTTCGAGACCGCGCGCTACTGCCTGATGGACACGCTGGGCTGCGGGCTCGAGGCGCTCGAGTACCCGGCGTGCACCAAGCTCCTCGGGCCGATCGTCAGGGGAACCGTCGTTCCGAACGGAGCGAAGGTCCCGGGAACGCAGTTCCAGCTCGACCCGGTGCAGGCGGCGTTCAACATCGGCGCGATGATCCGGTGGCTCGACTTCAACGACACGTGGCTCGCGGCGGAATGGGGGCATCCCTCGGACAATCTGGGGGGCATTCTCGCAAGCGCCGATTGGGTTTCCCGGACCAGCCTTTCGCAGGGGAAAAAACCCCTGGTGATGCGCGACGTCCTTGCAGCCATGATCAAGGCCCACGAGATCCAGGGCGTGCTCGCGCTCGAGAACTCGTTCAACCGCGTCGGACTGGACCACGTGGTGCTGGTCAAGGTCGCCTCTACCGCGGTAGTTTCGAAGATCCTGGGTCTGAGCTACGACGAGACCATCAATGCCATTTCCCAGGCCTGGGTCGACGGCCAGAGCCTGCGCACGTACCGGCACGCGCCGAACACCGGGTCGCGCAAGAGCTGGGCCGCGGGCGACGCGACCTCGCGCGCGGTGCGCCTGGCGCTCATCGCCAGGACCGGCGAGATGGGCTACCCGTCCGTGCTGACCGCGAAGACCTGGGGCTTCTACGACGTGTCGTTCCGCGGCAAGCGGTTCAGGTTCCAGCGCCCCTTCGGCAGCTACGTGATGGAGAACGTGCTCTTCAAGATCTCCTACCCCGCCGAGTTCCACGCCCAGACCGCGGTGGAGTGCGCGATGGACATACACGCGGAACTGAGAAGGCTGGGGAGCAAGCCCGAAGACATCAAGAGAATCACCATCCGCACGCACGAAGCCTGCATTCGCATCATCGACAAGAAGGGGCCGCTCGCCAATCCGGCCGATCGCGACCACTGCATCCAGTACATGGTGGCGGTGCCGATTCTCTTCGGACGGCTCACCGCGGCCGATTATGAGGATGACGTTGCTTCTGATCCCAGAATAGACCAGTTAAGGAGCAGGATCGCGTGCGTGGAGGACAAGGGCTTCACGCGCGACTACCACGACCCCGAGAAGCGCTCGATCGCGAACGCGCTCAAGGTCGAGTTCAACGACGGGAAGAAGCTCGGCGAGTTCGTGTGCGAGTACCCGATCGGCCACAAGCGCCGGCGCAAGGAAGGCATGCCGGTCCTGGTGGAGAAGTTCCGGCGCAACCTCGCGCGGCGCTTCCCCGCCAAGCAGCAACAGGCGATCCTCGACCTGTGCATGGACGCCGGGCGCCTCGCGCAGACGCCGGTAAACGAGTTCGTGGATCTTTTCGTCATATGAGAGCCGATCTGGAGCGGCGAATCGCCGGGCTGTCCGACGAGATCCGGCGCTACCCCACCCCGATCGCGCGCTGCGACGAGCATCTGACCGCGCTGATCGCGGAGCGCTCCCTGCTCCTGAGTCTATTGAACGACAACCCCGCAAACGGCTGCACGCCGGAGGCCGTCTGGGTCAACGACGGAGGATTTCATGCCGCATAACCTGTTCGACACGCTGCAACCCGTGAAAGGCGGCAAGCTCTACTCGCTGCCGGCGCTCGGCAAGGCGCTGGGCGTCAAGGTCGAAAGACTTCCCGTGTCGATCCGGATCGTCCTCGAGTCGGTGCTGCGCAACTGCGACGGCAGGAAGGTCACCGAGGCGCACGTCCGGCAGCTCGCGGGCTGGAAGCCGAACGCGCCGCGCACCGAGGAGATCCCGTTCGTCGTCGCGCGCATCGTGCTGCAGGACTTCACCGGCGTGCCGCTGCTCTGCGATCTCGCGGCGATGCGCGGCGTGGCGCAGAAGCTGGGCAAGGATCCCAAGGTGATCGAGCCGCTGGTGCCGGTGGACCTCGTGGTGGACCATTCGGTGCAGATCGACCACTACGGCAGCCGCGACGCCCTCGACCTCAACATGAAGCTCGAGTTCAAGCGCAACGAGGAACGCTACCAGTTCATGAAATGGGGCATGCAGGCCTTCGACACGTTCAAGGTCGTTCCGCCCGGGATCGGCATCGTGCACCAGGTGAACCTGGAATATCTCGCGCGCGGCGTGCACAGGAAGGACGGGGTCTTGTACCCCGACACGCTCGTGGGCACCGACAGTCACACCACCATGATCAACGGCATCGGGGTGGTGGGCTGGGGCGTCGGCGGGATCGAGGCCGAGGCCGGCATGCTCGGTCAGCCGGTGTATTTCCTGACTCCCGATGTGGTCGGGGTCAACCTGAAAAACAGACTGCACCCGGCGTGCACCGCGACGGACCTCGTCCTGACCATTACGGAGATGCTGCGCAAGGCGAAGGTGGTCGGAAAGTTCGTGGAGTTCTTCGGCGACGGAACGGCCTCGCTCGCCCTCCCCGACCGCGCGACGATCGGGAACATGGCGCCCGAGTACGGCGCGACCATGGGCTTCTTTCCCGTGGACGAGAAGACTGTCGCGTACATGAAGGGCACCGGGCGCACCGCGGAAGAGATCGCCGCGTTCGAGGCGTATTTCAGGGCGCAGGGCCTCTTCGGCATTCCGAAGAAGGGGGACATCGACTACAGCCAGGTGCTCGAGCTCGACCTCTCCACGGTCATGCCTTCGCTCGCCGGTCCCAGGCGCCCGCAGGACCGCATCGAGCTGAGCAAGGTGAAGGAGACCTTTACGGGCTTGTTCCCGAAGCCGCTCAACGAGAACGGCTTCAACAAGAAACCCGAGGACTTGAATCGCCGGTTCAGGACATTCGACGGCACCGACATCGGTTCGGGCGATGTCCTGATCGCAGCGATCACCTCCTGCACCAACACCTCCAATCCGGGCGTGCTGCTCGCGGCGGGATTGCTCGCGAAAAAGGCGGTCGAGCTGGGCCTCAGGGTGAAGCCGCACATCAAGACCTCGCTTGCGCCCGGCTCGCGCGTCGTCACCGAATACCTGACGAAGGCGGGGCTCCTGCCCTATCTCGAGAAGCTCGGTTTCTCGGTCGCGGCCTATGGCTGCACCACCTGCATCGGCAACGCCGGCCCGCTCGCGCAGCCGATCGAGGACGCGGTCGTCAGGAACGACCTGGTGTGCGCCGCCGTGCTCTCGGGCAACCGCAACTTCGAGGCGCGAATCCATCCGAACATCCGCGCCAACTTCCTCGCCTCGCCGCCGCTGGTCGTCGCGTATGCGATTGCGGGGTCCGTTCTGATCGACTTCAAGACGCAACCGCTTGGGAAGTCCGATGACGGACAGGACGTCTACATCGGCCACATCTGGCCGAGCCGCGAGGAGGTCGAGGCGCTGATGAAGCTCGCGATGGACGCGAAGACCTTCCAGCGCCTGTATTCCAGCCTCGGCGAGGCGAACCCGCTGTGGAAGAAAATCGCGGCGCCTGCCGGGCAGGTCTACAGCTGGCCAGATTCGACCTACATCGCCGAGCCACCGTTCTTCAGGGACTTCGCCATGCAGCCGGGGCGCACCGGGGACATCCGAGGCGCGAAGATCCTCGGCATCTTCGGCGACTCGGTGACCACCGACCACATCAGCCCGGCGGGCTCGATCAAGCCGACCTCGCCCGCCGGGATCTACCTGCAGGAGCACGACGTCTCGATCGCCGACTTCAACAGCTACGGCGCGCGCCGCGGCAACCACGAGGTCATGATGCGCGGCACGTTCGCCAACGTGCGCATCAAGAACCTGATGGTCCCGGAGGTCGAGGGGGGCGTAACCATCTACAAAGGCGAAAGACTCCCCATTTACGATGCCGCGATGCGCCACATCGCCGACGGCACGCCCACGGTCGTGTTCGGCGGCGAGGAGTATGGCACCGGATCGTCCCGCGACTGGGCGGCGAAGGGGACGCAACTCCTCGGCGTGAAGGCCGTCATCGCCCGGAGCTTCGAGCGCATCCACCGTTCGAACCTCGTCGGCATGGGCGTGCTGCCGCTGCAGTTCATGGGGTCAGACTCGGCCCAGTCGCTCGGCTTGAAGGGCGACGAGACGATCGAGATCACCGGGCTGGATGACATCAGGCCGCAGCAGGAATTGACGGTTCTGATCTCGTATTCGAATGGAACCGGCAGAAACATCAGAGTCAAGTCGAGAATCGACACGGCGATCGAGGTCGACTACTACAAGCACGGCGGCATCCTGCCCTACGTGCTGCGCGGCCTGATCGGCGGGAGCCCCGCGGCGGCGAAAGCCGCCTAGAACTGCAGGGTCCCCTGGATGCCTACGAGGTAACTGCGCCGCGGCGCGGGCTCGTAGTAGCGGCCGTTCGACTCGTTCACGATCACCGAGCCCGGGTAGTTGCGGTCGGTCGCGTTGTCGATGCGCACGAACTCGGCAAGTTTCCAGCGCGCGCCGCGCTGGGAGAAGCCCGCCACCAGGTTGATGACGCGGTAGGCGTCGGCGAACTCGGAGTTGCGGTCGTTGACCGGCACGCGCGAGCGGCTGAGCGACTCCGCGGCGACCCGGAAACCGCTCGGCTCGTGGCGCCAGCCGACCTCGGCGTAGAGCTGGCTGCGCGCCACCCCCGGAAGCCTGCTGCCCGCGGCGACGGTGGAGGCTGCGCTCGTGAAGCCGTCGCGGAACACCGCGTCCACGTACGTGAACGCCGCGGCGACCTCCAAGCCCCCGGCGCGCAGCGTTTCGGCGCCGATCTCGAGCCCCGTGCGCCGCGTGCGGCCGGCGTTCTTGAACGTGGTGCGCCCGCCGCTCGACTGGTCGGTGACGATCTCGTCGCGCGTCCCTACCTCGAAGAGCGCGGCGTTCACCCGCGCCGCGCCCGCGATCACGGCCTTCACGCCCGCTTCCAGATGCCGGCTGCGCGAGGCCTGGAGCGCGAAATTGAGCCCGCTTCCGGCGCCCGCATTGCGGTGCGCGAGCTCGGCGAACGTTGGCGTCTCGAAGCCGCGGCCGAAATTCGCATACAGGCTCAGCCGCGGCATCGCGCGGTACAGCACCCCCGCGACCGGCGTGGTGGCGGAATAGGTGCGCGCGCCGCTGTCGTCCGGATTGCCCGCCGCCGCGAAATGATCGTTCGAGCGGAAGCGCACGCGGCTCGTGCGCAGCCCCGCGTGCACGCGCCAGCGCTCGGCAGCCTCCCATTCGCCCTGCGCGTACGCATCCGTGCCGGTCACGGCGTCGTCCTCGTCGCGCTTGAGCGCACCGGCTACGCCGTTGTCGTTGATGAAGCCGCGCCTGCGCTCGTCCATCCGGTCGTGCTCGGCACCGATCGACAGGCGCAGCGGCTTCCCAAGAAAAGTCAGCTCATCGGAAAAGCGCAACGCCGCCCCGCCGTAGCCGCGATCCAGATCCACCACGCCGCCCGAATGCGTCGGTGCGCCCTGGAACGCGAGCGGAATGCCGAGATATTGCACTACGTCGCGCTGGCCGCCGTAGAGCGTCGCCTGCAGGCGCGCGCTTCCCTCGAAGCGGTGGCTGAGCGTGGCGCCGAGCTGGTCCTGGAAAACGCTCTTTCGCGTGTTCAGCGTGAACGCGTTCGAGATCGCCTGGCGCGGATCGGCGTCGAACTGCGCGCGCGTGAGCCCCAGCGGATCCCGGGTTTCGGGTTGACGAAGGGAATTGACGACAAGCGTGAGCGCATCGTTGCTTCCAAGGCTGTATTTCAGTCTGCCGTTCAGGTGATCTCGCGTGGCAGCGCTGTGCCGGCGGTAGCCTTCGGTGTCGAAGCGCGAGCCGTCCACGAGGTAGTTGAGCGCGCCCTGCTGCCCGCCGAGCTTGAAACCCGCGCGCCAGGTGGCGTAGCTTCCGGCGGACAGGCTCCCCTCCACCGAGGGCTCGGGCGCACCGTCCTCGGTGAGCACGTTGATCACGCCTCCGGAGGCGTTCCCGTAAAGGCTCGAGAACGGCCCGCGCATGACTTCGATGCGCTGCGCCGAGCCCAGCGCGAAGGTTGCCGCCTGCCCCTGGCCGTCGGGCATGGTCGCCGGGATGCCGTCCGCGATGAGCCGGATGCCGCGAACGCCGAAGGTCGCGCGCGCGCCGAATCCGCGCGAGGTGATCTGGAGGTCCTGCGCGTAGTTCTGACGGTTCTGCACCGTAATGCCCGGCACGCGCCCGAGGGACTCCGAGAGGTTCACCTGGGCGCGGCCTTCGCGCACGTCCTCGCCCTGCAAACGGTCGATCGATACCGGCAGCTCGAGGCTCGGGCGCCCGGCGCGAGTCGCCGAGACAACGACGCCCTCCTCCTGCGCCAGCGCGAGCGCCGGCGCCATCGCCAGAATCGCGAGGTTCCTCCCCATGCCTCTATTATTGCAGGATGAGCGGGCGCAAGGTGCTCAACGTAGGCGGGTTCAGCCACGACAACCCTTTTCCGGCGATCTACGAGGGCTGGACCCACCATCTGCTCGACATCGATCCGCAGGGAAGGCCGGATATCGTCGCAGACGCGCGATGGCTGAAGAGGACGCTGCCCGCGGGAAGCTACGACGCCGTCTTCTGCTCGCACAATCTCGAGCACTACTTCGCGCACGAGGTGCCGCAGGTCCTCGCCGGGTTCTTCCACGTGCTGAAGGAAGACGGCTTCGCGCAGATCTTTGTACCCGACATCGTTGAGGTGATGAAGCGTGTGGTGAGGCAGAACCTGGATCTCGACGACGTCCTGTATCAGTCGAACGCGGGGCCGGTGAGCGCACGCGACGTGCTCTGGGGCCACTCGGCGAGCATCGTGGGCCTGCAAAGCGAGCACTACGCGCACAAGACCGGCTTTACACGGAAGATTCTTGGAACGATTCTCCGCGAGGCCGGCTTCAAGGTGATCGCCTTCTCCTCCGGCGAGCTCGAGATCCGCGTCCTCGCGTTCAAGCGGCCGCCCACCGACGAGCAGCGCGCGTGGCTCAACGTCAAGGATTGACGAAGGTTCAGGATCTCCTTCAGGAGGGCCGCTTTCGGCAGGCGCTCGCCCTGGCGCAGCAGGAGTACGAAGCTTCCGGCGACGATTCCGCCTGCGCTTACTGGATCGGCGTCGCCTACGCAAAATGCAACCGCATGCGTGAAGCCGAGCCCTGGCTGAAACGCGCGCTCGCCGCCAATCCATTCGATGCCCGGGCGCACGCCGCGCTCGCGTTCGTCGGAAAGGCCCTGGGATACGGCCCCGCGCGCGTAACGCACTACCGAAGAGCGATCGAGCTTGCGCCGAACGATCCGGACCTGCGCGCCAATTGCGCCGAGGCCCTGCTCGAAGGCGGCGAGATCGAAGCAGCCCGGCGCGAGCTGCGCGCCGGGCTGATGGCCGCACCGGGACACACGCTGTGCACGCTCGCGCTCGCGAGAACGCTCGTGGCCGGGGGCGCCATGGGCGAGGCAATCGACCTGCTCGAGCGCTGCGCGGCGCGGAGCACCGAGCGCGACGTGCGCTGGCTGCTTGCCGATTGCTACCTTCGCGCGGGCCGATACCGAGAGGGCTTCGATGCCTACGAGGTGCGCCGGCAGCGCAGCAGCCGCCTCGCGCACGTGGCGGAGCCGAAACTCTCGAAACCGGAATGGAAGGGCGAGCCCCTCGCCGGCCGGCGCCTGCTCGTGCTGCACGAACAGGGCCTCGGCGACACGATTCAGTCCCTGCGCTACGCCGCCACGCTCGCCGCGCAAGGCGTGAAAGTATCCGCAGTGGTCGTCCCGGCGCTCCAGCGCCTGCTCGTGGCGCAGCCGTTCCTCGAGAAGGTTTACCTCACCGGCGAACCGATCCCGCGCAATTCCTACGACTGCTGGTGCCTCGTGATGAGCCTTCCCCGCCTCCTCGGCGAAGACGGATCGGGCAAGTTCGCGAAACAGTCCTATCTGCGCGCCCCGCCGCGAGACATCTCATTCGAGAGGGCCGGCTCCCACCTGCACGTCGGCCTCTGCTGGTCGGGCAGCGCCGCGAATCCCAACGACACCCTGCGTTCCATCCCGCCGGAGCGCTTCGCGCCCCTCGCCGAAATCGCGGGCGTTCGGCTCGTGAGCTGCCAGTACGGCGCCGAGCCCTCCGCCCTGCCGGCCTTCATCCGCCCGCCTTCCCGCCCGATCGTCGATCTCGCCGACACCGCAGCGCTCATTGTGCAACTCGACCTGCTCGTCAGCGTGGATTCCGCACCCGCCCATCTCGCCGCCGCGATGGGCCGCGAAGTGTGGCTGCTCGCGCGCTGGAACGGCGATTGGCGGTGGGGCGATTCGGGCAGCACCACACATTGGTACCCCGCCATGCGCCTGCTTCGTCAGCCGGGCGCGGGCGACTGGGGCAGCGTGATCGAACGCGCGAAGATCAGGCTCGAGGAACGAGAGCGGCCACCGGGCAGCTGACCCCCGTGCCGCCCAGGCCGCAGTAGCCGCGCGGATTCTTGCCGAGGTACTGCTGGTGATAGTCCTCGGCGTAGTAGAACTCGGGTGCCTCCCGGATTTCGGTGGTGATCTTTCCGAAACCCGCCTTCGAAAGAGAATTTTCAAAGATCTCCTTCGATTTCAAGGCGAGCTCTAGCTGCTCCTTCCCGTAGGCGTAGATGGCGGAACGGTACTGCGTACCCATGTCGTTGCCCTGGCGCATGCCCTGGGTCGGATCGTGACCTTCCCAGAAGACCTTGAGGAGCTCCGTGTACGCAATCACCTTGGTATCGAACACCACGAGCACGACTTCCGCGTGGTTGGTGAACCCGCTGCACACTTCCTCGTAGCTCGGGTTGCGCGTCTGGCCGCCCGCGTAGCCTGCCGCGGTGCTGTAGACGCCCGGCGTCTGCCAAAACAGGCGCTCGGCTCCCCAGAAGCATCCCATGCCGAACATCGCGCGCTGCAGCCCTTCGGGAAACGGCGGCTGAATCGGATGGCCGTTGACGAAATGCGCCCCGGGCACCGGCACGCGCGCCTCCCGCCCCGGGATCGTGCTCTCGGGCGGAAGCAGCTGCTTCAGCTTCTTCATGAAGGCGAACATGCGCAATTAGAATAGCACTCATGCCCCTCAAGGTTTGCATCTACGGCGCCGGCGCGGTCGGCGGCCTGGTGGCGGCGCGGCTCGCTCGCGCCGGCCACGACGTCTCAGTCGTGGCGCGCCGCGCCCACCTTACGGCGATACGGGCAGATGGCTTGAAGGTGTTGTCGGGAAGCGGGGACTTTTCGGTCAGGGTAACGGCAGACAGCGATCCTGAAAGACTTCCCGCTCAGGACTACGTCATCGTGGCGGTGAAGGGCCAGGACCTGCCCGGGGTCGCAGCGGGGATCGGCCCGCTTCTGGGCGAGCGTACCTCGATCGTCACCGCGATGAACGGCGTGCCGTGGTGGTTTTTCGACCGCCTGCCCTTCGGCGGGGGAAAGCTGCGCCTGGAAAGCCTCGACCCCGAAGGCGCGCTCTCCCGTGCGATGCCCACTTCGCGCATCGTTGGCTGCGTGATCCACCTTGCGGCCTCGCTCGCGGGTCCGGGAACCGTGCGGCACAACATGGGCGAGCGGCTGATCCTGGGAGAGCCCGGCGGGAAGAATACGGAGCGGACCGGAAGGATCGCCGAGGCGCTGCGGGGAGCGGGGTTTGAAGCCGTTGAAACGCGGGAAATCGAAAAGGAGTTCTGGGTGAAGCTCCTCGGCAACGTGAGCTTCAATCCGGTTTCGGCGCTCACGCTCGCAACCGCCGACCGGATGATCGCGGACGCGCAGACCAAGGCGTACCTCGTGGCGATCATCCGCGAGTGCCTCGCCATCGGGCGCGCGGTGGGCGTGGACGCCGACATCGACCCGGAGGCGCGCATCGACATGGCGCGCCGCCTCGGGCGGTTCAAGACTTCGATGCTGCAGGACCTCGAGGCCGGCAAACGTCTCGAGATCGACGGCCTGCTCACCGGCACGCTCGAAGTCGCGCGCAAGGCCGGCGTCGCGGCGCCCTTCACCGAAAGCCTGCTCGGATTGATCCGGTTGCGGGCGCAGACCACGGGACAGCTTTGATGACGAGATTGCTCGCTTTCGCGCTCCTTGCGTCGCCGGTTTTCGCTTCCATGGCCCAATACAAGGGTCCGGCCGTCGAGACCTGCCGCGCCTACGCCGAGCGCGAGATCCGCCGCGACACACCGTCGATCCAGGCGCTGGTGTTCGACGACGATGCGAGCCGCAACATCGAGCGCTACACGCGAAAGGCCGGCAGCCAGTTCGTGTCCTCGATCCTGACCGGCAACGGCGCGATCGTGCACAAGGGCGCGCCGGCGATCGAGATCGCGTACGTGTGCCTGCTCGCCTCCGACCGGCAGGCGGTGTTCTTCTACTGGCTGCCGCGGCCCGAAGCAAGCGCGCTCGCGCGGTGCCGGCGCACCGATGCCGCCGGCGCGCTGGCGTGCCTGGACGCGATGCTGCTCGTGGCCGAACAGGACCTGACCGCGCTCTACGCGAAGCACTATGTCGAGGCGCGCGAGGCGGACGCAAAGGCCGGAAACGAGGCGCCGTCGAACGCGTTTCGCAGATCCGCCGAAGCGTGGCGCGCGTACCGGGACGCCGAATGCGCACGCCGCGAGGGCACCGAGCCGCAGAAGGCCTGCATGGTGGACCTCACGCGCCGCCGGGCGCTCGACCTGCGGTGAAGCACCGCCTCTGCGTCGCGCCGATGATGGACTGGACGGACCGGCACTGCCGGTTCTTCCTGCGCCAGGTGTCGAGCCGCGCTTTCCTATACACCGAGATGATCACCACCGGCGCGCTGATCCACGGCGACGTCGGACGGCATCTGCGCTTCGATCCTGAAGAGCACCCGGTCGGAGCGCAGCTCGGCGGGAGCGAACCCGATGACCTCGCGAAATGCGCGAAGCGGGTCGAGGAATTTGGCTACGACGAGGTGAATCTCAACCTCGGCTGCCCGAGCGAGCGCGTGCAGAAGGGCGCGTTCGGCGCCCGCCTCATGGCCGAGCCTGCGCTGGTTGCCGACTGCGTGCGCGCGATGCGCGAGTCGGTCGCCATTCCCGTGACCGTCAAGCACCGGATCGGGCTGAACGACGAAGACGACTACGGCTTTCTCGCCCGGTTCGTGGAGACCGTGTCGCGCGCCGGCTGCCGCACGTTCATCGTCCACGCGCGCAATGCGGTCCTTTGGGGCCTCTCGCCGAAGCAGAACCGGGAGGTTCCGCCGCTTCGTTACGAGCGCGTGTACCGCCTGAAGCGCGACTTCCCGGCGCTCGAGATCGTCCTCAACGGCGGTGTGACCTCGAAAGCGCAGATCGAATGCTACCTCGAGCGCCTGGACGGCGTGATGCTCGGCCGCGCCGCGTACCACGATCCCTGGGTGATCGCCGACGACGGCCTCGAAAGAGCCGCCGTCGTTGCGCGAATGCACGCGTACAGCCTGCGGATGATCGCTCAGGGACATTCGGTCCGCAGCATCGCGCGCCACATGCTCGGGCTCTATCACGGCCATCCGCGGGCGCGCCTGTGGCGCCGGATGCTCTCGGATCCGGCGCGTCTTGCACGCAACGATCCCGCGCTCCTGATGGAAGCGCTCGAGGCCGTCGAAGGCGTGCCGGCGCGCAGCATCCACATGACCGCAGAGAAAGACTTCACCGCCTGGGCAGGTTCACCACGGTGAGAATGGTGAGCGCAGCCGCGATCACCACTGCATGAAAGACCGCGGACGGCGCGCCGCGGTCGAGCATCCAGCCGAACAGCGCCGGTGTCAGCATCGACCCCACGTCGAGCCCCGAATAGACGAAGCCGTACACCTTGCCCGTAGACCCGGGCGGCGCGGACGCGCGCACGATCAGGTCGCGCGACGGATTGGTGATCCCGCTTGCGAAGCCCGCCGCGCCCAGCAGCAGCGGAAGCGCCGCCGCCGGGAGCCAGGCGGCGCCAATCACGAACATGAGCGCCGCGGTCGCGGCCATGCCCGCAGCAGCCACGAGATCGTGCCGCGGAAAGCGCACCGCTACGAAGCCGCCGATCAGGATCCCCGCCGCAGCGCACACCAGATACGCGGTCAGCGCCCCCGAGGCGAGCGGCGCGCCGGCGCCGTAGAGCGCGATCAGGGTCGCGACGCCGAAGTTCTGGATCGCGATGAAGCCGACCGCGATCAGCACGAAATAGCCGAAGCACATCAGCACCGCGGGAGTGGCGAGCGTGCGAAGGTCGCGGGCGAGCCCGCCCTCGCCCGTGCGGCGCTTCGCGTCGGCCGGCTCGACGTGAAGCATTGCGCCCTGCGCGAGAAGCAGGGTTGTCGCCGCCGCGCCCGCCACTGCCGCCGCGAGCAGCGCCGCGCGCCAGCCATGCGCCCCGGCGAGCGCCGCGCAGAACGCGGGCGCGGCGGCATATCCCAGAAACCCGGCGATTCCGTGCCAGCTGAATGCATAGCCGAGGCGCCCCGAATTCACGCGCGCATTCAGGATCGCGAAGTCGGAGGGATGGAACACGCTGTTTCCGAGGCCACCCACCAGCGCCGCGATCAGGAGCACCTCGTAGCCTTGCGCGAGCCCGGCAAGCGCTGCGCCCGCCACGCACAGCACGAGGCCCCCGAGCAGCACGCGGCGCGCGCCGTACCGGTCCACCGCGAAGCCCGCGAGCGTCTGGCACACGCCCGAAACCGTGTAGTAGAGCGCGACCGTCGCCCCGAGCGCGGCGTACGAGACGCCGAGTTCGTCCCTGATCAGCGGAAACAGGACCGCGGTCGCGATCTGGAAGAAGTGCGACACGCCGTGCGCGAGCGCCACGAGCCCGATGACGCGGGCGTCGGCTCTAAGGGGGTGCTCCACAGACCCCGCCAATGAAGTTCGAAAGCGCAAACAAGGTCTCTTCGGGGCGGTCGCGGAACGGCGCGTGGCCGCAGGCAGGAAGCTTCACCAGCTCGCAGCGACCGGCAACGCTCGCCCGGATGGACTCCAGCTGCGCCATGGTCCCGTACTCGTCGTTCTCGCCCTGGATCGCGAGCACCGGGCAGCGGATTCCCGGGAGATACTCCTCGATGCTCCAGGCGCGGAAGTCCGGGTCGAGCCAGGCGTCGTTCCAGAGGTAGAACGTCTTGCGAGGATCGCGGTGGTAGCGCCCGAGCCGCTGCGCGAGGTCGGTGGTCTCGAAATCGCGCTTCGCCCTCTCGATGCTCCGGATGCAGACGTCTTCGACGAACACGTGTGGCGCCATCACTGCGAGCGCGCGCACCGGATGACCTGAGCCCGCGTAGATCAGCGCGATCGACGCCCCGTCGGAGTGTCCCACCAGGACGGGATTCTTCACGGAGAGCTTTTCGAGAAGATCCGGCAGGGTCTTCAGGGCTTCGTCATGCATGAACCGGATTCCGACCCGGGATTCCGAAAGAACGTCGGATCCTCCGTACCCGTACCGGTTGTAGACGAGCGCGCGGCGGCCGGTCGATCGAGCCACGCGCGCCGGGAAGTCGCGCCACTGGCGGATCGATCCGAGCCCCTCGTGCAGGAACACGAGCGCGGGCTCGGCGCCCTCGACCCATTCGTACTCGAGCGAGTGCCCGGCGGCGACGATATGCGGCATGAAACGAGATTAGCATGCAGCCATGCGCCTCACCGCCTACGCGGTCCTCGCCGCGACGCTGCTGCTATGGTCCGGAAACTGGATCGTCGCGCGCGCGGTGCGCGAGGAGATCTCGCCGGCCGTCGCCACCGCGGGGCGCCTCGCGGTCGTGATCCTGATCCTGGCGCCATTCGCGTTTCGCGGATTGAAACGGAAATGGACTGCGCTCGACGCCCGCGACTGGAAGGTGCTCGCCGCGCTCGGCTTCACCGGCGGCGGGCTGCACCTCGTGCTGCAATGGCTCGGGCTGCACTACACCTCCGCGACGAGCGCCGTGCTGTATCTCTCCACGGCACCGGTTTTCATTCTGCTCCTCGCGCGCCCCCTGCTCGGCGAGGCAATCGGCTGGCGGCAGTGGGCAGGCGTGGGGGTGTCGTTCGCCGGAGTGGCGTTCATCGGCTCCGAAGGAAGGATCGGCGCGTTCTCCTTCAACGTCGGCGACGCGCTGGCGCTCGCCTCGATGGCGATGTGGGGCGCCTACACGGTGCTTCTGCGCATGCGGCGCGATCTCCTCGAAACGCCGGAATATCTCGTGACGCTCTGTGCGCTGGGGCTGGCGTTTGTCGCGCCGTGGGCGCTGTGGGAGATCGCCGGCGGCGGAAAATCGAGTCTGACCCCTTACGGGGCAGCGGCAGTGCTCTACTCGGCGATCGGGTCGCTCCTGCTCGCCTATGCGGGCTGGAGCTATGTCGTGACGCGCATTGGCGCCGGCCGCGCCGGCGCCACGATGCACCTGATGCCCGCGATCGGCGTGGGTCTCGCGGCGGCGTTTCTCGGCGAGTATCCGCGCTGGTTCCATTTCGCGGGGATCGCGCTCATCCTCGCCGGCGTTGCGATCTCGGCGCGCGACTCAGAGCCGCATCGGCCGCCCGTAGCCCGTTAGCTCGAGATAGCCGCGGCCGACCTCTCGGCCGCCGCGGAGCGCGCGCACCGCGCCCTCCCAGTAGATCGTGCCCGTGCTCGCGCGCGCATCGAGCTCCTGATCGTCCATGAGGGGCTTGAGGACAAGATCGTTGACTCGCATCTCGATGGGATAACCGATGCCGGTTCGCGGGGACCTCCAGATCCTGACCGGTTCAAAGGCAACTCCCGGAGGCGCAAAGGCAACCCTTCCATCCTTCCCCCGGATGCGAAACGCCATCAGCGCGCCGCCATCGTCCAGGTTGATCCCGGTCCAGTCCCAGCCGGCAGCTTCGGGCGGAAGGTACTGGCTGGACCATTCGTGGTCCAGCCACCCGATGCCGGTCACCGGCTCGCCGTTCACCCTGCCGCTCACCTTGAGCTGCGGTCGGCTATAGTAGTAGCTCGCCTCGGCCGGGCGCCGTCCTTTGGCGCTGAAGCCGTTGTCGCCTTGAAGCAGGGGCGCTCGGGAACTGTCGAATTTCAGATCGAAGGTGAAATCGCGTGCGGCAATCCGCGCCGCGTACCGGTTTCCGTCGAGCTCAAGCGTCCAGCCGTCGACCCAGACGCGCGTCGTTTCCTCCTCCGCACCGGCGAGGTCGAGCGCGGAGCGCGCGGCGCGCTGGTCGTGCCGCAGGCGCCCGTGCGCCGGATCGGCGACCGCGGCGTGCGCGAGGATCATCTGGCGCGGCGTGAACGCGCTCGGGTTTTCGGTCTCGAAATCCGGTCTCGCGCGGAAGAAGGTGATCTGGAAGCCCAAGGGCTTCTCCTCCGAGTGCCCGGATGTCCTCGAAAGCCAACCGGTCACGTACCACCACTCGATCCGGAATTCCGGGTGCGCGCCGTGGTCGCGCGGAAACCGGAATATGCGGCCGGGAGTGACGGCCGCGAACTCTGCACCCGAAAATGCGAGTAACGGATACCCCAACCAGGCGGCCAGAAACGCGCGGCGCCTCACCAGTCCTCCTTCACCGCGCGAACCGCGGCGATGCCGGTCGCCTCGCGCCCCGACCACCACGAGGTGAGCGACGCGAGCGCCACGAGCAAGCCCGAAAGCGCCGCGAGCATCCCCCAGGGGGCGTGCAGGTCCATGCTCCAGTGGAACGACTGCCGGTTCACGACGTGCACGAGGACCAGGCTGATGGCGCCGCCGAGCGCGAGCCCCGCGGCGACGCCGAGCGCCGAGAGCATCGCGCCCTCGGCGGCGAGCATGGCGCCGATCTGGCGGCGGGTCATTCCGAGGTGCCGCAGCATGCCGAACTCGCGCCGGCGCGCGAGTACGATCGCCCCGGCCGCGGACGAAAGCCCCGTGAGCCCTACCAGCACCGCCACCGCCTCGAGCGCGTAGGTCAAAGCGAAAGTGCGGTCGAAGACGCGCAGTGACCGTTCGCGGATCTCGCCCGGCGCGGCGATCTCGAGCACGGAGGCCCCGGGCAGTGCGCGCAGCGCCTGCATCGCGTCCGCAGGCGAGGCGCCGGGCGCGAGCCAGATCGAAGCGTCGTTCGCGCGTGCGTCGCCCGAGAGCGCGGCGTAGCGCGCCCGCTCGATGACGATCGCGCCGTGCTGGCGCGCGTAGTCGCGCCATACGCCGGCGACAAGGAATTCGACGGGCTTTCCTCCCAGGGGAATTCGAATTCCGTTCCCGGGCCGGAACCCGTAGAGATCCGAAACCGCCTCCGAGATCCACGCCTGCGGGAGGTTCCGCCTTTGGCGCAAATCGTCTTCCTTCAATTGCGTGATCAGGGGCAAACCCTGGACCGAATCCCTCGCCAGCAGCACAACGGGCGGGCGGCGGGGATCGAGCGAGATGCGGTCGCTGCGCAGGAACTCGGCGCGCGCCACCTGCGGCAGCGCGCGCACCCGCCCCATGAACTCCGGATCGAGCGACGCGGTCTCGCCCGCTTGCGAGGTGCGGAAATAGAGATCCGCGGGCAGCACCGCGCCGAGCCAGCGGTCCACCGAGTCGCGAAACGAGGCCACCATGATCGCCATCGCGACCATGAGCGAGAAGCTCGCGAGGATCGCGGCGAGGCTCACCGCGGCCTGCCCGGGCGCTCCGCGCAGCTGCGCCAGCGCAAGCGCAACCGGAACGCTCCGGCCGGCGCCGAGCCGCTCGAACGCGAGCCGCGAGATCCGCGGCATGAGCAGGATGCCCCCCAGGAGCAGACAGGCGATCGCGGCGTAGCCGAAGAGCGGAATTCCGCCGACCGGACCGGGCTGCGCAAGCGCTGCGCCCGCCGCGAGCAGCGCGAGCCCCGGCCATGGCGTCATCGCCGGCTCGATCATGCGCTGCTCGTCGCCCGCCTTGAGCGCCGGCGCTGGCGGAAAGCGGGCCGCGTCGAGCGCCGGCGCAAGCGCGCCGCAAGCCGAAACGAGAACGCCAAGGGCAAAGAACGCTCCCGCCTCGCCCCAATTCCACGTCATTTCCGGAGAAACGCCCCGGAACATCCCGGCGCCGAGATCGGCGCCCGCGAATCGGAGCGCCGCCCCGGCGAGCGCATAGCCCAGCGCGAGCCCGGCCGCGCTGCCGGCCGCCCCGATCGCCCCCGACTCGAGCAGCGTCAGCTGCGCGATCTGGATGCGCCGCAGTCCGAGCACCCTGAGCAGCGCGTGCTCGCCGCGCCGGCGCGCGACCTCCAGCGCCTGCGCCGAGAACACGAGGAACCCGCCGGTAAACAGCGCCACCAGCGCGAGCACGTTCAGGTTCACGCGATAGGCGCGCGAGAGCGCGGCGCCGCTCTCCTCCACCGCGTCCACCGCGACGACGTGCACGCCCGCAGGAAGCAGCGGCGCGATCCGCGCGCGCATCGCCTCGCGGTCCGCGCCCGGCGCAAGGCGCAGGTCGATGCGGTTGAGCCGCCCCAGGCGCCCGAACCGCCACTGCACGGTGGCGATGTCGGTGAGCGCGGCCGCGCCGCGCAGGCTCGAAGCCGGAAGCTCCCCCGCGACCTGGAACTCCACGAGATCCAGTCCGGAAACGACCTTCAGCCGGGATCCCGCCCGAAGACCCATGCTCGCGGAAACGAGCACCACGTCGGGCTTCATGAGCTCGATCCGGCGCTCGGGCGCATCGAGAAACAGCGCCGGCTGAATGCCCGCCGCGCGTAGCGGATCGATGCCGATCAGGCGCACCGCGCCACCACCCTCGAGGCCGGCGTCCAGCTCGAGCACGGGGCTCGCGACCGCCACGCCGGGCAGGCGCGCGAGCGCCGCGTAAAGATTCTCCGGAAACCCGGCGCGCCCGCCGCGTACCTCGAGGTCGGCCTCACCGGCGAGCGCGCGCACGCTCGCGGCGAGATCCTCCACGGCGGCGCGATTGACGAGGCTTACCGCGAATCCGAGCGCGACCCCGAGCGCGACGGCGGCCGCGGACAGGAGCGAGCGGCTCCCGAAGCGGGCGATTCGCCGGCTAAGCCGGAACATCCCCCGCGAGCGTGATCCGGTGCATCAGGCGCCGCTGGCCGTGATAGTCGTTGACCGGGTTGTGCTGCACGCATCGGTTGTCCCAGAACGCGAGCGACCCCGGGCGCCAGCTGAAGCGGCACGTGAATTCCGGCCGGATCTGGACCTGAAACAGGTAATTCAGCAGCGGCGCGCTTTCCTCTTCGGTCCAGCCGGCGAAGCGCACCGTGTGGCCCGGATTCACGTAGAGCGCCTTGCGCCCCGTCTCCGGATGCGTCCGCACAACGGGGTGTTCGGCGACGAATTCGTGCTTCGATGCGCCGGTGCCGGAAGACCGAATCCGGTCTTCCCGGGTCTTCGAGGCATCGGCTTTCATCGACGAATTCACCGCCTTCAGCCCCGAAAGCAGCGCCTTCATGCCCTCGGACAGCGACTCGTACGCCAGGTACATGTTGGCGAACAGCGTGTCCCCGCCCCAGGCCGGGACCTCGCGCGCGAGCAGCATCGAGCCCATCGGAGGTCGCTCGAGGTAGGCGGTGTCCGAATGCCAGACGGCGCCGAAGGCGACGCGCTCGTGCTCGAGCTTCTTCACCTCGATGATCTTCGGAAAGCCCTCGATCCCCTTCACCAGCGGATACTCCACGGGCGCGCCGAAGCGCTCGGCGAGCGCCATGAACTGCGCCGGCGTCAGGTCCTGGTCGCGGAAGAACAGAACCAGGTGCTCGAGCCAGGCTTTTCGAAGTTCGAGGATCTGCTCATCCGAAAGACGTGCCGCGAGATCCACCCCGGATATCTCCGCCCCCAGCGCCCCGGCAATGCGCCTGGCCGAGATCATCGCTACAGCTCCATCTGCGAGCGCTCGGCCGGCGCTTCGCACTCGACCTCGGCGCGCAGCTTCTCGAGCGCGTCGCGCGCCTCCGCGAGCTTGGCGTCGATTGCGGCGTCGTCCTGGTCCGGATCGTGATGGAACAGGTGCAGGCGCTTCACCCTGGCGCGCGCCGCAAGCTCCGCGACCTGGCTCACGCACGAGTGGCCCCAGTCGACCTTCGAGGGATACTCGTGATCGCGGTACGTGGTGTCGGTGATCAGAAGGTCCGCCTCGGAAACGAACTCTGCCAGGCGTTCGACGTAGCGCTCGTCGCGCCGCGCGTCCCCCGGCAGGTAGAGCTCGTTGTCGGTGACGTAGCAGACGCGGCGGCCGTGGCACGAGAGCCGGTAGCCGAGGCAGTAGCCGGGGTGGCTGAGCAGCATCGTGTCGACGCGCACCGGGCCGAAGGCGAGGCTTTCCTCGCGCAGGTCGCGGAACACGATGTGCGCCCCGAACTCGCGCACCGTCACCGGGAAATAGACGCTCTCCATCTGCGCGCTCACCACGCGCTCGATCGTTAGATCGCCCTGGTAGGGGCCGAAGATCTCGATCTGGTTGCCGCGCACGTACAGCGGCGCGAAGAACGGGATCGTGTTGATATGATCCCAGTGCGGGTGCGAGATGAAAATGCGCGCCGTGACCCGCTCGCCTTTCGCGTTCATCAGCTGGTCGGACAGGCCCTTGATGCCGGAGCCGCAATCGAATACGAAGATCGGCTCGCCACCCACCTCCACCGTGACGCAGGGCGTGTTGCCCCCGTAGCGAACGGTCGAGGGCCCCGGCACCGGAAGCGTCCCGTGCACTCCCCAGTAGCGCACGGCGATCTGCTCGGACAGGATCTCGGCCACCGTGCCGAGAAAGGTCTCGCGCTGGATGGGCTTGGTGATGTAGCCGTCGGCGCCGAGCTCGCGCGCACGGCGCCGGTCGAAGTCGTACGACTTCATCGATACCACGATGATCTTCATGTCGGCGAGCTCAGGGCGGCGCCGCAGCTCTCGCGTCAGCTCGAAGCCGTCCATCTCGGGCATCATCAGGTCGGTGATGACGCAGTCGGGGCGCGCGCCGGGAATCTCGGCGAGCGCGGCGCGGCTCGAGCGGCGCGTCTCGACCAGGTGGCCGGCATCGCGCAGGAGCTTCGCGAGCAACGCGAGGATGTCGGGATCGTCGTCGACCAGAAAGAATTTCACGCGCGGCAGGATATCATCCCTGCCGCCGGGACGCGCCGGAGTGCGGCGAAGCTCGCGGCGTGCGCGACCGGCGCTCGGGCCGCGCGCACCGAAACCTCCCCGGCGATTTCGGCCACGTCGACGTGAAACGATGCTGCGCGCCGCTCTGCCGCGAGCGCGTTGACATCGAGATCGTCGGCCATGCGCAAGGAGACGATGGGTCATGGGTTCCTCGCCGGAGCGCCGCAGCGAGCGGCGCCAGCGGCCGCGCAACACGGCTCGCAGTCCGCGATCGGTTAAAATTCACGGGAAAACCGTGCCTTAGCCGATCTCCTGCGTTCGTGACGACCCCGAAGACCACCAAGCCCGCGCAACCGGCGTCGGGCTCCAACTTCATCCGCCAGCTGGTGGAAGCCGATCTCGGGAGCGCGCGCTACATGGAGCGGCGCTGGTCCGGCAAGCCGGGGCCGGCCTCGGCGCACAAGCTCGCGCCGCCCGACCCGGCCAGGATCCGTACCCGCTTTCCGCCCGAGCCGAACGGCTATCTCCATTTCGGCCACGCGAAATCCATTTGCCTCAACTTCGGGCTGGCCGGGCAGTACGGCGGCGTGTGCCACCTGCGCTTCGACGACACCAATCCTGCGAAGGAAGAGCAGGAGTACGTCGACTCGATCCTCGAAGCGGTGAAATGGCTCGGCTTCGACTGGGGCGAGCACCTGTACTACGCCTCCGATTACTTCGAGCACCTGTATCGCTTCGCCGAGGAGCTGGTGAAGCGCGGGCACGCCTATGTCGACAGCCAGACGGCCGAGGAGATGCGCGCCAGCCGGGGCACCCTGACCTCGCCGGGAAGAAACTCTCCTCACCGGACGCGAACCGTCGAAGAAAACCTGGATCTGCTTCGACGCATGCGTGCGGGAGAGTTTCCCGACGGTGCGCACGTGCTGCGCGCGAAAATCGACATGGCGAGCGGCAACATCAACCTTCGCGACCCGGTGATGTACCGCATCCGCCACGCCTCGCACCACCGCACCGGCGACGCGTGGTGCATCTACCCGACCTACGACTGGGCGCACGGCGTGTCGGACGCGCTCGAGAACATCACGCACTCGATCTGCACCCTGGAATTCGAGGACCATCGCCCGCTCTACGACTGGTTCAACGAGCGCCTCGCCGAGGCGGGCCTGCTGCAGCGGCCGCTGCCGCAGCAGATCGAGTTCGCGCGCCTGAATTTCACTTACGTCGTGCTCTCCAAGCGCCGCCTGATCCAGCTCGTCGAAGGCGGCCACGTGGACGGCTGGGACGATCCGCGCATGCCGACGCTCGTGGGCGCGCGCCGGCGCGGCTACACGCCCGAGGGCTTCCGGCGCTTCGCCGAGCGCATCGGCGTCGCCAGGGCGCACCAGGTGATCGACCTCTCGGTGCTCGAGGACTGCATGCGCGAGCACCTGAACGAGATCGCTCCGCGCCGCATGGCGGTGCTCGATCCGGTCCGGTTGGTCATAGAGAATTTCCCGGAAGATCGGGTCGAATGGATGGAGGTCCCCAACCACCCCCAAAAGCCCGAATGGGGCAAACGGCAGGTCGCCTTTTCGCGCGAGCTCTGGATCGAGCGCGAGGACTTCATGGAGACGCCGCCGAAGGGCTACTTCCGCCTGTTTCCCGGGAACGAGGTCCGCCTGCGCTACGGCTACGTCGTCAAGTGCCTCGGAATGCAGGACGGCGCCGTCCGCTGCACCTATCAGCCCGACTCGAGATCAGGCACGCCCGGAGCCGACAGGTACAGGGTGAAGGGAAACATCCACTGGGTGAGCGCGAAGCACGCGCATGCCGCCGAAGTACGGCTCTACGACCGGCTTTTCAGCGCGCCGAACCCCGGCGCGGGCGAGCGCGATTTCCTGCTCGATCTCAATCCCGCCTCGATGAAGGCGATCACCGCCCGGCTCGAACCGGCGCTGCGCGAGGCGAAACCCGAGGAGCGCTTCCAGTTCGAGCGCCACGGCTACTTCGTGCGCGACGCCGCGCACGGCGGCTTCAACCGCACCGTGACCTTGAAGGATTCGTGGCAGAAGTGATCAACGCCGCTTCGGCGCGCGGCCGCGGCGGGGCGGCGTCGGCAGGAACCGCGCAGGCCCCGGCGGCGAGCGCTTCGGCCACAAGCCGAACCCCCTTGGCCGCGCTTGCCGCTCAGGCGAGGTTCTTGCGAAAGAACGCGACCGTCCGCTCCCACGCGAGCTTCGCCGCCGCCTCCACGTAGCGCGGCGTCGAGTCGTTGTGAAAGCCGTGCTGCGTGCCGGAATACCGGTGCATCTCGTGCCGCACGCCCGCGGCCTTGAGCGCCGCCTCGAAAGCCGGCCACATCGCGTTGATGCGCTCGTCGTTCTCGGCGTAGTGGATGAGGAGCGGCGCCTTGATCTTTGGCACCGCGTCGCTTGCGGCCGCCGCGCCGTAGAACGGGACCGCCGCCTGCAATTCCGCGCCGAGCGCCGTGGCGAGCCAGTTCACCGTGCCGCCGCCCCAGCAGAAGCCCGTGGCGCCGAGCTTGCCGCCGGAGAGCCTGTGTGACTTGAGAAACCGGGCGCTGTTGAGCATGTCCGCGCGCAGCTTCGCCTGGTCGAGCTTCGCCTGCAACTCGCGGCCGTCATCGTCGTTGCCCGGATAGCCGCCGAGCGGCGCGAGGCCGTCGGGCGCGAGCGCCAGGAACCCTTCCACGGCCGCGCGCCGCGCAACGTCCTCGATGTAGGGATTGAGCCCCCGGTTTTCGTGAACCACCAGCACCGCGGGGAAAGGCCCCTGACCCGCCGGCTGCACCAGATACCCGCGCATCGAGCCGCCGTTGCCGCCCGGCGATGGATACGTGACGTAGCTCGCCCGGATCCGCCTGTCCGTGAACGAAACCTGCTGCGCGCGCGCGTAATCCGGCAGCATCGCACAGGCCCCTGCGAGCGCTGCGGCCCCCAGCAACCCCGCCCGCCTGAAGAATTCGCGCCGGTCGATGCGGCCGTGACAGTACTCGTCGTAGAGATCGAAGACGCGCTGGTCGATCCCGGGCTGGGTGACGGCCTTCATGGCTCCTCCTTTCCTGTCGACCCGGCCCGCGCCGGGTATCAGCGCGCTAACGGATGCGCGCCCGCTTTATTCCGCCTCGTCCGGTGCGCCGCCGGTGCTGAGGAGATCCCCCGGCTGGCAAGCGCAAGCGCGGGTGTCGTCCACGCCCGCATCGAGGTTTCGGCCGGTCCCGTGTCCAGCGCCCCTTTGAATGGCAGAATGCGCAAGTCGTTCACAAAGGGGAAAGAGCACTCATGATGACCCTCACCGCCGCTGCTGCGCTGTTCTTCGGCCTCGCCCTGCCCGCGGCCTCTGGCGGATGCAAGCGGGCGGGATAGTCGATCGTGCGTTTCGAGCTCTACTACTGGCCCGGCATCCAGGGGCGCGGCGAGTTCGTCCGCCTCGCGCTGGAGCAGGCTGGCGCGGATTATGTGGACGTTGCGCGGCGGCGCGGCGGGATGGCCGCGCTGGAGCGAATGATGGCAAGCCGCGCCGTGGCGAGACTGCCGTTCGCGCCGCCATTGCTCAGGGCGGGGAAGCTCGTCATCGCGCAGACCGCGAACATCCTGCTCTATCTCGGCCCCCGGCTCGGGCTCGCGCCGAAGAGCGAGCCCGATAGGCTCTGGGTGCACCAGCTGCAGCTCACGATCACCGACTGGCTGGCGGAAGCGCACGACACTCACCACCCGATCGGGAGCGGCCTCTACTACGAGGACCAGAAACGCGAGGCGAAGCGCCGCGCTGCCGGCTACCTCGCCTCGCGCCTGCCGAAATTCCTGAGGTATTTCGAAGCAGTGCTGGAACGGGCTCCGGGCGGGTACCTGCTCGGGAAACGGATGACTTATGCCGATCTCTCGCTCTTCCAGATGATCGAGGGCCACCGCTACGCGTTCCCGCGCGCGATGGCGAAGCGCGAGCCGCGCTGCCGGCGCGTAGTCGCGCTGCGCGACCGGGTCGCGGCGCGCGAGCCGATCGCGTCCTATCTCGCCTCGCCCCGCCGCATTCCCTTCAACGAGCAGGGCATCTTCCGGCACTATCCCGAACTGGATGCGTAGAGTATGTCCGTGAACCTTCGCCGCGCGCTGCTCGTTCTCTTCCTCGGCTTGTTCGCCGTTCAGGCGCAGGCTGCGCAGGAAAAGACGAAGAAGCCGTCCGAGACCGACACCTACGACCAGGACTCGGTGCTGAAGGAGGCGGAGAACTTCTTCGGCAAGAGCACCGAGGGGCTCGCCAGGGTGATCGAGAAGGCGTTCAAGGACCACGGCCGCCCGAACGCGTACGTGAAGGGCGAGGAAGCGGGCGGCGCGATCACGGTGGGCCTGCGATACGGCAACGGCACGCTCGTGATGAAGAGCAGCGGCAGCCGCAAGGTCTACTGGCAGGGACCCTCGATCGGGTTCGATTTCGGCGGCAACGTCGCCAAGGTGTTCGTGCTCGTCTACCACCTGCCGAAGGCGGGTGCGATCTTCCAGCGCTTCCCGGCGGTCGACGGCAGCTTCTACTTCGTGGGCGGCGTCGGCATCAACTACCAGCAGCGCGACAGGATCGTGCTCGCGCCGATCCGGCTCGGCGTGGGCCTGCGCGCCGGCGCGAGCATCGGCTACATGCACTACACGCCGAAGAAGACCTACAACCCGTTCTGAGCCGGCTTGGACACGATCTCCTACCGGACATGTCCGATCTGTGAGGCGAGCTGCGGGCTGGAGATCCGGCACGCGGAAGGAAAAATCCTGGGCATCCGCGGCCACGAGGCCGACGTCTTCAGCCGCGGCTATGTCTGCCCAAAGGGCGTCGCGCTCAAGGACCTGCACGAGGATCCGGACCGGCTGCGCCGGCCGCTCGTGAAGCGCGGCGGGGAGTTCACGGAGGTCTCCTGGGACGAGGCGTTCGCCGAGATCGAGCGGCGCCTGCCGCCGATTCTCGAGCGCGACGGTCGCGACGCTGCCGCGCTCGTGATCGGCAACCCCGCGGTGCACAGCCCTTCGCTCATTCTCTACGTGTCGCGGCTCGGAAAAGCGCTCGGCTCTGCGAACATCTTCTCCGCCTCCACGCTCGACCAGATGCCGAAGCAGCTCTCCTGCGGTCTGATGTTCGGACACTGGATATCGATCCCGGTCCCCGACATCGAGCGAACCGACCTGCTCCTCGTGCTCGGCGCGAATCCGGTCGCGTCGAACGGGAGCCTCTGGACCGTACCCGACTTTCGCGGCAAGGTGAAAGCGCTCCAGGCGCGAGGCGGCAAGCTCGTCGTGATCGACCCGCGCCGCACCGAGACCGCAGCGATCGCCGACCGGCACCTGTTCATCCGCCCCGGCGGCGACGTCTTCCTGCTGCTCGGCATGGTGCAGACCCTGTTTTCGGAGAACCGGGTCCGGCTCGGACGGCTCGAGGCGCACGTCAATGGACTCGACGAATTGCGAGATTCGGTCTCTTCGTTCGCACCGGAGCGCGTGGCAGCGCGCTGCGGGATTCCCGCGGAGACCATCCGTGAGCTCGCGCGAACGCTCGCCGCGACCCCGCGCGCCGCGGTGTACGGGCGGATCGGCACGTGCACGCAGGAGTACGGCACGCTCGCCAGCTGGCTGATCGACGTGCTGAACGCACTCACCGGGAACCTGGACGCGCCCGGCGGCGCGATGTTCCCCAGAGCCCCCGCGTTCGCGGCCAACACCGCGGGCAGGCCCGGTACCGGCAAGGGCATTGCCACCGGACGAAGGAAGAGCCGCGTTTCGGGCGCGCCGGAGGTCTTTGGCGAGTTTCCGATGGGCTGCCTCGCGGAGGAAATCGAGACGCCCGGCGCGGGGCAGGTGAAGGCGGTCATCACGGTGGCGGCGAACCCGGTGCTCTCGTCGCCGAACGGCCCGCGGCTCGCTGCCGCGCTCGAATCGCTCGAGCTCATGGTGAGCCTCGACATCTATCTGAACGAGACCACCCGCCACGCCGACGTGATTCTGCCGGGCACATCGCCTTTCGAAGAGGCGCACTTCGACGTCGCGTTCCCGCAACTCTCGTACCGCAACTATGCCCGCTACAGCGCGCCTGTCTTCGAGCGCGCCCCAGGCCAGCCACCGGAGTGGCACGCGATGCTGAAGCTCGCGGCGATCGCGCAGGGCGGCCGCGCGGCCGCCGCGAACCTCGCCGCCGACCAGTCGCCCGAGGCGCTGTTCGATGCGGCGTTGCGCGCGGGCCCCTACGGCCTGTCGCTCGAGAAGCTGAGGGCGGCGCCGCAGGGCGTGGATCTCGGTCCGCTCGAGGCGCGGGTGCCCGAAGTGCTGCGCACCCCCTCCGGAAGGATCGAGCTCGCGCCGCCGCTGCTCGTACAGGATCTCGCGCGCGTTGCCGCTGACCTCGACCGCCCCGCTCCTTCCCTCGTCGTGGTCGGGCGGCGCGACGTGCGCTCCAACAACAGCTGGATGCACAATCTGCCGGTGCTCGCCAAGGGGCCGTTCCGCTGCACCGCGCTCGTGCATCCCGCGGACGCCGCGCGCCTCGGGCTCGCCCACGGCGCGCGCGCCCGGATCGCCGCGCAAGCGCGGGCGATCGAGGTCGAGGTCGAGGTGAGCGACCAGATGATGCCCGGCGTGGTGTGCCTGCCGCACGGCTGGGGCCACGACGCTCCGGGAGCGCGGCTGCGGCTCGCCGCAAAACGCCCGGGCGCGAATCTCAACGCGGTGCTGGACGAGACAAGGCGCGATCCGCTTTCGGGCAACGCGGTGCTCTCCGGCGTCCCGGTCGAAATGACGCCGGCATGAAGCTCGAAGTGGAGAAGCTTCTCACGCGCGTGGCGCGGCGCAGTCTGCCCCTCGGCCGGAGCTGAATCAGAAACGAACGCCGAAGCGGATCGAGTATCGGTCTCCCGCGCGACCGAGGGGATCGGCATCGCTTCCCGGCCCATAGCGGTCCCATTCGAAGCGCCCGAACCAGCGGTGCGTGAAGTCGTAGCGCGCGCCCAGGCCGTAGGAGGGATGCGCCTCCGGCCGCGGCGCCCAGGGCGCCCCCGGCGGCCCGTACGCGCGCCCGCGTTCCAGGCGCCCGTAGCTTCCTTCCACCGAGAACGCCGGGCCGAAGCGGTAGCCGAAGCCGAGGCGGCTGCGGCTCGCATCCAGGCCGCCGTACCAGCCGCTTTCCTCAGTCGGAGCGGCACCCGCCGTTCCCGCACAAAGGAGCACCGCCGACAACACTGCCTCGCGAAACCGGCCCTTCGCCATAGCTTGATTAGACCACTGCGCGCGAGCGTGATCAGCCCTGCAGTTGGCAAGATGCAACGATTGGCGCCATGAGGCCGGGTTTTGTTGCCCCGATGCCACAGTCGTGCATACTTCAATCCCTTTGCCGCCGCCCCGATGCCGCCCGTCACCCTGGCGCTGGTTGTCGCCAACGTAGCGCTCTTCGCTCTCCAGTCGATCGCGGCCGGCGCGCTGGTCGAGAACTTCGCCCTCTGGCCGGCGAACGTATCGCCGCTCTCCGGCATTCCGGGGTTCCAGCCCTGGCAGCTTGTCACCTACGCGTTCCTGCACGGCAGCCTCGGGCACCTGTTCTTCAACATGCTCGGGCTGTACATGTTCGGCTCGGACCTGGAGCGGCTGTTCGGATCGCGCTTCTTCGCCGCGTACTATTTCGCCGCAGTGATCACCGCGGCGCTCTCGCACCTGTTCGTGAGCGGCTGGCTCGGCGCGCCGCCGTTTCCCACGGTCGGCGCATCCGGCGGCATCTACGGGCTGCTGCTCGCCTTCGGGATCTACTTCCCGCGGCGCATCGTCATGCTCGTGTTTCCGCCGATCCCGCTGCCGGCGCGCGTGTTCGTGATCGTGTTCGGCGCGCTCGAGCTGGTGCTCGGCGTGACGGGGACGCAGGCTGGCGTCGCGCATTTCGCGCATCTCGGCGGCATGCTCGGCGGCTGGCTCATGCTCCGGTATCGCCGCGGTACCTGGCGCGGGCGGCCTTGATCCGGCCGCGCCGGGCCTTCGCTTCGAGCCGCCGCGCCCTCGATGCCGCGGTGGGCGCGGTGGGCCGGCGGACCTTGCGCACGGCCGAGGCCCGGTTGACGAGCTCCTGGAGCCGTCGCAGCGCTTCGGCCCGGTTCAGCTCGCGGCTGCGGTGCTGCTGCGCCTTGATGACGACCACGCCCTCGCGCGTGATGCGCTGATCCTTGAGCGCGAGCAGGCGCGCCTTCACGGCAGCGGGGAGTGAAGAAGCGGCGATGCAGAAGCGCAGGTGCACCGCGCTCGACACCTTCTGGACGTTCTGCCCGCCGGCGCCGGCGGAGCGAACGGCGGTGAATTCGATCTCGCTCTCGGGTATCCGGATCAACGGAAGTAGGCAAGATAATGCGCGAGGTCGGCGAACTCGCGCTCGGTGAGGGGCGCGACCACTTCCTCCATCCCGCGCCCGTAAGGCACGCGATTGCCGCTCTTGTAGTCCCGCAGCGCCTTGAACAGGTAGTCCTCGCGCTGGTTGGCCAGCCGCGGCATCTGCTCGCGCCCCGAGTAGTCGGGATTGTGGCAGACCGGACAGTGATGCTCCTCGGCGAGCGCGCGGCCGCGGGCGAAACGCTGCGGATCCGGCTTGGCGGCGGGCGGCCCGGGCGGCTTCAGGCGCGCGAAATGCTCTCCGAAACCCCGCAAGTCGCCGTCGGTGAGCCTGCGCGCCGCATCGTACATGCCAGGCGGCGCCGTGCCGCGGCGCTCGTCGCGGAACAGGAACAGCTGCGCCATCACGTAGAAGGCCGGCTGGCCGGCAAGCGACGGCACGAGCGGCGTGCTCGAGCGGCCTTGCGCGCCGTGGCAGACGAAGCAGAGCTCGGCGCGCTTTTCGATGGACTGGGAAAGAACGGGGGGCGCTGCAAGCAGCAGCGCCGCCCCGATCCAGAACCTACTTGCCGTAGGACACCCGGTAAATCGCCCCGTTGTGGTCATCCGAAACGAGGAGCGAGCCGTCCTTCATCACCAGCACGTCGGCCGGGCGGCCGAGATACTGGTTGTTCTCCACGAGACCCGTGAGGAACGGCTCCATCCTCGCGTTGCCCTTGGCGTCGATGAGAATCGCGACCACGTCCGCGGCGTACTTTTCCGTCCGGTTCCATGGCCCGTGGCGCGCAAGGAAAATCGCGTTCCGGTACTTCGCCGGGAACATCTTGCCGGTGTAGAAGCGCATCCCGAGCGGCGCCGCGTGCGGCCCGATCGTGAGCGCGGGCTTCACGTAGTCCTTGCAGCTCTTGCCCCAGCCGTACACCGGATCGGTCATCAGTCCCGAGTGGCAGTACGGGAAGCCGAAATGCTGGCCGGGCTTGGTGACCCGGTTCACCTCGTCGAGCGGCATGTCCTCGGAAAGCCAGTCGCGCTGGTTGTCGCCGAACCAGAGCTCCCCGGTCTTCGGATGCCAGTCGAAGCCTACGGTGTTCCTCATGCCCTTCACCACCGACTCGACGCCGGTGCCGTCCAGGTTCATGCGGAAGATCTGCGAGTACTTGTCCGACGGATCGCAGATGTTGCACGGCGCGCCGACCGGGAAATAGAGCTTGCCGTCGGGACCGATCTTGATGAACTTCCAGCCGTGCGGCACGTCGCCCGGAAACTTGTCGTACACCATCACGGGCTTGGGCGGGCTGTCGAGCCTGTCCTCGATCCCGTCGTAACGCGTGAGGTCCTTCGGCGTCGCGACGTAGAGCGCACCCTTGTGGAACTCGATGCCGTTCGGGAGGAAAAGCTTCTCGGCGATCGTCTTCACCTCGCGCTGGCCGCCCTTGTCGACTACGGCGTAGATCTTGCCCGCCACGAAAAGCGAGCTCACGAATACCGTGCCCTTGTCGCCGAGGCGCATGCCGCGCGCATCGAGAATGTTGGAGGCCCAGACCTCGACCTTGAACCCGGGCGGAAGCTTGATTTTCTTGACCGGGAGCTTGTCGGCCGCGGTCGGGATCGGCGGCGCGGGCACCGGTGCCATCTTCATCGCGTCGGCGTTGGCCTTCGGGCGTCCGATCGCCCAGAACGGCTCTTCCTCGGCGGCGGGTTTGGCGGGACCGGGCTTCGGCTTGTCCTGCGCCTGCGCGAGGGAGCATGACGCCAGCACTGCAAGCCCGATTACCGTCTTCTTCATTTGGCCCTCCTCTGGGTCGGGTTCGCAGCTTAGCGCATACTACCGGCCGAAAGCATTCCGCCCTGCAACATGCCCCGCCTCCTGCGCGTCACCCTGCTCTCCGTGCGCGATCTCGCCGCCACGGCCGTGCCGTTCGTGCTCCTGGCCGCTGCCCTCCTCGCCGGGGCCTACTGGCTGCTCGATCCCCAGCCGCCGCGCCGCGTGGTGCTCGCGACCGGGCCGGAGCGCAGCGCCTATGCCGAATTCGGCGGGCGCTACGCCGAGGAGCTGAAGCGGCACGGCATCGAGGTGGCGCTCCGCGCGACCGCCGGCGCGCGTGAAAACCTGCGCCTCCTGCGCGACGCGAAAGAGCGCGTCGACCTCGCCTTCGTGCAGGGCGGCGCAGGCGACTCCGCGCGGGCGCAGGAAGAGGAGAAGAACGGCGTCCCGCTCGTATCGCTCGGCACGCTCAGCTACGAACCGGTCTGGATCTTCTACCGCGCCGAGGCCGCCGCGGCGCTCGCAAGGGAAGCGAAGCTCTCCTCTCTCACTCAGCTCAGGGGCTGGCGCGTCAACGTCGGCGAGCGCGGCAGCGGCACGCCGGGGCTCACCTCGCGGCTCCTGCGCGCGAACTTCATGGAGCGCGACGACATCCGGCGCTCGAACCTCGCCGCAACGCCCGCGGTGGTCGCGCTCCTCGAAAAAGAGCTCGAGGCCATCGTGCTGGTTTCGGCGCCCGAGTCGCCGCTGGTGCAGACCCTGCTCCAGACTCCCGGGATCCGCCTCTTTGAATTTGCGCAGGCCGAGGCTTACGCGCGACGCTACCGCTACCTCGCACCCGTGACGCTGCCGCGCGGCGTCGCGGACATCGCGCGCGACGTGCCTCCCGAGGACATCGAGCTCGTCGCGACCACCACCGCGCTCGTGGCGCGCGAGGGCGTGCACCCGGCGATCGCGCAGCTCTTCGCGCAGGCCGCGACGCGCATCCACGGGGTCCCGGGCTGGATCGCGCGCGCGGGGCAGTTCCCCACGCCGCAGAAGAGCGAGTTCCCGCTCGCGCGCGAGGCCGAGCGCTACTACCGAAGCGGGCCGCCGCTCCTGCAGCGCCACCTGCCGTTCTGGCTCGCGAACCTGCTCGACCGCATGTGGATCGCGCTGCTCTCGATCGTCGCGATCCTGATTCCGCTCGCGCGCATCCTGCCGCCGCTCTACGAATGGCGCGTTCGCTCGCGCATCTTCCGGTGGTACCGCCAGCTTCGCGAGCTCGAGTCCGCGCTCGGGCGCACCGACGCCGACCACGCCGCGCTGCTGGAAGACCTCGAGCGCCTGGACGCGAAAGCCGAGCGCATCGCGGTGCCGCTCTCGTACACCGACGAGCTCTACGCGCTTCGCATGCACATCGCCCTCGTGCGCGAGCGGATCAGCGCACCGCCCGCACGCCCCTGACGCGGCCGGCCGGCGCTTACATCCTGTTGCAATGTGAGCGCAATCCGTCATGGATCCGGGACGGTCCGGGCGTATAAGGGACCGCAGAGACAGCCCATGAAACCGGTCCGACGGCTCTTCGCCGCCCTGCTCGCCCTGGTGCTCGCGCTCGCCGCCGCGCCCGCGCGGCCGCGCGAGCAGCCCTACTCGCAGGCCGAGCTCGACCAGATGCTCGCGCCGATCGCGCTCTATCCGGACCCGCTGCTCTCGCAGATCCTGATGGCCTCGACGTATCCGATCGAGGTGGTCGAGGCCGCGCGCTGGTCGCGCGCGCACCCGAACCTCAGGGGCGACGACGCGGTGCGCGCGGTAGAGGACCGGGATTGGGACCCGAGCGTCAAGTCGCTGGTTGCGTTCCCGCAGATCCTCGCGCGCATGGACGAGCACATCGAGTGGACGCGCAGGCTCGGCGACGCCTTTCTCACGCAGGAGCCGCACGTGATGGACACCGTGCAGCAGCTTCGCCGGAAGGCGCGCGCCGCGGGCAACCTCGTCTCGGACGAGCGCGTGCGCATCGCCGACGAGGGCGGCGCCATCGCGATCGCGCCGGCGAGCCCGCAGGTCGTCTACGTCCCCTACTACGACCCGTGGGTCGTGTACGGGCCGTGGTGGTGGCCCGCCTACGCGCCCGTGTACTGGGCGCCGTGGCCCGGCTACGTCGTCGTGCATCGCCACTATCCGTGGCGGCCGGCCCCGGCGGCAGCCGGCTTCGCGTGGGGTCCCGCGATCGTCGTGTCGATCGGGTTCTTTTTCGGCGACTTCGACTGGCGCGAGCGTCACGCGCGCATCGTCCACGTGAACAGCTACTACGTGCAGAAAACCGTGTTCGTGCAACGCGAGACGACGCGCACGCGCTTCGCCCCGGGGCGCTGGGAGCACAATCCCGGGCATAGCCGCGGCGTCGCGTATCGCGATGCGGCGGTCGGGCAGCGCTTCGCCGCCGCCGATCCGTCGCCCGCGCAGC
>JBBINV010000043.1:0-35406 GCA_037443705.1 Betaproteobacteria bacterium | reverse complement strand
ACATCGGCGTGCCCAAGCAAGGCCCCTACAAGCCGGAGCACTACCGCTACTAGGGTGGATCTCGCGGCGAAGCTCGGCGACCCCGCTCGCCGCGTCTATCTCTACGGCACGACACCGCCGCGCGCGGGCTCGAGCGACGAGGCGGTGCAGGCGGCCGCCGCGAAGCTCGCCGCGCGCCTCGCGGGGCTTGCGCTCGACGGCCTGGTCGTCTACGACATCCAGGACGAGTCCGGGCGAACGGCAGAGCCGCGCCCGTTCGCCTTCACCGGCACGATCGACCCCCGTGCCTACGCCGCGCGGCTTTCGCGCGAGGCGCGGCTCCCCGCGATCCGCTACAAATGCGTAGGCGCGATGGACGAGGCGGCCTGGCGCGCATGGCTGGACGAGACCGCGCGCGAATACGGCGCCGGGTGCCTCTCGATCGTAGGGCGCCCGGCCTCGCGCGCGCGGCACGCGCTCGCGCTCTCGCGCGCGATCCGCCTTGCCTCCGAACATCCGGCGCGCTTCACCGTGGGCGGCGTGCTGATCGCCGAGCGGCACACGGCCGCGCGGAGCGAGTCCGCGCGCATGCTCGCCAAGTCGCTCGAAGGCTGCCGCTACTTCGTCTCGCAGACGGTGTATCACGCGCGCGCCACCGAGCGGCTGCTGCGCGACTACGCGCGCGACTGCCGCGGCGCGGGGGTCGCGCCCGCGCGCATCGTGCTCACCTTCTCGCCGGTCGGGCGCGAGAAGACAATGGCGTTCCTGCGCTGGCTCGGGGTGCGCGTACCCGACGAGACCGCGCAGTCCATCCTCGGCGCGCCGCAGCCGCTCGCGCGCTCGATCGAGATCTGCCGCGACAATCTGCGGCGCATCCTCGCGCAGGACGCCGCGCGCGAGATCCCCCTCGGCATCAACGTGGAGAGCGTCTCGATCAACCGTGACGAAATCGACGCCTCGATCGACCTCTTTCACGCGCTGAAGCAGGTGCTCGACGCCGCGCGCCCGTAGGGAACATCCCTGGCGGCATCGACGGCGGTCTGCCTGTGCCGTTGATGAAGATCTACCGTCCTGCGCCGCGGTGCGCGACAATCCGCGCGAGACATCGACATGGGCGAAGCGTCGACCCCGAAATGAACCGCCGGCTGGCCGGCTTCGCGGCTGCGGCCCTCGTCCTCGCGGCGCTGGAGATCTTCCGGTTCCACGCACTCCTTCCGCTCGAGAACCGCCTGCTCGACGCGTTCGTGCGCTGGCACGCGGCGCGGCTTGCACCCGATCCCGATCTCGTGATCGTGGACATCGACGAGTCGAGCCTCGCGCGCATGGAACACGACGCCGGGCGCTGGCCCTGGCCGCGCGCGGTGCACGCCGAGCTTCTCGAGGGAATCGCGGCGCAGGCCCCGCGCGCCATCGTGTTCGACATCCTGTTCAACGAGAAGGATGCTTTTCGCAGGGATAGCGACGAGATCTTCGCGGATTCGGCAGCGCGCAACCCGGCGGCTTATTTTCCGCTTACGCGCCTGCCCAGGCGGGACGATCGCCGATTCCCGGCGATCGAGACCTACGCGAAGCAGCTCGGCCTGCGCGCGCTCGCGGGCGCCGATCCGAAGGCACGGATCGCCCTCGTTCCGCCGCTCGCACTGCCGGAGTCCGTGTGGCGACGCACCGGCACGATCGGGTTCGAGGAGGACCGCGACGGCGTGGGCCGGCGCTACGCGATCCGCGAGCTCGCCTCGGGCTGGGAGATCCCGTCGCTGCCGGCGCGCCTGGCGCGCGACCTGGGGTGGCAGGTGCCCGAGGCGGACGAGATCGTGCTCGCCTGGCGCGGGCCGAAAGGCGGCGTGAAGCACGTGTCCTACGCGGATCTCTACGAGGACTTCAACCGCGGCGCGCGCGAGCGGCCCGCGGACGAATTCAAGGGCAAGATCGTGCTGGTGGGCGCCGCGGCGACCGGCCTGCAGGACCTGCGCGTCACGCCGATTTCGAGCCTGCACCCGGGCGTGGAGATCCTCGCCGCCGCGATCGAGAACCTGAAGAACGGCCGCTCGATGCGCACCGCACCGCCCTGGGTACCGGCCGCGCTGGCGGTGATGCTGGTTCTTCTTCTGCTGGTTGCGTTTCGAACAAACGTCGACGCAAGCCGGATCGGAACCGCGCTCGGGGTCGCTACCGCGGCGGTGCTCGCGACATCGTGGCTGCTCGTGCAAAGGCTCGTCCTGCTTCCGGTCGTTGCGCCGCTCGCGGCGGCCTGGCTTTTCTACGGCGCCTCGGGGCTCGCGGCGTACCTGCGCGAGCGCCGCGCGCGCGAGCAGGCGGTTGCCATGTTCTCGCGCTTCGTGAATCCGCACGTGGTGCGCCAGCTCGTGGAGCGCGGCGGGATCGAGGGGGGCGGCGAGGCGCGCGAGGTGACGCTGCTCTTTTCCGACATCCGCGGCTTCACTTCGCTCTCGGAGAAGCGCGCCCCGGCCGAGGTGGTGGCACTCCTCAACCGCTACTTTTCGCTCCAGGTCGATGTCATTTTCCGGCACGGGGGTTCGCTCGACAAGTTCATCGGGGACGCGATCATGGCGCTTTGGGGCGCGCCGCTCGAGGACCCGGAGCACGCGCGCCATGCCGTCGCCTGCGCGCTCGACATGGCGGACGCCCTGGCGCGCTTCAGGGCGGAGCTAGGCGAACCGGGGCGGGACTTCGACGTCGGGATCGGCATTCATTCCGGACCGGCGGTGGTCGGCCTCATCGGCTCCGAGAAGCGCCGCGAGTACACCTCGATCGGCGACACGGTGAACCTCGCCAGCCGCATCGAGGGCCTGACCAAGGAGGCGAAGCGGCGGATTCTCGTTTCCCGCGACACCATGGAGCGCTGCGCCGGAGCGTTTGACTTTGAGCCTTGCGGTTCGTATAAAGTGAAGGGCCGGGCGCAGGAAGTCGAGCTCTTCGAGCCGCGCCGCAAGTGACAATCATGAAACGCCTTTCGCTGCTGCTGCTCGTGCCTTCGCTTCTCGTCGCCGACCCGGCGACGCTGGTGCGCGCCACCGACCTCAAGAAGGAGCCCGCCACCGATGCGCCCACGGTGGCGCCGCTCGCGGAAGGTGCGCGCGTGGAGACGATCGAGCGGCAGGGCGGCTGGACTCACGTGCGCACGCCGGAGGGCCTCGAGGGGTGGGTCAGGATGCTGCTGCTGCGCCTCGCCGGGCCCGGATCCTCGCGCCAGGGCGATGCGGGCGTCGCGCAGCTTCTGAATGTCGCGCGCACCGGCACCAGCGGCACGCAGGTCACGACGGGCGTGCGCGGGCTCGACGCCGAGCAGCTCGCGGCCGCGCGGCCCAACGCCGCGGAGCTGAAGAAGCTCGAAGGCTACGCGGCGAGCAGGGACGCGGCCGCCGCGTTCGCCGCCAACGGAAGGCTCAGCGCGCAGCGCGTGGAGTACCCGAATTGAGAAGGCTTTTGGCCGCCGCAGCGCTCGCCGTGCTCGCGGCGGGCGCGCACGCGCAATTCCGTCTCGACATCAACCGGCTGATCGACACCGCGAAGAGCGTGGGCCGCGCCACCACCGAGATCGGCGAGCCCCAGGAGATCGAGATCGGGCGCGAGATGGCCGCGCGGCTGCTCGGCGCGGCGCCGCTCGCGCCCGACGAACGGCTCCAGCGCTACGTCAACCACGTGGGACGCTGGCTTGCCTCGCAGAGCGAGCGGCCGGACCTGCCGTGGCATTTCGGGGTGCTCGATGCGCCGCAGCTCAACGCCTTCGCCGCGCCCGGCGGCTACGTGTTCGTGACGCGAGGCCTCTTCGAGCACATGAGGAGCGAAGCCGAGCTCGCGGGCGTGCTCGCGCACGAGATCTCGCACGTGATCCAGAAGCACCACCTCAAGGCGATCCAGAAGAACGCGCGCGCGAGCCTCGCGGCCGACGCGCTCTCGCTCGCACTCTCGGACCGGGCTTCGGCCGCACGCGAGAAGCTGATCGCGTTCGGCACCGAGATGTACGCGCGGGGACTGGACAAGTCCGACGAGCTCGACGCCGACCGCCGCGGGGTCGTGATCGCGGCGCGCGCCGGCTACGACGCCTACGGGCTTGCCGCCGTGCTGCAGACGCTTCAGGCGATGAACCCGCAGGATTCGGGGCTCGCGCTCATGTTCAAGACCCACCCGGCGCCCGGCGAGCGGCTCGGCGAGCTGGAGGCGAGGATGCAGCCCACGCTCGAGCGATACGCCAATCAGCCCCAGCTCGCGGCGCGCTTCCGCGCCCTCGACAGCCCATGACCCGCCCATGATGTTCGGCCGCTACCGGGTATCAGGGGAGCTCGGACGCGGAGCGATGGGAACGGTGTACCGCGCCGTGGACCCGCTCATCGAGCGCGAGGTGGCGATCAAGACGCTGCTGCCGGATCTTCCCGAAGACGTAATGGGCGATGTGCGCGCGCGGTTCCTGCGCGAGGCGAAGTCGGCCGGAAGACTCAACCACCCCAACATCGTCACCATCTTCGACGTCGGCGAGCAGGACGGCGTTGCCTACATCGCGATGGAGCTGCTCGAGGGCCGCTCGCTCCAGCAGATGCTGCGCGACCCCGAGCGGCTGCCGTTCGCGAAAATCGCGGACCTCGTCGCGCAGGTCGCCGACGGCCTCGATCACGCGCAGGGCTTCAAGATCGTGCACCGCGACGTGAAGCCCGCCAACATCGTGGTCTCTCCCACGGGTCGCGCCAAGCTCACCGACTTCGGCGTGGCGCACGTGCCCTCCTCGTCCATGACCCAGACCGGCCAGGCGCTCGGCTCGCCGAAGTACATGTCGCCCGAGCAGGTGCTCGGCCTTGCGATCGATCCCCGCTCGGACATCTTCTCGCTCGGCGTCGTGCTCTACGAGATGCTGACCCGCAAGACCCCCTTCGAAAAAGCGGGCGACACCAACATCTACGCGCTCCTTCACCGCATTGCGGGCGAGCCGCACAAGCCCCCGAGCGAGGTCGACCCGACCATTCCGCGCGCGTTCGACGACGTGCTGCGCCGCGCGCTTGCGAAAAAACCCGAGGACCGCTACCAGCGCGCGGCCGAAATGGCTGCCGCGCTCCGGCAGATCGGCGGCATCTCGACGGCGGCCGCCGCGCCCGCCCCTTCCCCCGGCAGCACCGGGTTCGAGAAGACCGTCAAGCTCGCGACCACCGGCGGCGCGGCCCTGCCGGAGGCGGCCCGCTCGCAGCTGATCGACGACGTGGAGGCCTTCGCGCGCAACTTCGAAAAGGAGGAGCAGGCGCGGCTGCGCGCCGAGGAGGAAGCGCGCCTGAAGAAGGAAGCCGAGGTGCAGCGCTGGGCCGAGGCCGAGGCCAAGCGCCGCGAGGAATTCGAGCGCCAGAAGGAAGCCGGCGCGCCGGGCAGCCAGACCGGCGGCAAGCGCACCGCGGCGATCGAGCTCCTGAAGAAGAAGGCCGCCGAGCGCGCGGCGTCCGATGACCGGGGCAGGCGCGCCGCGATCGTCGCGCGCGTCGACGAGCGGCTGCGCGCCGCGTTCCAGTACCTGTCGGAGTTCACGACGCAGCTGAACGAGGCCAAGCCCGTGTCGGACTCGCCCTACGGCGTTCTGTACCTCGGCGAAGTGCCGCGCGCGACGCTGTCCGACGGGTTCACCGACTACCGCTCGCGCGACATCGACGGCAAGAGCCGCTTCGACTTCGTGACCTTCAAGTACAAGGTAACCAGCGTCAAGCCCGTCACCTTCACCCTGGTCGGCAAGGACATGGAGAGCTTCCGCGAGCGCCTCGACCGTCTCAAGATCAAGTACGCGCTCGAGGAGAAGAAGAACGACTTCGGCCAGGTCGACCGCGCCGCGTTCACGCTCTCGGGGCCGTTCCCCTGCGGCGCGATCATTCGCGGCGACTACGACAACGGCGGCTTCATGATCGGCATGGAGAACGTGCGGCGCTACGGCGCGCGCCAGTTCCGGCTGGGACTGGACCAGCTCACCGACGAGCTGCTCGACGAGTTCGGCACCTACGTGCTCGGCGCCGACGACGCCTTCGAGAAACGCGTGACGCAGAAACCCTGAGATCCCGCCGCTCTTGCGGGGATGACGTTCAGGCCGCCCGTTTTTTCCGCTGTGCGTCCTTGGCGTGCATTTGCGCGTAGGCCTGGTGCGCCGCGGCTTCCGCGTCGCCCACGTGCACCGGCAGGCCCATGTCGGAGAGAACTGAAGAAAGCGCGGTGAGGCAGAGCATCACGTTGTCCGCGCGGCACGAGTAGCCCATCAGCCCGAAGCGCCAGATCTTGCCCTTCAACGGTCCGAGCGCGGCGCCGATCTCCAGGCCGAACTCGTCGAGCAGGCGCTTGCGCACCGCCGCCTCGTCGACGCCCTCGGGGCAGAGCACCGCGTTCATCTGCGGCAGCTGGTATTTCTCCTCCACGAGGAACTTGAGCCCGATCGCCTCCAGCCCCGCCTTCAGCGCGACGTGATGGCGCTGGTGGCGCGCCCAGCTGTTTTCGAGCCCCTCCTCGCGGATGAGGAGCAGCGCCTCGTGCAGCGCGAAGAGCGAGTTCGTGGGCGCGGTGTGGTGGTACGTGCGCGTGGTCGCTCCCCAGTAGCCGAGCAGCAGGTTCATGTCCATGAACCAGCTGTGGATCTTGTCCTTCCTCTTCTTCACGCGCTCGACCACGCGCTCCGAGAACGACACGGGCGAGAGGCCCGGGGTGCACGACAGGCACTTCTGGCTCGCCGAGTAGATGGCGTCGATCTCCCACTCGTCCACCTTGACGGGCGTGCCGCCGAGCGAGGTGACCGCGTCCACGATCACGAGCGCGCCGTGCCGGTGCGCGATCTGCGTGAGGAGCTTCGCGTCCGATTGCACGCCGGTCGAGGTCTCCGCGTGCACGAACGCGAGGATCCTGGCGTCCTTGTGCCTGCGGAACGCGTCCTCGACCTTCTGCGGATCGACCGGCTTGCCCCAGTCGTCGTTCACCACGACCGGCACGCCGCCCATGCGCTCCACGTTCTCGAGCATGCGCCCGCCGAAAACGCCGTTCACGCACACGATCACCTTGTCGCCCGGCGCGACCAGGTTGACGAAGCAGAACTCCATCCCCACCGAGCCCGGCCCCGACAGCGGAAAGGTGAGCGGGTTCTTCGTCTGGTAGACGTAGCGAAGGAGCGCTTTCAGCTCCTCCATCATCTCGACGAACACCGGGTCGAGGTAGCCGATCGCGGGCTGGCTCATCGTCGTGAGCACGCGCGGGTGGATCTCGGTCGGCCCCGGACCCATGAGCGTCCGCTGCGGCGGATGAAACGACGTGATGCGCTTCGGCGGTGCGTACTGGCTCATGGCTTGGCTCTCCGGCTGGATCCCGAACGGCGCGTCCTCGGGACGCGACTTCACGCGAACGGGGCGCTTGGCGCTCGCCTCGTTCAGCACCTCGACCGCGGCAATGCGCCCCTCGGTCACGCGCTCGACTTCCCCCGCCCAGCGCGCCGGCACGTAGCCGACCTTGACCCAGTGGCTCACCACCGCGCGATCGAGCTGGAACGCGCGCGCGGCCTCCGCCTGGCTTCCGAACAACTCGACGAGTCGCTCCGCGCAGTTCATCTCGATTCCGGTGCGAAGCTTAGTACGTCAAACTTCCTTTGACAAGCCCTTCTTCCGAAGCGGGAGGGGTCGGACGGCTTCCAGCCGGGCAAGCCGCCGCTCGCTCGCGCGCCGCGCCAAGCCCTCCTTCGGTGGGGTGAGATAGACCAGGGTGCCTTGCATGGCACGCTGCTCGCGCCGCAACGATCACTTGTTCGCGAACGGCGGCGCCGCGACCGCAGCGCCGTTCGCGCGCGGCACCCCGATACGACCCGCGATCGGGAGCTTGATCGACGGGCTGAAGGGATTGATGCCGAAAGTGAGGCCCAATATGTTCACCTCCAGCCCCTCCACCCGGCTCGCGGTGAGCGCGAACAACCCGCCGAGCGAGAGCTGCATCCCGCTGCCGCTGGGCGCGGCGCCGAGCAGGCTTTCGCGATAGTCCTTTCCGATCGCGGTCGGCGGGAGATCCACCTCGAGCTCCGGCACCGCGCGCAGCACCCAGGCGGTGAAGGTGTTGGAGTTGGGCCCGGGCCAGACGGTGTATTCGTTCGCCCAGGGATAGGTCCGCGCGGCTTCGTCGATGCGCCGGATGAGATCGTCCACGCCTTCGCCGCGCCTCTCGGCGAGAATCTCGGGCGCGTTGCCGTACCAGCGCGCATCCGGCGCGCGATTGCGGATCGCGAGCGCCGAATCGCTCCACCGGAGCCGCCAGCCGATCACCTCGTACACCGTCCACGCCGCCACATTGGCCGGCTTTACCGCGATCCAGGTGTGCACGCCGAAGCTCCCGCGCCAGCCGAAGGCGCGGGCCGAGTACACCTGGACGATCGGCTCGGGGGCGCGGGCCGGGTCGGGCGCGAGTCCCACCGGCTCGTGGCTCGCCGTGCGCCAGTCCTGCGCGATCGCGCCGCAGCCTGCGGCGAGCAGAACCAGCATCAGTCCCGCGAACAGGGCGAATCCCGTCATGTGCGTACGGCTTTTCGTCATTCGCTTTCGGCGAACAACGGCTCGCCCGGCTCCTCGCGATCGAAGACGGTGTCGCCTTCGCTTCCTTCGCGCTCCGCTGGCGCGAGGTTGACGAAATCGAAGAGCTTGCGGTCGAGGAGGTGCGAGGCGCGCACGTCGGTGAGCGCGCGCCGAATCGACTCGATCCGTCCCGGGTGCCGCTTTTCCCAGTCACGCAGCATCTCGCGCACGGCTTTTCGCTGCAGGTTCTCCTGCGAGCCGCACAGGTTGCAGGGAATGATCGGGAAGCCCCGGGCGCGCGCGTATTCGGCCAGGTCGTCCTCCTGCACGTACGCAAGCGGCCGGATGACCACGTGCCGGCCGTCGTCCGAGACCAGCTTGGCGGGCATCGCCTTGAGCTTTCCGCCGTAAAACAGGTTGAGAAAGAAGGTCGCGAGGATGTCGTCGCGGTGATGCCCGAGCGCGATCCGGGTGGCGCCGAGCTCCGAAGCCACCCGGTAGAGCACGCCGCGGCGAAGCCGCGAGCAAAGCGAGCAGTAGGTCCTTCCCTCCGGAATCACGCGCTTCACCACGGAATAGGTGTCCTGCTCCACGATCCGGTAGGGCACGCCGCGCGATTCCAGGTATTCGGGCAGAACGTGGGCCAGAAATCCCGGCTGCTTCTGGTCGAGGTTGACCGCGACGATTTCGAATTTCTTGGGGGATTTCTTTCTCAAAGACAACAACACATCCAGCAGGGCGTGGCTGTCCTTGCCGCCCGACAGGCACACCATCACGCGCTCGCCCTCGCCGATCATGCCGAAGTCGCCGATCGCCTGCCCGACCTGGCGGCGCAGGCGCTTGGCGAGCTTCGCGTGCTCGTAACCGGTCTTTCTCGGATCCCCGCTCATAGCGTGATCGTCCGTCCGCCATCGACCGCCAGCACCTGGCCGGTGACGAAGGGCGCACCGGCGAGGAACTCGACTGCGGCGGCGATGTCCTCGGGCGCGCCGGTGCGCGCGAGTGGCGTCGCCGTCACGATTCGCTCGCGCTCGGCCGGCTCGAACTGCCCGTCCTCGGGCCAGGCGATCGTCCCGGGCGCCACCGCGTTCACGCGCACCGCGGGCGCGAGCTCGAGCGCGAGCGCGCGCGTGAGCGCCGCAAGTCCGGCCTTGGCGACGCTGTACACGAGATAGCCCTTCAGCGGCCGCTCGGCGTGGATGTCGGCGATATTCACGATCGATCCGCCCGCCGCTGCCAGGCGCGGTGCGGCAGCCTGCGCAAGAAAGAGCGGCGCCTTGAGGTTGGAGCCGATCAGCTCTTCCCAATGACCGGCCTCGATCGAGCCCAGCGGTGTGGGATAGAAGGCCGATGCGTTGTTCACGAGCAAGTCGAGCCGCCCCCACCGGTCGATCGCCGCGCCCACGAGCGCCTGCGGCGCGATCGGCGCGAGCAGATCCCCTTTCACCCTGCAGGCGCTGCCCGCGCGAGCCGCGTTCAGCTCGCTTTCCAGTTTCGCCGCCTCTGCCTCGCCGCCCCGGTAGTGGATGACCACGCTCGCGCCGGCCGCGTGCAGCCGCCGCGCGATCGCGGCGCCGATGCGCCGCGCCGCGCCGGTGACGAGCGCCACTTTCGCTTCCAGCGTCCCGCTCATGGTGGACGTTCATTCTAGGGTAAATTCCCCGCGATGCGCCCCGCCGAGCTGCCGCTGCCCGAGCCCGAAGCGCTCGCCGCGAGCCGGCGGCTTCTCGAGCGCATCGCCGCCGAGCTCGAGGCGCACGGCAACTGGATCTCCTTTGCGCGCTACATGGAACTGGCGCTCTACGAGCCGGGGCTCGGCTACTATTCGGGCGGCGCCGCGAAGCTCGGGACCGCGGGCGATTTCGTCACCGCGCCCGAGATCTCGCCCCTTTTCGGGCGAACGCTCGCGCGCCAGGTGCGCGAACTGCTGCTGCCGGGGGAGACGGTGCTCGAGTTCGGCGCCGGGAGCGGGGCCCTGGCGCAGGTGCTTCTTGAGGAAATCGAGGGGGTCGACTACCGGATCGTCGAAACCAGCCCCGAGCTGGCCCAAAGACAACGGCTTCGTCTCGGCAACCGTGCGGCCTGGCTCACCCGGCTTCCCGAGCGCTTTCGCGGCGTGGTGATCGCGAACGAAGTGCTCGACGCGATGCCGGTGCACGCCGTGGCCTGGCGCGCCGAAGGCATCCGGGAGCGTGGCGTGGGCGAGAACGAGGGCGCGCTCGCCTGGATCGAGCGCCCCGCCGCGGGCGAAGTGCTCGCGGCCGCTTCCGCGGCCGGAGTGAGCGCACCCTACGAAAGCGAGATCGGGCTTGCGGCGCGTGCATGGATTCGCAGCATCGGGACGATGCTCGAGCGCGGCGCGATCCTGCTCGTCGACTACGGCTTTCCGCGGCGCGAGTTCTACCACCCGCAGCGCGCGATGGGGACGCTCATGTGCCACTACCGCCACCGCGCGCACGGCGATCCCTTCTTCCTGCCGGGGCTTCAGGACATCACCGCGCACGTCGATTTCAGCGCGATCGCCGATGCGGCGCGCGAAGCCGGGCTCGAGGTACTCGGCTACGCGGGCCTGGCGCAGTTTCTCGTGAATTGCGGGATCACGGAATTGCTCGAAAGGGAAAATCCGGAAGATCTCGCCAGATATGCGCCCGCGGCTTGCGCCGCGAACAAGCTCCTCTCGCCCGCGGAAATGGGCGAGCTTTTCAAGGTGCTGGCGGTGGGCCGCGGAATCGAGCGGCCGCTTCGGGGCTTTGCGGCGGGGAACCGCGCGGGTGCGCTATGAAGAGGTTGCTCGCATTGATTCCCTTCCTCGTCTCGCCGGCCGCGTACGCCGACGAGATCGGCGAAGCAAGAAAGCGCTGGGCCGAAAGTCCCTACGGCCCGATGCTCGAGCGCATCCTTCCGCCCGCCTTCGAAACGCGCCAGCTGCCGCAGCCGCGCTCCGAAGGCGCGCGGCTCGTCAGGCGCTACTGCGTGCAATGCCACAACCTCCCCAACCCCGCGATGCACGAGGCAGCGCGGTGGACCTCGGTGGTCGAGCGCATGGTCTACCGCATGCGCGGCAACGGCAACCTGGGCGCGCTCATGGGCGAGCTCATGGCGGGCGTGCAGGCGCCGAGCGAAGACGAGCACCGGGCACTGCTCGCGTACCTGAAACGGCATTCGCAGAAGGCGCTCGATGCGAAGAAATATCCCGAGGCCTACGCGCCCTCGGGCGAGTCCTTTCGGCTGGCGTGCAACCAGTGCCACGTCCTGCCCGACCCGAAGCGCTACACGGCGAAAGAGTGGCCCGCGGTGGTCGCGCGCATGGAAAAGAACATGCAATGGATGAACCGTGTGGTCGGCTCCAAGCCGATCCCCGGCGAGCCGCAGCTGCGGATCGAGGAGATCAACGCCTTCCTCGCGAAGTACGCGCGCCAGGCGGGCGGCTCGGGTCGCTGAAGTTCCGGCGCTTGATTTCAGGGCGTGAATACATTTTAATCACGTCGTGAATAGAATTCGCAAGCGCTGGCTAGCCGCCCCCCTCGAGGCCGCGCTGCGCGCCCTCCCGGTCGTCGCGCTCACCGGCGCGCGCCAGACCGGCAAGACGACGCTCGCCCGGGGCCTGAAGGGCCGGCGCGCCTACCGGAGCCTCGACGACCTCGGCGTGCTCGGCCAGGCCCGCTCCGACCCCGATTCCCTGCTCGCGATGCGGCCGCTCACGCTCGACGAAGTGCAGCGCGCGCCGGAGGTGCTCCTGTCCCTCAAGCGCCTGGTGGATGGCAGGCGCCGCGCGGGCGACTTCCTGCTGACCGGCTCGGCCAACCTGCTCCTGATGGAGCGCGTCGCCGATTCGCTCGCCGGCCGCGCCGTCTACCTGGAGCTGCCGCCCTTTTGCCCGGTCGAGTGGCTCGAGCGCGCGGATGGCCTCGCGCCCTTCGATCGCCTCTTCGAGCGCGATTTCGACCCCGCCGGCTGGCCCGAGGCGGAAGGGGCGTGGGAGCAATGGCTGCTGCGCGGCGGGTTCGCGCCGGCGCTCGAGGCCTCGACCGAGGGGGCGCGCAACCTGTGGTACGCCGGCTATGTGCAGACGTATCTGGAGCGGGACCTGCGCCAGCTGAGCGCGGTCCCGAACCTGCCGGATTTCCAGCGGCTGATGGCGCTCGCCGCCAACCGCGTCGGCAGGCTCCTCAACCAATCGGAGCTCGCGCGCGACGCCGCCATGGCGCAGCCGACCGTGCACCGCCACCTCAACCTGCTCGAGACCGGCTGCCTGCTCGCCCGCATCCCGCCGTACGCGGGAAGCCCCGTGACCGGGCTCGTCAAGGCGAGGAAGCTCTACTGGAGCGACTGCGGCCTCGCCGCCTGGCTCGCCGATCTCCGGAGCGCCGCGGACCTGCGCGCGCGTTCCGACCAGGGGTTCTGGCTCGAACAGACGATCTATCAGTCGCTCCAGTCCTGGCGCGCCCTCGACCCCGCCGGACGGCGGATCTGGTACTGGCGCGACCGCTCCGGGCGCGAGGTGGACTTCGTGCTGGAAAAGGAAGGCTCCCTCGTCGCGCTGGAAGTGAAAGCGGCGCGTCAGGTTTCGTCCGCGGACGCCGCCGGCATCGAGGCCTTCCGCCGCGGCCTGCGCGACGCGAAGCGCTTCAAGCGCGGCGTCGTCCTCGGCGCGGCCGAGCCACGCCTGCTCGGCGAGCGCCTCTACACGCTGCCCTGGGGCTGGCTCGTGCCGCGAGAGCAGAAACCGCGCACGTCCTAGGTCTCGTCGCCCCATCCGCCGATGCGCCCGCGCATGGCGCAGGAATCGCAGCCGCTCGACGATCCGATGGTTGAGGTCCACCAGCTCCGCTTCGGTGAGCCCGTCGATGTCGGTCGCCATCAAGCCTCCCGGCCGGAACGCAGATCCCGCGAAGCCGCCGCTTCGCAACGCAGTTGTCCGAATCCCCGATGTCCGAGCTTCCCTTCCATGCCCTTACCGAGCTTGTTCGGCTTGCACAGCAAGCATCCCGCGCGTGCTTGCTTTGGGCGTTTGCGCTTGTGGTTCATTCTGCCGACGGCAAGCCGTAACGTCCGCGGCGAGGCGCCCTGAAGAAGGCGCGAAGCGCCAACACGTAGGCGTCGCTCGCCGCCGCGCTGTCAGCGTGCATCGTCGTCGCGCTCATCTGCGCAGCTCCGTAAACGTCTTGCTTGTGCACGTTTCGCAAAAATACTGACGCCCCTGCACGGAATAGCCATCGTCTCCAAGGCCAATGACTTCGCCGCAGCCACCGCACTTTGTCGGCTCGTACGAAGGAGGATTTTCGAGCTTTGTGTAGTTGTACTCGTTCGTGCCGTAGTGGACGTACAGTTCTGTCTCGAACTCGTTGCGACAGGCAGAGCAATCCTGCCACGTGCCGGAATGACCCTCGGCATGGTGAAAGCCGCAAAGCGTGTATCTGCGATGGTTTCTGGAGCAGCTGTTGCGCGCGTAGGAAAACAGGACGTAATTGCTTTCGTCATCGCAAATCCACTGGCCGCAGCATACGGACGAGATTGCGGGTCTTGCCGCAGAGGCCACACCGACGATCGATTTCTGCGCGCCCTTCGTGTTTTCGTTTGCCGGTCTTCTTCGTGCCCATCACGCCCCCCTTCAGTTGTGCACGCAACGTCGGGATCAGCCGCGCGCCCCAGGGCGTCGGCTGCAGCCCACTGTTAGCCGTCTTCGCAGTCGGATCACCACGCCATTTTGCCTTCGCGGTCAAGATCAACGAGGATCTTCGGGTAGTTTAGGCCGCACGTCGCGGCCTGCGAAAGCATATGCGGGTGGATGCAAGCATCCCAATGTGGAGGCCGACATATGCCGGCAGATATCCGGCGGTGGATGCTTTTCGAGTGGCGCGCTAGAGCCCGCGCGCGTCGAGCCAATCGAGGATCTCCTGCGCGGCGCGCTCCCATCCCGTTTCGAGCATGACCGCGTGGCCGAAGCCTTCGAGCTCGCGGTATTCCGCACCGAGCAGCATCGCCGCGGAGCGCGCGAGCGCGGGCGAGATGAGCGCGTCGCGCGAAGCGCCGAGGACGAGGGCCTCGGGCCGGTTCATGCGCCAGAGCTGCGGCAGGCCCCAGAGGGACATGTCGTAGAGCGCGCGGCGCGACTCGGCCTGCATGCGGCCGTAGTAGCGCTCGGCGCGCGCCGCATCGAGCGGGCCGGCGAAGAGCGCTTCGGCGAGCGCCTCGCGCGAGGCGCTGCGGCCCGCGGCGAGGGCGTTCACCTCGGCGAAGAGCGCCGGCCGGCCGAAGGCGAGCGCGAAGGTTGAAGGCAGGAGCCCGAAGGGCGGCACCGGGCACAGGTGCACCGCCGCGGGGCTGGAGACGGTTTCGAGGTACTTCTGCACGACGAGCGCGCCCATGGAATGGCCGATGAGGACGGGCGGACGGTCGAGAAGCGCCACCGCGCGCGCCAGGTCCTCGGCGTAATCGGCAAGGCCGAAGGCGTGCAGCCGCTCGCGGCCGCTGCTCGCGCCGTGGCCGCGTAGCGAGACCGCGTGCGCGGGAAAGCCGCGCTCGGTGAACCAGGCGAGGAAATGCTCCTCCCAGCACCAGGCGCCCACGTAGGCGCCGTGCACGAAAAGAAGCGGCGTGCGCGCCGAAGGCGAGCGCGGCTCGCGCGAAAGGACCTCCAGCCGGATCAAGCCGGCACCGCCATGCCGCGCGCCACCGCGGGCCGCGCCGAGATGGTGTCGAACCAGCGCTTCACGTGCGGGAAGTCGGCGAGCGCCACCTTGTGCCATTCGTGCCGCGCCACCCAGGGGTAGGTGGCGATGTCGGCGATCGAGTACTCGCACGCGAGAAACGCGACGTGCGAAAGCCGCCGGTCAAGGACGCCGTAGAGGCGCCGCGCCTCGCGGGTGTAGCGCTCGATCGCGTAGGGCACGGGCTCTTTTGCGGCACGCAGGAAGTGGTGCGCCTGGCCGAACATCGGCCCGATGCCCCCCATCTGGAACATGAGCCATTGCAGTGCCTCGTACTTGCCGCGCTCGGATGCGGGCAGGAACCGCCCCGTCTTGCCGGCAAGGTAGACGAGAATGGCGCCGGATTCGAACAGTCTCAGCGCGCGGCCGCCGGGGCCGTCGTAGTCGACGATCGCCGGGATCTTGCTGTTCGGGTTGATGGCGACGAACGCCTCGTCGAACTGCTCGCCCTTGCCGATGTCGACCTTGTGCGTGCGGTAGGCAAGGCCGCATTCCTCCAGCATGATGGAGACCTTGCGGCCGTTCGGGGTGCTCCAGGTGTAGAGGTCGATCATCGATCCACGCTTCGGAAGGCCGCGCAGTCTAGCGCGAGTCCGGCAAGCCCGGGTTTCCCTGTTGCTAGAGCTCCATCTGCGCCGTCTTGATCGCCTCGGCGCGGATGTGCTCGGTGAGCTCGGCCTTGGCGCGCGAGAACTCCGGGGTCGTCTTCATGGTGTAGTGCCGCGGGTGCGGCAGCGCCACCTTCAGCTCGTGCTTGATGTGCCCCGGGCGCGCCGAGACCACCGCGACGCGGTTCGCCATGAAGATCGCCTCGTCGATGTCGTGCGTGACGAAGAGCACGGTCTTGCGGTCGGCCTCCCAGATCCCGAGCAGCAGCTCCTGCATGAGCGAGCGCGTCTGGTTGTCGAGCGCCCCGAACGGCTCGTCGAGGAGCAGGATCTTCGGGCCGTTCGCGAGCGCGCGCGCAAGCGCCGTGCGCTGCTGCATCCCGCCCGAGAGCATCTTCGGATAGTGATGCTCGAAGCCGCGCAGACCCACGCGGGCGATCAGCGCGTCCGCGGCCTCGGGCGCAGCACGCGGACCGAAGAGGATGTTCTCGCGCACCGTGAGCCAGGGAAAGAGCGTGTAGGACTGGAACACCATGCCGCGGTCGGGGCCGGGCCCGGCGACCGGCTGGCCGTCGAGCAGCACCCGGCCCGTGGTGGGCGCATCCAGCCCTGCGACGATGCGAAGGAGCGTGGATTTGCCGCAGCCCGAGGGCCCGAGGATGGCGATGAAATCGTTGTCCTCCACCACGAGGTCGGTGCGCTCGAGCGCGGGCGTCGGCGCGCCGCCCCGAACACCCGGGAAAGTGCGCGAGACCGCCTCGATCCTCAGAAAGCCCACGGGTAGAGCCTCTGGTTCACCCACTTGAAGGCGGTGTCGGACACCAGCCCGATCACGCCGATGCAGAAGATGCCGAAGATCATCTGCCCGGTATCGAGCAGCCGCTGGCTGTCCATGATCATGTGGCCGATGCCGCTGTCGGCGCCGACGAGCTCGGCGACGATCACGTAGGTCCACGCCCAGCCGAGCACCAGGCGCAGCGTCTCGGCGATCTGCGGCGCGGCGCCGGGCAGCATCACGCGCCTGACGATCCCCGCGGACTCGATGCCGAGCGTGTAGGCGGCCTCGATCAGGTCGCGGCGCGTCGAGCCGACGATCACCGCGACCATGAGGATGATCTGGAACACCGAGCCGATGAAGATCACCGCGAGCTTCTGCGTCTCGCCCACCCCCGCCCAGAGGATGAGCAGCGGAATGAACGCGGAGGCCGGCAGGTAGCGCGCGAACGACACGAACGGCTCGAAGAACGCCTCGACGGGTTTCCACGCTCCCATCGCAATGCCGAGCGGCACGCCGATTGCCGCCGCCACGATGAAGCCCCCGACCACGCGCCAGACCGTGATGCCGACGTCGCGCGCGAAGCCGAAGTCCGCGAAGAGGTGATACCCGGTGACCAGCGTATAGACCGGGTCCTTGAGAAACAGGTCCGGGATGACGCCGCCGAAGGTGAGCGCCGCCCAGAGGACGAGCAGCAGCACGAAAAAAGCGGCGCCGAGGAAGACCCGGGCGCCGCGCGCGACGGGCTTGAGCGGCTCGAACGACAACGCTTACAGGAAACGCAGGTCCACGAGCTCCTGGGCCTTGGGCTCCTTCTGGATCACGCGGTTGAACTTGAGCACGCCGACCGCGAAATCGACGAAGGGCTTGTGCTCTTTTGCGTAGTAGGCCTTGTTCGCCGCACGGTCGGTCCAGGTGATGAAGGAGGCCGATTTCGCGAACGCCTCGCCCGTCTGCTTCACGGTGCTGCCCATCAACTCGTAGGCCTTCGCGGGCTCCTTCTTCACCATCTCGAGCGCCTCGAAGAAGCTGTCGACCACCGCCTTCACGGTCTTCGGGTTCTTTTCGAGGAAGTCCTTGCGGAACACGAGCACGTCGATCACCACCGGGTAATCCTTCGAGGTGACGAGGATCTTGCCCGCGTCGGGCTTGGCGCGCACGGTGGAGAGGTAGGGCTCGTAGGTCACCGCAGCGTCGCTCTGGCCGGTGACGAAGGCCTGCGCCGCAGGCTGCGCGCCCATCGTCACGCGGATCACGTCCTGGATGGTGAGGCCGTTCTTCTGCAGGATGTACGAGAGCATGAAGTGCTGCACCGTGCCCGGGCCGTCCACGTTGACGGACTTGCCTTTCAGCTCCTTGATCGAGCCGATGTTGTTCCGGACCGCGATGCCGTCGCCGCCGTTCGACTTGTCGATGAGCGCGACCTGCACCGTGGGGATTCCCGCCGAGGTCCAGACGAGGTGCTGGTCGACCGTGGTCGCCGCGGCGTTCAGCGCCCCCGAGGCGAGCGCCGCCGAGCGCGGCTGCGGCGGGATGAAGCGGATCTCCATGTCGACGCCGTTCTTCTTGAAGATGCCGGCGTACTCCGCGAGCTTGAGCGGCTGGAAGCCCGTCCACCCGCTCATGCCGAGGATGACTTTCTCCTGCGCCGAAGCCGGCAGGCCGACCGACAGCGCGGCGAGGAATGCGATCACGAATCTCATTGCGACCCCCCAGGAAGTTGGTGGCATCATTGTAGCGTCATGCGCGTGGACCATGTGGGAAGCTTTCTGCGGCCCGAGCCCCTGAAACGGGCATTTCTCGATCGCGCCCTGCACCGCCTGTCCGCGCAGCAGCTGGGCGCAGCTCAAGACACCGCCATCCGAGAAGTGGTGGCGAGGCAGGAAGCGCACGGGCTTCCGGTCGTCACCGACGGCGAGTTCCGCCGGCTCAACTGGCAGGTGAGCTTCTCCGAGGTCGTGGGCTGGGACCTTTGGAAAACGTCGTGGGAAGGCTTCCGCGCCCACCCCGACAATCGCGGCGAGGGCGAAACGCCGCACACGCGCGGCGCGGACGCAGTGCTCTCGTTTCGCACGCCGGCGACCGCGCGCCTTGCGCTCAGGCGCAGCTTCCCGCTCGATGAGCTCGGGTTCCTGAAGAGCGTCGCAAAGCACAAGACCAAGATCACGCTCATGGGCCCGGATCGCGTCTGCCAGATGTGCGACCTCGAGCGATCCAGGGACATCTATCGCGATCGCGAGGATTTCCTGTCCGATGTGACGCGCATCCAGCGCCAGATGGTCGCGGAGCTGGTCGCCGCGGGCTGCGACTACGTGCAGATCGACGAGCCGAGCTACACGGGTTACGTCGATCCGCCGACGCTCGAGCGCATGCGCGCGCGTGGCGAAGACCCCCTGAAGAACCTGCGCCGTGCGGTGGAGGCGGACAACGCGGTGATCGAGGGCTTCGAGGGCAGGGCGACGTTCGGATTGCACGTCTGTCGCGGCAACCGCGCGAGCATGTGGCACCGCGAAGGCACGTACGATGCGATCGCCGAGGCGCTTTTCGGCGGCCTGAAATACGACCGGCTGCTCCTCGAATACGACACCGAGCGCGCCGGCACCTTCGAGCCGCTGCGCTTCGTGCCGAAAGGCGTGGTCGTTGTGCTCGGTTTGATTACGACAAAAACAGGAAAACCGGAAAGACCGGAGCATCTGGCCCGCCGCATCGACGAGGCGGCGCGCTTCTGCCCGCTCGATCAGCTCGCATTGAGCCCCCAGTGCGGCTTCGCCTCGGGCATCGGCGGCAACCTCCTCACCGAGGACGAGCAATGGGCGAAGATCGACGTCATGATGGAAACCGCGAGAAAGGTCTGGGGATGAGCGCACGAGTCATCCGCGCCCCGCGCGGCACGCAGCTTTCGGCGCGAAGCTGGCTCACCGAGGCGCCGCTTCGCATGCTCATGAACAACCTCGACCCCGAAGTGGCCGAGCGCCCCGAGGAGCTCGTCGTCTACGGCGGGATCGGCAAGGCCGCGAGGAACTGGGACTGTTTTGACAGGATCGCGGAGTCGTTGCGCGCATTGGAGCCCGATGAAAGTCTTCTCATCCAATCCGGAAAACCCGTAGGAATCTTCAAGACCCATCCGGACGCACCGCGGGTGCTGATCGCGAACTCCAACCTCGTGCCGAACTGGGCGAGCTGGGAGCACTTCCACGAGCTCGACCGAAAGGGCCTCATGATGTACGGGCAGATGACCGCGGGCTCGTGGATCTACATCGGCAGCCAGGGCATCATCCAGGGCACCTACGAGACCTTCGCCGAGGCCGGACGGCAGCACTGCGGCGGCGACTGGCGCGGCAAATGGATCCTCACCGCGGGCCTGGGCGGCATGGGCGGCGCGCAACCGCTCGCCGCGACGATGGCGGGCGCCTCCATGCTCGCGATCGAATGCGATCCCTCGCGCATCGAGATGAGGTTGAAGACCGGATACCTCGACCGCCGCGCGAATTCCATCGAAGAAGCCGTTTCGATACTTTCGAATTCCACGGAACCCGTATCGGTGGCGCTGCTCGGCAATGCCGCGGAGCTGGTGCCCGAGTTGCTCAGGATCTCGAGAACGTCCCGGTTCAGGCCCGCGCTCGTCACCGACCAGACCTCGGCGCACGACCCGGCGAACGGGTATCTGCCCGAGCACTGGTCGCTCGAGAAATGGAAGGACCTGCGGAAGAAGGACCCCGAGGAGGTCGCCATCTCGGCGCGCGAATCGATCGCCAACCACGTGCGCGCGATCCTCGGCTTCAAGGCGATGGGCGTCCCGTGCGTCGATTACGGCAACAACATCCGCCAGGAGGCGAAGAACGTGGGCGTGAAGAACGCCTTCGACTATCCGGGGTTCGTGCCGGCCTACATCCGGCCGCTTTTCTGCCGCGGCAGGGGTCCGTTCCGCTGGGCGGCGCTCTCGGGCGACCCGGAGGACATCGCGAAGACCGACGCGAAGGTGAAGGAATTGTTTCCCGAGGATTCCGCCTTGCAGCGCTGGCTCGAACTCGCTTCGCGGAAAATCCGTTTCCAGGGCCTGCCGGCGCGTATCTGCTGGATCGGCCTCGGCGAGCGGCATCTGGCGGGGCTCGCGTTCAACGACATGGTGAGAAGCGGCGAGCTGAAAGCCCCGATCGTGATCGGGCGCGACCACCTCGACGCGGGCTCGGTCGCGAGCCCCAACCGCGAGACCGAAGGCATGCGCGACGGCTCGGACGCCGTTTCCGACTGGCCCCTGCTGAACCTGATGCTTAACACTGCCTCGGGCGCCACGTGGGTGTCGTTCCACCACGGCGGCGGCGTCGGCATGGGCTACTCGCAGCACGCCGGCATGGTGATCGTGTGCGACGGCACCGAGGCCGCCGCGCGCCGCATCGAACGCGTGCTCTGGAACGATCCGGCAAGCGGCGTCATGCGCCACGCGGACGCGGGCTACGAGGACGCGATCGCCTGCGCGAGGGAGAAGCGCCTCAGGCTGCCGATGCTGCGATGATCCGGATCGGCGGCGCGCCGCTCGGCCTCGCGGAGCTTCGCCGCATCGCGCGCGAGGCGACGCCCATCGCGCTCGATTCGGCGTGCCTGCCGCAAATCGCCGCCGGAGCCGCCGCGATCGAGCGTATCGCCGCCTCCGGGGCACCCGCGTACGGCGTCAACACCGGCTTCGGGCGGCTCTCCCAGACGCGCATCCCGGCCGAGGAGCTCGAAGAGCTGCAGCGAAACATCGTGCTCTCGCACGCCGCCGGCACCGGCGCGCCGCTCGATGACGCCACCGTGCGGCTCGTGCTCGCGCTCAAGATCGCGAGCCTCGCGCACGGCGCCTCGGGCGTTCGCCCGCGGACGGTGGAGGCGCTCGTCTCGATGTACAACGCGCGCATCTATCCCCGCATTCCATCCAAGGGCTCGGTCGGCGCCTCGGGCGATCTCGCGCCGCTCGCGCACCTGGCGCTCGCGCTCATGGGAATCGACGAGCCGCGCGTGCGCGATCCCGTTCGGCTCGCGCCCAAGGAAGGGCTCGCGCTGCTCAACGGCACGCAGGTCTCCACCGCGCTCGCGCTCGCCGGCCTTTTCGCTGCCGAGGACGTGTTCGCCGCGGCAGTGGTTGCGGGAAGCCTTTCGGTGGACGCCGCGGCCGGCAGCGACGCGCCGTTCGATGCCCGCATCCACGCGCTGCGGCCGCACGCCGGGCAGCGCGATGTCGCCGCGCACTACGCGAGGCTGCTTGCGGGAAGCGAGATCCGCCGCTCGCACCTCGAGGACGATCCGCGCGTGCAGGACCCGTACAGCCTTCGCTGCCAGCCGCAGGTGATGGGTGCGTGCCTCGATCAGATGCGCTACGCCGCGCGCGTCTTCCGGACCGAGGCGAACGCGGTGACCGACAATCCGCTCGTCTTCGCCGAGACGGGCGAGATCGTCTCGGGCGGGAACTTCCACGCCGAGCCGGTCGCGCTCGCCGCCGATGCGCTCGCGGTGGCGATCGCCGAGACCGGCGCGCTCTCCGAGCGGCGCATCGCGCTGCTCATCGATTCGTCGCTCTCGGGCCTGCCGCCTTTTCTCGTGGAGCATGGCGGCGTCAATTCCGGCTTCATGGTGGCGCAGGTCACTGCCGCCGCGCTCGCAAGCGAAAACAAGCTGCTCGCCCACCCCGCGAGCGTGGACAGCCTCCCGACCTCGGCTAACCAGGAGGACCACGTCTCGATGGCGACCTTCGCCGCCCGCAGGCTCTCCGACATGGCGGCGAACAGCGCCGGCATCGTCGCGATCGAGCTCCTCGCCGCCGCGCAGGGGATCGACTTCCGTGCCCCGCTCCGGACCTCGGGCGCGCTCCGGGATGCGCACGCGCTCGTTCGCTCGCGCGTCGCCTTCTACGACCACGACCGCTATTTCGCGCCCGACATCGACGCGATCCGCGCGCTCGTGGAGGCCGGCGCGTTCAACGCCTACGTGCCGGGCCTGCTGCCGTCTTTCTGATGGATACATTCCGGTTCAAGGCGGGCACCGCCCCGCTCCTCGTCTCGATGCCGCATGTGGGAACGCACGTGCCCGAGTGGCTCGAGCCGCGCCTTTCGAGCGCGGCGAAGCTGCTTCCCGACACCGACTGGCACCTGGAGCGGCTCTACGATTTTCTCGACGCGCTCGGGGCCTCGGTGCTTGCCGCCACCCATTCGCGCTACGTCGTCGATCTCAACCGCCCGCCCGACGACACGAACCTCTATCCCGGGCAGGACACGACCGGCATCGTGCCGCTCGACACCTTCCACCGCGAGCCGCTCTACCTCTCCGGCTTCGCGCCCTCGCCCGAGGAGGTGCGCTCGCGCATCGCGCAGTACTGGCAGCCCTATCACGCGAAGATCGCTCAGGAGCTCGAGCGTCTGAAGCGCGCGCACGGCTACGCGCTCCTCTGGGATGCGCACTCGATCCTCTCCGAGCTGCCGCGCTTCTTCCCGGGCAAGCTCCCCGACCTGAACCTGGGCACCGCCGAAGGCCGCTCCTGCGCCCCGGGGCTCGGCGAAGCCCTCCTCAAGTCGGTCGAAGGCTACAGCGCCGTGCTCAACGGCCGCTTCAAGGGCGGCTACATCACCCGGCACTACGGCGACCCGGCGAACGGCGTTCACGCCGTGCAGCTCGAGCTCTCGCAAGCCACCTACATGGACGAGCGCCCGCCCTATGCTTTCCGAGACGAGCTCGCCCGCCGGCTGCGGCCGCAGCTCAGGACGCTGCTCGAGCGCTTTGTCCTCATCGGCAGCAAGCCGCGCCCGGGCACACGCCCCGATAACTAGCACCCAGCCGATAGCGTTCCAGCGCGCACCCTGCCGACGCACGGATTGGCGCCGATCGCGTAGGCGAGCTCCGCGGGCGATTGCACTTCCCAAAGTGCGAAGTCCGCTTGTTTTCCCACTTCGAGCGTGCCGTGGCTCGCCTGCATGCCGAGGGCGTGCGCGGCGTGGCGGGTCATGCCGGCGAGCGCTTCTTCGGGCGTGAGGCGAAAGAGCGTGCACGCCAGGTTGAGGACGAGAAGCGGCGAAGAAACCGGCGATGAGCCGGGGTTGTGGTCGGTGGCGAGCGCGATCGGCACGCCGCGGCGCCGCAGCGCCTCGACCGGCGGCGTTTGCTTCTCGCGCAGAAAGTAGTAAGCGCCGGGAAGGAGCACAGCGACGGTGCCCGCGCGCGCCATCGCCTGCACCCCGGCTTCGCTCGAGTATTCGAGATGGTCGGCCGAGAGCGCGCCGAACCCCGCCGCGAGCGCCGCGCCGCCCGAGTCGGAAAGCTGGTCGGCGTGGAGCTTCACGGGAATATTCAATTCCTTCGCCTTGCGGAAAACCTTCTGCGTCTGCGCGGCGCTGAAGGCGATGCGCTCGCAGAACGCGTCCACCGCGTCGGCGAGCCGCTCGCGCGCCGCCGCCGGAAGCACCTCCTCGCAGAGAAACTCGATGTAGTCGTCCTCGCGCCCGCGATATTCGGGCGGAACGGCGTGCGCGCCAAGGAACGTCGTGCGCACGGTGATCGCCTCGCCCAGGCGCCGCGCGACGCGCAGCATTCTCAGCTCGGCGTCGAGGTCGAGCCCGTAGCCGGACTTGATCTCGATGACGGCAGCGCCTTCGCGCCGCCACTGGGCAAGGCGCCGTGAGGCCAGGGCGAAAAGCTCGTCCTCCGAGGCGGCGCGCGTCGCGGCCACCGTCGAGAGGATGCCGCCGCCTGAGGCCGCGATCTCCTCGTAGCTCGCGCCCTTCAGCCGCAGCTCGAACTCGTGCGCGCGGTTGCCCGCGTAGACGAGATGGGTGTGGCAATCGATCAACCCCGGCGTGATCCAGGCGCCGCGCGCGTCGTGCTCTTCCGACGCGCGCCCTGGCCACTCCGAACGCGGCCCTACCCAGGAGATGCGGCCGCCGGTCACTGCGAGCGCGCCGTCGCGGATCTCGCCGCAGCCCGCGCGCATCGTCGCGAGGTGGCAGTTCGTCCAGAGCGCGTCGTGCATGCCGCTATGATAGCGAGGTGAACTCGTACTTCGCCCCCGAGGCGCTGCTGCCCGAAGGCTGGGCGCGCGACGTGCGCATCGACCTCGACGACGCCGGGAATATCGCGACCGTCGCTCCCGGCGCATCGCCGCAGGGCTGCCGGGTGCTCGCGGGTCCGGCGCTGCCGGGAATGGCGAACCTGCACTCGCACGCCTTCCAGCGCGCGATGGCCGGGCTCACCGAGGTGCGCGGGCCGGGCGAAGACGATTTCTGGACCTGGCGCGAGCTGATGTACCGGTTCGTAGCGCGCCTTGCGCCCGAGCAGGCGCGCGCGATCGCCACGCATCTCTATGTCGAGCTGCTCCGGCACGGCTACACCGCGGTGGCGGAGTTTCACTACGTGCACAACGCGCCGGGGGGAGAGCCGTACGCGGAGCCGGCCACGCTTGCGCTCGCCCACCTCGAGGCGGCGGCGGGCGCCGGCATCGCCTTCACCTGCCTTCCCTCGCTTTACGCCCATTCCAATTTCGGCCGCCAGCCGCTAAGACCCGGGCAGGCGCGCTTTCGCAGCGACCCGGCCATGATCGTCGGGATCGCCCGGAGCGTGCAGCGCGCGGCTGCCGGCAATCCGGACATCGCGGTCGGCGTCGCGCCGCATTCGCTGCGCGCAGTCGATCCGGCCGAACTCTCCGAGCTCGTGCAGGCGAGCCGCACGCTCGGCGGGAACGCGCCGATCCACATCCACGCCGCCGAGCAGCAGCGCGAGGTCGAGGACTGCATCGCCTGGAGCGTCAAGCGCCCCGTGGAATGGCTGCTCGAATCGGCCGAGATCGACGCGCGCTGGTGCGTGGTGCACGCGACGCACCTGACGCCGGACGAGACCGCCGCGCTCGCGCGCTCCGGCGCGGTGGTCGCGCTTTGTCCGACGACGGAAGCGAACCTTGGCGACGGCATCTTCCCGCTCCTGCCGTTCCGCGCCGCGGGCGGCCGCTACGGGATCGGCGGCGACAGCCACGTTTCGCGCGATCCCGCCGAGGAGCTGCGGCTTCTCGAGTACGCGCAGCGCCTGCAGCACCGGCGCCGCAACCTCGCCGCCGGCCCGCGTTCGAGCGCGGTAGGGACGACCCTGTGGCTCGAAGCCGCCGCGGGCGGCCGCGCGCTCGGCCGCGCGATGGGCGCGATCGCGCCGGGCCTGCGCGCCGACCTGGTGGTGCTCGAAGGCGCACATCCGGACCTTGCAGGGCGCTCGGGCGATGCGATCGCGAACGCGCTCGTCTTCTCGGGGGCGACGGGCCTCGTGCGCGACGTGATGGTCGGGGGGAAATGGGCCGTGCGCGAGGGCCACCACGCGGGCGAAGGCGCGGCCGCGGAGAACTTCCGCCGCGCGCTGCGGGAGCTTCTCGCGTAGAATTACTCGCTACGTAGCGCCTCCAGGGGATCGAGCCGCGCCGCGCGCCGCGCGGGGAGCACGCCCGCGGCAAGCCCTACCGTGACCGCCACGACCTCGGCCAGCACCGCGTACAGCGGTGGCGTGTGCACGGGGAGCGAGGGAAACGCGAGCTTGAGGATTCCCGCCCCGCCCAGGCCCAGCACGAGCCCTGCTGCGCCGCCGATCGCGGCGAGCAGCGCCGCTTCGCCGAGAAAGAGCGCAAGGATGGAGGTCTGCGTCGCGCCGATCGCGCGCAGCAGCCCGATCTCTCCCGTGCGCTCGGCGACGGCGATGGTGAGGATGGTGAGAATGCCGACGCCGCCCACCACGAGCGAGATCGCGCCGATCGCGCCGACTGCAAAGGTGATCGCGTTGAGCACGGTGCCGAACACCTCCAGCATCTTCTGCTGCGGCGTTACGGTGAAGTCCTCGGCGCCGTGGCGCGCGATCAGGATCCGCCTGATGCCGGCCTCCACCTCGGCGAGCGGCGCGGTCGGCTCGTAGGTGAGATGGATCTCCATGAGGCTCTCGCGGTTGAACATGTCGAGCGCGCGCGCCGTGGGGATGAACACGGTGTCGTCCAGGTCGAAGCCGAGCACCTGGCCCTTCGATTCCATGACGCCCACGATCCGGTAGCGCTCCCCGCCGACGCGCAGCCGCGCCCCGAGCGGGTTCCCGGCGCCGAAGAGCTCCTTCGCCACCTTCGAGCCGAGCACCACGAGCGCGCGCGCCGCGTGCGGGTCGTCGTGCGGCAGGAACTCGCCGACCGCGACGCGGGTGTTGAACGCCCGCGTCGAGTCCGGGCCGACGCCATAGAGCGTCACGCGCCGGCTCTTTCCGGCGTGGATCACCTCGGCGTTGCCCTGCACCACCGGGTCGGTCACGAGGACGTGCGGCGCGCGCTTGAGCGCGATCGCGTCCTCGATCGAGAGCGGCCGGACGGTGTTCACCGCACCGAGCGACGCGCCGTGCGTCTGGATGCGTCCCGGCGAGACGCTGATGCTGTTGGTGCCGAACTGGGTGAACTCGGCAATCACGAAGCGGTGCAGCCCTTCGCCGATCGAGGTGAGCAGGATCACCGCGGCGATCCCCACCGCGATGCCGAGCGCGGTGAGCGTGGAGCGCAGCCGGTGCGAGGCCACCGACCCCAGGGTGAAGCGCACGAAATCGGCCGCGGTCATCGCGCTAGCGCTGCGACAGCGCCTGCACCGGGTCGAGGCGCGCGGCGCGGCGCGCCGGCGCGACCGAGAACACCACCGAGGTCGCTACGGCGGTGACCGGCGCGGCGATGAGCGCCCACCACGGCGGCGTGAAAGGGATCGCCGGATACAGTTGCCCGATGAGCATCTGGCCGAGCTTGCCCGCCGCGAGCCCGACCACCGCGCCGCCGAGCGCAAGCAGCACCGCTTCGGTAAAGAAGGCGGCGCGGATCTGGCCGGGCGTGGCGCCGAGCGCCTTCAGGAGCCCGATCTCGCGCCGGCGCTGCGTCACCGAGATAAGCATCACGTTCATGATCAGGATGCCCGCCACCGCCAGGCTGATCGCGGCGAGCCCCCCCACGGCGAGCGTGAGCGCGCGCAGGATCCGGTCGAAGGTCGCGAGCACCGCGTCCTGCGTGATCACGGTCACGTCGCGCTTGCCTTCGTGGCGCTCGCGCAGGATTTCCTCAACGTCGGCCTGCGCGGGCGCGATCGCCTCGCGGCTCTTCGCCTCCACCAGGATCCGGAAGAGCGCTTCGGTATTGAACAGCGCCTGCGCCGCGGCGAGCGGCACGATGACGATCTCGTCGGTGTTGAAGCCGAGCGACTCGCCCTGCGCCGCGAGCACTCCTACGACGCGGAAGCGCCGGTCGCCGATGCGCAGCCACTCCCCGAGCGGCGAGCGCCCCCGGAAGAGCTCCGAGGCGACTTTCCCGCCGATGACGGTGACGGGGTGGCTCTCGCGCGGGTCGCCGGCGGGCAGGAACCTGCCCTGCGCCACTTCCATGTGGCGGATCTCGAGCAGCTCCGCGGTCGTACCGAGCACCGGGGTTTCGCGAACGCGCGCCCCGGCGCGCACGTCCCCCGCGCCCACAATGAGCGGAGCGAGGCGCCGGATCGCGTTGCTGCGCTTCAACGCGATCGCATCCTCCACCGTGAGGTCGCGCGGCGTCTTGCCGAGCAGCACGCCCGGCATCGCCCCTGCGGTTTCGCTGCGACCCGGCAGCACGACGACGAGATTGGTTCCGAGAGACCCGAACTGGCTCACCACGTACAGGCGCGCGCCCTCGCCGAGCGTGCTCACCGCCACCACCGCGGCGACGCCGATGCCCATCGCGAGCAGGATGAGGAACGTCCGCGAGCGGTAGCCACGCACCACGCGCCAGGCGAATTCGAGCAGGTCCGCGAAACGCACGTCAGCTCCGCTCGTCGCCCACTATCGCGCCGTCGACCATGCGCAGGCGCCGGTGCGCGCGCGCGCCGATCTCGGGATCGTGCGTGACCAGGATCACCGTGCCGCCGTCGTGGTGCACGCGCTCGAGCACCGCCATCACCTCCTGCCCGGTGTGGCGGTCGAGGTTCCCGGTGGGCTCGTCGGCGAGGATCACGGAAGGGCGCATCGACATCGCGCGCGCGATCGCCACGCGCTGGCACTGCCCCCCGGAGAGCTGGTCCGGCCGGTGGCGCGCGCGCGCCTCCAGCCCGTACTGCGAGAGGAGCTTCGCGAGGCGCGCGCGGCGCTCCTGCGGGTCGATTCCGGCGAGCGTCATCGGCAGCTCGATGTTCTGCGCCGCGGTGAGCCGCGGCACCAGGTGGAAGAACTGGAACACGAAGCCGATCTTCTCGCGACGCACGCGCGCCTGCTCTACGTCTGACAGGCCCGTCACGTCGCCACCGTCGAGCTCGTAGCGGCCGGCATTCGGCCGGTCGAGCAGGCCGATCACGTTGAGCAGCGTGGATTTGCCCGATCCCGAGGGTCCCATGATCGAAAGGTACTCGCCGCGCCCGATCTCCAGGTCCACGCCGCGAAGCGCGTGCACCTCCTCGCCGCCGACGCGAAACACGCGCTCGATTCCGGCAAGACGAATCATTTCCCGGCCGCCGCGCGCGCGCCGGCCTTCACCCCGGCGCGCTCGAGCGAGGTGACGACCCGCTCGCCGCGCGCGAGGCCCGACTTCACCTCCGTGTACTCCCAGTTGGACAGGCCCGGCTCGATGCGCCGCTCCTCGAGGATTCCGTCCTTGCCGAGTACCATCACGCGATTGCCCGGCATGAGGGCGCTGGTGGGCACGCGCAGCACGTTCTCGCGTGCATCCACGATCACCTCGACGTCCGCGCTGTAGCCGACGAGCAGATGCCGCGATTCTCCGGGCGAATCGAACTCCACCTCGACCTCCACCGTGCGCGCCTGCTTCTCTAGCGCAAGCACGTAGGGCGCAATCCTTCGAAGCTTTCCCGGAAAGTGCCTGCCGCGATAGGCATCGAGGCTGATGCGGCCCGGCATCCCGATCCTGAGCTGCGCGGCATCCACCTCGTCGATCGGCGCCGAGACGTAGAGGCACGAATCGTCGATCAGGTCGATCGCCGGCAGCGTCGGGATGCCCGGCGGCGAGGGCGTGAGGAATTCGCCGACTTCGCCGTTCACTTCGGCGACGATCCCGGCGAACGGCGCGCGCATCACGGTGCGCGCGGTATCGGCGCGCGCAGCGCCGATCCGCGCCTCGGCCTCCTGGATCTGCGCGCGCGCGGATTCGAGCACCGCTTGCTTCGCCTTCGCCTCGCTCTCGGCGCGATCGACGCTGTCCTCCGACACGAAGCCCTTGTCGCGGAGCTGGCGCGTGCGCGCCGCCGCGCGCTGCGCGATGTCCGCAAGCACGGCTGCCTCGCGTGCGCGCGCGCGCGCGGTGGCGAGCTGCTCGCGCGCCACCCGCTCGCGCTCGACCAGGTCATCGTTCCAGAGCTCGATCAGGAGCTGGCCCTCCTTCACGCGATCGCCCTCCTTCACGGTAAGCCTGGCGATGCGTCCGCCCAGGGGCGTGGCGAGCCTGGCGCGCCGGCAGGCCGCGACCGAGCCCGCACGCGTGTTCGCCACGGTGGTCTCGACCCGCCCGGGCTCCGCGACGGCGACCACGAGCGCGACCGGCCCGGGACGCGTGAGGAACCACGCGGCGGCAGCCGCGGCCAGGATCACGGCCGTGCCGAGGGCGATGCGAAGGAAGCTTCGGGGCAAGGCGGGCATGGGGCCGGATTGTCCTTCGGCGCGCCTTCAGGAACTTGATCCTGCGCAAGCCCTGGCGATCGCGGTCTCGCGCGCCGCATCCAGCAGCTCCGGAATGCGCTCGGGCGAGGGCGCCGTGCGCGCCACCGCCGCCGCGTCCACGGCACGCGCAGCGGAAAAGGCCTCTTCTATGCGTCTTGAATCGAATTCCGGCTCGGCAAGACCCGCCACCTGCAACAAGTCCGAAAACCGCTCCGGCCGCCGGAAGGCATCGGCGCGCTTGAGCAGCGCCAGCAACTCGCGGGGTCCGCTCCGGACGCCACCCCGCAACAACTCCCTGCAGCGATGCGCGGTCAACGCGAGCTCGCGCGGCTCGTTCGGAACCCGCAGCCGGTCGCAGATCGCGTCCAGCTCCTGTTGCCCCAGCGGCCAGCACAGGTGCGCGAAGCGCACGGCGAGCGAACCCGAGAACGCCTTCGGCACCGTCTTCCACTCCGGAAACAGGCGCGCGCGCAAGCCGCAGGCTTCGAGCGCCTCGAACATGCGCTCGGGATGCGCTTCGGCGAGACCGCGCGAAAGCTCCTGCCAGACGCGCTCGGGCACGAGCGCGTCGGTCTCGCCCGAGTCGACCATCCGGCGCATCAGCGCCGCGGTCTCGGCCGCGATCCGGAAGGGAAAGCGCGCCGCGAAGCGCGCCACGCGCAGGATCCGCACCGGGTCCTCGGCGAACGCGGGACTGACGTGGCGCAGCACGCCGTCCTGCAAGTCCTTTCTTCCATTGAAGGGATCGATGAGCGTGCCGTCCGGCGCCTTCGCCATCGCGTTGATCGTGAGGTCGCGCCGCGCAAGATCCTGCTCGAGGGTCACCTCGGGAGCGGCGTACACCGTGAAGCCGCGGTAGCCGCGGCCGCTCTTTCGCTCGGTGCGCGCGAGCGCGTACTCCTCGTGCGTGCGCGGATGAAGAAATACCGGGAAATCCCGTCCGACCGGCTTGAACCCTGCGGCGACCATCTCTTCGGGTGTCGTGCCGACCACCACCCAGTCGCGGTCGGCGACCGGGAGCCCGAGCAGCTCGTCGCGCACCGCTCCGCCCACGACGTAGGCCTTCATCGGCCGCGGCCGCGCATCGCCCGCTCTAGCGCCGCGCGCGCCAGCGAAACCGCGGGTAGCGGGCTCGCGCGCCCGAGGGCGAGAGCCAGGCCGGCGCCGCCGCTTCGAGAGGCGTCGCCCGCAGGCCGAACGGAAGCGGGCAATCGCACACGCTCGGCACCTGCATCGAGCGCAGGTTGTCGCGTGTGAGCAGCGGCGCGGGCAGCCGCTCCATGGCCCAGGCCTGCAGGTACGCAAGGGCGTCGGGCAACCCGATCACGGGGCGCGCCCGGCCGGCAGCGCTGCAGGCGTAACGCACCAGTTCCTCGAGCGTGTACACCGCGGGACCGCACAGGTCATAGCGCCTGCCCGCGGATTCGGGCGTGCGAAGCGCCGCCACGAACGCCTGCACCACGTCGCCCACATAAACCGGCTGGAAACGCGCGCGGGGGGCGGCGAGCGCGAGCACCGGGCTGAACGCCGCGAGCCGCGCGAACAGGTTCAGGAACCGGTCGTCGGGCCCGAAGATCACCGAAGGCCGGAACACCGTGACCGCGAGGTCGTCGGCGGCGAGCGCCACTTCCTCGCCCACGCCCTTCGAGCGCAGGTACTCCGAGGGAGCGTCGCGCGCCGCGCCGAGCGCGCTCATGTGCAGGAACCTCGGCACCCGCGCGGCGCGGCAGGCCGCGATCGCGGCCATCGGGACCTCCACGTGCGCGCGCGCAAAATCGGGGCCGTAGTCGTTCGGTCCGCGCTCGTCGCGCCGCCCGCGCCGGCTGTGCAGAACGCCGACAAGATTGATGACCGCGTCACAGCCCTCGGCGAGGCCGGCGAGCGCGCCGGGGGCGAGCACGTCGGTCTCTGCAACCTCCACGGTGGGCAGCAGGATGAGGTGCTTGGCGCGCTCGCGCCGGCGCGTCGGCACCGTGACCTCCGCCCCCGCCGCGGCGAGCGCCGCCACGAGATGCCGGCCTACGAAGCCGGAGCCGCCCACGACCAGGAATCTCGAATGCCGCATCTTGTGGCCTTCCTCAGGGAAGCTCTTCGCCGGCGCGCTCGCCGGCCGACTTGGCGGGGATGGTGCCCAGGCGCTCCTTGAGCCCGATCGCATTGCCGCCGAGGAGCATGGCATAGAACACGGTGTTCGCCATCACCTTCTTCACGTAGTCGCGAGTCTCGTTGAACGGGATCGTCTCGGCGTACACCGCCCCTTCCAGCGGCCGCGCGTCGCGCCAGCGGCGCGCCCGGGAGGGACCGGCGTTGTACGCGGCCAGGGCGAGCACCGGGTGGCCGAGCTCGTCGAGCACGTACCTGAGGTAGCGCACGCCGAGCGTCACGTTGGTCCGCACCTCGGCCACGCGCTCGCGCGAGTAGGCAATGCCGACGCGGCGCGCGACCCAGCGCGCGGTGGCAGGCATCAGCTGCATGAGTCCCTTCGCGCCGGCCGACGAGGTCGCATCGGCAATGAAGCGGCTTTCCTGGCGCGCGAGCCCCAGCACCCACGCTTCCTCGAGCTCGAAGCTGCGCGCCTGCTCGCGGAACACGTCGCGGAACGGGGCGAGGAAGCGCACCTTGTAGTTGTGCAGGCGCGCGGTCTTGTCGGCGGTGTTGATGGCGCGATCGAACACTTCGGCGAGGCGCGCCACTTCGGCCGCCGCGAGCAGCTGCGGATCGTCCATGGCGCGGATCGCAAAGATCCACTCGCGCACTCCCTCGGTGCGCAGGCCGAGCCGGATCAGCTCCAGCGCGCGCGCGATGCCGGGCTCGGCGCGCGCGGCGGCGACCTCGGCTTCGCCCGGCGCGTGGAACGGTTGCGGGATCGCGAGCGCCTCGCCAAGCTCTTCCGCTGCGAGCAAGCCGTAGAAGCTCGGCTGTCCCGAGATCCTCAGGAAGTACGCCCGCGCGCCCGCCGCCTCGCCCTGCGCCGCGAGCGCGCGGCCATACCAGTAGCTCCAGGCCGGATCCTGGCGTGCCGCGACCGACATCGCGTCGATCGCCTCGCGCACCGTCGCCCAGTCGGGCGCGCGCAGCGCCGCGCGCGCCTTCCACGCGAGCTTTTCATCGCCGAGCGCGGTCTCGCCCGCGGCCCGGTACCAGTCGAGCGCCTCGCGCAAGTGCCGGCGCGCGCCCTCGTACGCGATCCGGCCCCAGAGATAGCGCGCATCGTCCTCCGGGAGCTGCGCCCCCAGCGGCCCCTTCAGCACCTCGGCCGCAGGCCGCGGATCGGTGCGCGCCAGCCGCACGAACGCGAACAGCACCATCTCGCGCACCTGCCGCCGCTCGAGATCCTTCGGCGGCCGTGCGAGCAGCCGCTGCGGGCTGCTGGCGGCAAGCGAGAGTTGCCGCTCCTCGGGAGCTTCCCCGGCCGGGAGGTAACCCAGCACGCGCTTGGCGGCGGCGAGCTGTCCGCTCTCGAAGAGCACGCGCACGCGCGCCCAGATTCGCTCGGGAGGCAGGCGCCCCGCCTCGTGCATCGTGTCGGCAAGCGCCGCGCAGCCCCCGGGTAGCTCCTTCGGCTCGAGCCACATCGCCTCGGCTTCGTCGAACGCGTCCGCCTCGCCGCGCGCAAGTCTCGCGGACCACGCGTAGCATCGGATTTCGAGGTCGTCCTGCACGAGGGGCGCGCGCTCGAGCTCGAACGTCTGCCAGTCGCCGCGCCGCCCGAGCTCCTTCAGCCAGTCGGCGCGCAGCCGCTCCGCGGTGTAGCTTCCCGCGTGCCGCCGGAGGTAGGCGCGCACCTCCGGCGCGCCGGCTTCCTCCAGCCGCAGCTTCAGGCTCCAGTATTCGAGATACGGCGCAAGGAGGTGGCCCTCGAGCTTCGCCGCGTGCCTTGCGAGCGCAAGCGCGTCTCCGGTGCGAAACGCGTCGTGCGCGGCGAGGAACGCCTGATCGCCGTCAGGTGCTTTCGGTGCCGCGTTCCCGCCGATCGACGCGACAAGCAGCAGGAACGAGCAGAAAGACCGAAAAATCATGGAGTAAGCTTAGCACCGGGCAGGGCAGCGTGCATGCATGAGGATCGATTCGAGAACTGGCGCAAGGCCGAGCGTGCGCGTCTCGTCGCGGCGCGCGAGGCGCTCGCCGCCGAGACGCGCGAGGAGTTCCGGCACCGGATCGACGCGCACCTCGAGCGCGCCTTCCCGGGCCTTGCCGCGGCGAGGCTCGCCTTCTGCTGGCCGATCCGCGGCGAGTACGACGCGCGCCACATCGCAAGAACGCTGCGCAGCCGCGGCGCGTTGACGGCGCTGCCCGTCGTCGCGGCGCCGCGGCAGCCGCTCCTCTTTCGCGAGTGGCACCCGGGGGTCGCGATGGCCAAGGGTCCGCTCGGCATCCCGTATCCGGTCGACTCCGCGATCGTGGTGCCGAACGCGGTGCTGCTGCCGATGAACGGCTGGGACGAAGCGGGCTACCGGCTCGGCTACGGCGGCGGATTCTTCGACCGCACATTGGCGAATTTCGAAAAGAAGCCCGCGGTGATCGGCGTCGCCTACGAAATGGCGAGAATCGCCACCATCCACCCGCAGCCCTGGGACATTCCGGTGGACTGGGTGGTCACCGAGCGCGGCGTCTACCGCCGCGACCCGCAGGGCCTTGCCTTCCTCGGCGAGCCGCCGGCGGGCGAGGCGAGCGCGCTCGCTTCGCCCGTGTGCCACGCCGCCGAGATTGCGCCGGGCTACTTCGGCGAGAGCAGGGACCATTAGCGAGCTGCGCCTTGCGGCCGCGAACCCCTTTCGAACGCGCGTAACGCTGCCGGCGTTGACCGCCGGTTCGCCATGCCATCCGGGCGGCCTCTCCGTTCTACCGGCCCGGAGGGAGCGTCGTTGTCCGGGGCATGGACTCCGGCCAGCCCGCGCTTTATCGCCCGCGCAACCCGCGCCGCAGCCCGCTATGGCAGTGCGTCAGGCGTCATCTCGCCGAGCTGCGAGCTTCAGGCCGCATCCGCCGTGCAGTGGAGCGAAACGTCCTCGAGCGCTTTCTCGAGTGCGGCGACCTGCACCGGGGCTTTGCGCGCATTCGCTGCGGCGAATGCGGCAACGACTTCCTTCTGGCTTTCTCCTGCAAGACGCGCTACTTCTGCCCAAGCTGTCACCAGAAGCGCGTTCTCGCCTACGGCGACTGGGTCGATCAGTGCGTCC
>JBBINV010000042.1:0-36700 GCA_037443705.1 Betaproteobacteria bacterium | reverse complement strand
GCGACGCGGCTTCCACCCTTCGACGGCGAGCGCGTGGTGCTCGCCGCGCCCGCGCCGATCCCGCGCGTCGATCGCACCATCGAGCCCGACGACCTGTGGCAGCGCATCCGCAACGGCTTCGCGATGCCGAACCTCTACGACCCGCTGGTCGACGAAAAAGTGGCCTGGTACGTCGCGCGGCCCGACTACCTGCAGCGCATGTTCGAGCGCAGCCGCCGCTACCTGCACCACATCGTCGAGGAGCTGGACAAGCGCGGGATGCCGACCGAGCTCGCGCTGCTGCCGATGGTCGAGAGTTCGTTCAATCCGATGGCGTACTCGCGCGCGCACGCCTCGGGCCTCTGGCAGTTCATTCCCGGCACCGGCAGGCGTTACGAGCTGACGCAGAACTGGTGGTTCGACGGCCGGCGCGACATCGTCGCCTCGACCGCGGCCGCACTCGACTACCTCGCCGACCTCTACGAAATGCACGGGGACTGGCACCTCGCGCTCGCCTCGTACAACTGGGGCGAGAACGCGGTCGCGCGCGCGATCGAGAAGAACCGCGCCGCGGGGCTTCCTGCCGACTACGCGAGCCTCGCGATGCCGGCCGAGACGCGCCACTATGTGCCCAAGCTCCAGGCGCTCAAGAACATCGTCGCCGATCCGCAGCCCTTCGGCCTGCACCTCGATCCCGTCCCGAACCAGCCCTACTTCGCGACGATCACCAAGACGCGCGACATCGACGTGCGGCTCGCGGCCAAGCTCGCCGAGATGCCGGTCGAGGAGTTCGTGGCGCTCAATCCGGGATTCAACCGGCCGGTGATCCCGGTGTCGGTCAATTCGCGCATCGTGCTCCCGGCGGACAAGGTCGAGGTGTTCCGCGAGAACCTGCTGAAACACGACGGCCAGAACCTGGTCAACTGGCAGGCCTACCACCCGAAGAAGGGCGACACGCTCGAGGCGATCGCGCGCAAGTTTCACCTCTCGCTCGCGCAGCTGAAGGAGGTCAACGGGATCCCCGCGCGCCAGCGCGCCGTGCCCGCGCTGATGGTGGTGCCGGTGAACGGGGCCGCCGCGGACATCCGGCGGCTGCCGATCATGTACGCGCCGCCGATCCCGGTGCGCGGCCCGCGCGTGATCGTGCATCGCGTGCGCGCGGGCGAAACCCTCGCGGGAATCGCCGGGCGCTACCGCGTGAGCATCGAGGACCTGAAGCGCTGGAACAAGATCGGGAGGCTCGCCGCGGGCCAGAAGCTCACCGTTCACGCCCGCGGGCCTGCCTACAAGGGCAAGCCGGTGACCACGCCCAAAGGCAAGCGGAAGCCGGAACCTATGAAGAGACTCTTAAGAAAATCAGCGAAGTAACGATTTTCCCTCAAGTCGTTCCTGAAGCATTCGCTGCAGCGCGGTACCGGCATCAGCCCAGGTTCCCTAGAATGCATTCATGGGGAGGGGAATCCGCACCGGGGTTGCGATCGCGCTGTTTTCCTGCACCGCGCCGGCGCTCGCCGCCGACCCGGTCCTGATGTTCCTCCTGAGCGCGGCGCGCGAGGCAATCGCGGCCTCGATGCGCCGCGCGCCGGCCGAACCGGCGTATCCCGCCCCGCCCGCGGATGTCTATCCCGGGACGATGGTCCAGCCGGCCGACATCCGGCGCCTGATCGACGAAGGCTTCGGCTACCTCACCGACGCGCAGCGCGAGGAAATCTTCGCTGCGCTGCACGCGGGGCTGCTCGATCCGAGGAACGCCGGCGTTCGCGCCTCGATGATCGAGTACTTCGCCGATCGCGCGCTCACGGTACGCGCCGCGCGCGAGCGGCTCGCGCGGCTCTCGCAGCGCGAAAAGGAGCAGCTCGCTTCCGACTTCCGCAGCACGCTCGGCACGCTCCCGCCCGAGGAAGCCGAGCGCATGGTAGAGCTCCTGCGCGGCCGGCTCCTGCCCCTGCCCGCCGACCTCAACGACATGCTCCTCGGGGCGGCGCAGAGCTAAGCGAGGAGCCAGCCCGCCGCGGGCTCCCACAGCGGCCGCTCGGCCGACTGCCTGAAGAAACCGAAATGTCCGATGCGCCCGAGGCCCGCTTCGCGCGGCCGGATCACGCGCTGCTCGGCGCTGAGCCGGGGAAGGTGCGAAAGGAACCGGCGTGTGCCCCTCGGTGTCGCGAAGCCGTCGTCGGTGAACGTGAGCGCGAGGGCGCATCCCTCGAGCGACTTCAGCCGTTCCATCCCCTCGGCCCGGATTTCGGGCCTTCGGCGCCCGGCCCACTGGAGCGCGAAGCCGGCCGGCAGATCTTCGCCCATTCGCAGCGCACGTCCCGGGAAGTAGCCGAGCGCGCGCGCAAGCGCCGGCATCGCGCCGTGCCACATCAGCGTCATCGGAACCCGCCACAGCGCGTGATAGTCGCCGAAGTAGCCGGTATGCGCGCCCACGAGCAGGAACCGCCGGATCGCGCCCGCGTTGGGAGCGCCGGTGAGCACCAGCGCGCCGATGCTGTGCGCCACGCCTGCGAGCTCGGCGCGCGGGTAGCGGCTGCGCAGCCAGTCGATCGCCGCCGCGCAGTCGCGCTCGGCCCAATCCTCGAGCCGGGCGCCGAAGCCGCGCAACGCCGGCGGGCGCGAAGCCCCGATGCCGCGATAGTCGAAGCGCAGCGCAGGCACGCCGCGCGCCGCGAGCCAGTCCGCGAAGCGCCGGTACACCCGCGCCGGGACACCCCCGCCGCAGCAGATCAGGACGGTACGGGACGGGTTTTCGATTGCGTTCGCCCCGTGCAGGAACGCGGCGAGCCGAAAGCCGTCGCTTGCCTCGATGCAAAGCGCCTGCTCCATCGCGCGCACGCTAGCAGCGCGCGGCACGCGCAGATTTGACCTCCGATAACGTTTTCCGGATCAGGCGATGCGCGGCACCGCGGCAAGGAGCGTGCGGGTGTACTCGTGCTGCGGCGCGCGCAGCACCTCCTCGGCGCTGCCGCGCTCGACGATGCGGCCGGCGCGCATCACCGCCACCTCGTGCGCGACGTATTCGACCACGCCGATGTTGTGCGTGATGAAGAGGTATGCGAGGCCGTGCCGCTCCTGGAGCCGGCGCAGCAGGTTCAGGATCTGCGCCTGCACCGAGACGTCGAGCGCGCTCGTGGGCTCGTCGCATACGATCAGGCGCGGCTCGACCGCGAGGGCGCGCGCGATCGCGATCCTCTGGCGCTGCCCGCCCGAGAACTCGTGCGGGTAGCGGCCGGACGTCTCCGGCGGCAGCCCGACCTCGGCGAGCAGGCGCTCGATCCGCTGGCGCCGGCCGGCCTCTCCGGCGCCCACGCCGAGCGCGCGCATTCCCTCCTCCAGGATGTCGAGCACGCGCATCCGCGGGTTGAGCGAGGCATAGGGATCCTGGAACACGATCTGCATCGCGCGCCGCAACGGCCGCAGCTCGCCGCGCGAAAGCGAGGTGATCGGCCGATTGGCGAACCGGACTTCGCCGCCGGAGATGTCGATGAGCCTCAGGATCGCCTTGCCCGCCGTCGTCTTGCCGCACCCCGATTCGCCCACGAGCGCGAGGGTCCGGCCTTCGCGGATCTCGAGCGAGATGCCGTCCACCGCCTTGACGTGCCCCACGGTGCGCCGGAACACGCCCTTGCGGATCGGGAAATGGACCTTGAGACCGGAGACTTCGAGAAGGAGGGGGCGATCCGGAACGGCTTTCGCGCGTTCCTTCGCTTCCGCCCCCGTGTTCAGTTCCCCCGCGATTTCGACTTCACGCAGAAAGCAGCGAACCCGGTGTCCTCCCCGCACCTCCTTCAGCAGCGGCGGCCCGGCGCGGCAGCGATCGAACGCGTGCTCGCAGCGCTCGGCGAAGCGGCAGCCGCGGAACTCGCGCGTGAGCGGCGGCACCTGCCCCGGAATCACCGCGAGCTCGGCGGCGCGCTTTTCCGGCGAAGGCAGCGACTCGAAGAGCTTGCGCGCGTACGGGTGCTGCGGCGCGCGGAAGAACGCGTCCTTCCCGGCGACCTCCACGATCTGGCCGGCGTACATCACCGCGACGCGGCTCGCCATGCGGGCCACGATCCCCAAGTCGTGCGTGATGAGGAGCAGCGCCATGCCGCGCTCGGCCTGCAGGCGCGACAGGAGCTCCAGGATCTGCGCCTGGATCGTGACGTCGAGCGCCGTGGTCGGCTCGTCCGCGATCAGCACCTCGGGGTCGGCAGCGAGCGCCGCGGCGATCATGGCGCGCTGCTTCAGCCCTCCCGAGAGCTGGAACGGATACTGGTCGATTCGCCGCTCGGGGTCCGGGATGCCCGCCGCGCGCAAGAGCTCGATCGCCTTCTCGCGCGGGCGCGGCTCCGCGGTATGACGCTCGATCACCTCTTCGATCTGCCGCCCTATGGTGAGGACCGGGTTGAGCGAGGTCGCGGGCTCCTGGAAGATCATCGCGATGCGCCGCCCGCGCACGGCGCGCATCGCCGCCTCCGGCAGCGCGAAGAGGTCCTGCCCTTGCAGGCGCGCGGCACCGCCGGCGATCCGCCCGGTCTCGGGCAGGAGCCGCAAGACCGAAAGCGCCGTCATCGACTTGCCACAGCCGGATTCGCCCACGAGCGCGAAGCACTCGCCGCGCCCTATCTCGAGGTCGAGGCCGTCCACGGCACGCACGCGGCCGTCGGCCGCCTCGAGCTCGGTGCGCAGCCCCTCGAGCGCGAGCAGGGTCACGCGCCCCCCACCCGCACGCGCGGGTCGAACCCGTCGCGCACCGCGTCCGCCAGCAGGTTCGCGGCGAGCACCAGCGCGAACATGAAGACGAACGCCGCTGCGAGCGACCACCACACGATCGGCTCGCGGGACATCTCCAGCCGCGCGGCGTTGATCATGGTGCCGAAGCTCGTGGTCGCCGGATCCACGCCGACGCCCACATAGGAAAGCACGGCTTCCGCGAGCACGAGGCCCGAGAAGTCCATCACCAGCGCGATGATCACGATGTGCGCCACGTTCGGCAGGATGTGGCGCGAAAGCACCCGTGCGTGCGCCACCCCGAACGCGTGCGCCGCCTGGATGTACTCGAGCTCGGAGAGCTTGAGCGTCTCGCCGCGCAGCAGCCGGGCGAGCCCCGTCCAGCTCGTCAGACCGAGGATCGCGCACAGCATCAGAAGTCGCACGTCGGCGCGTTCCGTCGCGGTCGCGAACCAGTCGGCGCGCGTCTCGATGAACACCTGGACCATCAGCACCGCGGCCGCGATCAGCAGCACCGCCGGGATCGAGTTGAGGGTGGTGTAAAGGTACTGGATGGCGTCGTCCACCCAGCCCTTGAAGTAGCCCGCCATGATCCCGAGCGCGATCCCGAAGGGCAGCATCACGAGCGTGGCGAGCGTGCCGATCGCAAGGCTGGTGCGCACCGACTTGAGCGCCAGATACAGCACGTCCTGCCCCACCTTGTCGGTGCCGAGGACGTGGTAGTGCGCCGAAAGCACGAGCGCGGGGCAGGCGAGCGCGAAAATCACGCCGAGCGCCGCGAGCGCCGCGTTCCAGGGGATCGCCGGATGGATCCGCCTCAAGGGTCTGATCGCGAGAAGAGCGATGCCAAAGGCGGCACCGCCGAGAATCAGCCCCAACCCTCCCTTCCGCGCCATGTCCGCGGCCCGCTCGCTCTCGTCCGGTAGATGCGCGCCGCCGAACTTGAGGCGCGGGAAGTCGCGTGCCTGCTTTCCTCCCGGCAGCTCGATCGTCTCCTTGGCGTAGGCGCGCGTCGCGAACGGCGCGGAGTATGTCTTCTCGGTGCGGGCGCGAAGGTGGCCGAGCGCCACGTCGAGCACCGAGAGCACCTCCACCGATTGCGCGCGACGGAAATGGAGCGAATCGGCGAGTCCTACGGCAAGATAGGCTGCGAGCACCGCGATCGATGCCATCGCGGCGCGGCTGCGGAATACCCGCCCCCAGGGCGCCGCGAGGTGCGGCTTGCGCCGGCAGTGCCATGCGAACGCCGCCGTCGCAGCCACCAGCAGCCATACCAGCGCGTCGGTCCAGAGAATGACCGGCGTCATTCGAAGCGCACCCGCGGATCGACCAGGGTGTACGAGATATCGGTGAGGACGAGCCCTGCGATGTAGAGCACCGAGCCCACGAACACCATCGAGCGCACCACGGCGAAGTCCTGCGCCTGGATCGCGTCGATGGTGTAGCTGCCGAGGCCCGGAATGCCGAAGAACGACTCGGCGATCAGGCTTCCCATGAACAGCAGCGGAATCACGACCACCGCGCCGGTAAGGATCGGGATGAGGGCGTTGCGCAACACGTGCCGGAACATGACGGCGGGCTCCGACAGGCCCTTCGCGCGCGCCGTTCGCACGTAGTCCTTCGACGCTTCTTCGAGGAAGAGCGTGCGGTACCAGCGGCTTCCCGAGCCCACGCCGCTCAGCACGCCGATGAGGACCGGGAGGACCAGGAACCTGAGCGCGTCGAGCCCGCCCACGTAGCCCGAAATCGGCACCAGGTGCCAGAGCCTGGAGGCGACGTACTGCCCGCCGATGATGTAGAAGAGCGTGGAAATCGACATCATCGCCACGCACAGCACCACGCCCCAGAAATCGAGGCAGGTGGCGCGGAAGAACGCCATCCCGAGCGCGAACGTCACGTTCACCGCAAGCCCCACGAGGAACACCGGCACCGCGAGCGCGAGGCTCGGCCACATGCGGGTGCGGATCTCGTTGGCGATGTCGCGCTGGTCCTCCGCGCGGCCGAAGTCGAACACGAACAGCCTTATCGATTTGCTGAAAAAGATGGTCTCGGTCAGTCTTCCGAGGGATTTCTCGTTCTCGTTCCACAACAAGGGCTTGTTGTAACCCCTCTCCTCCTTCCATTTCTCTATCGCTTCGGCCGTCACGCGCTTGGCGCCGAGCTGCATGCGCGCCATGTCGTCGGGCGTGTTGACGACGAAGAAGAGCGCGAATGTGACCAGATTCACCCCGATCAGGATCGGAACCGCGTAGAGGATCCGCCGGACGACGTAGGCGAGCATCTCAGGCCTGCGGCCGCGCCGCCCTGCGCTCGCGGCGGCGGTAACTGATGATCGCCGGAAGCACCGTCAGGCATACGAGCGAAACCATCAGGAGCAACGGCCAGATCACGGGCTGGTTCCACTCCTTGCGCAGCAGGGCGCGCCGGTGCGGATCGACGCGCAGGTACTTGAGCGTGTTCTCGGCCATCTCGTTCGGCTTGATGTTCGCGACCCAGCCGTGATAGAGGGCGAAGTTCTTGGGGTGGAAGCCTCCGATCCAGGGCGCGTCGAGCCGGTAGATCTCGGTCATGCGGTCGATGAGACGCTGGCGCTCCGGACCGTTCGGCATGGTGCGCATGCGCTCGAACAGCGCATCGAATTCCGGATTCGCGTAGTTGGCCGCGTTCTCTCCCTGCGATCTTGCGCGGCTCTGCGGCGAGTGCAGCAGGAACATGAAGTTCTCGGGGTCCGGGTAGTCGGCGCTCCAGCCGATGATGAACAGCTGCTGCGTGCCCTTCCTCACCTTTTCCTGGAAGCGGTTCCAGTCGGTCTCCCGGATCTCGAGCTGGATCGAAAGCCGCGCGAATTGCTTCCGCCACCAGTCGAGGCGCGGCTTGTCGCCGGGCCCGCGCGCCACGGTGTCCAGATACAGAACGAGCGGCTGTCCCGTTTTCGCGTCGCGCCCGTCCGGATAGCCGGCTTGCGCGAGCAGGCGCTTTGCGTGTTCGAGCGGGCGGCGCCGCGCCGCGCCGTCGCGCCACTCGTGGGTGACGGAATTGACTCCCTCGGCGCCTTCGCGCCAGCCGAAGATGCCCGGGGCGAGCGGACCGTGCGAAACCACGCCGCGCCCGTTGGCGAAGATCGAGAGGTATTCCTCCCAGTCGACCGCCACCGCGAGCGCCTGGCGCAGCTTCCTCGCGCGCTCTGCCGGCTCTCCTCCCATTTGTCCCCCGACCACCGGGTCGAGCCAGTTTGCTCCGAGGTAGAAGATCGTCGCGGCCACCGACGTCCGAAGGCCGATGCCGCGCGCCTGCATCCCGGGCGTGAGCTCGGCCTCTCCGTCCACCGACACGCGCACCGCCTGGTCGAAGTTGTCCGAAGCGATCCCCGAGGCGTCGAAGTAGCCCTGCAGGAACTTGTTCCAGAGCGGTATCGCCTCCTTCTCGCGGCTGAACACCGCCTTGTCGACGAACGGCATCGTGCGGCCGGCGTCGGCCAGCAGCCCGGCGGCGGCGTCGCCCGGCTCGCCCTCGGAAGGGTACGGCTCGCCGCGGAAGTTCGGGTTGCGCGCGAGCACCATGCGCGAGTTCGGATCGTTCTCCGCGAGCATGTAGGGACCGGTGCCGACCGGCCACCAGTCGAGCGTGAAGTTCTTCTCCGCCATGCCGGGCTGGTGGAAGAACTTCTCCGCCTCCCAGGGCACCGGCGCGAAGAACGGCATCGCGAGCCAGTACGCGAACTGCGGATAGCGCCCTTTCAGCGTCACGCGCCAGGTGTGCGAATCGACGCGCTGCACGCCCTTCAGGGGGAACTGCCTGAGATCGAGCCACCCTTCCCTTGTGTCGGACTTTTTCAGTTCCGATGCCAGTTCCCGCAGCCCGACCACGTATTCCTGCATCAGCCCGAAGATCGGCGAATGCAGCCGCGGATGCGCGAGGCGCTTGATCTGGTAGATGTAGTCGTCGGCGATCAGCTCGCGCGTGCCCGTGGGAAGGTCATAGGGGGTCTTGAGCCTTTCGATGACTCGCTTCTCCAGGCTGTGGTTGTGCGTCACGAACGCCGGATGCGGCTGGTACCGGATTCCCGGCCGGATGCGGATTTCGTAGACGGTGTACTTTCCCCCTTCGATCTCCTTCGGCTGCGGAACCCCGGTCGCCGTAAGCGGCACGAGCTGGTACGGGCGCTTCAGGTAGTGATACTGCAGCGGCGGCTCGTAGATCTGGCGGGTGAACACCGCTTCGTCCGAGGCATACGACTGCGCGGGATCGAGGTGCTTCGGGCGCTCCACGAACTCGCGGTACAGGATATTCGCGCCGCGCTCGGCCGACGGATAAGGGTCGTTCCACACCTCGCCGCAGGCCGCGACCGACAGCACGAGCGCGAGGACCGGGGCGCGCATGGCGGAAAGTATAATGCCCGCATGGGATTCCTCTCCGGCAGAAAAATTCTCGTCACCGGGCTTCTTTCCAACCGGTCGATCGCGTACGGCATCGCGCGCGCCGCGCGCCGCGAAGGCGCGGAGCTCGCGTTCACCTACGTGGGAGACCGGTTCAGGGACCGCGTGACCGACATGGCGCGCGAGCTCGGCTCGGACATCGTGCTGCCCTGCGACGTGACGAGCGACGAGCAGATCGCGGCGCTCGCGCCGCCGCTCGGGGAGCGCTGGGGCGCGCTCGACGGGCTGGTGCACGCCATCGCGTTCGCGCCACGCGAGGCGATCGCGGGCGAGCTGCTCGACGGGCTGTCGCGCGAGGCGTTCCGCCAGGCGCACGAAATCTCGGCGTACAGCTTCCCGGCGCTCGCAAGGGCGCTGCTTCCGCTGATGGAGGGCCGCGCCGCTTCGATCCTCACCCTCACCTATCTCGGCGCCGAGCGCGCGATCCCGCACTACAACACCATGGGGCTCGCCAAGGCGAGCCTCGAGGCCTCGGTGCGCTACCTCGCCGCGAACCTCGGGCCGCGCGGAATCCGGGTCAACGCGATCTCGGCGGGCCCGATCAAGACCCTCGCCGCTGCGGGCATCGCGGGGTTCGGCAAGATCCTGAAGCACGTGGAGACCTTCGCGCCGCTGCGGCGCAACGTCACGATCGACGAGGTCGGCAACGCGGCCGCTTTCCTGCTCTCCGACCTCGCCTCCGGAATCACCGCCGAGATCGTGCACGTCGACGGCGGGTTCAACGTCGCGTCCGTCACCATCGCCGGCGAGGCCGGCGGCGGCGCTACTTCTTCTCCAGGTTAGCTTCGTTGACCTTGATCTCGGCGCGCTTGCGGAGCGCGTCGACCCAGGCGCCGAGCTGCTCGGCGCCGGCGCGGCGCTGGGCCGCGATCGCGTCCGCGGTTTTCTGCGCGTCGGTGCGCGGCTCGGGCGGGACGGCGCGGATCACGCGCACGATCACGAAGCCCTCGTCGCCCCGCCCGGCGCCGAAATAGGCCGGGAGCTTCGACGGATCCGCGCCGAACACCTCGCGCCGCAGCTCGGGCGTCAGTCCCTTCGGATCGCTCACCTGCACCGTGCGCGGCGCCGACCACTGGAGCGCCGCCCCGGCGCCTTTCTGCAGCTCGGCGAGCCTCGAGCGGCCCTCGGCCGCGGCGAGCCTGGCGGCCTCGCGGCGCTTGAGCGCCGCCTCTATCTCGGGCTTCACTTCCTCGAACCTGCGCTGCGCTGCGCTCTGGTGCTCGGCGACGCGCGCGGCCACCAGCACGTTCGGCGCGACCTCGACCGCGTCGGTGTTGCGCCTGGCCTGCAGCGCGTCGGACGAGAACAACGCCGCCTGGAGCTTCGGCGCATCGAGCGGCGGGGGTGCCGCGCCGCGCGCGAACCAGTCGGTCTTCCGGACCTGCAGCTTGAAGCGCTCGGCGGCCGGCGCGAGGCTGTCGGGCTGCTCGTAGACCAGGTTGCCGAACGCCTCGGCCGCTTCGGCGAACTTCTTCGCGCCCTTCTGCTTCGCGAGCTCCGCGGCGAGCTCGTTCCTCACGTCCTCGAAGGCGCGCGCGCGGGCCGCCTGCACGCCGGTCAGCCGGATTACGTGATAGCCGAACTCCGACTGCACCGGGCCCGTGATCTCGCCGTCCTTCTTCATCCCGAAGACGGCGTCCTCGAACGGCTTGACCATCATGCCGCGCTCGAAGAAGCCGAGGTCGCCGCCCTTTTCCGCCGAGCCGGGGTCCTGCGAATGCTTCTTCGCGAGCTCGGCGAATTGCGCCGGGTTCTTCCGAACCTCGGCGGCGAGCCTGGCCGCCTCCTCGTTCGATTTCACGAGGATGTGGCTCGCGCGGCGCTGCTCCTCGACGCGGAACTGGGCGGCTCTCGCCTCATACGATTTCTTCAGCTCTTCCTCGGTGACCGGCTCCTGGCGTCCCAGCGCATCCGCCGAAAGGATCACGAACTCGGCGCGCACGCGCTCCGGCGTGCGGAATTGCGCGGCGTTCTCCTCGTAGTATTTCTTCGCCTGCGCCTCGTCGATCGCGACGCGCGGCAGGAACTGGGCCGCGGGGACCAGCGCTTCGGCGATCTCGCGCCGCTGCGCCGCGAGCTCCGCCTGGCGCTCGGCGGAGGCGCGCGAGGCGATCGCGGTGTCGGCGATCGCGCGCGTGAGCTGCCCGACCGCCAGGTCGTGGCGCAGCCGCGCCTCGAACGACTGCTCGGTCATCCCCTGAGCGCCGAGGAGCTGGCGGTAGAGCGCGGGATCGAACTTGCCGTCGCGCTGGAAGGCGGGCAGCGCGAGGATCGTCTCGCGCAGCGCCTCGTCGCCGACGCCGAGCCGGGCGCGGACCGCCGCGTCCGACACCAGCCGCTGGCCGATCAGCGAATCGAGCAGCGCGCGGCGCGTCTCGGGGGTGTCGAGCTGCGAGGCGTCGAATCCGCGCCCGAGCACCGCGCGCAGCCGCTCCTGCTGCTGGCGCAGCGCCTCGGAAAAATCCCTTTGCGAGATCGCGACACCGTCCACGCGCGCCACGTCGTCGCCGGCCCCGCGCATCGAGCGGGTGTAGGACTCCAGCCCGAAGAACGCGAACGGGATGATGATCAGCGCGAGGACGATCTGGACGAGCCGCTTCTTCTTCTGGACCGTGTCGAACATTTGGAACTACGAAGAAGGCACTATCGGAAAAATCGTTGGCGGAGCGGACGGGACTCGAACCCGCGACCCCCGGCGTGACAGGCCGGTATTCTAACCGACTGAACTACCGCTCCGTTCCTGGTGGGTGCTGTAGGGGTCGAACCTACGACATTCGCCTTGTAAGGGCGACGCTCTACCGCTGAGCTAAGCACCCGCGGCACCCGCAAAAGGGCCGCTAGTTTATAGCGTCCTTGAGCGCTTTGCCAGCACGGAATTTCGGCACCTTCGCGGCCTCGATCCGGATCTCGGCCCCGGTGCGCGGGTTGCGTCCCGCCCGCGCGGCGCGCCGGGTGACGTAGAACGAGCCGAAGCCCACCAGCGTCACCATGTTGCCCTTCCTCAGGCTCGACTTCACCGCCGCGACCATCGCGTCGATGGCGCGCTCGGCGGCCGACTTGGAGATCTCGGCCGCGTTGGCGATCTGCTCGATCAGGTCCGCCTTGTTCACGTCCCCTCCCTCCCCGGCACGGACGTCAGTGCGTAATCGCGGCCGCGTCGCCCTTGTCATCCTTGCCCGGCAGCGGCGCCACCTCCACCGGCTCGGGCAGCGGCTCGGGCTGGCGCTCGAGCGCGATCTCGAGCACCTTGTCGATCCACTTGACCGGCACGATGTCCAGGCGGTTCTTGATGTTGTCCGGGATTTCGGCGAGGTCCTTCACGTTCTCGTCCGGGATCAGCACCGTCTTGATGTTGCCGCGGTGCGCCGCCAGAAGCTTCTCCTTCAGACCGCCAATCGGCAGCACCTCGCCGCGCAGCGTGATCTCGCCCGTCATCGCGACGTCGGCGCGCACCGGAATCCCGGTGAGCACCGAGACCATCGCCGTGACGATGCCGATGCCGGCGCTCGGGCCGTCCTTGGGCGTGGCGCCCTCGGGCAGGTGGATGTGCATGTCGTTCTTCTGGTAGAAGTCTTCCTTCACTCCGAGCTTGCGCGAGCGCGCCCGAACGACCGAGAGCGCGGCCTGGATCGACTCCTGCATCACCTCGCCCAGCTTCCCCGTGGTGATGGTCTTGCCCTTGCCGGGCATGGTCACGGTTTCGATCGTGAGCAGCTCGCCGCCGACCTCGGTCCATGCGAGCCCGGTCACCTGGCCGACCTGGTTCTGCTTCTCGGCGACGCCGAAGGTGTATTTGCGCACGCCCAGGAACTTGCTCAGGTTCTTGGGCGTGACCGAGATGCGCTTGTCTTTCTTCTCGGTCATCAGGTCCTTGACCGCCTTGCGGCAGATCTTGGAAATGTCGCGCTCGAGCCCGCGCACGCCCGCTTCGCGCGTGTAGTAGCGGATCGCGTCGCGGATCGCCGCCTCGCTGATCGCGAGCTCGCCTTCCTTCAGCCCCGCGTTCCTCATCTGCTTGGGAAGGAGATACCGGACCGCGATGTTGAGCTTCTCGTCCTCGGTGTAGCCCGACAGGCGGATCACCTCCATCCGGTCCGCGAGCGCGGGCGGTATGTTGAGGGTGTTCGCCGTAGCGACGAACATCACTTCAGAGAGGTCGTATTCGACCTCCACGTAGTGGTCGGTGAAGGTGTGGTTCTGCTCGGGGTCCAGCACTTCGAGCAGGGCGGAAGACGGATCGCCGCGCCAGTCCATGCCCATCTTGTCCACCTCGTCGAGGAGGAACAGCGGGTTCTTGACCCCGACCTTCGACATGTTCTGCAGGATCTTGCCCGGCATCGAGCCGATGTAGGTGCGCCGGTGGCCGCGGATCTCGGCTTCGTCCCTCACGCCGCCGAGCGACATGCGCACGAACTTGCGGTTCGTGGCGCGCGCGATCGACTGGCCGAGCGACGTCTTGCCCACCCCCGGCGGGCCCACGAGGCACAGGATCGGCGCCTTCATCCTGTCCACGCGGCTCTGGACCGCAAGGTACTCCACGATCCGCTCTTTTACCTTCTCCAGGCCGTAGTGGTCCTTGTCGAGGACCGCCTGCGCCGCCTGGATGTCCTTGGAGATCCTGGATTTCTTGCGCCACGGCAGGTTGACGAGCGTTTCCACGTAGTTGCGCACCACGGTCGCTTCCGCCGACATGGGGCTCATCAGCTTCAGCTTCTTCAGCTCGGCTTCCGCCTTCTTGCGCGCTTCCTTCGGCATGTGCGCGCGCTTGATGCGCTTTTCCATCTCCTCCATGTCGGCGCCTTCCTCGCCCTCGCCGAGCTCCTTCTGGATCGCCTTCACCTGCTCGTTGAGGTAGTACTCGCGCTGGCTCTTTTCCATCTGGCGCTTGACGCGCCCGCGGATGCGCTTTTCGACCTGGAGGATGTCGATCTCGGTCTCAAGCTGCGACAGCAGGTGCTCGAGGCGCTTCTTCACCTCGAACATCTCCAGCACCTGCTGCTTCTGCTCGAGCTTGAGCGGCAGGTGCGCCGCCACCGTGTCGGCGAGGCGCCCGGGCTCGTCGATGCCGGCGAGCGAGGTGAGGATCTCGGGCGGGATCTTCTTGTTGAGCTTGACGTACTGGTCGAATGCCGAGAGCAGCGCCCGGCGCATCGCCTCGACCTCGGCGGGCTGCGCGGCTTCCGGCCGCACCACCGCGGCTTCCGCCACCCAGTGCGTGCGCAGGTCGATCACGTTGTCGATCCGGGCCCGGCTGCCACCCTCGACCAGCACCTTCACGGTACCGTCCGGGAGCTTGAGCATCTGCAGGATGCTCGAGACGCAGCCAATGTCGTACATGTCCTGCGGACCGGGGTCGTCCTTGGCGGCCGACTTCTGGGCGACAAGCAGGATCGACTTTCCCGCCTCCATCGCCGTCTCCATCGCCTTGATGGACTTGGGGCGCCCTACGAACAGCGGGATCACCATGTGGGGGAACACCACCACGTCCCGCAGAGGCAGCAGCGGAAACTGGGTGGCGGGAAGGGTTTCGAGTTCGGACATTGAAGGCCTCTAAGCCGTAGGACGCATCCGGAAGATGCGGGTTCCCGCGGAAAAAATCAATGAGAAAAGAGGGGAAAACCCCTCAGGCGGAGCTGCCGGCCACCTTTTGCGGCGTGTCGGAGTAGATGAGCAGCGGCTTCCCGTCGGCAGAAATCATCTGCTCATCGACGACCACCTTGCTGACGTTTTCCAGGGTCGGCAGCTCGTACATCGTGTCGAGCAGCACGTGCTCGAGGATCGAGCGCAGGCCCCTTGCTCCCGTTTTTCGCGCCAGGGCGCGCCTGGCCACCGCACCGAGCGCCGCCGGCCGCACCTCGAGCTCGACCCCTTCCATGTGGAAGAGGCGCTGGTACTGCTTCATGAGCGCGTTCTTGGGCTCGGTGAGAATCTCGATCAGCGCTTTCTCGTCCAGCTCTTCGAGCGCCGCGACCACGGGCATGCGCCCCACGAACTCCGGGATCAGCCCGTACTTGATGAGATCCTCGGGCTCGACCGTCTTCAGAAGGTCGAACGTGGCCTTGGAGTTGTTGGGGCTCCTCACCTCGGCGCCGAAGCCGATGCCGGTCTTCTCGGTGCGGTTGCGCACGATCTTCTCCAGACCGTCGAACGCGCCGCCGCAGATGAACAGGATATTCGTCGTGTCGACCTGCACGAAGTCCTGGTTCGGATGCTTGCGCCCGCCCTGCGGCGGCACCGAGGCGACGGTGCCCTCGATCAGCTTGAGGAGCGCCTGCTGCACACCCTCGCCCGAGACATCGCGCGTGATCGAGGGGTTGTCGGATTTTCGAGAGATCTTGTCGATCTCGTCGATGTAGACGATGCCGCGCTTGGCCTTGTCGACGTCGTAGTCGCAGTTCTGGAGCAGCTTCTGGATGATGTTCTCCACGTCCTCGCCGACGTAGCCGGCCTCGGTCAGGGTCGTCGCATCCGCGATGACGAAGGGAACATTCAGAAGTCTCGCCAGGGTCTGAGCCAGCAACGTCTTCCCCGATCCCGTAGGGCCGATCAGCAGGATGTTCGACTTTGCCAGCTCGACCTCGTCGTTCTTCGACAGATGCTTCAGCCGCTTGTAGTGGTTGTACACCGCGACCGAGAGGATCTTCTTCGCCTGGTCCTGCCCGATCACGTACTGGTCGAGGATCTGGCGGATTTCGCGCGGGGTCGGCAGGTCGGACTTCGCGCCCTTGCCCCCTTTGTCGGAGGCGGTTTCCTCGCGGATGATGTCGTTGCACAGCTCGATGCACTCGTCGCAGATGAAAACCGACGGGCCCGCGATGAGCTTCCGGACCTCGTGCTGGCTCTTGCCGCAGAATGAGCAGTAGAGGAGCTTTTCGCCGGAACCGGGCTTGTCCGACATCTAGGCGGCCTCCCTCGACACCAGGACCTTGTCCACGAGGCCGTACTTTACCGCGTCCTCGGCCCCCATGAAAAAGTCGCGGTCGGTGTCGCGCTGGATGACCTCCATGGGCTGCCCCGTGTGACGGGCGAGGATCTCGTTCAGCCGCTGGCGAAGGTACAGGATCTCCTTGGCGTGGATCTCCACGTCCGAAGCCTGGCCCTGGAAGCCGCCCATCGGCTGGTGAATCATGACGCGCGAATTCGGCAGGCAGAAACGCTTGCCCGCATCGCCCGCCCCCAGAAGCAACGCGCCCATGCTCGCGGCCTGGCCCACGCACAGAGTGCTGACGTCGGGCTTGATGAACTGCATGGTGTCGTAGATCGCGAGGCCCGCCGACACCGAGCCGCCCGGGGAATTGATGTAGAAGAAAATGTCCTTGTCCGGGTTCTCGGACTCGAGGAACAGGAGCTGCGCCACGATCAGGTTGGCGGTCACCTCGGTAACCGGCCCGACCAGGAAAACGACCCGCTCCTTCAGCAGGCGCGAATAGATGTCATAGGCGCGCTCGCCGCGCCCCGACTGCTCGATGACCATCGGGATCAGGCCGAGGTCCCGGGGTTCAGGCATCGTCGATTTCCAGGAAAGGTCCTTCACGCCGCGCCGCCCATGAGTTCGTCGAAGCCCACCGCCTTGTCGACCACTTTCGCCTTGGACAGCACCCAGTTCACGACGTTGCCTTCGAGCGCGAGGCTCTCCATCTCGGACAGCCGCTGCGGTTGCATGTAAAACCATTTTACTACTTCGGCGGGGCTCTCGTAGGACTGCGCCTCGGCCTCGATCAGCGCGCGAACTTCCGCGGGCTTCGGTTTCAGTTTTTCACTTTCCGTCAATTCGTTGAAGATCAGCGCCAGCGCCACGCGCCGCTTCGCGGTCGCCTCGAATGCCTGCGGGTCGAACGGCAGCTTCCCGAGCTTGAGCCCGCGCGCCTGGAGGTCCGCTGCGGCGCGCTCGGCGAGCGCGTGCGTTTCCATCTCGACCAGGGACTTCGGCAGCTCCATGGGCGCGGCCTCGATCAGGGCCTGGAGCGCCTGCGCCTTGACGCGCGCCTCGATGCGCTTCCTCGCCTCGCGCTCGACGTTGGCTTTCACCTCGTCGCGCATCTTGGCGAGGTCGCCGTCGGCCACGCCGAGCGACCGTGCGAAATCGGCATCCAGCGCGGGAAGCTCCGGCGCGTCCACTGCCCTCAGGTGCAGGTCGAACTCGGCCGCCTTCCCGGCCACATGCCTGCCGTGGTAGTCCGCGGGAAAGGTCAGCGCGAAGGTCTTCGACTCGCCCGCCTTCATGCCGCGCGCCGCGGCGTCGAACTCGGGGAGCATCTTGCCGTCCCCGATGACGAACGAGACGCCGGCCGCGCTTCCGCCCTCGAACGGCGCGCCGTCGATGCGGCCCTCGAAGTCGACCGTCGCGCGGTCGCCGTCCTGCGCGCCGCGGCTCGCGGCGATCCAGCGCACGCGCTGCCTGCGCAGGATTTCGATCGTGCGCTCCACCGCGGCGGCGTCCACCGTCGCCTGCGGGCGCTCGATCGTGGCGCCGGCGAGATCGCCGATCTTCACCTCGGGGTACACCTCGAAGGTGGCGCTGAACTCGAGCGCGCCCTCGGGCTGGCCGTCCTTGCGCGGCTCGATCTTTGGATAGCCCGCGACCCTCAGGTTGGCCTCCTTCACCGCCTCGCTGAAGGCCTTTTCCACCGCGCCACCGAGCACCTCGGAGCGCACTTGCGGGCCGTACTGCTGCACCACCAGCTTCATCGGCACTCTGCCGGGCCGGAATCCCGGCATCCGGGCGTCGCGCGCGATTTTCTTCAGCCGCTCGTCGACCTGGCGCTCGATCTCCGCGACCGGTACCGTCATGCTGAGGCGCCGCTCGAGCGTGCCCAGGGTTTCCACGTTCACCGCCATCAATGCTCCGTTCTCGATCGTCCGTGCGTGGTGCGAAGGGTGGGAGTCGAACCCACAAGCCTCGCGGCGCTGGAACCTAAATCCAGTGCGTCTGCCAATTCCGCCACCTTCGCCGCCGCCCCGCAAGCGAAAAGCGGGTGAAAAACAACGTATTATACCCGCGCGTGTCGGTCGGCCATTATGAGAACTTCCCGGTGGCGTCGCTCCTGTTGCCCGCGGCGCTCCGCGAGCCAGTGACGGTGATCTACCGCTTCGCGCGCAGCGCCGACGACATCGCCGACGAGGGGGACGAAGCCGCGCAGGTGCGGCTGCAGCGCCTGGAAGAGTATCGCGCCGAGCTGGGGCGCATCGGCCGGAATATCCCTCCTCTCACCCCCTTATTCGAAAGCGTCGGCCGCATCGTGCGCGATCACGCCCTGCCGCTCGATCTCTTCGGTGACCTGCTGGATGCGTTCTCGCAGGACGTGGTGAAGAAGCGCTACGCCGATTTCACCGAGCTGCTCGATTACTGTCGCCGCTCGGCCAATCCCGTGGGCAGATTGCTGCTGCATCTTTTCAAACGGACGTCTGAAACGGCCCTGAGGCAGTCCGACGCGATCTGTACCTCGCTCCAGCTGATCAACTTCTGGCAGGACGTGGCGCTCGACTGGCAGAAAGGACGCGTCTACCTGCCGCAGGACGAAATGGTCCGCTTCGGGGTATCCGAAGGCCATCTCCACCTCCGAAAATGCGATCCGGCCTGGCAGCGTCTGCTCGCGTTTCAATGCGATCGCGCGAAGGAGATGATGCTGGCGGGGTCGCCGCTGACGAAATCCCTCGCCGGCCGCGTCGCTCTCGAAATCGCCGTCACCGTCCAGGGCGGGCTGCGGATTCTGGAAAAGATCGCCGCCGCGGGCTACGACGTGTTCCGCTGCCGGCCGGTCCTGCGCTGGTACGACTGGCCTCTGCTCCTGTGGCGGGCATGAGTCCCGACCAATACTGCCAGCAGAAAGCCGCGGCGAGCGGCTCGAGCTTCTATTACTCGTTCCTGTTCCTGCCGCCCGAGCGCCGTCGCGCGATCACCGCGCTGTACGCGTTCTGCCGCGAAGTGGACGACGTGGTCGACGAGTGCGCCGATCCCCAGCTCGCGCGCACCACGCTCGCCTGGTGGCGCGCCGAAGTCGCGAAGCTTTACGCCGGGAGTCCCGGGCATCCTGTCACGCTGGCCCTGAAGCCGCATATCGAGGAATACCGTATCAAGCCCGAGCACCTGAACGACATCATCTCGGGAATGGAAATGGACCTCACGCAGACGCGCTACCTCGATTTCGCGGCGCTCGAGCGCTATTGCTACCTTGTCGCCGGCGTGGTCGGCGTGCTCGCCGCCGGCATCTTCGGCTATCGCGACCCGCGCACCCTCGATTACGCCAGGGCGCTCGGCACCGCGTTCCAGCTCACCAACATCATCCGCGACGTGGGCGAGGACGCGCGCAAGAACCGGGTTTACCTGCCGATGGAGGATCTCAGGCAATTCGGGGTGACTGCTGCGGACATCCTGAACGGCAGGCACGGGACGGGTTTCATCGAGCTGATGCGATTCCAGGCGAGGAGAGCCAACGACTTCTACGAGAAGGCCATGCATGCGCTGCCCGCCGAAGACCGCCGCGCGCAGCGCCCCGGCCTGATCATGGCCGCGATCTACCGCACGCTGCTCGCCGAGATCGAGCGCGACGGCTTCAGGGTGCTCTCGCAGCGCACGTCGCTCACGCCGCTGCGCAAGCTCTGGATCGCCTGGAAGACATGGGTCTTCGCGTAGCCGTTGTAGGAGGCGGTTACGCGGGGATGGCAGCCGCGGTGACGCTTTCATCCAGGAATTTCCCTGTCGTCGTCTTCGAATCGGGGCCAGTTCCCGGCGGCCGCGCGCGGCGCGTCACGACCGGAGGCCGCGAGATCGACAACGGCCAGCACATCCTGATCGGCGCCTACACGGAGCTCCTGCGCCTCATGCACCTCGTGGGCGTGCCCTCCGACGCGCTGCTGCGCGTGCCGCTCGAGCTGCGCTACGCCGACGGCTTCGCGTTCCGCGCGCTCTGGCTCCCCGCGCCGCTCGGGCTCCTGGGCGGGCTGCTTTTCGCGAGCGGAATTCCCTGGCAGGAACGATTCGACGCCGTTCGGTTCTTCCGGTTCTTGCAGCGGTCGAATTTCTGCCTCGAAGAGGATATTTCCGTTCAAACCCTTCTCGAGAAGCACCATCAGAACGGCCGCATCGGGCATTACCTGTGGCGGCCTTTGTGCGTGTCGGCCCTCAATACGCCGCCCGAGCAGGCTTGTGCGCAGGTCTTCGCGACGGTGCTGCGCGACTCGCTCGCGGGCGAGGCGGGCGCCGCAGACCTGCTGCTGCCGCGCGTGGATCTCTCGAAGCTCTTCCCGGAGCCTGCAGCCGATTACGTCTCGGGTCATGGAGGAGAGATCCGGTTGAATTCCCCCGTCCGCGATCTCGGCTCGCTGAAAGGCGAATTCTCCCGGATCGTGGTCGCGGTCGGCCCGCACCAGCTCAAGGCGCTGCTGCCCGGCATCGCGCCCGACTACGCCTACCAGCCGATCTACACCTGCTACCTGCAGTACCCGGACAAGGTGAAGCTGCCGTTCCCGATGCTCGGGCTGGCCGATGGCCTCGTGCAGTGGGCGTTCGACCGCGGCGCGCTCACCGGCGAGAAGGGCCGCATCGCGTGCGTGATCAGCGCGCAGGGCGACCACCAGCAGATGCCGCAGGACGAGCTCGCCGCCGAGTGCCACCGCGAGCTCGCGCGCGCGCTCGGGGGGCTGCCCGAGCCGCAGTGGTCGCGCGTGATCGCCGAAAAGCGCGCCACGATCGCCTGCCTGCCACGGGCAAGACGAATCGGTCCGGAAACCGGGATCGACGGGGTATTCCTCGCCGGCGATTACACCGACCCCGAGTATCCGCCCACGCTCGAGGCCGCGGTGCGAAGCGGCGTGCGCGCCGCCGGGATGGTCGCCGCGATGCGGTAAGCTCGCACCCCATGTCCGACCTCAACGACCCGCGCGTTTTCTTCGCCGCCGCTCCAACGCTCCCCGCGCAGAGCCGATCGATGCGGTGGCGCTCGGCGTGGCGCTGACGGTCTACCTTTTCATCAGCCCAACGTAGCGCCGGCTACTCCTCGTAGATCATCTTCACCGTCATCCCGCCGTCGATCGTGACGTTCTGGCCGGTCATGAACCCGGCCTGCTCGGCGAGAAACAGGCATGCCGCCGCGATGTCCTCGGGCCTTCCGACGCGCCCTGCGGGATGCTGCATCCGGTCGCGCTCGGAGTGCTCCGGCTTCGCCGCTCGCGCCGAGAGCTGCCAGTCACGCGTCTCGATCCAGCCGGGCGAGATGCAGTTCACGCGGATCCCCAGCGGCCCGAGGCTGATGGCCATGCCGTGCGTCAGCGCGACGATTCCGCCCTTGGAGGCCGTGTACGCCTCGGTTCCCGGCTCCGACATGAACGCGCGCGTGGAGGCGATGTTCACGATCGCGCCGCCCTGCCCGCGCGCCGCCATGCGCCGAGCCGCCGCCTGCGAGCAAAGGAAGGTGCCGCGCAAATTCACCGCGATCACGCGATCGAAGTCCTCCACCCCGAGCTCGAGGAAAGGCCCGCGCCGCCCGATGCCGGCATTGTTCACGAGCACGTCCGGACAGCCGAGCTTGTCCGCGGTTTGCGCGATCCAGTTATTTACCTGCGGGAGATCGGAAACGTCCGTCCGGACGTAGATTCCGCGGGCGCCGATCTCGCCCACCATCTTCACCGCCTCGAGCCCCGCTTCCTCGTCGGCATCCGCGATCGACACCGCGTAGCCCGCCCCCGCGAACGCGAGCGCCGCCGCGCGCCCGATTCCCTGCGCGCCGCCGGTGACGCAAAGGACTTTCGCGCTCATTGCGGCCGCCGTCCCCAGACCTGCGCTACGGTGGGGTAGGTAGAGACCGTGCCGGGATCGGCGAGATGGCGCCGGCACTGCGCAAGCGCGTCCTCCAGATCGCTCTCGGTCATCAGCCTGTGGCGCAGGATCGCGCCGCGCAGGGACTCTATCGTGGCCGGAAGAAAGCCCGCCATGGGTTCGTCGGACCGGAAACCTGCGATGAACGGGCGGTAGCGGACGTCTTCCAGACCGGCGTCGCGAAATATGCGGAACAGGCGCTGCGCGAGCCGGATGTCGTTGCCCTCGCGCGCAAACGCCTGCTCGAGCGCCTGCGCGAGCCGGTCCCAAGCCGGGAGCGGCGGGTAGCACCTGAGCGTGCTCACATCGCCTTCCTGGAACGCAACGAAGCCGCCGGGACGCGCCAGCGACCTCGCCTCCGCCACGAGCGCTTCCGGGCGGCCGGCGGTGCTCGCCACGAAGCGCACGTGCACCAGGTCGAAGCTCGCGCGCGGCAGGCCCGTCCGGTAGGCATCGCCCTGGACAAGCTCCACGTTATCGAGGCCGCGTGCGCTCGCCCGCTTGCGGGCATGCTCGAGAAAGACGGGATCCGCATCCAGACCGACCGCGCGCCCGCGCGCACCCACGCGCTCGGCGAGCAGCTCGACGATCCCGCCGGGCCCGCACGCGAGATCGAGGCAGCGCCAGCCCGGCGCGACGCCGATGCGATCGAGCATCACCGACGCATCGAACCGCATCGCCTCCGATTGCATCTCCAGGCGCTCTATTTCCCCCGCGCTCCGCTCGATCGGGTAAGTCCCGGCCGTGGCCATAAGGGATTGAAGCGGGAGGCGAGGCGCCGAAGCAGCGCGACGCCGCTAGGCGGCGCGGGCTCGCTCGTAATGCAGGACGATCAACTGGCGCGCGGCAAGCGGCGCCATCGCGTACGCGCGCCCTGAATCGTCGCTGAACTCGACCTCGAAGAACCCGTCCGACAGCAGCTCGACCACGGTTCCGAGCTGGCCACGCACAAGACCGTGCTCCGGAACGTCTTCCGCCAGCGCAACCACGTCGAGCAGTTTGATCGCTTCCGCCATCGCCATCTCCTCAAAGCACGTAGCAGCTCACCAGCCTCGGAAAATCCTCGTTCTTGCGCACGATCCGGTGACTGCGCACCATGGCCGCCCTGCTTCCGTGCTCGATACGCACGTCGGGAGTGTACCGCGATCCGTGACGATCGCTCACCCCAGGCACGACGTCTCCCTCCGCTGCCGCCTTCACCAGGCTCATACGCAAAGCCTCTGCTTCCGCTGCGGACAATCCGAGCGCGGACGCGAATACGCGCGCCTTGTGCCGGCCGCGTGGATGCGCTGGATCCAGACAGTAGCGCCGGAGCTTTTCCACATCGACAAAGCCACGTTCGCCCTTGGGGAGTTTCACGCTGCGCCTGGCCTCAGATCAGCGATGCGTGCGCTCAATTGGCCATGTCTCAATGGTAACCCGGCGATCGCTAGAATCCGTTCGCCGCTTATTACCCGGGGAGAAACGCCATGAAAGACCAGTTGCAGGCACTGGAGCAGGTAAAGAGCACCGCCATCCAGCTCGGGATGAACTTCGGCCCGAAGCTGTTCGTCGCCGCGCTGATCCTTGTCGCGGGCTACCTTGCAGCGCAATGGGCCGGCCGTGTGAGCCTCAGGATGGTCGAGCGCTTCAGGCTCGAGCCGCCCGTGCGCGTGCTCCTCGAGCGCGCCGTGAGGATCGCCGTGTTCGTGCTCTTCGCCATCATGGCGCTGCAGAACCTCGGCATCGAGCTCCTGCCCCTCCTCGCCGGCCTCGGCATCGCCGGCGCGGGCGTCGCGCTCGCGCTTCAGGGCGTGCTGGGAAACGTCGTCGCGGGCCTCACCATCATCTTCACGCGCCCGTACCGCATCGGCGACTATCTTTCGATCGTGAAAGAGGAGGGCGAGGTGCTCGAGATCAGCCTCTTTCACACCGTGCTCGGCCACCCCGATCTCTCGCGCGTCGTGATCCCGAATCGCAAGATCGCAGGCGAGATCCTGCACAACTACGGCAGGATCCGGCAGCTCCATCTGGAGGTCGCGATCTCCTACGACGCCGACGCCGGAGCGGCAATCGCCGCGATCAGGGAAGTGCTCGGCGCGAACCCGCGCGTCCTTCAGGACCCGCGGCCCCTCATCAACGTCGCCCGGCTCGCCGACTCCTGGATCGCGATCGGCGTCAATCCGTGGGTCAACGTCCCCGAGTACGTCGCCGCTGGCGGCGAGATCTACGAGGCGATCCTCGACGCCTTCCGGCGCCGCAACATCGTCATCCCCGTGCCGCAGAGCGAAGTTCGGATGATTCCTGCCCGGGCCCAGTGATGACCGATGCGCACCCGGGGAGCCAGGGTTTCCCGGAGTGACTCGAGCAGCTCCTCGCGGCCTTTCTCCCGGCAGTGACCCCCGGGAACTTCGTCGATTCAGCCGATCCACCAAGGGCCATCGTGCTCCGCAACAGCCGTCCGGGCCTGCTTCATGCCGTCATTGCGGCGCATCGGCCGGCCCCTGTTGGCCACCTCCTCACAGATTCCGAAGCGCACCGACGGCCTGATCCACGCGCTCCACGGCGATCACTTCCAGACCCGCGATCTTTCCTTTCGGCTGGTTCGCCTTCGGGATGATCGCCTTCTCGAAACCGAGTTTCGCCGCTTCCTTCAGCCGGTCCTGGCCGCGGGGCGCGGGGCGAACTTCGCCGGCGAGGCCGATCTCGCCGAAGACGACGACCTTGCGGGGGATCGGGCGGTCGGTGAGCGAGGAGACGATGGCGAGGGAGGCCGCGAGGTCGGCAGCGGGCTCGGCGATGCGCACGCCGCCCACGGCGTTGACGAAGACGTCATGGTCCATGGTCGCGATGCCGGCGTGACGGTGAAGGACGGCGAGGAGCATCGCGAGGCGGTTCGGCTCCAGGCCCACGGTGAGGCGGCGCGGATTGGGCGCGTGCGCGGCATCGACCAGCGCCTGGATCTCCACGAGCAGCGGCCGCGTGCCTTCCAGGGTCGCCATGACGCAGGAGCCGGCCACGCTCTTTTCGTGCTGCGAGAGAAAGAGCGCAGACGGATTGGTCACCGCGCGCAGGCCCTTGTCGGTCATCGCGAAGACGCCGAGCTCGTTCACCGCGCCGAAGCGGTTCTTTACCGCGCGCACCAGCCGGAACGCGGAGTGGGGATCGCCTTCGAAGTAGAGCACCGTGTCCACGATGTGCTCGAGCACGCGCGGGCCGGCGATCGCGCCCTCCTTCGTCACGTGGCCGATGATGAAGAGCGCGGTTCCGCTCCTTTTCGCGTGGCGCGCCAGCTGCGCGGCGCACTCGCGCACCTGGGCGACCGACCCGGGCGCGGACTGGAGCGCCTCGGACCAAAGGGTCTGGATCGAATCGACCACCGCCACGCGCGGCTTGCGCCCGTCCAGGACCGCGGCGATGCGCTCGAGCTGGATCTCGGCGAGGAGCTGCACCGCGCCCGCCTCGAGCGCGAGGCGCCTGGCGCGCATCGCGACCTGCTCGGCGGATTCCTCGCCCGAGACGTAAAGCGAGGGTGACTTCAATGAGGACACACACTGAAGCAGCAGGGTCGACTTCCCGATTCCGGGATCGCCGCCGATCAGCACCACCTGCCCCGCCACCAGTCCTCCTCCCAGGACGCGGTCGAGCTCGCCGATGCCGGTAGGAATACGGGAGAAATCGTGCGCGGGGATTTCCGGGAGAGGAACCGGAGAAGCGGAACTCCCGGGAGCGGCAAACCGATTCCCGCTTCGATGCTCCGTCACCGTCTCCGTCATCGTTCCCGCGGCGCCGCAGGAGGGGCAGGCGCCGAACCACTGAATTGCGCTCGCGCCGCAGTCGCTGCAGACGTACGCAGACTTCGATTTCGCCACGATCAATCCCCGGCGCGGCGCGGCTGCGCGCGGCGAAGCACGACCACGATGTTCATGTCGAGCGGCGTGTCGCGCAATTCAAGAACGAAGCGGATGAAGGATTCGCTCAGCCGGCGCAGGGTGCGCTGGACGAGCTGCCGCACCGCCGGCGCGCCGCCCGCCCAGGAGCGGTACTGGTTGGCGCAGGCAGCGACCTCGAATCCGTAGATCGGCGCAAGCTGCCGGAACACCTCGCACGACAACGCCTGGCGGTGCGTCGCGTCGCCGTGCTGCACGACCAGGCCGAAGGGAGAGGCGGCGTTCGGCACGCGCGCGACGCAGACGCCGTCCTCCGCCAGATGCCCGACGATCCAGCGCAGTGTCGAGGCGAGATCCCCGTCCGGCAGATGCTCCAGCACGTCGATGAGCGCGATCAGATCGAAGCGCTCGCCCTCCAGCGCCGCGATCTCGCCGACGCGTCCCTGGTGCACGTCGAAACCCCGCTCCCGGCCGAGGCGCACGGAATGCGCGTTCAACTCCGTGCCACTGACGCGCGCGCCCTGCTCGTTCGCCCAGGCGAGGAACGTCCCGTTGCCGAACCCGATCTCGAGCACGCGCTTGCCCCCGAGGGGCGTGGCCGCGAACTGGCCGCGGAAGTACTTCGCGTCCTTGCCCCGGCACACGAACGCGCTCGCGCCGTGCCAACGCTTCCACCGTGCGTAGGGTTCGTCGAAAGCAGTCAAGGCGGCTCAGGGGACTTCCGCGACCGGCACGCGCGGCGCGAGCTTGCACAGGAGCTCGTAGCTGAGCGTGCCTGCGGCGGCGGCGACTTCGTCGCACGACAGGCCCTCGCCCCAGAGCGTCACCGGCGTGCCGATGTAGGCCTCGGGAACCTCGGAGAGGTCGACCGCGATCATGTCCATCGACACGCGCCCGATGGTGCGCACGCGCTGGCCCGACACGAGCACCGGCGAGCCCGAGGGCGCATGGCGCGGATAGCCGTCGGCGTAGCCGCAGGCGACGATGCCGATGGTCATCTCGCCCGCCGCCTCGTACGAAAGGCCGTAGCCCACGCGCTCGCCCGCCTGCAGATTCTGGATCGCGATGATCTCCGTGGTGAGCGTCATGGCGGGCTTCAGCCCCAGGGCGTCGGCGCTCTGGTCGGCGAAGGGCGAGCAGCCGTAGAGCATGATCCCGGGCCGCACCCACGCGGCGCGCGCCTGCGCGGGGTAGCGAAGGAGCGCCGCCGAGTTCGCCACGCACCGCGGCGCCTCGAACGGCTGCACGATGCTCGAGAACCACTCGAGCTGCGGCACTACGCCCGTCGGCCCGTCGGCGTCGGCGAAGTGCGTCATCATCGTGATCGAGCGCACTCCGGCGTGCGCGTGCAGCGCGTTCCAGGCAAGGCGCACGTTGTCGACGGTGAACCCGAGGCGGTTCATGCCGCTGTTCACCTTGAGATAGCAGTCGATCGGCGAGGCGAGCTTCGCCTTCTCCAGCATCTCGACCTGCTCGAGATTGTGGATCACGGGCGTGAGGCCGTATTCGGCGAGGAGCGGCACGTCCTGCGGCTTGAAGAAGCCTTCGAGCATGAGGAGCGGCTTCCTCACCGCGCCATCCCGCAGCCTCGCCGCCTCCTCAAGATCGAGGATCGCGAAGCCGTCGGCGCCCTCGAGCGCGCGCGCCGCGCGCAGGAGCCCGTGGCCGTAGGCGTTCGCCTTGATCACCGCCCAGATTTTCGAGTCGCCCGCCTGGCGGCGCGCGATCGCGAGGTTGTGCGCGAAAGCCGAGGCGCTGATCGTCGCCCTGATCGGCCGCGGCATCAGTGCCTCACGTCGCCTGGATCGCCGCGAGCCGCTCCTTTGCGAACTGCACGAACGTGTTCACCAGGCGCGAGCGGAATTTTTCCTTCGGGTACACGACCGAGAGGCTGCGCAGCAGCCGCGGGTTGAGCGGCACGCGCACCAGCTGCCCCAGGCGAGTCTCCTTGTGCACCACGATGCGCGACATGATCGTGAAGCCGATGCCGGTGGCGACCAGCCCTTTCAGCGCCTCGGGGCTGCCGAGCTCCATCACCACGTTGAGCGTGTCGGGCGTCACCCCCGCCTTCTGGAAGTACTGGTCGATCACCTCGCGCGTTCCCGAGCCCGATTCGCGGCTGATGAAGGGGTACTGCGCGATCTGCTTCGGCGTGGCGGTCTTGAGGCGCGCGAGCGGGTGCGAGGGTGCGCACACCGCCTGCAGCTCGTCCTCGCAGCACACGTCGGTCACCACGTTGGGCAGGTGCGAGGGCGACTCGATGAAGCCGATGTCGAGGGTGTGCTCCGAGACCCGGTTCTCCACCGACTCGGAGTTCGCCACCACCAGGCGCGGGTGCACCTTGGGAAACTTGGACTTGAAGTCGCCGAGCACCTGCGGCAGCAGCGACTCCGCGATCGTGGTGCTCGCCCCCACCAGCAACGGCCCGCCGACCTCGCCGGTCATCTCCTTCAGGCGCGTGTCGAGCTCGGCCGAGAGCGCGAGAATGCGCTCGGCGTACTCGAGCACGACCTCGCCCGCCGGCGTGAGCGCGATCCTGCCGTGGCCGCGCTCGAACAGGCGCGTGTTGAAGTGCTCTTCGAGCTGCTTGATCTGGAAGGTCACGGCCGGCTGCGTCATGAAAAGCGCCTCCGCCGCCTTGGTGAACGAGAGGTGTTTTGCCACCGCGTGGAACACCTGCAGTCGCCGGTCTGCCATGATCGGATAAGCCGCGCGTCTAGAATGCGCTTATTGAATCATAAACCCGCTTATCGCGATAGCTAATGCCGTGCTATAAAGCCGCCGCCCCGCAACAACGAAGAGAGCCCCCCTGACGGGCCCGAGGCGATGACCCCCGGCTTCTACATCATCATGGCGGCGCAGTTCTGCTCGTCGCTCGCCGACAACGCGCTGCTGATCGCGGCGATCGCGCTGCTGATGCAGGCCGAGTCGCCGTCGTGGCTCACGCCCTACCTCAAGTTCTTCTTCGTCGTCTCGTACGTGCTGCTCGCCCCCTACGTGGGCGCGTTCGCCGACCGGCTGCCGAAGGGCCGCGTCATGTTCCTGGCGAACCTCGTCAAGGCGGCCGGCTGCCTCATGATGCTGTACGACCTGAACCCGCTCGCCGCCTACGCGCTGGTGGGCCTGGGCGCGGCGGCCTACTCGCCGGCGAAATACGGCATCCTCACCGAGTACCTGCCGCACTCCAAGCTGGTGCTTGCCAACGGCTGGATCGAGGGGCTCACGGTGCTCTCGATCATCCTCGGCGTGATGTTCGGTGGCGTGCTGATCCACGGCCGCGTCTCCGAGGTGCTGCTCGCGTTCGACTTCCCCTTCCTCGACTTCGACATCGACGGGCCGCCGGACGCCGCGATCGCGGTGATCGTGCTGGTGTACGCCGCGGCGGCCGCGTTCAACCTCTACATCCCGCGCACCGGCGTCGCGCTGAAGCCCCTGCCCGCGCACCCGCTCGACACGCTGCGCGACTTCTCGGGCTGCGTCGTGAGCCTGTGGAAGGACAAGCTCGGCCAGATCTCGCTCGCGGTCACCACGCTCTTCTGGGGCGCGGGCGCGACGCTCCAGTTCATCGTGATCGAATGGTCGCGCGCCGCGCTCGGCTACGACCTCTCCAGGGCCTCGATTCTGCAGGGGGTATGCGCGCTCGGGATCGCCGCCGGCGCGGTGATCGCCTCGGTGCGCGTGCGCCTGGACCGCGCGGTGGCGGTGATCCCGCTCGGGATCGCGATGGGGCTGATCGTGATCCTGATGGACGGCGTGACGACCGTGTGGCTCGCAGTGCCGCTGATCGTGCTGATCGGGGGGCTTGCCGGCTTCTTCGTGGTGCCGATGAACGCGCTCCTGCAGCACCGCGGCCACCATCTGGTGGGCGCCGGGCGCTCGATCGCGGTGCAGAACTTCAACGAGAACTTCTCGATCCTGGTGATGATCTCGCTGTATTCGCTGCTGCTCCACCGCGGTCTCTCGATATACGCGGTGATCGCGATCTTCGGCCTGTTCGTCGCCGGCACCATGACCGCGGTGCTCGTCTGGTACCGCCACAACCGCCAGGCGCACCCGGACGAGGTCGAGCGCCTGCTCGCCTTCGCGCGGGCCGAGGACCGGCATCCGCACTAAAGGCCCTGCATCGTCCTTCGCGCGAACACGAGATCGGCCCAGGCCTTCGCCTTGTCGGGAAGGTTCCGGAGCAGGTACGCAGGGTGATAGGTGACGATGAGCGGAACGCCCGCGTAGCGGTGCACCGTGCCGCGCAGGCTCGCGATGCTCGCATCCGACCCGAGCAGCGTCTGCACCGCGAAGCGGCCCATCGCGAGGATGAGCTTCGGCTCGATCAGCCGTATCTGCCGCAGCAGATACGGGGAGCAGCACGCCACCTCGTCCGGCTCCGGGTTGCGGTTTCCGGGCGGGCGGCACTTGAGCACGTTGGCGATGTAGACGTTCTCGCCGCGCTTCAGGTCGATCGCGGCGAGCATGTTGTCGAGCAGCCGCCCGGCCTGTCCCACGAAGGGTTCGCCGATCCGGTCTTCCTCCGCGCCCGGCGCCTCGCCCACCAGCAGCCACTCGGCGCGCTCGTCGCCCACGCCGAGCACCGTCTGCGTGCAGCCCGCGCGCAGCTTGCACTCCGTGCAGTTCCTGACGCGGGTTTTCAGATCCTCCCAGGAAAGCGAGAGGATCCGGCTTTCCCTCGAGCTCGAATCCCCGGATTCCGGAAGCCGGGTCCGACCCCGGTCTCTCAGGCGCCAGACGGGGGCGAGCCCCATCTCGGCGAGGATTTCGCTTCGGCGGCTCACAACGCGAGGCTGAGGACGATCGCGTCCTCGCGCCCGCCGTGCGAGGGGTAATAGCCCCGGCGTACCGCGACGTGCGAGAAGCCGAAGCGCGCGTAGAGCGCCTGCGCGGCGCGATTGCTCGGCCGCACCTCGAGGAAGACGTGGCGCGCGCCGCGTTCCCTGGCGAGGCGCATCGCCTCGCGCAGCAGCGCCGCGCCGTGGCCGCTTCGCTGGCGCGCGGCGGCGACCGACAGGTTGAGCAGGTGCGCCTCGCCCGCGGCCGCAAGCAGCACGAAGTACCCTACGAGCTCGCGCCCGAGGCGCCAAGTGCGGCACGGGTAGCCGGCGCGGATCGAATCGGCGAAATTGCCGCGCGTCCAGGGGTGGGTGTAGATCGCGTTCTCGATCGCCATCACCTCGTCGAGGTCGGACTCGCGCATCGGCTCGAGCCGCGGGGCATCCTTCAGCACGGCGCTCATGAGGAGGTACGGGCTTCGAGCTCCTGGCGCGTGAACGCGACCTTGTCGCGCAGGTAGAGCGGTTGCGCCGACGCGGCATCGCCGCCCTCGCCCGCGGCGAGCCGCGGCGCGGCGAGCCGCGCGATCGCGGTTGCCGTCGGATGCACGCCCGAGAGCATGATCTCGAGATTCAGAAAATTTCCATAGGCGGCGAACCCGCTGCCGCAGCCGGCCCAGCCCACGCCGGAGGGCCGCGGCGCCGCGGCCGGCGAGACGCATTGCGCGGAGATTGCCTCGCGCCACTCGCCGCCCGCGCGCTCGAAGCACGCATAATACACTTCGTGCATCCGCGCATCGAGACAGGCGGCGACGCGCGGCGCGCCGCATTCCTCGGCCATCGCCTCGAGCGTGGAAATCCCGAGCACGCGCAGGTCGCGCGCAAACGCGATCCCCTGCGCGAGGCCGCAGGCAATTCGAAGCCCGGTGAACGATCCGGGCCCGGCGCCGAAGGCCACGGCATCGAGCGATGCGAACGAGATCCCGGCCGCCGCGAGGAGCCGCTCGAGCATCGGCAGCGCGAGCTCGGCGTGGCGCTGCCCGGCGCGCGCCTCGAGCGCGGCGATCTCGCCCCCGCATGAGAGCGCGACCGAGCACCAATCGGTCGAAGTTTCGAAAGCGATGAATTTCACCGGGGCATTCTAGCTATACTTCGGGATCCATGACCGAACACAGGATTGCAGTCATTCCCGGCGACGGCATCGGCCGCGAGGTGATGCCCGAGGGCGTGCGCGTGCTCGAGGCCGCGGCGGCGGCTCACGGCCTGCGCCTCGAGTGGCAGGAATTCCCGTGGAGCTGCGACTGGTACCGCGAGCACGGCAGGATGTGCCCGATCGAGGCGCCGCAGATCCTGCGCCAGTTCGACGCGGTCTATTTCGGCGCGGTCGGCAACCCCGAGATCGTCCCGGACCACATTTCGGCGTGGGGCCTGCTGATCAACTTCCGGCGCTGGTTCGACCTCTACGTCAACCTGCGTCCGGTGCGCCTGTTCGAGGGGCTGCCCTGCCCGCTCGCGGGCCGCAAGCCCGGCGACATCGACTACGTGGTGGTGCGCGAGAACACGGAGGGCGAGTACGGAAACGTGGGAGGACGTCTTTTTGAAAACACTCCCGGCGAGATGGCCGTGCAGCAGTCCGTCTTCACGCGCAAAGGCGTCGATCGCATCCTGCGCTACGCGTTCGAGCTCGCAGGCAAGCGGCGCAAGCACGTCACCTCGTGCACCAAGTCGAACGGCATCACGATCACGATGCCGTACTGGGATGAGCGCTTCGCCGAGATGCGGCGCAGCTATCCCGAGATCCGGGCGGACCAGTACCATGTCGACGGCCTCACCATCCAGCTGGTGCTCAACCCCGACCGCTTCGACGTGATCGTCGCTTCCAACCTCTTCGGCGACATCCTCTCAGACCTCGGGCCCGCCACTGCGGGCACGATCGGCATCGCGGCCTCGGGCAACATCAACCCGGAGCGCACCTACCCGTCGATCTTCGAGCCCGTGCACGGCTCGGCGCCGGACATCGCGGGCAGGGGCATCGCCAACCCGATCGCGGCGATCTGGTCCGGCGCGCTCATGCTCGAGCACCTCGGCCACGCCGACGCGGCCGCCGCCATTGTGCGCGCGATCGAGGAGGTGATCGTGCAGGGCCCGCACACGCCGGACATGAAGGGCAAGGCCACGACCAGGGAGGTCGGCGCCGCGGTCGCGGAGTGCGTGCGCAGCCAGAGCAAGAAAGCGGCGTGAAAACCTACCGGATCGCCGCGATCCCCGGCGACGGAATCGGGAACGAGGTCATCCCGGCGGGGCTGGAAGTCCTGGACGCCCTCGCCTCCAAGGAAGGTTTTGAATTGAAGACCTCCTCGTTCGACTGGAGCTCGGCGCGCTATCTGAAGACCGGCGCGTACATTCCCGAAGGCGGTCTGGATGCGCTCAAGGCGTTCGACGCGATCTTCTTCGGCGCGGTCGGATCGCCCGAGGTCCCGGATCACGTGTCGCTCTGGGGCCTGAGGCTTCCGATCTGCCAGGGCTTCGACCAGTACGCCAACGTCCGTCCGTCGCGGGTCCTGCCGGGCATTTCGTCGAGATTGAAGGACGCGGAACGCATCGACTGGGTCATCGTCCGCGAGAACACCGAGGGCGAGTACTCGGGATCCGGAGGCCGCGTTCACCGGGGACTGCCGGAGGAGGTCGCGACCGAAACCTCGGTTTTCACGAGGAAAGGCGTCGAGCGAATCCACCGCTTCGCCTTCGAGCTCGCGCGAAGCCGCCCCCGCAGGCACCTCACGCTCGTCACGAAATCGAACGCGCAGCGCCACGGCATGGTGCTGTGGGACGAAGTGTTCTTCGAACTGAAGCCGCGGTACCCGGAGGTCGAGACCGATCGCGTGCTCGTGGACGCCGCGACCACGCGCATGGTCCTCAAACCGGAGTCGCTCGACACGATCGTCGCCTCGAACCTGCACGCCGACATCCTCTCGGACCTCGCCGCGGCGCTCACGGGCTCGCTCGGCATCGCGCCCACCGCAAACCTGAATCCCGAACGACGCTTTCCGTCGATGTTCGAGCCGATCCACGGCTCGGCCTTCGACATCACGGGAAAGGGGATCGCGAACCCGGTCGCCACGTTCTGGACCGCCTCGATGATGCTCGAGCATCTGGGCGAAGCGAAGGCCGCGGCGCGCCTCATGCGCGCGATCGAGCGCACCACCGGGGAGCAGGTGTTCACGCCGGATCTCGGCGGCGTGCACGACACGCGCGCCGTGACGAATGCGGTGATCCGCGCGCTGTAGCACGGAAGGGGTCGGCCCCTTCGCGACGCCCATGCCTTCTCTCCCGATCGCCGCCGCCGTGCCCGGGACGGCGCCGTTCGCCGTCAAGGAATACCGGTCTTCATTTCGAGTCCCTCGCGATTCGAAGGACCGCCTGCGGTTCCCCGGCGCGATCGGCCTCTTCGCGCTCGAGCGCCACGCGCACGGGCACGCGCGCGAAGCGCCCGGGCACGCGCACCCGCATTGGCCCGATCTGCATCACCGGCACCGGAACTGATGCTCCAGCAGGACACTGCGCGGAACCGCCTGATCGGGATCGGCCTGGTGTCGCTCACTTTTCTCTGCTTCGCGCTGCTCGACGCGGGCGCGAAGTGGCTGGTGCGCACGCTTCCGGTGGCCGAGGTGGTGTGGCTGCGATTCGTCGCGCACGTGCTGTTCACCGGGGCGCTCTTCGCGCCGCGGCTCGGGGTCTCGCTCGTGCGCGCGAGCCGGCCGCGCCTTCAGCTGGTTCGCGCGGCGATGCTGTGTGCGATGACGGGCCTCAACTTCGTCACGCTCCAGTACCTGCAGCTCGCCGAGACCGGGTCGATCCAGTTCTCGGTCCCGATTCTGATCGCGCTGTTTGCGGCGCCGCTCCTCGGCGAGCGGCTCGACCGGGCGCGCTGGGTCGCGATCCTCGCCGGCTTCGCCGGCGTGCTCGTCATCATCCGGCCCGGCACGCAGGGCTTTCACCCCGCGCTGCTGCTCGCGCTCGTGAACGCCGTGCTCTACGCGCTCTTCAACCTGCTCACGCGGCGCCTGGCGGCGCACGATCCGCCCGAGTCCACGCAATTCCTCTCGGCGCTCGGCGCCGCGGTCGCGATCACGCCCTTCGCGCTCGCCGCCTGGCAGACGCCCTCGTCGGCGCTCGAGTGGGGCGTCGCGCTGCTGATCGGCGTCTCGGGCGGGCTCGGCCACTGGCTGCTCGCCGCCGCGCACCGCTATGCGCCGGCTTCCGTGCTCGGGCCGTTCCTCTACCAGCAGATCCTTTACATGCTGCTGCTCGGCTACCTCGTGTTCGGCGACGTGCCCGACGCGCCCGTGCTCGTGGGCGGCGCGGTGGTCGTTGCGAGCGGCCTCTATCTTTTCCTGCGCGAGCGCGCCTGAGCGGGGCTTGCCGCGGCCTCGCGGCCACCCTACCCTTGGCCTTCGGAGGACGGATGGACGCAAGCATCGCGGTTCCGCTGTGGCTCGCGCTGCCCGGGGCGGCGCTCGCGGCATGGGCGGCGTGGGACCACCTGGTCGCGCCCGCGTGGCGCCTGCTCATGCAGCGCACCGCGAACCAGGTGATCGACGAGCTCTCGGCTCGCCTGAGAATCGGCATCCGGCCGTGGCAGCGCACGCGCCGCCAGGCGCTGATCCACCGCCTGCTCACCGATCCCCGGGTTCAGTCCGCGGCCGACCGGTTCGCGAAGCAGAACCGCGTGCCCGAGCTCGTGGCGCTGCAGGCGGTGGAGCGCTACGCGCGCGAGATCGTGCCCGCGTTCAACGCCTATCTCTACTTCCGGATCGGCTACTGGCTCGGGCGCAAGGTCGCGCAGTCGCTCTACCGCGTTCGTCTCGGTTACGTGGATTCCGAGGGGCTGGCGCGGATCGACCCGGACGCGACCGTGGTGTTCGTCATGAACCACCGCTCCAATATGGACTACGTCCTCGCGGGGTACCTCGCCGCGGACCAGGCGGCGCTCTCGTACGCGGTGGGCGAATGGGCGCGCATCTGGCCGCTCTCGGCGCTGATCCGCGCCATGGGCGCGTACTTCGTGCGGCGAAACTCCCGGGACGAGCTCTACCGGCGCGTGCTCGAGCGCTACATCGCGATGGCGACCGAAGCCGGCGTGCCGCAGGCGGTGTTCCCGGAAGGCGGCCTCACCCGCGACGGGCGCATGCGCGAGCCGCGCCTGGGCGTCCTCGACTACATGATGCGCGGCTTCCGGCCCGAGGGCGAGCGCGACCTCGTGTTCGTGCCCCTCGGGATCAACTACGACCGCGTGCTGGAAGACCGCAGCCTCCTGCTCTCGATCGATCCGGACGCAAAGCGCCCGGGGCGCGGCAAGGCGCTCTGGAACACCTTTGCGTTCGCCGCGCACAATCTTCGCCTGATGATCTCGAGCGAGTGGCACCGCTTCGGCTACGCCTGCGTCAACTTCGGCTCCCCGGTATCGATGCGCGAGTATTGCGCGATCCACGGGATTGACTTTCAAAAACTCGATCTTGAAACCCGGAAACAGGAGATGGCCCGCCTCGGCACCCACCTCATGGCCGCGGTCGGGCGGATCATCCCGGTGGTGCCCGTGCCGCTCATGGCGACCGTATTCGCGCGCCACGCCGGCAAGCCGCTCTCGGAGCTCGAGCTCAAGGCCGAGGTCGAGGCGCTGATCGACCGGCTCGACGCCGCCGGCGCGCACGTCTACGTCCCGCGCCGCGACCTCGACTACGCGCTCACCGTGGGCCTGCGGATGCTCCTCTCGCGCCACCTCGTGGACGAGTACGAGGGCCTGTATTCCGCGCGGCCGCAGGAAATGCCGCTGCTGCGCTACTACGCCAACTCCATCGCGCATCTGCTCTGAAAATCGGGGTCAGACTCGACTTTTCGCCAAAATCGAGTCTGACCCCGATCTCTTGCACTGAAGGCGGCAAATCCTGCTCTGCCCCTGATTCTCAGCCCCGGCGGTCGCGGTAGGCGTCGTGGATGTCGCGCCGCAGGCGCTCGCGCTCCTCGGGCGGCATGGTGCGCGGCGGCGCGCGCTCGTCGCCGCGCTGCCAGTCGCGCACGTCGCGGCGCAGGCGCTCGCGCTCCTCGGGC
>JBBINV010000041.1:14112-37333 GCA_037443705.1 Betaproteobacteria bacterium | reverse complement strand
CAGACGCGTCGACGCCGCGACCGGCGACATCTTCTCCACATCCGGCGGCGCGCCGATACCATCTATCACCCGGTAGGAACCTGCCGCATGGGGTCGGACGAGCGCGCCGTCGTGGATCCCTCCTTGAGAGTGCAGGGGACCCAAAACCTCTTCGTGGCAGATGCCTCGATAATGCCGACGCTCATCGGCGGCAACACCAACGCGCCGTGCATGATGATCGGCGAGCGTGTGGCCGAGTTCGCGAAGCTCGAACGTTGAGGAACCTCCGATTCAAGCAGGTCGACGTCTTCACGCGCGAGCCGTTCCGCGGCAATCCGGTGGCGGTGGTGCTGGAAGCGGAGGCACTGGAGACCCCGGAAATGCAGCGCATCGCCGCGTGGACGAACCTCTCGGAAACGACCTTTGTCCTCGGGACGACGAGCGGCAGGAGCGGCTATCGCCTGCGCATCTTCACCCCGCGTGCGGAGCTTCCTTTCGCGGGGCATCCCACGATCGGCAGCGCGCACGCGGTGCTCGAGGCGGGCCTGGTGACGCCGCGGGAAGGGCGCTTCACTCAGGAATGCGCCGCCGGAATCCTCGAGATGAACCGGGACGAACTCGGCGTGATCCGGGTTCGGGCGCCGAGCGCGCGGGTTTCCGCACTGGATTCGAGCCGAGTCTCCGAACTGGAAAAGGCGATCGGCGCGCCGGTCACCTCGAAGCCGATGATTGCCGACGTCGGCCCGGTGTGGCTGATCGCGGATCTCGGCTCCGCCGGGGCCGTGGACAGGCTTTCGCCGGACATGAAAAGGGTGTCGGAGATGAGCCTTGCCCTCGGCCTCAGCGGCGTGACCGTATTCGGAGCGGCAGCCGGAGAAGGCGAGGCGATGCACGTGCGCTCGTTTGCGCCCGCGCACGGCATTTCCGAGGATCCGGTCTGCGGCAGCGGCAACGTCGCCGTCGCGGCTGGCCTCGCCCGGTCGGTGAATCCGTTCGGCAGCCGTTACGTGGCGCGCCAGGGGATGCGACTCGGTCGCGATGGCCGCGTCTCGATCCGGATCGAGGGCGCGGACATCTTTCTCGGCGGGCACGCGGTCACCTGCGTCGAAGGCGCGCTGCGCGCGTAGACTTCGCGGCGTGGATCTGCTCACCCTGCCTGCGATCGGCTGGATCTTCACGATCCTGTGCGGCGCCGCTCTGGCGCTGGGCGCCTGGATCGTGATCGGGGTGCACTTCGCGGGCGAGGAGGCACGCGCATACCTGGCAGCGCGCGCGCTCGAGGACACGGTGCTCTTCGGCATCTGGATCGCGGGGTTCGCGGGCGGCGTCGGGGTGCTGCTCGGAAAGTCCTGGGGCCGGGTGCTGCTCGAGTACTTCTGCTGGGTTCTGCCGGTGCTCGCCGTGCTGGCCGCGATCCCGCGGTTTCGCGCCGCGCCGCCGCCGCGCACTACGCTCGCGGTGAGCCTCGCGCTGTTCCTCGTTCCGCTGATCGCGCTGTGCGGCGCCGCGATCGTGGTCTTGAGGCGTACCATTGCATGATGTTTCCCGTCATCGACATCGGCGGCGGCGCGTTCGAGTGCGGGCGGGTCCACGGGGCCCTCGCGCGCGAGCGGGTCGGCCGCTCGATTGAAAGCTACGCGAAGCTGTTCGCGAGCTGCGGCATCGGCTGGGAGCAGGCGCAGCGCCGCGCGCAGGCCTTCCGCGGGGTGATCCGCGATTTCGATTCGGAGTTGCTGGAGGAGATCGACGGCATCGCCGCGGGGGCCGGGTGCAGGCCGAGCGAGATCCTTGCGCTCAACCTGCGCACCGAGATCCTGCCGCCGAAGTTCCTCGGCGCGCCCGGCGCCGACGCCGGAGAGTGCACGGCGATCGCGGTGGGGCCCCGGGGGAGCGCCACGGGCGGCACGCTCCTCGCGCAGAACTGGGACTGGCTGGGCGCCCAGCGCGAGGCGCTGATTCTGTTGCGCCGCGAAGACCGGTTTCTTACGCTCACCGAAGCCGGGATGCTCGCCAAGATCGGATTCAACCGCCATGGCTTCGGCGTCTGCCTCAACATCCTGCGCTCGCCCGAGGACGGCCGGCGTCCGGGTGTGGCCGTGCACGTGCTGCTGCGTGCCCTGCTCGCGCGCACGGACGTCGAGGACGCGGTGGCGTTCGCCTCCGGGCTTTCGTTCGCGGGATCGTCGAATGTCCTCTGCGCCGACGCGCACGGCGGCGCGGCGAGCCTCGAGTTCTCGCCGATGGGGCTGCGCGTGCTGCGGCCGGAAGGCACGACGCTTTGCCACACGAACCATTTCCTGCATCCCGAAGCGGCCACCTGGCAGGCGCGGCTCGCCGACAATCTGTCCACCGAGCCGCGGCTGGCACGCGCGAGGGCGCACGCCGGCGCGCGTGCGAAGCTCGGCCTCGATGACCTGAAACGCATGCTTCGCGACGAAGCGGAGGGTTTCCTTTCGATCTGCCGCCGTCCCGATGCACGGCTTGCGGAGCTCGAGCGCATCGAGACCGTCGCTTCCGTCATCATGGAGCTCGGCCGCGGCGTGATGCACGTCGCGCCCGACATCCCGAGCCGCGCGGAATACGAGACGGTCGGTCTTGCAGGTTTTCCCGGATCTCGAACGGCTGCGTCGGCAGATCCCGCGCGTCGTACGGCTTGAACGCAGAGAGCGCGCTCGAGCCGTTCGCGCGCGGGGACGACGCTCGGAAATCCGGCGCTCGGAACAGCGAATGCACGATCCCTGAAAGCCTTACTGTACTTATGGTTTTCGGTATACTCCCTTGGGGATAAGGGGCATTTCCGGTTCGACCCCACGGGAGTTAACCGCTTGAGCGGCATAGGAAAAATAATGCATTTGGGCCATGCCCTGGAAGTGGACTTTACGCATCAGGGCTGGGGCCTGCTGGTCCGCCGCACCGACTTTGCGCCGCACGAGCGTTTTTTCGACCTGCACGGAAAGCCCATCGGCCCGCGCGACCTGGAGGCGTACCTGCCAAATTGGCGCAAGCTGGAATGGACACCGCTCGCGCCGCACGTGTTTGCGCGCGCGGAATCGCGCGCCGCGGACCGCGATTTCGAGGTCTACGTGCGCGCCGCCAATGGCAGCGCCAGGACGCACCAGCAGGTGGTTGACGCCTTCATCGAGTTCATGAGCGAATGAGCGGCGCAGCGCCATCCCACAGGAGCTTCGCCCCGGTGAGCAGCAGGAACACGTAGACCAGGCGGTAGAAGAGCTTCTCGTCCACGCGCTTGTGGAGCCACACGCCGAGCGCGATCCCGGCGAGGCCCACGGGCGCGAGCGCCGCCGAAGTCGCGAGGTTCTGCGCGCTGAAGAGCCCGAGCCACCAGTAGGGCAGCACCTTCGACCAGTTGACCACGGCGAACATCACGGCGAACGTACCCACGTAGATCGCGGGCGGCAGCCGCAGCGGCAGAAGGTACACCGAGAGCGGCGGCCCGCCCGCGTGCGCCACGAAGCTCGTAAACCCGGAGACGGTCGCCCAGAAGAAGCCCTTGGTTTTCGAAGGATGGGCTATCTCCCGGGACCTTGCAGAGAGCATTCCCCGATAAAGCACGAACCCGATTGCGATCAATCCGAGGAGCAGCCTGATCGCATCCGCCGTGAGCATCCGGAATCCGATCGTGCCGATCGCGGTGCCGAGCAGCCCCGCGGGAATCAGCACCTTCATCAGCTCGCGATCCCAGCTTCTGCGGTAGGCCCACACCGCGCCCACGTCCATCGCGAGCAGGATCGGGAGCACGATCGCCGCCGCCTGCTGCGGCGGGACCGCGAGCGCCATGAGCGGCACCGTGACGATCCCGAACCCGCCCGCGAAGCCGCCCTTGGAGACGCCGAGCAGCAGGACGGCCGGCACGGCTGCAATCCAGAACGGGGGATCAGAGATCAAGGGTCGGGATTGCGCGTGACATGTACATATCACATAATGACCATGTACATCTCGATGGTCCAGTCATGAATGACATGACATTGACGGCGTTGCGGAAGCGGCTCTTTCGAGTGGCCGACAAGGTACTCGCCACGGGTACGCCTGTCCGTATCCGTCGCGGCGGACGAACCTTGACGCTCTCAGCGGAGTCCAGGCAGGCCGGCGCGGGCCGTCTTGCGCGCCTGAAGCGGCGCAAGCTCATCGCGGGAGAAGCGGCAACCCTCTGGAAGGTGAAAGTCGGCAAGTGGCGCGGACGCGCAAGCGCCGGCTGATTCACCTGGACACCCATGTCGTCTGCTGGCTCTTTGCCGGCCGCGTGGACCTTCTTTCCCGCGCCGCACGCGAAGCGGTGGACCGGGATGTGCTGGCGGTTTCGCCGATGGTCGGGCTGGAGCTGCAATATCTCCATGAGATCCGCCGCATACTTCGCGGCCCGCGCCACATACTGAAAGCTTTGCAGGCCGATCTCGACCTCGAGATCAGCGACCGGCCGTTTGCGGTGGTCGCCGACCGTGCGCGGAGCTACGGCTGGACGCGCGATCCCTTCGATCGCCTGATCGCGGCCGACGCGGAAATCTCGCGCGCCCGGCTCTTGACGCGCGACGATCTTCTCAGGCAGCGCTTTCGCCGGGCGCTCTGGTAGCGGAGCCCGGGGGCCGGTGCGCGCTGCCGTCGGGGCCCCAGCGCACGCCGAACAGCTTCGCGGCCTCTTCCTTCGTGTAATACCCGCGCATTACATCGCGCGCGACCTTCGCCGGATCGCGCTCGAGCGGATCGCCGTAGCCGCCGCCGCCGGGCGTGGAGACGCGGATCACGTCGCCCGGCTGCAGGTGGATGTCCTGGTCTTTCGAAAGATGCGGGGGTTCATAGATCGTGCCGCGCTGCTCGACCGCCACGCGATTCACCCCTCCATTCATTCCCCCCAGCGCCCCCAGCGGCCCTGTGCGTCCGTGATCCATCACCATGGAAGCGCGCGCTTCGCCCCGCAGCACGCGGATCGCGTAGTTGACGCCGAAGCCGCCGCGCGCCTTGCCCGCGCCGCCCGAGCCTTCGTGGATCGCGAACTCCTCGAACAGCACCGGGTAGTACTGCTCCATCACCTCGACCGGCGGCATCTTGGAGATGCCGATGGTGGAGCAGCCGTTCGAGATTCCGTCCGAGATGCGGCTGCCGCCGTAGCCGCCGCCGGTGAACAGGTACATGACGTACGAGCGGTTGCGCTTCGGGTCGAACCCGCCGATCGCGAGGTTGCCCGAGGTGCCCGCGGGCGCAGCGAAAAGCGCTTCCGGAATCGCCCGCGTGAGCGCGCTGAACACGGCCTCCGCGATCCGCTGGCTCACCTCGGCGGCACAGCCCGAGACCGGGCGCGGATATTTCGCGTAGAGGAACGTCCCTTCCGGCTCGATCACCTTGAGCGGCTCGTAGGTGCCGGCGTTGATCGGCACGTCGGGAAACACGTGCTTCACCGCGAGATAGACCGACGAGAGCGTGGTCGCGATCACCGAGTTCATCGGCCCGCGGCAGGGCGGCGACGAGCCCGAAAAATCGAACACGAGCTCGTCGGCCTTCGTCTTCGTGACTCTCAACCGGATGTGGAGCGGCTCGTCCACCACGCCGTCCGAGTCGACGATCGAATGGCCTTCGTACGTCCCTTGCGGAATGCGCGCAATCTTGGCGCGCATCTGCTGCGCGGCGCGCCGCCGGAGCTCGCCGATCGCGGCCCGCACCGTGTCCGCGCCGTAGCGATCGAGCAGGGCGGTGAGGCGCTTCTCGCCGATCGCGAGCGCCGCGCCTTGCGCCTTGATGTCGCCGATCCTCTGGTCCGCGATGCGGATGTTGGAGAGGATGATCGCGAGGATCTCCTCGTCCATCACGCCCTTCTTGTAGAGCTTCACCGGCGGCAGCCGCAGTCCCTCCTGCTCGACCTCGGTGGCGTTCGCCGAAAAGCCGCCGGGCACCATGCCGCCCAGGTCCGGCCAGTGGCCCGTGTTCGCGAGCCAGCACCACAGCGCCCCCTTGTAGAAGAACGGCTTCACGAAGCGCACGTCCATCAGGTGCGTGCCGCCGAGGTACGGGTCGTTCACGATGAACACGTCGCCCGGCTCGAGCGAGAGGCCTTTCGCGCGCACGTGCTCGATCACGTTCCGGGTCGAGTACTGCATCGTCCCCACGAACACCGGGAGCCCCAGCTCGCCCTGCGCGATCAGCGCCCCGTCCTCGCGCGCGTAGATCCCGTCCGAGCGGTCCATCCCTTCCGAGATCACCGGCGAGAACGCCGCGCGGCAGAACGCGAGGTCCATCTCGTTGCACACCTGCTGCAGACCGTTCTGGATCACGGCGAGCGTGATCGGGTCGAGGAGGGCGGATGCGGCGCGGTTCATCAGTCCGAGACGATCTCGTTCGCCTGATTATCCACCACCACCGGGCTCTCGAAATACGTGATCACCGGCGGCGCGCCGTACTTCTCGCGCACGAAATTCTTCCACTCCTCCGAGTACTGCCGCTCCGCGTCCGCGCGCGACTTCCACAGATACACCCCGCCCGCCGTGCCGCCGTCCTGCGACAGCACGTAGTACTTGCGTATCAGCCCCTGCGTGCCGCGGTACTTCGGCGCGGTGCTGAGGAACACCTCCTTCGCCTTGTCGCGCGTGATCGGCTGCGGGAGCTTGAATTGTACGAGTCCGGCACGGCATCGATCGGGCGTCTAACGAATTGGATCGGCATTTCCGTGAATTACCAATGTTCGCGCCGCAACTTCGCTGAAGCAAGCTCACGGCTGCAGAGAATCAGTGGCTTGGAGAACACGCGGCTTTGCATATACGCCTTGCCGGGGCGCAATTGATTGAATTCGCAGATCTCAGAAGGGATCGTCATCGTGCCGCCGAAGATCGATCTGCGTTTGGAGCGGGGCGGGGAGCGAATCCCCAGGACAGCAGCGGCCGGCTGAGGGCCATGACGGCGAAGTAGAGCACCGCGCCGGCGAGGGCGCGGTGGGGCTCGGCTTCCCAGACGCCGCCTTTGGCGTCGAGGCCGGCGGCGTCGCGGATTTCCTGGGTGGCGCCGAGCATCGGGATGTCGGTCTCGATCGTGAGGCCGATGGCGCCCAGGAACACCACCACGCTGAGGGCCCAGCTTACGACCGCGTGGGTACGGTCGCGTTCGGTGAGCGGGCCGCCATGCCAGATGGCCTGGAGCTTGGAGAAGCAGAACCAGGCGAACGCGGCGACCATCCACCAGGCGTCAAAGCCGAGCGCGAAGAGGCTGATGAAGGCGAGGTAGCCAGCGCTCCAGCCGGCCAGGCGCAGCATGCTGCTGCGCGGCGTGGCTTCGGGGTCGGTGACGGTGACGGCCATGAAGCCGCCGGCGTGGATGACGAAGAACTCGAGCATCAGCGCAAACACGCCCGACTTGAACCACTCGAGGCCGAAGCGCTGCGGCTCGGCCCACAGCGCGTAGAGCAGCGCGGCGCTGAGGAGGTCGGGAACCGCCTTCAGCGCGTGCGCCATCTCAGGCCGGCGTGTAGCTTCGGTACAGCCGCAGGAGCCACTCGCAGCTCTCGGTGAGCTTGTCGATGCGCTTCGCCCAATCGGTCGCGATCGCGGCCTGCCACTGCGGGTGCTGCGGCACGGATTCATCGGCGAGGTCATAGAGCGCGACGTAGCGCGGCTTGCCGCGCGGGTCTACGAAGCGGCGCGCGCGCAGGACGCCCGGCACCTGCGACAGGAGCGGGATGTGCTCCTCGTCGTACCAGCGGTTGAACTCGTCCTCGTGCTCGGGCGGGGCGTCGCCGATCGCCGCGAAGAGCGCGTGCGACATCATCGGCGGGAGCGCGTCGCCCGGGTTGATCTGCTCGCAGGCCCAGCGCCGGAAGACGGTGGTGGCGCCGAGGCTTCGCCGCGTCCAGGGCGTGGGATTGTCGTAGCGCCGCAGGTATTCGGTCGTTCGCAGCACGCCGGGCGAGACGAGCTCGTAGGTCGCGAGGTACTTGCCTTCGCCGGGCTTCACGTCGGCGACCCAGCGGCGCGCGGACAGAAACCCGGGGATCGCGAGCCGCTCGGCGATGTGCTCGGTGTCGTACCAGGCGTTGAATTCGGTCTCGAGCTCGGGGCGCGGCTCGGTCAGGGTGAGAAGCAGTCCGAAATTGCTCAATCGACCTCCACGAGAAGGTTGCCGAGCGCGTCTACGCGCGCGCGGCTGCCGGGCTCGAGCACGGTGGTGCAGTCGAGCTGCTCGATGATCGCAGGCCCTTCGAAGGATTCGGGCAGGCTCTCGCGCCGGTACACGGGCGTCTTCTGCCAGCCGCTCTCGAACCAGACCTGGCGATGGCTGACAGGGTCGGCAGCCTTCTTTCCGGAAAGAAGGCCAAGATCAAGTCGTGGGCGAAGACCGATCACCGCGGTGTGCAGATTGACCAGAACCGCGCGGATCTCGGGAAGCTCCACGCCGAAGCGGTCCCAGTAGGCGCGGTCGAACGCCGCCTGGAGCTCCTCGCGCGACGCCTCGGGCTTCGGGAGTTGCACGGTGAGGATGTGGCTCTGACCCTGAAACTGCATGTCGGCCGAGTGCAACAGCCGGATGCCTTCTACCGCAACGCCTTCGCGCTCGAGCAGCCGCTTTCCGTTCTCGATCTGAGCCTGGAAGATCCGCTCGACGTCCTGCGGATCGACCTCGGCGACCGGCTTGTTGACCGTGTTCACGTAGTCGTGACGGAGATCGGCGACCACGCAGCCGAGCGCGTTGGTGATTCCGGGCCGCATCGGCACCAGAAGCTTCGGGATCCCGAGCTCGCGCGCGAGCGCGGCGGCGTGAAGCGGCCCCGCGCCGCCGAAGGGAAAGAGCACGAAGTCGCGCGGATCGTGCCCGCGCGCGAGCGACACCATGCGGATCGCGCCTGCCATCTTGTCGTTGGCGATGCGGATGATGGCCGCGGCCGCCTGCGTGACGTCGAGGCCGAGGGGCTTGCCGAGCTTTTCGAGAAAGAGGTCTTCGATCCTTTTCCGGTCTGCACTCCCGTCGACTCCCAAGAGCTTTTCCGCATTCAGCCTTCCGAGAAGCAGGTTCGCATCCGTAATCGTGGGCTCGGTGCCGCCGCGACCGTAGCAGATCGGGCCGGGGTGGGCGCCGGCGCTCTTTGGCCCGACCTTCAGCATCCCGTCCTCGCCGATGTACGCGATCGAACCGCCGCCGGCGCCGATCGTGTGCACGTCGACCATCGGCACGTGCACCGGCATGGCGTACTCGATCTCGAGCTCCGAGGACACCTGCGGCACGCCGTCCATGATGAGGCTCACGTCGGTGGAGGTTCCGCCCATGTCGTAGGTAATCGCGTGGCTGAACCCCGCCGCGGCCGCGCAATAGGCCGCCGCGATCACGCCCGAGGCGGGTCCCGACATCACCGTGTTCGCCGCGGTCTCGGCAGCAAGCGCCGCGTTCACCGTACCGCCGTTGCCCTGCATGACGAGCAGCTCGTTCGCGAAGCCGCGTGCCTTCAGCTCGCCCGCGAGCTTCTCGAGATAGCGGTCGAGAATCGGCTGCACGCTGGCGTTCACCGCCGCAGTGACCCCGCGCTCGTACTCGCGGTATTCGGAGAGCACCGTATGCCCCGCGGTCACGTAGCGGTTCGGCCAGAGCGCGCGCGCGAGCTCCAGCGCGCGCCGCTCGTGCGCCGGATTGATGTAGCTGTGCAGGAAATGGATGACCAGCGATTCGCAACCAGCGGCAGCGAGTTGTTCGACGCTGGATCGGAACTGCTCCTCGTCCAGGCCTTCCAAGACCGAGCCTTCGGCATCCATCCGCTCCCGAACTTCAAGCCTCTGCTCGCGCGGAATCAGCGGCTCGAACCAGCCGGTGAGGCCGTAGGGCCTGGGGCGCGTGCGACGCCCGAGCTCGAGCACATCGCGAAAGCCCTTCGTGGTGATCAACCCGGTCTTCGCGAGCTTGCGCTCGAGGAGCGCGTTCGTCGTCGTGGTGGTGCCGTGGACGATCAGCGAGAGATTGCGCAGCTCGATGCCCGTTTCGTTCAATGCATTCAGGACCCCGAATGCCTGGTTCCCGGGCGTCGTCGGAACCTTGGCAAGCCGGACTTCCCCCGAATCAGGATCCAGCGCAATCAGATCCGTGAAGGTCCCTCCGACGTCGATGCCCGCGATCCAGCTCATCCTCGCATCACCCGTTCCGCCGGCTCTTGCTCGGGGAGTCCGGCCTTGACTTCGGAAATCGGCAGCACGCGGTCCACGGCGAATCCTTTGTGTCACATGACCAGAAATCACTTTCCCGGTATCGGCGCCGTCCGCCCCGCGGATATCTCCCCGAGCGCGATCGTCCAGCCCTTCGGCGGGGCTCGAGGAACGCGGGGAACAGCTAGTAGCCGTTCAGCTCGCCGACCTTGATGGTCCGGGCCTGCGCCCCGGGGAAAAGGAGGCCCGTCAGCGCAAGTGCGATGAGACGGCGGTACTTCATTGCTGATCTTCCTTGAGCGCGAGCGAGTTCGCAACGGCTTGCCTCAGGCGCGGCAGGAAGACCTCGCGGTAGCCCCCGGTGCCGTAGGCGGTGAGCGTGACCTTGCCGTCGACCGCGAGCACGAAGCGCGGGACGCCGCGGCTCGGGCCGATCTGATCGTAGACCCATCGGTATTCGGGCGGGTAGTGGCGCGCCTCGATGGGGCGGCGAAGCGTTTCGCCATGCACCTCCGCGTAGCGGAACGAACACGCTTCGGGCGAGGCGAGCAGCCCGGGCCTGGATTGTGACTCCCAGTGCGCGCAGTACGGGCAGTCGGGCGCGCCGAGATACAGCACCACGATCTCGCCGGCCGCGGCAGGCAGCGCGGCGGCCAGGGCGAGCAGGGCGAGCGCGAGGCGTCTCATGAGGATCGAAGTCTACGGCCAACCGCCGGTTCGTGAGAAATCGCGGTCACGCCCTGGAGCGCGAGATACGCCGCCCGGATCAGCCGGCGCGCCTGCATCGCCCGCGCTGCGCGCAGGCCGCCGTCAAGGGCTTCTTCGACGAGGCTCCGGGGCAGGGGCCCCACCGCGACCGTCACCGGAAGATCGCCAAGGTCCGAATCCTCCCTGAGCGCGCGCGCCGGCAGGCGCCGGATCGCCGGATGCTCCGCGTTCACCGCGTTGGCGATCAGCGTCGCCGCCGCATCCGCGCTCGCCGCATCCTTCGCGACGACGGTGACGGCATCCGCGATGCCGAGCGATTGCGAGCGCCCGCGCCAGCCCGAGGTGGCGACGCCGCAGGAGGCTCGAATCCCAAGCGTGGCGTCCAGCGCGGGCTGATACGGGTTGTTCACGATGCCCGTCTCGAAACTCTCTCCGGATTCGACGTGAACCGCAATGTCCCCTCCATCGTTGACATAGGCTTTTCGCAGTCTGGCGCCCTTCAGCATCGCCGCAAGAATCTCGTCCGCCACCGCCCCGGCAACGGCCGCCATCGGGGTGACGAACTCCGCCCGATGCGGCCACACGGCGGCGACCATGCGCCGCGCCACGGGCCCGCGGGCGAGGGGATAGCTCGTCTGAACGGGATGCCGGAGGAGGCCGAGTTCCGAAACCAGCGTGCTCAAGATGCCCTGAAAACGGGTCCAGGCGATGTCGTAGGAACGCGAAACCTCGCTTTCTTCTCCCCATGCTTCAATGACGAGATCGATCGGTCCGTGCTGCAGATGCAGCCGGGCGCCCGGGAGCATGGCTTTCAGCGGGCCCATGCCTCTACCCTGTATCGGGTCCGGTTCAACGCGCTTTCCACGGTCTCCACTCGATCCATGTGCCCGCCGATCGCGCCGTAGTGGTCCAGGGCCATCGTGAACTCGATCGGAAGCACGAGCGCGGGCGTAGGCACGTAGCCGAACGAGCGTCCGGGCATGCGCAGCACGTCCACCATCACGGTGATGCCGCCGCCCGGCCACACGTAGACCGGCGCGCCGCCGCAGGTGACGCGCGTGAGCAGGTCCTTCACGGAGCGCGTGAGCCGCACCGGGTTCTCGGTGACGCCGGCTCGCAGGCTCCCGCCCGCGCCGCCCATGAAGAGCACCGAGCACAGCGCGGGCTCGCAGTTCTCGGCGATGCGGTCGACGACCTTGCGGACAGGGCCGGGCATCGGCGTTTTCCGTGGTCGAAGCTCTTCGTCGAGAACGAACCACTCCGCGTCTTCGCCTGTCGTCGAGACCATCAGCAGGCGAAGTCCCGGCCACGCCGTCTTCGGGTCGATCTTCTCGATGATCGAGAGCGGATCGGTGATGTCGGTGCCGCCCCACCCCAGTCCCGGTTCGGCAACCTTGAAGTAGCGCCCGGGCGTGGATTTGCGGCCGCGTACGCGGATTCCGGACGGGTGCATCCCGAGAAACCGCCCGGCCTGATGCTCGGTGAGAACGCCCGTGATGTGGTCGTCCACCACGATCACCTCGTCGGCCTGCCCGTGCCACTGCTTCGCGAATATTCCGATCGTCGCGCTTCCGCAGCCCACTCGCATGCGCTCTTCGCGCGCACCGTTGACCACCGGCGCCGCGCCCGCCTGCACGACCACGGCGGCGCCGTCGTCGATGCGGAGCTCCACCGGTTCCTTGTTTGCGAGCCTGAGCAGGGCGTCGCAGGTGACCGAGCCTTCCTTCTTCGAGCCGCCGGTGAGGTGGCGCACGCCGCCGAGCGACAGCATCTGCGAACCGTATTCGGCCGTGGTGACGTGCCCGACCTGCTCGCCGTCCACGCGCACCGCCGCCTGCTCGGGCCCGAGAAAGCGGTCGGTGTCGATCTTCACCTTGAGGCCGCAGTAGGAAAAGATCCCTTCGGTCACGACCGTCACCATGTCCACGCCGTGCGCCTTCTGCGCGACGATGAAAGGCGCCGGCTTGTAATCGGGGTAGGTCGTCGTCGCGCCGACGCCGGTGACGAAGGGCGCCACGAGCTCGCCGCTCCAGGGCTTGCCGCGCGCGAGGAACGGCACCGCGTCGCCGCCTCGCTCGAGGATCAGGAGCGGATCGACGCGCACGAGCCGGCCATCCTCGTTCGCGTAGCGGTCGCAGGCGCCCGCCTGGCCCGTGCGGATGCGGCAGAGCACCGGGCAGGCGTCGCAACGGATCACGTCGCCGGTCAGCGGTTCGCGGCTCTCGGGTGCGTCCTCAGGGTCGCGCATGGCGTTTCAGTTCGGCCAGCAGGCGGTGCGGCAGCACGGGAACCCGGCGCATCCGCACGCCGGTCGCGTCGTGAATCGCGCCAAGGATCGCAGGCGCCGTCGGAATCAGCCCGGGCTCGCCCACGCCCTTCGCCCCGTATGGCCCGAGCGGCTCCGGATCCTCCACGAGAATGCACCGCACCTCCGGCGCATCGCCGATCGTGGGAATCAGGTAATCGTGCAGATTCTCGGTCCTGCCGGGCAGGTACTCCTCCATCAGCGCGAGGCCGAGTCCCTGCAGCGCGCCGCCCTGGATCTGGCCCTCGACCTGGATCGGGTTGAGCGCGCGGCCGACATCGTGCGCGGCGTGAATGCGCAGCACCTTCGTCGTGCCGAGCTCGAGATCGACCTCCACGACGGCGATTTGCGCGGCGAAGGCGTACGTCGCGTACGGCGAGCCCTGGCCGTTCTCGTCCTGCGGCGTGGTCGGGGGATCGAAATGGCCTTCGCCGACGATTTCGTCCCGAAGGGTGATGCGATGAGTGATTCCGTCTTTCCGGAACACGACCACAGGACCTTCGAGGGAAAGGCGGTAACGGCGGTCGCGCCACTCGCCGTGGGGCGCGCCGGCAATCTCGAAAAGCCTCCTTCGCAGGTCGAGCCCCGCGAGCTCCGCGGCCTTTCCCGAAATGAACGCCTGGCGCGACGCGGAGGTCTTGCCGGCGTCCGCCGTTCGGCCGGTGTCGCCCACGACGAGACGGAACTGCGACATGGGCAGGCCGAGCGCGTCGGCGGCGACCTGGGTGAGCGTCGTGCTGGAGCCCTGGCCGATGTCGACCGCGCCGTTGTAGAGCGTGAGCACGCCCCCGGTCGAGAGACCGATCCGGATCGTGGAGGGATTCGAAAGCGCCGTGTTCCCGATTCCGTACCACATGCAGCCGATCCCGACACCGCGCCTGAGGAAGGGGTGGTCTCGATTGAACTTTTCAGAGAGCCTTTTTTCGTTTTTCCAGTGCGGCTCCAGCGCGTCGAGGCATTCCGCCAGTCCCGCGGAATGTTCCAGACGCTGCCCGGTCGCGGTGCGGTCGCCCGCCTTGAGCGCGTTGCGGCGCCGGATCTCCAGGCGGTCGATGCCGAGACGGTCGGCGAGCGCGTCCATCATGGCCTCGTGCGCGATCGCACTCTGCGGCACGCCGAAGCCGCGGAACGCGCCGCTCGGATGGCAATGCGTGAAATACGCGCGGCCGCGCGTGCGCACGTTCGGTACGGCGTAGGGACCGGTGGCGTGAATCGGCACGCGCGTGGCCACCGTGGGCCCCCAGCTCGCGTAAGCGCCGGTATCGAAGAGCGCGTCCACCTCGCACGCCAGGAGCCGCCCGTCCGCGTCGCAGCCGAACCGCGCCCGGATGCGCGCGGGATGGCGCTTGGTGGTCGAGGCCATGCTCTCCGGACGCGAATAGACGCAGGCGACCGGGCGGCCGGTGAGCCACGCGCCGAGCGCTATGAGCGGCTGCACGGAAACGTCGAGCTTGCCGCCGAAGCCGCCGCCGCAGGCCGTGGGCACGATCCGCACCCGCGAGGGCGCGAGCTCCAGCACGCGTGCCACCTCGTCGCGATCCATGTAGGGCGTCTGCGTGGCGACGTGCACCTCGATGCGGTCGCGCACGCGCCGCGCCCACCCGGCCTCGGGCTCGATGTAGGCATGCTCCACGAAGGCGGTCTCGAACGAGTCTTCCGCGACGACCGATGATTTCGAATAACCGTCTTCCACGCTTCCTTTCTTCACCCCGCCATCGAGCAGCAGATTGCCGGGCCTGTCCGCCTGCACGAGCGGCGCGCCTTCGGCCATCGCGTCCTCCAGCCCGATCACGGCCGGCAGCGGCGTCCAGCGCACGGGAAACGAATCCGGGTCGAATGAACGGATGAATTCCCGCGTACCGACGATCGCGGCGATCGCCTCGCCGCGAAAGCGCACCTCGCGCTCGGCGAGCACCGGCTGGTCCTTGATGTTCGGGTAGATGCCGAAGCCGTTTCGCGGCACGTCGGAGGCAGTGAGAATCCGCTCGATTCCAGGGTTTGCCCTGAGGAACGCCTCCAATCCGGAAAAGCGGAACCCGGCCCGATGATGCGGAGACCGGATCACCCTTATCCACAGCGCATCGGCAGGAACGGCATCCGCTCCGTACTTTTCGGCACCGGTGAGTTTCGGGATTCCGTCCACCTTCACGGCGCGCGCCCCTACCGCTTCTTCGGCGGCCGGCGGAAGGGGAAGCGTCGGCGCGTTGGCCACGTCGAGCACCGCTTCCACGATCTTCTGGTAGCCGGTGCAGCGGCAAAGGACACCGCCGAGAGCGTCTTTCACCTCGGCTTGCGCAGGACACGGATTTTTCGAAAGCAGCTCGCTCGCCGCCATCAGCATCCCCGGAGTGCAGATGCCGCATTGCGCGGCGCCGTGCTTGTGAAAGGCGATCTGAAGCGGCGCAAGCCTCTCGTCGCCGGCAAGACCTTCCACGGTGAGCACCTCGCGGCCCTCCACCTGGCCGAGCGCGGTAAGGCAGGAGCACACCTGCTTCCCGTCGACGAGAACCGTGCAGGCGCCGCAATCGCCCGCATTGCAGCCCACCTTGGTTCCGGTGAGCGCGAGCTCGTCGCGCAGCACATCCGACAGCCGCGCAATTCGCGGCGATCGAGCGCGCACCTTGCGCCCGTTCACCCGGAATTCGACGGTCTCGGCGATGAAATCAGCGCGCGGGCGGTTCACGCCAGCCGCTCCAGCAATCTCGCCAGGAGAACGAGAACCGCATCGCGCCGGTAATCGGCGCTCCCGCGCACGTCATCGATCGGGGAGAGCGGAGAGAGGTGATCCCGTCTGAGGCATTGCGACAAGTTCTTCTCCAGGGGTTTCCCGACGAGATCCTTTTCCAGATCCGCCAATCTTTTCGCAACCGGCGAGCAGGCGCCGACCGCAATCCTGGCCGCGCGCACGATACCGTTGCCGTGCTCGATCACGCCGGCGGCCATCGCGATCGAGATCACGAGGTACCTGCGCGCGCCGAGCTTGAGAAAGTGGCTCTTCGCGGGACGCGCGGGCCTTGGCACGGAAATGGCGGTCACGAGCTCGTCGGGCGCGAGAACGGTCTTGCGGGGACCGACGATGAACTGCCCGAGCGAAAGCGTGCGCGAGCCTCGTGCGCTCGCCAGCTCCACGTTCGCATTCAACGCGAGGAGCGCGGGAACGCCATCGGCTGCGGGCGACGCATTGCAGAGATTGCCGGCGACGGTGCCGGCGTTCTGGATCTGCCGGCCGCCGATCTCGCGCGCGGCGAGCTTCAGGCAATCGAAGAGCGGCGGCAGCCTCGCCTCGATCACCTCGCTCCAGGTCGCCGCGGCACCGATCCGCCAGTGATCGGCGCGTTCCTGGATCCCGCGCAGTTCCGCGACCGCGGTGATGTCCAGAACGTCGCCGGCCGGCGGCTTGCCGACCTGGGCGGGATAGAAGTCGGTGCCGCCTGCAAGCACCGTGCGTCCCCCGCGCGCGAGCAGCTCCAGCGCATCGTCGATACGGGTCGGGCGGGCGTAGGCGGGCATCGGCGGTGTCAAATATACGCCGCTATGCGACAAGCCAGTTCTCGACCGAAACCCTCGGGACGCGCCTGAAATCGCTACTTCGATGCATTCTACCTATAATGCGCCGGTGCAGGCACGAACGGCAGCGGGAATCGTGCTCGGCGCGCTCGCCGCGGGCACGGCGGCGGCGCACACCGGCGAGCGCGGCTTCGTCATGCTGCTGCCGACCGGGCGCTACATCCTGGGAGGCGCGCTGGCGGTCGCGTTCTCGTTCGCGGTGATCGCGCTGGCGCCCTCGCGCGCCGTGGCCTGGCTCGAGCGCTTCCGCGTGCGGCTCGCCGCCTCGGGGGGCGGCGCCGGCCTGTGGCCGAGCGCGCTCGGGCTTGCGCTCTTCGTCGCGCTGGTGCTCGCCGGGTTGACGGGCACGCGCGATCCGCTCGCGAACCCGCTGCCGACCTTCGTGTGGAGCCTCTGGTGGGTGGGGTTCACCTACCTGGTGGCGCTGTTCGGCGACCTGTGGAAGGTGGTGAATCCCTGGCGGGCGCTGCACCGCCTTGCGACCGCGCTCCCGGGGCTCGCCGCATGGCGCGAGCGCGCGCCGCTCGCCTATCCGGCGCGCCTGGGGAGCTGGCCCGCGGTGATCACGTTCTTCGCCTTCGCCTGGTACGAGCTCGTCTACCCCGCGCCGATGGATCCCGCGATCCTCGCGCTCGCCGCGACCGGCTACGCGCTCCTGACGCTCGCCGGCATGCTTGCGTTCGGCCTGCCGGCGTGGCTCGCCCACGCCGAGGCGTTCTCGGTGTACTTCCGCGTGGTCGGCTGGCTCGCGCCGTTCGCGAGCGACTCACGCGCCGGCCTGCAGGCCGGGATCCCCTGCGCCGGCCTGCTCGGAACGCCGGCTCTCGAGCGTGGCATGGCCGCCTTCGTGCTGCTCGCGCTCGCGTCGGTCTCCTTCGACGGCCTGGCGCTCACGTTCTGGTGGCTCACCCGGGTTGGCGCGAACCCGCTCGAGTATCCGGGGCGGACCGGCCTGATAGCCGTCAACACGCTCGGGCTCGCGGGCATGTGGCTGGCGCTCGCCGCGGCGTACGCGATCGCGGTGCGTGCGGGCGGCGCGATCGCCGGGCGCGCAGCCCCGCGGCCGTCCGGCCGCTACGTGGTCGCGATCGTGCCGATCGCGTTCGCCTACCACTTCGCGCATTACCTGCCCTTCTTCCTGGTCGACTCGCAGCACGCGCTGCGAGCGCTCTCGGATCCGTTCGGCCTTGGCTGGAACCTGCTCGGTTTCCGGGACTGGCACGTGACCGCGTCGTTTCTCGCCCGGCACGAAACGGTGCACGCGATCTGGAACCTGCAGGTCGCGGCGATCGTGCTCGGGCACGTCGCGGCGGTGTTCGTCGCGCACGCGATCGCACTGCGCGAGTACGATCGCCCGCGCGCCGCGGCCGCGAGCCAGGCGCCGATGACCGTCCTCATGGTGGGCTATACCGTGTTCGGGCTCTGGCTGCTGTCCACGCCGGTCGCCGGCTGAGCCGCCCGGGTGTGGGCCACTAGGCAGGCGGCGCCCCGCGTGCTATAGCTTGCGCACGCCGTCGCAGAAGCGGCTTTTCGAGAGGAGACAACTCATGTCGCAGGATCGCAGCAACCGGGGCGCGTCCGCCGCTCCCGGCTTCAGCCGCCGCCGCACCCTGATCTCGCTCGGCTCGCTCGCGGGTGCCGGGCTCGCGGGCAGCGTGCTCAACCTGCCGTTCGCGCGCGCCCAGGCGCGCCCGATCCGCATCGGCTTCCAGGTGCACCGCACGGGCATCGGCGCGGTGTACGGGCGCTGGTTCGAGCGCACCACGGCCGCGGCGGTGAAGCTGATCAACGAGAAAGGCGGCATGGCCGGGCGGCCGGTCGAGATCGTCGCCGAGGACGACGGCACCGATCCCAAGCGCGGTCCCGAGGTCGTCGAGAAGCTGGCGCGCCAGCACAAGGTGGATTTCGTCTACGGGACGCTGTTCTCGCACGTCGTCATCGCCTCCGCACCGCGCGCCGGCGAGCTGAAGATCCCGTATTTCGTGGTGAGCGAGGGCTACCACGTCGCCTCGGGCAAGATGAACCGCTACTGCTTCCAGCCCGGCATCACCGACGTGCGCGCGCAGGTCACCGCGGTCGGTTCCTGGATCCTCGGCAAGCTCGGCAAGAAGGTGACGATGATCTTCCCGGACTACGCCTTCGGGTACGACCATCGCGACTACTTCAGCCAGGCCGCCGAGAAGCACGGCGGCAAGGTGCTGGAAAAGCTCGCCATCCCGCCCGCCGAGCGCTCCTTCACCAAGTACTTCGCGCGCGTGCCGGCCGACACCGAGGTGCTCTACCACGTCATGGTCGGCCCTGGCGTGCTGACGTTCGTCAAGGAGATGGGCGAGCATTTCGGCAAGAAGCGGCCGCAGATCTTCGGCTTCATCGACTCGCTCGAGGGCGTGGACATGGCGAGCGCGGGGCTGGAGTACCTCGAAGGGACCTATTTCTGGGAGGCCTTTCCGCGCTACCTGCAGGGTAACGAGCCTGCCTACGTGCGCGAGTTCCGCCAGCGCGTCGGCGTGAACGACGCCGGCGCGAGCCTCGCCGATCCGAAGGACGTCTCAACCTTCTCGCACATGTTCGGCTGCTGGGAGACGCTGCACGTCATCAAGCAGGCGGTCGAAAAGAGCGGCTACAAGGACCCCACGGCCGGCGACTACCGCAAGCTCATCGAGTCGCTGGAGGCCGAGAAGGGCTTCGCCGAGGGACTCGCGCACCCGCAGGGCGCCAAGCGCTTCGACGGGCGGCTGCACCAGTGCTATGGCCATCAGAACATCTCGCGCGTCGAGGGCAGGAAACTGAAGGTGGTGCACCGCACCTCGATCGAGGACGGCCTGTATCCGCCGGAAGGCGACTACACGAAGCAGCCGCTCTGAGCTTCGGGCCGCACCTGTTTCTCGCGCTCCTGGAGGGCGCGGTGAGCGCGTTCGTGCTCGCGCTCACCGCGCTCGGGCTGTCGCTCGTGTTCGGCGTGATGCGCATCGTCAACGTCGCGCACGGCGAGTTCTACATGCTCGGGGCGGTGCTGGCGTGGGCCTGCGCGCACGCCGTGGGCACGCCGGTCGCCGGGTTCGTGGCGGCGATGCTGCTGGCGCCGCTCGCGGTCGGGGGTCTCGCGCTCGCCGCCGACCGCTGGGTCCTGCGGCGCCTGGACTACCACCCGGAGAGCACCATCGTGGCCACGATCGGCATGCTCTACGTGCTGCAGCAGGCGGTGCTCATGCTCTACGGGCCCGACGCGCGCCCGGTGCCGCCGCCGGTGTATTTCAAGGTCGAGTTTCCCTGGTTCGGCTATTCGGGCTACAAGCTCGTCGTCGCCGCGGTGTCGGCGGCGCTGCTCGCGGCGACATGGGTGCTCATCGCGCGCACGCGGCTCGGTCTTTACATGCGCGCCGCGCAGCAGGACCTGGAGATTGCGCAGGCCTACGGCGTGCCGGCGCGCCGCGTCTACGGCTTCGTGTTCGCGGCGGGGGCAATGCTCGCCGCCGCCGCCGGCGTGCTCATCGTGCCGATCGAGCAGGCCCATTACCTGATGGGGCTCGACCCGCTGCTGCTCTCGTTCATCGTCGTCATCATCGGCGGCCTTGGCAGCCTGCGCGGCACGCTGGTGGCGGCGTTCGCGGTGGGGCTCTCCGACGGCATCGTCTCGGTGTTCTTCTCGCCGACGCTCGCCAAGATCGTCGCGACGCTGCTGGTCGCGGCGGTGCTGGTGGTGCGTCCCGGGGGGCTGTTCGGCGAGGAGCGGGCGTGAGCACCGGGCGCAAGGTGCTGGCGCTGCACCTCGCGGTGCTCGCGGCGCTGGCGCTGCTGCAGTTCGCGCTGCCGCCGTACCACCACACCAACGTCGCGCGCATCATGGTGCTCGCCGGCTACGCGATCGGCTACAACGTGCTGCTCGGCTACACGGGGCTGATGAGCCTCGGCCACGCGATGTTCTTCGCCGCCGGCATGTACGGCGCGGGGCTCCCGGTGTACTACTTCGGCGTGGGCGCCCCGGCGGCCTTCGGCCTCGGGGTCGCCTCGGGCACCGCGCTCGCCCTCCTGTTCGGCCTGATGGCGCTCAGGACGAGCGGGCCGTCGTTTCTCATCGTCAGCATGATGTTCGGGCAGGCGCTGTTTCTCGTCACGCTCTACTTCAACGACGTGACGCTCGGGGACCAGGGCTTCATCCTCTCCGGGAAGCTCGCGCCGCTCGAGCTCGCAGGGGCGCGGCTCGCGTTCGAGGCGCCGGCGGTCAAGTACAACCTGGCGCTGGCGATCTTCGCCGGCTGCCTGCTCGCGGCGCTGGCGCTGCGCGTCTCGGCGCTCGGCCGGGTGCTGATCGGCATCCGCGAGAACGAGGAGCGCACACGGCTGCTCGGCTACGACAGCTTCCGCTACAAGCTGCTTGCGCTCGCCGTTTCGGGAACGCTCGCGGCGGCCGCCGGGGCCGGGTACGCGCTGCTTTTCTCCTACGTCGGCTCGACGTTCGCCTCGATCCTGTTCTCGATCTATCCGCTCCTCTGGACGCTGCTCGGGGGCATCGGCACGGTCCTCGGGCCGCTCCTCGGCACGGCGCTCATGTTCTATCTCGTCGACACCGTGAGCGGCATCACCTCGAGCTACCTCCTCTTCGTCGGCGCGGCACTGATCGCGCTCGTCCTCTGGTTCCCGCTCGGCGTGCTCGGGACGCTGCGCGGCCGCTGGCTGCCATGGCTGCCGTAGCGCCGCTGCTCGCGACGCAGGCGCTGTCCAAGTACTTCGGCGGCCTTGCCGCGGTGCGCGACGTCTCGCTCGAAGTGGGGCAGGGGGAAATCCGCGCCATCATCGGTCCGAACGGGGCCGGCAAGACCACGCTCGTCGGCATGATCTGCGGGCGGCACGCGCCCTCCGCGGGCACGATCCGCTACGAGGGGCGCGATGTCACGCGCCTGCGGCCTTGGGAGCGGCTGCGGCTCGGCATCGCCTACACCTTCCAGGTGACCAGCATCTTCAAGGGCCTGACCTGCTACGAGAACGTCGCGCTGCCGGCGCAGCGCGCGCTGATGCGGGGCCTGGCGAGGCGGCTGGCGCCGGGCGAGGCCGAGGTCGCGGCGCGCGTGCGGGCAGCGCTCGAATCGGTCGGCCTCGCGGAGCTTGCCGGGCGGCGCGCCGACGAGCTCGCCTACGGGCACCAGCGCCTGCTCGAGATCGCGATGGCGCTCGCCACCGGGCCGCGCCTGCTCATCCTCGACGAGCCGACGCAGGGGCTCGCCGAGGGCGAGATCGCGACGCTGTGCGAGCTGGTGCGCCGGATCGCGCGCCAGGCGACGGTGCTTCTCATCGAGCACAACATGCAGGTGGTGCTGGCGCTGGCCGGGCGCGTCACCGTGATGGAGGCCGGCGAGATCCTCACCGAGGGCACGCCCGCCGAGATCGAGCGCCACCCCGAGGTGCAGAGGGCCTACCTCGGACGATGAGGCTCGTGCTCGAAGCAGTGCGCGGCGGCTACGGGCGCGCAGCGGTGCTGAAAGGGGTGAGCCTCGCGCTTGCGCCCGGAGAGGTGCTGGCGATCCTCGGCCGCAACGGCGCCGGAAAGACCACCACCTTCCGGGCGATCCTGGGGCTTCTGCCGGCGCGCTCAGGGCGGATCGCGCTCGGCGAGGCCGATCTCGTCGGGCGCGAGCCGCACACGATCGCCGGCCTGGGCATCGCCTACGTGCCGCAGGGGCGGCGGCTGTTTCCTTTCATGAGCGTCGAGGAGAACCTGCGCATGGGTCTGCTCGCGGGCCGCGGCGACGCGCGCGTGCTCGAGGAGGTCTACGAGCTTTTCCCCGCGGTGCGCGAGCGGCTGCGGCAGCGCGCCGGCACGCTCTCCGGCGGGCAGCAGCAGATGGTGGCGATGGGGCGCGCGCTCGCCGCATCGCCCCGCGTGCTGCTGCTCGACGAGCCGTTCGAGGGGCTGCAGCCGAGCCTGGTCGAGGCGATCCTCGGCGTCATCGCGCGGCTGCGCGCCGCGGGCGTGGCGGTGGCGCTCGTCGAGCAGCGCGTCGACCTGGCGCTGCGGGTCGCCGACCGGGTGGTGTTCCTGCAAAACGGCGTCTCGGCGCACGAGGCGCTGCCGGCGGCGCTCGCCCGCGATCCGGAGCCGCTTTACCGCTACGTCGGCGTGCGGCGCTGAATCAGGGCGAGACGCGCCCGGTGCTCGTGCGCCCGACCCCTGCGGCCTGCATGTCGCGCCAGGCCTTTTCGAGCGAGCCTTCCAGGTCGATCGCACGGCAGGCGTCCTCGATGACGGTCGCCTCGAAGCCGGCGGCGCGCGCGTCGAGCGCCGACCAGCCGACGCAGAAGTCGGTGGCCAGGCCGCAGAACCAGAGCCGCCGCAGCCCCATCTCGCGCAGCCACGCCGCGAGGCCGGTCGAGGTCCTGCGGTCGGCCTCGACAAACGCCGAATAGCTGTCGACGCCGGGCCGGTAGCCCTTGCGCACGACGAGCTGAGCGCGCGGGATGTCGAGATCGCGGTGCAGCGCCGCGCCCTCGGTCCCCTGCACGCAATGATCCGGCCACAGCACCTGCTCGCCGTAGGAAAGGCGCG
>JBBINV010000041.1:0-14102 GCA_037443705.1 Betaproteobacteria bacterium | reverse complement strand
CCGTCTCGAAGGGCTTCCTGCCCGGATGCGACGAGGCGAACGAGGCGTGGCCGCGCGGATGCCAGTCCTGGGTGGCCACGATCCACTCGAACCCCGGCGCGAGGCGGTTGATCACCGGAACCACCTCGTCGCCCTTGGGCACGGCGAGCGCGCCGCCGGGCATGAAGTCGTTCTGCACATCCACCACGATCAGGCAGGCGTCGCTCATGTCCGGGTCTCCTGCTCGCGAAGTTAGCACGGGAGCGGTGGCGCGCGTCAACCTGCCTTGACAATAGATGCTGGTTCGGCTGCCCGATCGGAATCCGCCTCGATGTCAGTCCCCGGCAGAATCCACTTGACCGCGACGCTTGCGCCGACGACCAGCCCCCATGGGGGAAGGCGCTGCGCGATGAGCTCCCGGGCCTGCTCAGTCTTCGCGCCGGGCGAGTGCGAATCGCGTACCGCCGGGGTGCGCGCCGGATCGTCGAGGTCGTGGCGATCGGACCGCGGAAAGCCGTTTACGATGACACCCTCCGGCTCCCGCGCAGGGAGCCCCGCCACCGCTAAACGAAGCTGCGCTGCTTCTTCAGCTCCGGCATGCAGTGCCGGATCCACCTGGCGGTGAGCTTTTCGAGCAGCGAGTTCTGCTTCAGGCGCTCGTTGAGGACGTTGAAGTCCACGCGGTCGAGCGGCTGGTCCTGGTTGAAGCAGGAGAACACGTAGCTCGTCTCGCCGGTGGCCGGGTCGCGGTGCGGCTGCAGGCACTGCGCGCAGATCTCCTTCATCATGCACTGCATCGGCGAGTTGATCGAGCCGATCGCGAAGTGCGCGGGCTTGAGGTGCGCCTTGAGCAGGTCGTGGCGCGCCCGCGCGACGCCCGCCATCATGCGGTCGGAGCCGATCGCGATGATGCGGTCGGCGTCCTCGAGCCGGATCGGGCAGGGCCCGAGCCGTCCCTCGGCGTACGCGTCCATCGCCTGCACGATGTTGCCCACGAAGCTTCGGTCCTGCGGACGGCGCGCCTGGAACCCCGGCTCCTCGTCGCAGCACCACACTACGGCGTCGGCCGCATTCTCGATCTCGGCTTCCTTGTAGCGGTCGATCACCTTCTTGTAGCCGGCGAAATAGAGCACCTTCGAGCCCGCGGCGCGGAACGCCTGTCCGATGGAGAAAAGCACGGCGTTGCCCAAGCCTCCGCCGCAGAGCACCACGGTCTCGCCCGAGGCAATGTGCGTGGGAGTGCCCGTAGGCCCCATCAGGATCACGCGCTCGCCGGGCCGGAGCATCGCGCAAAGGTCGCTCGAGCCACCCATCTCGAGGACGATCGTGGAGACGAGCCCTTTGGCGCGGTCGACCCACGCTCCGGTGAGCGCAAGGCCTTCCATCTGCATGCGCGTTCCTTCGACGAGTGGAGCGAGCATCTCGAAGTTCTGCAGCCGGTAGAACTGGCCGGGCTGGAACTTCCTCGCCGCGAGCGGCGCGCGCACCACGACTTCCACGATGGTCGGCGTGAGGCGCCTGACTTCGTGGACCGTGGCGAGAAGCTGGGAGGAGAGCTCCCTGAAGAAGGAACCCGCATCGAGCTTTCGTGAGGGAGAAATCCCTCGCAGCACTCTCGATACCACGGGATAGCCCTGCTTGGCGGAGCCCATCGCCTTCACCACGTTGCCGAAGTACGAGGGGTGCACGTCGCCGAAGTAGCTGACGAAGCGCCCGTCCGCGTGGCGCGACAGCAGCACCCGCGGCACCTGCGGCTTGGAGGCCGAGTACTCGGGTTTCACCGGGCTGCCGTCCTCGTCGCACGCCGCGAAGTACTTCCCGTCGAGCGAGAAATGCGCCGCGTCCTCGCGTGCGAGCACCGTGTTCGGCTGCGTGCCGGCGGCGACGAATACCGTGTGCGCCGGAAACCAGTGCTCTGCGCCGGAGGAATGCCTGAGCCTGAGGCCCCGCACCGCGCCGTAGTTGTCGGTTTCCACGCGCGTCGGGGTCAACCCCTCGGCGAAGACGATGCCTTCCTCGAGCGCCTTTTCCACTTCCTCGTGGTTGAGCGTGTAGGAGGGACTGTCGACCAGGCGCCGCCGGTAGGCGATGGTCACGCCGCCCCAGTGCTGGAGGAGCTCGGTGATGCGCGGCGCGCGCCCCTCGCGCGCCGCCTCGCGGCGCTCGCCCCGGATCGCGCGCGCGTGCGCGAGGAATTCCTCTGCGATCTCGCGCTCCTGGTCGTCCCAGCCGGCGCGGATCGCGTCCTCGCCGATGTCCTTCGCCAGTGCCTCGTAGCGCGCGAGGAACTTCTCGACCTGCACGACGTAGTAGGCGAGCGACTCGGTCGCGGTGTCGATGGCCGTCAGCCCGCCGCCGATCACCACGACCGGAAGCCGCAGCTGCATGTTGGCAATCGAGTCGCGCCGGGCGGCCCCGGTGAGCTGGAGCGCCATCAGGAAGTCGGATGCCGCGCGCACGCCGCGCGCCAGTCCGTTCGGGATGTCGAGCACCGTGGGCTTTCCGGCTCCCACGCAGAGTGCCACGTGGTCGAAGCCCATCTCCCAGGCGTCCTCGAGCGTGAGCGTGCCGCCGAAGCGCACCCCGCCGAACATGGCGAAGCTCGAGCGGCGTTCGAGCAGCAGCCGGATGAGCTTCAGGAAGTTCTTGTCCCAGCGCACCGTGATGCCGTACTCGGCCACGCCGCCGAACCCCGCCATGGCGCGGCTCTCGAGCGGCTCATAGAGCTCGAGTGCGTCGCGCACCGGGCGAAGCCCCGTCAGATCCTCGGGCAGCGGCTCGATCTTCAGGCCGTCGATCCCGACCACGGTGTGGCCCTCGTTCAGCAGGTGATGCGCGAGCGTGAACCCCGCAGGCCCGAGCCCGACCACGAGCACCTTGCGCCCCGAGTCCGGCAGTGGCAGCGGGCGCCGGAGGTTGAGCGGGTTCCAGCGCGTGAGCAGCGAATAGATCTCGAAGCCCCACGGCAGCCCGAGCACGTCCTTCAGCGTGCGGGTCTCGGCCTGCGGGATGTTCACCGGGTCCTGCTTCTGGTAGATGCAGGACTTCATGCAGTCGTTGCAGATGCGATGGCCGGTGGCGGCGAGCATCGGGTTGTCCACCACAATCATCGCGAGCGCGGCGAGCGGCTGGCCGAGGGTCTTGACCAGGTGGAACTCGGAGATCCGCTCCTCGAGCGGGCAGCCGGCGAGCGGCACGCCGAAGGGCGATTTCCGGTACCCGGCGCCGGGCGGCTTCTCCTTCAGCCCCTTGGAGCACGAGTCCTTGCCCTGCTCGTGGCACCAGATGCAGTAGTTGGCTTCGTCGAGCGCGCCGACGAGGTCGGTTCCGGGGTCGGTGAGCGCGAAGCCTTCTCGCCGCCGGAGGCGATCGAGGGTGTGGCGAGCGTAGCCCTGCGATTCGTCGGTGCGCAGCGGCACCAGGCGCACGGGGTCGATCTTGCGCGGCGCCTTGAAGAGCACGCCGCCGCGGTGCTTGGCTCTGCCCTCGGGCGTGCTCGCAGCCCACGCCGCGTAGCGCGCGGCGAGCCCGAGCTTTGCGGCGTTCGCCGTCTCGTCCTTCTGCCACTCGGTCACGTGGCGCGCGAACGCGAGCTCGGTGAACGCGCCGCCGAAGAGGCTGCGGAGCTCCTTCTCGGCGCCGGCGGCGTCGAGCGCTGCGGCTTCGTCGGGCTTCACCTGGTGCAGCGCGCGGCGCTGGACGAACAGGCGCTTCACCGAATAGAGCGGGGCGAAGTTGTGGTGCCGCGCCGCGAGCGCCTGCGCCTCGGATTCGATCCCGAACAGGCGCGCGAGGAAGTCGTCGAGATGCGGCGAGAGCGCGACGAGAAGGTCGGATTCCGCCTTCGGGGCGAGCGACGCGGGATCGCTTCGCGCGGCGAGCAACCGGTCGCGCAATCCGGAATCGGCCGATTCCACGAAGCCGAGGAACGCGGCATCCACGCGCTGGAGGCCCTCGCGCGCATAGAGGTGGGCGAACTCGAGGCCGAAGGCCAGTCGCGGCGCCTGCCCGGATGCGTTCATATGATTAGTTTGGGTTCCAAACAATCGGATTATACGGCCAATGCTTGCCGCGCGAGTCCCCCGCCGATAACATCGGGGCTTCGAACCGGCGGGAGGATTTTATGCAGATCAAGAACAGCGTGTTCCTCGTCACGGGTGGGGCCTCCGGGCTGGGTGCCGCCACCGCGCGCATGGCGGCCGAGAACGGCGCCAGGGTGCTGATCGCGGACATGCAGGCCGAGGCGGGCGAGAAGCTCGCGAAGGAGATCGGCGGACGTTTCGCCAGATGCGACGTGACCTCCGAGCCGGAAGGCAGGGCCGCGGTGGAAGCGGCGCTCCAGGCGTTCGGCGGCATACATGTCCTGGTCAACTGCGCCGGCATCGGAACCGCCGAGAGGACCATCGGCAAGGACGGACCGCACGACCTGGGCCATTTCATCAAGGTCGTGACGGTCAACCTGATCGGCACCTTCAACATGATCCGCCTTGCAGCCGACGCGATGGCCAGGGCGGTGCCGAATGCGGCTGGCGAGCGCGGCGTGATCGTGAATACCGCGTCGGTCGCCGCGTTCGACGGCCAGATCGGGCAGGCGGCCTACTCGGCCTCCAAGGGCGGCATCGTGGGCATGACGCTCCCGATCGCGCGCGACCTCGCGCGAAACGGCATCCGCGTCGTCACGATCGCGCCGGGCATCTTCCTTACGCCGATGCTGCTCGGGCTGCCGAAGGAGGCGCAGGACTCGCTCGGCAAGCAGGTGCCGTTTCCCTCGCGCCTCGGGCGGCCCGAGGAGTACGCGCAGCTTGCGCGCCAGATCGTGGAGAACGAGATGCTGAACGGGGAGACGATCCGCCTGGACGGCGCGATCCGCATGGCGCCGCGCTGACGAGGCTACTGCTCGTTCAGGCTCAGCCGGAACGACCGCGCGCGCTCCACGTAGCCGCGCGCGATCTTCAGCAGGCCTTCCTTCTCTTCGGGCGCGAGGCTGCGCACCACGCGCGCCGGCGAGCCGAGCGCGAGAACGCCCGGCGGGATTTCCTTTCCCTCGGGAACGAGGGAATTCGCGCCGAGCAGCGCGCCGGCGCCGATCCGCGCGCCGTTCATCACGATGCTGCCGATGCCGATCAGTGCCCCGTCGCCTACCGTGCAACCGTGCAGCATCGCCTTGTGCCCGATCGTGACGTTGCGCCCGAGGGTCAGGGGGAATCCGGGATCGACGTGCAGCACGGACCCGTCCTGGACGTTGCTCGCCTCGCCGATGTGGACGCGATCATTGTCGGCGCGGATCACGACGCCGAACCAGACGCTGGCGTCGTTTTCAAGGACGATCGAGCCCGCGAGAACCGCGCCCGGCGCGATGTAATGGCGCTCGCCGCGCAGCTCCACGCAGCGCTCGCCGAGTCGGTAGATCGGCATCGTGCCGCTATCATAGCGTTCTCATGAGGCGGAGCGAATCGCTGTTCTTCGCGATCCGCGGGCTGAACTATCATGTCCGGCACTGGCCGGGCGAGCGCTCGCGGCGCATGTTCCTGCTCCACGGCTGGATGGACGTTTCGGCGTCGTTCCAGTTTCTGGTCGACGCGCTGCGCTTCGACTGGGACGTGTATGCGCCGGACTGGCGCGGCTACGGCCTCACGGACTGGAGCGGCGCCGACTGCTACTGGTTTGCGGACTACATGGCGGATCTCGACGCTCTGCTCGAGCGCATCGAGCCCGATTCGCCCGCGAACCTCGTGGGCCACAGCCTGGGCGGCAACGTCGCCGGAATCTACGCCGGAGTGCGTCCGGGGCGCGTCGCGAAGTTCGTGAACCTGGAGGGGTTCGGCATGCCGGCGACCCGGCCCGAGCAGGCGCCGAAGCGCTACGCGAGGTGGATGGACGAGCTGCGCGTGCCGCCGAAGCTTCGTTCGTACGCGAGCTTCGAGGCGCTCGCCGATCGCCTGCAGGAGAACAACGCGCGCCTCGCGCGTCCCCGCGCCGAGTTCCTCGCGCGCCACTGGGGCAAGGAGGCACCCGAGGGTGGAGTCGTGCTGCGCAGCGACCCGGCGCACAAGCGGGTGAACGCGACGCTTTACCGCCTGGACGAGGCGCGCGCATGCTGGGAACGGGTCGAGGCGCCGGTGCTGTGGGTGGACGCGGCCGAATCCGAGACGCTCAGGCGCATGGGACTTTCGGCCGAGGAGCACGCCGCGCGGCGCGCGGCATTCCGCAACCTGCGCCACGTCACGGTGTCGGACGCGGGCCACATGCTGCACCACGACCAGCCCGAGCGCGTCGCGCGTCTGATCGAGGAATTCCTCACCGGATGAGCGTCGATCTTCACTGTCACTCGACCGCATCCGACGGGGCGCTCACGCCACGCGAGCTGGTGCGCCGCGCGGCGGCGCATGGCGTCACGATGCTCGCGCTCACCGACCACGATGCGGTCGAGGGGCTCGCCGAGGCGCACGCCGCCGCGCGCGAGGCCGGGATCGCGTTCGTGAACGGGGTCGAGATCTCGGTCACGTGGCGCGGTACGACACTGCACGTCGTGGGCCTGCGCATCGATCCCGCGAACGCGGCGCTTGCCGCCGGCCTGGAGGGCGTCCGCGGCGGGCGCGTGGCACGCGCACGCCGGATCGCGGCGGAGCTCGAGAAGGAGGGCATCGCGGGGACCTTCGAAGGGGCGATGCGCGTTGCCGGGAACACGGCGATGGTGAGCCGGACGCATTTCGCGCGCCATCTCGTGCAACGGCGCGTCGTGCCCGACACGACGACCGGATTCCGGCGCTTTCTGGTCCCCGGCAAGCCGGGGTACGTGCCGCACGAGTGGGCCGCGCTCGCGAGCGCGCTCGGCTGGATCGCCGTTGCGGGCGGGCACGCGGTGCTCTCGCATCCGGGGCGCTACGGGCTGTCTTCGGGCGCGATGAACGAGCTGCTCGCCGAGTTCCGGGACGCCGGCGGCGAGGCGATCGAGGTGGTGAGCGCGAGCCACTCGGTCGCCCAGTGCCGCGAGTTCGCCGAGCTCGCGCGCCATTTCGGCCTCGCAGCCTCGCGCGGCTCGGACTTCCATGCGCCCGGCGAGGGCGCGGAGCTCGGGAGCCTGCCTGCGCTCGATGCGCGGCTCTACCCGGTGTGGCGCGACTGGGGCCCCTGATTGGCCCAGTTCTTCGCGATCCATTCCACTCACCCGCAGCGGCGGCTCGTGCGCCGGGCGGCGGACATCGTGCGTGCCGGCGGCCTGATCGCGTACCCGACCGACTCGTGCTATGCGCTCGGCTGCCGGCCGGGCGACGCGCGGGCGCTCGAGCGGCTGCGGCGCGTGCGCGGCGTGGACGAAAGGCACCACCTGACGCTCATGTGCCGCGACCTCTCGGAGATCGCGACCTACGCGATCGTGGACAACGTGCAGTACCGGCTGCTGCGCGCCGCGACGCCCGGGGCCTACACCTTCATCCTGCGCGGCACGCGCGAGGTGCCGCGGCGGCTGCTCCATCCGCGGCGCAGGACCATCGGCGTGCGGGTACCCGACCACGCAGTCGCCCGCGCGCTGCTCGCCGAGCTCGCCGAGCCGATGCTCTCGGCGACGCTCGCGCTGCCGGGCGACGCCGCGCCGCTCTCGGACGCGCAGGAGATCCGGGAGCGCCTCGAGCATGCGCTCGACCTGGTGATCGACGGCGGCTCGTGCGGCATCGAGCCCTCGACCGTCATCGAGCTGACGGGCGAGGTGCCGCGCGTCCTTCGCCGCGGCAAGGGCGCGCTCGGCCCGCTCGGGGCCGTCGCCGCGCTCTGATAAAATCCCGCGAACCCCGAAGTCGTCGATGGATTTCAATCCGCTCGTTCAGACCGTCGCGATCTATGCGCTCCCCGTGCTCTTCGCCATCACGCTGCACGAGGCGGCGCACGGCTACGTCGCGCGCCACTTCGGCGACATGACGGCCTATGCGCAGGGCCGCATCAGCCTCAATCCGCTGAGGCACATCGATCCGGTCGGCACCATCGTCGTGCCGGTCGCGATCCTCGTGATGAGCAAGTTCCTCGCCGGCACGGGCTATCTCTTCGGCTGGGCGAAACCCGTACCGGTCAACTACTCTGCGCTCAGGCGGCCGAAGCAGAACATGATGTGGGTCGCGGCGGCCGGGCCCGCGTCGAACCTCGCGATGGCATTCGGCTGGGCCGCGCTGATCAAGCTCGGGGAGCTGCTGCCCGCCGGCTTCTTCTCCGAGCCGATGCAGCGCATGGGTGCGGCCGGCATCGAGGTGAACGTGATCCTGATGCTGCTCAACCTCCTGCCGATCCTGCCGCTCGACGGCGGCCGGATCGTCGCGAGCCTGCTGCCGCACCGGATGGCCTGGCAGTACGCGCGGCTCGAGCCGTGGGGCTTTCCGATCCTGCTGCTCCTGCTTTTCAGCGGCTACCTCGGCGTCATTCTCGAGCCGATGATGCGGACCTCGTTCCAGGTCATCGGGACGGTGTTCCAGCTCTGACGATGTACGAAACCCGCGTCCTTTCCGGAATGCGGCCCACGGGGGCGCTTCACCTCGGCCACTACCACGGCGTGCTGAAGAACTGGGTGAGGCTGCAGGCGGAGTACCCGTGCCTGTTCTTCGTCGCCGACTGGCACGCGCTCACGACCGACTACGAATGCCCGGGCGAGGTGCAGAAGAACGCGCTTGACATGGTGGTCGACTGGCTCGCCGCCGGCGTCGACCCGGGGCAGGCGACGCTGTTCGTGCAGTCGCACGTCCCGGAGCACGCCGAGCTGCACCTGCTGCTTTCGATGATGGCGCCGCTCGGCTGGCTCGAACGCGTACCGACCTACAAGGACCAGCAGCAGAAGCTCTCCGACCGCGACCTCTCGACCTACGGCTTCCTCGGCTACCCGCTGCTGCAGTCCGCCGACATCCTGATCTACCGCGCGCGCTTCGTTCCTGTGGGCGAGGACCAGGTGCCGCACGTCGAGTTCACGCGCGAGGTCGCGCGCCGGTTCAACCACCTCTACGGGCGGGAGCCCGGCTTCGAGGAAAAAGCCAGGGCCGCCGTGAAGAAGATGGGATCGAAGAAGGGCCGGCTGCTGAAGGACCTGCGTACGAAATTCCTCGAGCAGGGCGACGGCGAGGCGCTCAAGCGCGCGCAGGCGCTGCTGGAAGAGCAGCAGAACCTGCCGCGCGGCGACCGCGAGCGGCTCTACGGCTGGCTCGAGGGCGGCGGTCGCAGGATTCTCGTCGAGCCCGAGGCGCTGCTCACGCAGGCCGCGCGCATGCCGGGGCTCGACGGTCAGAAGATGTCGAAGTCCTACGGCAACTCGATCACGCTGCGCGAGGAGCCGCAATCGGTCACCCGGAAGATCCGCACCATGCCCACGGATCCCGCGAGGGTGAAGCGCAGCGACCCCGGCGACCCGGGCAAGTGCCCCGTGTGGCCGCTGCACCAGGTGTACTCGGACAGGGAAAGGCAGGACTGGGTACGCCAGGGCTGCACCTCGGCCGGCATCGGCTGCCTGGAATGCAAGCAGCCGGTGATCGACGCGGTGCTCGCCGAGCAGGGTCCGATGCGCGAGCGCGCCCAGGCCTATCTCGACGATCCGACACTGGTCAAGAACATCCTCGCCGACGGCACCGACCGGGCGCGCAGGCTCGCCGCCGAGACGATGCGCGACGTACGCGAAGCAATGGGCCTGTCCTACGCGTGAACGAGATCCCGGCCCCCGTCGCGCGCATCTACGGCGAGCCGCTGATCGAGCTGCCCCGGGACCTGTATATCCCCCCTGACGCGCTCGAAGTGATGCTCGAGGCTTTTCAGGGCCCGCTCGACCTGCTGCTCTACCTCATCCGCAGGCAGAACCTCGACATTCTCGACATTCCGATGGCGCCGCTCACGCGCCAGTACCTCGAGTACGTAGAGATGATGCGCTCGAAGAACCTCGAGCTCGCCGCCGAGTACCTGGTGATGGCGGCGATGCTGATGGAGATCAAGTCGCGGATGCTGCTGCCGCGGCCGGCGGCGGCGGAGGAGGAAGGCGAGGATCCGCGCGCCGAACTCGTGCGGCGGCTGCTCGAGTACGAGCGCATGAAGCAGGCGGCGCAGAAGCTCGACGCGCTGCCCCAGGCCGGGCGCGACGTGCTCCCGATCTCGGTCTGGATCGAGAAGACGGTCGCCGAGCGCCTGCCGGAGGTGAACCCGCAGGATCTCGCCGAGGCCTGGCGCGGGCTGCTGCACCGCGCGCGGCTGGCGGCGCATCACCGCGTCACGCGCGAGGAACTTTCGGTGCGCGAGCACATGAGCGCGATCCTGCGGCGCCTGCAGGCGCACCGGGTGCTCGAATTCGCGGAGCTGTTTGACCCGGCGCGCGGCGTGGCGGTGCTGGTGGTGACGTTCCTCGCGCTGCTCGAGCTCGCGCGCGAGGGGCTGCTCGACATCACGCAGTCGGAATGCTTCGCGCCGATTTACGTAAGGCTCGCCCATGCCCAATCCCACTGAAGCCAAGCGCATCATCGAGGCGGCGCTGCTCGCCTCGCCCGAGCCGGTGCCGCTCAGCGACCTGAGGCGCCTGTTCGACGACGAGATTGGCGCCGACACGCTGCGGCGGCTCCTCGGCGAGCTGCGCGAGGAGTGGAGCGGCCGCGCGGTCGAGCTCGCGAACCTCGCGAGCGGCTGGCGATTCCAGACCCGGCCCGAGTTCCAGCCGTTCATCGACCGGCTCAGCCCCGAGAAGCCGCCGCGCTACTCGCGCGCCGTGATGGAGACGCTCGCGATCGTCGCGTACCGCCAGCCGGTGACGCGCGGCGACATCGAGGACATCCGCGGCGTCGCGGTTTCGGCGCAGATCGTGCAGACGCTCGAAGCCCGCGGCTGGATCGACGTCGTGGGGCACCGCGACACGCCCGGCCGGCCCGCGCTCTACGCCACGACGCGCAGGTTCCTCGACGACCTGGGACTGCGCTCGCTCGAGGAGCTGCCGCCGCTCGAAGAGATCGCGAAGACCCTGCCGCTTGACGAACCGAAGGCCGAACTCCAGCCGCAGCCCGCAGCCGAACCGGTCGAGCGCGCCGTCTGAACGGCTTCAGAAGCTGCTCGCCGCCGCGGGTGTCGCGTCGCGCCGCGAAATCGAGCGCTGGATCGCAGCCGGCCGGGTCCGCGTGAACGGGCGGGTCGCCGCCCTGGGCGAGAGGGCGAGCGCCACCGACCGCATCGAGGTCGACGGCAAGCGCGTCGCCGCAGTCGCGCGGACCCCGGTTCGAGTCCTGCTCTACAACAAGCCCGCAGGCGAGCTGGTCACGCGGCGCGACCCCGGGGGACGCCCGACCGTGTTCGCGCGCTTGCCCGCGCTTCGCGGCGGCCGATGGATCGCGGTGGGGCGCCTGGACCTAAACAGCTCGGGGCTGCTGCTGGTCACGAGCTCGGGCGAGCTCGCGAGCCGCCTGATGCATCCGCGGCACGGCATCGAGCGCGAGTACGCGGTGCGGGCGCTGGGGGAGCTTGCCGCGGCCCGGCGAAAGGAACTTCTCGAGGGAGTCCGGCTCGAAGACGGCGTCGCGCGATTCGATTCCATCGAGGCAACCGGCAAGCCAGGCGGCGCGAATCGCTGGTACCGGGTGGTCCTGCGCGAAGGCCGCAATCGCGAGGTGAGGCGCATGTTCGAGGCGGTCGGGCTTCACGTGAACCGACTGGTGCGCACCCGCTATGGCCCGATTCGGTTGCCCGGGACGCTCAAGCCCGGGCGCTGGCTCGAGTTGAGCGCGCAGGACATTGTCCGGTTGGGCGAAAGCTGCTAAACTTTCAACGTTTTGGGGATGGGCTTCGGCCCATTTTTTGTTTGTGCGACGCAAAAGCGGTCGAGGCGATGGCGGCGCTGGCGGAAATCGTGGAAGGCACCCTCGCGGGCATGGGATTCGAGCTGGTGGAGGCGCAGGCTTCCAACCGGGGAAGGATGCTCCGCATCTTCATCGACAAGCCGGGGGGGGTGACGGTTGACGACTGTGCCGAGGTGAGCCGGCAGCTTGCGCGGGTGCTCCCGGTCGAAGGCATCGACTATGACCGGCTCGAGGTCTCCTCGCCGGGACTCGACCGGCCGCTCAGGCGGGCCGCCGATTTCGCGAGGTTCGCCGGGCAGAGAATCGATGTGCGCATGCGGGAGCCGGATGCGAGCGGGCGGCGGCATTTCGTGGGTTTGCTGCGGGGCCTTGCGGGCGACAGCGCGCTGGTCGAGGTCGAAGGCCGGAATGTGCCGCTCGCCCTCGCGGCCATCGAGCGCGCCCGGCTGGTGCCGGAGATCTAGATCGGAGCGGCATGATGAGCAGAGAAATCCTGCTTCTGGTGGATGCGCTGGCGCGGGAGAAGAACGTGAACCGGGACGTCGTGTTCGGCGCGCTCGAGCTCGCGCTCGCCTCGGCGACCAAGAAGCGCTTCAGCGAGGACGTCGACGTCCGTGTCGAAATCGACAGGAATACCGGCGACTACAAGGCGTTCCGCCGCTGGCACGTGGTTCCGGACGAAACGCCGGAGTGGAATGCGGCGCAGATGCTGTCGCTCGAGGAAGCGCAGGACCGCAAGCCCGACGCCAGGATGGACGAATACCTCGAGGAGCCGATCGAGAACGTCCCGTTCGGCCGCATCGGGGCGCAGACCGCCAAACAGGTGATTCTGCAGCGGATCCGGGATGCCGAGCGCGAGCAGATCCTGAACGATTTTCTCGGTCGCGGCGACGAGCTGGTCACCGGCACGATCAAGCGCATGGAGCGCGGCAACGCGATCGTGGAATCCGGAAGGCTCGAGGCGCTGCTGCCGCGCGAGCAGATGATCCCCAAGGAGAACCTGCGCGTCGGCGATCGCGTGCGCGCCTGGGTGATGAAGATCGACCGCGGCGCGCGCGGCCCGCAGCTGGTTCTCTCGCGCATCGCGCCGCAATTCATCATGAAGCTGTTCGAGCTCGAGGTTCCCGAAATCGAGGAGCGGCTGCTCGAGATCAAGTCGGCGGCGCGCGATCCCGGCATTCGTGCCAAGATCGCGGTCCATACCAACGACAAGCGGATCGACCCGATCGGCACCTGCGTCGGCATGCGCGGCTCGCGCGTCCAGGCGGTCACCCAGGAGCTCGCCGGCGAGCGCGTCGACATCGTGCTCTGGTCCGCCGACCCGGCGCAATTCGTGATCGGCGCGCTCGCGCCCGCGGAGGTGAGTTCGATCCTGGTCGACGAGGAGAAGCATTCGATGGACGTCGTGGTCGACGAGGAGAATCTCGCCATCGCGATCGGCCGCAGCGGCCAGAACGTGCGCCTTGCCTCCGAGCTGACCGGCTGGACCATCAACCTGATGACCGAGGAAGAGTCCACCAAGAAGCAGCAGGAGGAGACCGGCCGGATCAAGGCCCTGTTCATGGAGCGGCTGGACGTCGACGAGGAGGTCGCCGACATCCTGATTCAGGAGGGGTTCGCGACGCTCGAGGAGGTGGCGTACGTCCCGATCAACGAGATGATGGAGATCGAGGCGTTCGACCAGGACACGGTCAACGAGCTTCGCAGCCGCGCCCGCAACGCGCTGCTGGTCCAGGCGATCGCGAGCGAGGAGTCGCTCGAGGGCGTGGATCCGGAGCTCCTGAAGCTCGAAGGCATGACCAACCAGCTCGCGGCGAAGCTCGCCGCGAAGGGCGTGAAGACGCGCGACGGTCTGGCCGACCTCGCGGTCGACGAGCTCGCGGAGATCACCGCGCTGGAGGAGGAGCCTGCCAAGAAGCTGATCATGGCGGCCCGCGCGCACTGGTTCGCGCAGGAGCCCAAGCAGGAGGCGGCGTAACGTGGCGCAGACCAGCGTGGCCCAGTTCGCGAGCGAGCTGAAGGTTCCACCTTCGGTCCTGCTCGAGCAGCTTCGCGCTGCCGGGGTGGAGAAGCGCGTTCCGGAGGATTCGCTCAGCGAATCCGACAAGTCGCGGCTCCTGGAGTACCTGCGGCGCTCGCACGGCTCGGCCGAGCCGAAGAACAAGATCACGCTCACGCGCCGGCAGACGAGCGAGATCAAGAAGGCGGATTCGACCACTGATGAACGGCAGGTTGATCTCGGTCTCCATGACCGTCGAGAGCTCCATCTTCGCCTTCTCGGCGGCCTCACGCAGGCGCTGCAGCGCCATCCGATCCTTGCCGAGATCGATG
>JBBINV010000040.1:0-38212 GCA_037443705.1 Betaproteobacteria bacterium | reverse complement strand
CACGCGAGCATCGGGAAGGTTGGCGAGCTCGGCGCGCCGGGCCGCCAGGTCGAGTGCCGCCATCCGGTCGGCGAGCGCCTGCAGCGCCCGGTCCCCGGCCGAGGCTCGCGGGACGAGCGCGGCGAGGAAGCGGTTTACGCGCAGATAGGGAAAGCCGGGCACGCGCGTTTCCTGCGCATCGCGCACGCCCGCTGCCTCGACCTCCGCATCGAGCGCGGCGAACCACTCGGCGCAGGCGCGCACCGCCGGCGCCGGCGACTCGAGGTTTCCGCGCAGCGGATCGGGCATCGCGGCGCAGCCGGCGAGCAGCGCCGCGAGGACCGGAATCGCGTACCGCATCAGTTCGCGCTTGGCGCAGTGCGCCGCCCGGGGAGCTGGCGGATCGCGTCGCGATTGGACCAGGAAAAGCATGCGTCCGCGGCCTCGCGCCATGGCAGCCACCGGCTCGCGGTGTGCTCGTCGGCGGCGAGCGTGACGGGCACGCGCGCCGCGAGCTCGAGGCCGAACACGTGCTCGGTATTGTGCGTGGTCCCGGCCGTGAATCGATGGCGCCATTCGGGATAGATCTCGAACGTGTACGCGAGATGCCAGCGCTCGAGTGCCGCGGCCGGGACCTCGATCCCGGTCTCCTCGTAGAGCTCGCGCCGCGCCGCGTCCTCGAGCGGCTCGTCGGGCCGCGCGAGCGAGCCGGTCACCGACTGCCAGTATCCGGGACGCATGGCGCGCTCGAGGAGCAGGACTTCGAGCGCGGCAGTGTGAACCACGACCAGCACCGAAACGGGGATCTTTCGCTCCGGCATCAGAGCTCGGGCAGCGTTGCCGGGCCGGGAACGAAGACAGCGAAGAACGGCGTGCCGCGCCCAGCCCAGTATTGCGCGCTCGAGGAAAGCACGTCGCGAAGGACGCCAAGGTCGTCCCCGGCGATCCCCTCCGTCGCCTCGAAGACGAGGATGTGCGCGGCGCCGGGCCGCCACGAAAGATCCGTGAGGCAGTCCTCGAGCGCATCCCAGTTGCCGCCGAACCAGTCCGGGAACGCCAGCGCGCGCGCGATCGCCGCGAGAAGCCCCGCCTTGTCGCGCGCGCCGTAGAGGTCGATCCGCGCGACCTCCAGCCCGCGCGCCGCCGCCAGCACGTCCGCCGCCGAGCATGCCCGGTAAACACCCGAGCGCTTCGCGTCATCCAACCGCGCGGCAGGCCGGTGCGTCATTCGAGGATCCGCCGGAAGCTCCGGTAGTGGTCCTCGGTATAGTAGAACTCGCCGCCCCGCCCGGCCACGATGCGCCGCGCGCCGCGGTCGCGCGAGCCCGGCGTGCGCACCGTGAACTCCCGGTAGTAGCCCCGCTCGCGCGCGGGCAGCAGGCGCTCGCGGTTGCCGAACACCGCGCCGTCCTTCGGATAGGGAAACGGTCCGCCCGCGCGGATCGCCGCGAGCGTCTCGCGCGCCTCGGGAGGGAGCGCCGAGGCGCTGACCGCATCGGAGAACGCGGCCGCGGCACTGCAAAAAAAGAACGCGATGAAAAACGCCCCGAGGCGCTTCACGCTTTAGGCGCCTCCCGGATGCGCAGACCCAGCTCGCGCAGCTGCCGCTCGTCCACGGGGCTCGGCGCGTGCGTGAGCAGGCACTGGCCGCGCTGCGTTTTCGGGAACGCGATCACGTCGCGGATCGAGTCCGCCCCGGCCATCATCGCGACGATGCGATCCAGCCCGAAGGCGATGCCGCCGTGCGGCGGCGCGCCGTAGCGCAGGTTCTCGAGCAGGAACCCGAACTTGCGCTCGGCTTCTTCCGCAGAGATGCCGAGCGCGGCGAACACTTTCGCCTGCACCTCGGCGCGGTGGATGCGCACTGACCCGCCGCCGATCTCCCAGCCGTTCAGCACCATGTCGTAGCCCTTCGAAAGCGCGGCACCGGGGTCGGACGCGAGCCGGTCCTCGTGCCCGTCCTTGGGGCTGGTAAACGGATGGTGCATCGCCGCCCAGCGCTTTTCCTCCTCGTCCCACTCGAACATCGGAAAATCGATGACCCAGAGCGGCCGCCACGCCTTCTCGGCGTAGCCCTTCTCGTGGCCGATGCGCACGCGCAGCGCGCCGAGCGCGTCGTTCACCACCTTCGCGCGGTCGGCGCCGAAGAACACCAGGTCGCCGTTCTGCGCCCCGGTGCGCTCCAGGATCGCGGCGAGCACGTCGCCCGGAAGGAACTTCACGATCGGCGACTGAAGGCCCTCGGGGAGCTTCGCCCGGTCGTTCACCTTGATGTAGGCGAGGCCCTTCGCGCCGTAGATCGAGACGAACTGGGTGTAGTCGTCGATCTCCTTGCGGCTGAGATCGGCATTCGGCACCCGGAGCGCCGCGACGCGCCCGCCGGCCAGGTCGGCGGCGGCGCGGAACACCTTGAACTCGACGCCCTTCATGAGGTCGGTGAGCTCGGTGAGCTCGAGCGGGACGCGCAAATCGGGCTTGTCCGAGCCGTAGCGGCGCATCGCCTCGGTGTAGGCAAGGCATGGGAACGGCTCGGGCAGCTCGACCGCGAGGACCTCGCGGAACACCGAGCGCATCAGTCCTTCCATGATTCCGCGGATCCCGGCCTCGTCCAGAAACGACATCTCGATGTCGATCTGAGTGAACTCGGGCTGGCGGTCGGCGCGCAGGTCCTCGTCGCGAAAGCAGCGCACGATCTGGTAGTAGCGGTCGAATCCCGCCACCATCAGCAGCTGCTTGAAAAGCTGCGGCGACTGCGGCAGCGCATAGAACTCGCCGTGGTGAAGGCGGCTGGGCACGAGGTAGTCGCGCGCGCCCTCGGGCGTCGAGCGCGTCAGCATCGGCGTCTCGATATCGATGAAGCCGCGGCCGTCGAGGTACGCGCGCACCGCGCTCGCCACGCGGTGGCGAAGCCGGAGGTTGCGCTGCATCGGCTCGCGGCGCAGGTCGAGCACCCGGTGCTGCAGCCGCGTGTTCTCGGCGAGATTGTCCTCGTCGAGCTGAAACGGCGGCGGCGCCGAGGGGTTGAGCACATCCAGCTCGTGGACGAGCACTTCGACCTCGCCCGATCGGATCGCCGGATTCACCGTCCCCTCGGGGCGCCGGCGCACGATCCCGGTCACGCGAAGCACGTACTCGCCCCTCACGCGCTCCGCCACCTGGAACGGCGCCGGGCGGTCGGGGTCGCAAACCACCTGGGCGAGGCCCTCGCGGTCGCGCAAATCGATGAAGATCACCCCACCGTGGTCGCGCCGCCGGTGCGCCCAGCCCGCGAGCGTGACGCTGCGCCCGACGAGGTCGGCGCAGAGCTCTCCGCAATAGTGCGTGCGCATGCTAGGAAACCTTTCCGTTCCTGCCGTTCACGGGCGCGACCACGCCCATGGAGATGATGTACTTGAGCGCCTGGTCGACGGAGAGATCCAGCTCGATCACATCCTTGCGCGCGACGATCACGAAATAGCCGCCGGTCGGGTTGGGCGTAGTCGGCACGTACACCGAAAGATAGTCGCCCTTCAGCCGCTCGGCGACTTCTCCGCCCGGCGTGCCGGTGAGGAACGCGATCGTCCACATCCCCTCGCGCGGCCATTGCACCAGCAGCGCCTTGCGGAACGCTTCGCCGCTCGAGGAAAAGAGCGTGTCGGAGACCTGCTTGACGCTCGAGTAGATCGAGCTCACGAACGGGATGCGGTGCAGGATTTCGTTCCAGATCCGCACCAGCCGCTCGCCGATGATGTTGGCCGCGAACACGCCGGTCACGAACACGATCACCACCGTGAGCAGCACGCCGAGGCCCGGCACGTGCACGCCGAGCCAGTTCTCGGTGCGAAGCTGCGGCGGCAGCAGGAGCAGCGTCTGGTCGAGCGTGTCGACGACGAGCTTCAGCACCCAGATCGTGATGACCAGCGGGATCCAGATGAGCAGACCGGTGATGAGGTACTTCTTCACGCCGTTGCCGTTGCTGTTGCGGTCGTCGCCGCTGTCATTGCTGCCGTTCCCGCGAAAGCGGGAAACCGGAATTGACAGGTGTTGAGCGGGTCCCCGCTTTCGCGGGGACGACGCAGTCGGGTGCTGCCTAGCCGATCAATTCGAGGTGCACGCGGGGCAGGCACCCTGGCCGCAGGCCGGTGCGGCATCCGCCCCGCTATCCGATTTCGCTTCGGTCTTCCCGTGCGCCGGCTTCGCGCCGCTGCCCTTGAAGTCGGTGGCATACCAGCCGCTGCCCTTCAGCTGGAATCCGGCGGCGGACAGAAGCTTCATGAACGTTTCCTTGCCGCAGGTCGGGCATACCGTCATCGGCGGCTCGCTCACCTTCTGCAGGTACTCTTCCTGAAAGCCGCAATCGGTGCACCGGTATTCGTAGATCGGCATCGCCCTGTCCCCTCGATATGCGTGGCGCGAGTATATCGCAATGCAGCAACTACGTCGCTGATTTTGGGGCGGAAATCCCGCGTTCAAGCCCCCTAGCGCCGGGCGTTCAGCTTTGTCTGCGCGGCCTCGACGCGCCGCTCGGCCTGGGTCACGGCATCGGCGAGCGCCTTCTGCCGGGCCCAGTAAGCGTCCGAGAGCCGGCTTCCGCCCTTCGCGAGGCCGAGCCGCTCGCCCTCGAGCGGCTCCTTCCCCTTCGACTGGGCCTCGCGCGCCTTCTCGAGCGCCTGGCGCGCCTCGCGCAGCTCGGCGTCGGCGGCTTCGAGCGTCATCGCGGGTGGTTTCGTCCCGGCGGGCCTCGCCTTCGCCGCCGGCGGCGCAGGCGCGGGCGCGACATTGCCGCCCGGCGCCTGGATCTCTTCCACCGTGCGCGCTCCCGGCATCGGCCGGTCGCCGAGCACCACGCGGCCATCCGGCATCGTGGAGCGATAGAGCGTCTGCGCCCCGGCGCCGAGTGCGGCGAGCATGAGAACGAGCGGCAGGAGACGGCGCATCGGGCTCAGAACGGGATGTCGTCTTCCATGTCGTCGAACTTCCCGCCAGGCTTTTTCGCGGCGGCAGCGGATTGCGGCTTTGCGGCAGGCTCGGGAGATGCCGGCTTCGCCGGCTCGCGCGGCTCCCCGCCCCCGGCGCGCGATCCGAGCATCTGCATGGTGTCGGCGACGATCTCGGTGGTGTAGCGGTCGTGGCCCTCCTTGTCCTGCCACTTGCGGGTCCGCAACCGCCCCTCCACATAGACCTGCGAGCCCTTTTTCAGGTACTCGCCCGCAATCTCGGCGAGCCGGCCGCGGAACACGATGCGGTGCCATTCGGTCTCCTCCTTCTTCTCCCCCGAGGCGCGGTCGGTCCACGCAAACGTGGTCGCGAGCGACGCGTTGGTGATCGCCGCGCCGTCCGGCATATAGCGCGTCTCCGGGTCCCGCCCGAGGTTGCCCACCAGAATCACCTTGTTCACCGATGCCATTCCGTCCCCCTTTCCTGATCACCAAACGCAAGATCCGGCGCCGGGTTGACAGCGCCGAGGCGCGCCGGCGCGCGCATGCCCCCCGCCACCACCAGCCACACGCAGGCGAGCCCCGCGCACGTCGCGAACACCGCCGTCGCGCCGAAGTGCTGCGCGACCCAGCCGCCGAGCACGCCGCCGACGAACACGCCGAGCGTCTGCGTCGTGTTGTACACGCCGATCGCGACCCCGCGGCCCTGCGCCGGCGCGAGGCGTGACACGAGCGCGGGCAGCAGCGCCTCGAGCACGTTGAAGGCGACGAAGAAGATCGCCATCGCAGCCGCCAGCCCGGCGATTCCGGGGTGCATCGCGCCGAGCGCCGCCTCGACCGCCAGCAGCAGCGCGACCGCGCCGAGCAGCACGGGCTTCGGCCGGTTGCGGCGGTCGGCATAGACGATCGGCGGAATCATGATGACGAACGAGGCGAGCACCACCGGCAGGTAGAGCTTCCAGTGGCCGGAGAGCTCCAGACCGGCCTCGATCAGGCGCGTAGGCACGACGAGAAACATCGCGTAGAGCACGATGTGCAGCACGAAGATCCCGAGGTTGAGGCGAAGCAGCTCGGGGTCAAGCGCAGCGCGCAGCGTCGCAGGCGAGCCCCCGCGCTGCGCGCGCGCCGGCGGATCGGGCACCAGCGACCGGATCACGCAGAGCGCGCCGAGCGCAAGCAGCCCCGTGAGCGCGAACAGGCCCCCCATCCCGATCCAGCGATAGAGAGCCGGCGCGAGCACCAGCGAGAGCGCGAACATGAGTCCGATCATGGAGCCGATGATCGCCATGACCTTGGTTCGATGCCCCTCGCGGGTGAGGTCGGCGGCAAGCGCCATGACGACCGAGTTGACCGCGCCCGCGCCCTGAAGCGTGCGCCCGGCGATTGCGGTCCAGATGTCGGCGGCCGCGGCGGCGAGGAAGCTTCCCGCGGCGAAAACCGCGAGTCCGGCGTAGATCACCGGCTTTCGGCCGACGCGGTCGGAAGCCATCCCGAACGGGATCTGAAGCGCGGCCTGCGTCAAGCCGTAGGCGCCGAGCGCGATGCCGACGAGCGTCAGGTCCTCGCCCCCGGCGTAGCGCGGCGCGTGCGCAACGAACACCGGCAGGATCAGGAACAGCCCCAGCATCCTCAGCCCGTAGATTCCCGCCAGGCTCAGGGCCGCGCGGAGCTCGGCCGCGGTCATCGAGTCGTGCTGCATCGGAAAGTGGAGCCGGAAGAAGCAAAGCGGCTATATTAGCAAGTTTATTTTTTTCGCCCCTTCCCGGTGGACACGATCCGCGTGCGCGGCGCGCGCACCCACAACCTCCGGAACCTCAGCCTCGAGCTCCCGAGGAACCGGCTCGTCGTGATCACCGGCCTCTCGGGTTCGGGCAAGAGCTCGCTCGCGTTCGACACGCTCTATGCGGAGGGGCAGCGCCGCTACGTCGAGTCGCTCTCGGCCTACGCGCGCCAGTTCCTCGAGCTCATGGACAAGCCCGACGTCGACCTGATCGAGGGCCTGTCCCCGGCGATCGCGATCGAGCAGAAGGCGGCGACGCACAATCCGCGCTCCACGGTGGGCACGGTGACCGAGATCCACGATTACCTGCGGCTGCTCTACGCGCGTGTCGGCACGCCGTACTGCCCCGAGCACGGCCTCGCGCTCCAGGCGCAATCGGTCGCGCAGATGCTCGACCACGTGCTCGCGCTCCCGGAGGACACGCGGCTCGTCGTGCTCGCTCCCGTGGTCGCGGGGCGCCGCGGCGAGCAGGCCGAGCTGCTCGACGAGCTGCGCGCGCAGGGCTTCACGCGCGTGCGCATCGACGGAAAGCTGCACGAGCTCGAAAGCGCGCCGCGGCTCGCGCGCCAGGCCAAGCACACGGTCGAGCTCGTGGTGGACCGGCTCCGCGCGCGCGCCGATGCCCGGCAGCGCCTGGCCGAGTCGCTCGAGACGGCGCTGCGCCACGCCGACGGGCGCGCGGTCGTCCTCGAGGCCGAAAGCGGGAAGGAGCACGTCTTTTCGTCGCGATTCGCTTGCCCGCAGTGCGGCTACGCCCTCGCGGAGCTCGAGCCACGCCTGTTCTCGTTCAACAACCCGCTCGGGGCGTGCCCGCGCTGCGACGGCCTGGGGGCGATCGAGTACTTCGACCCGCAGCGCGTGGTGGCGCACCCGAACCTGTCGCTCGCCGCGGGCGCGATCCGCGGCTGGGACCGGCGCAACCACTTCTATTTCGCGATGCTCCAGGCGCTTGGCCGGCACTACGGTTTCGACATCGAGCAGCCCTGGGAGATGCTCGAGGAGGCGGCGCAGACGCGCGTGCTGCACGGCTCGGGAAGCGAGCGCATCGCGTTCCGCTACCCGGCCGAGGGGGGGCGCACCCGCGTGCGCGAACATCCTTTCGAGGGCGTCATCCCGAGCCTGGAGCGCCGCTACCGCGAGACCGATTCGATCGTGGTGCGCGAGGAGCTCGCGAAGCTTCGGAGCCTCCGCCCCTGCCCCGAGTGCGACGGCACGCGGCTGCGCCGCGAGGCGCGCCACGTCAGGATCGCCGAGAGGGCGATTTTCGAGATCTCGTCGCTGCCTTTGCGGAAAACCCTCGAATTCTTCAGGGCCCTGGAGCTCCAGGGCGCCAAGGGTCAGATCGCCGAGCGCATCGTGCGCGAGATCGCGAGCCGAACCGAGTTCCTGGTGAACGTCGGGCTCGACTACCTGTCGCTCGACCGCCCCGCGGGCACGCTCTCGGGGGGCGAGGCGCAGCGCATACGCCTTGCCTCGCAGATCGGCTCGGGACTGTCGGGAGTGATGTACGTGCTCGACGAGCCCTCGATCGGGCTGCACCAGCGCGACAACGCGCGCCTGATCGAGACGCTGAAGCGTCTGCGCGACCTCGGCAACTCGGTGATCGTGGTCGAGCACGACGAGGAAGCGATCCGCGCCGCCGATCACGTCGTCGACATGGGTCCGGGTGCGGGCGAGGCCGGCGGCCGGGTGGTCGCCGAAGGCCCGCCCGCCGCGATCATCGCGGCCGAGCATTCGCTTACCGGACGATATCTCGCGCACGCGATGTGCATCGAGGTGCCGCGCCGGCGCCGGCGACCGGGCCCCCGGCGCCTGGAGGTGCGCGGGGCGCGCGGCAACAACCTCAAGAACGCGACGCTGTCGGTCCCGGCGGGCCTCCTGGTGTGCGTCACGGGCGTGTCCGGGTCGGGAAAATCGACTCTCGTCAACGATACGCTGTTCGCCGCGGCTGCGCGGCATCTCCACGGCGCCGGACTCGAGCCCGCCCCTCACGAATCGGTCTCGGGGCTCGAGCATTTCGAGAAGGCGGTGAGCGTCGACCAGAGCCCGATCGGGCGCACGCCGCGCTCCAACCCCGCGACCTACACGGGGCTGTTCACGCCGATCCGCGAGCTCTTCGCGGGCGTGCCCGAGGCGCGCGCCCGCGGCTACGACCCGGGGCGCTTCTCGTTCAACGTGAAGGGTGGCCGCTGCGAAGCCTGCCAGGGCGACGGCGTGATCCGGGTCGAGATGCATTTCCTGCCGGATCTGTACGTGGCCTGCGACGTATGCCACGGCCGGCGCTACAACCGCGAGACTCTCGAGATCCGCTACCGCGGCAGGAACATCCACGAGGTGCTGCAGCTGCGCGTGTCCGAGGCGCAGGCGTTCTTCGGCGCCGTGCCCTCGCTTGCGCGCAAGCTGGCAATGCTCGCCGACGTCGGTCTGGGGTACCTGCAGCTCGGCCAGTCCGCGACCACGCTCTCCGGCGGCGAGGCTCAGCGCGTGAAGCTGTCGCTCGAGCTCTCGCGGCGCGAGTCGGGCCGCACGCTCTACGTGCTCGACGAGCCGACCACGGGATTGCACTTTCACGACATCCGTCTCCTGCTCGACGTGCTTGCGAAGCTGCGCGACGCGGGCAACACCGTGGTCGTGATCGAGCACAACCTGGACGTGATCAAGTGCGCCGACTGGGTGATCGACCTCGGTCCCGAAGGGGGCGACGCCGGCGGCCGCGTGATCGCCGAAGGGCCGCCCGAGGCGATCGCCGCGGTCGAGGCGAGCCACACGGGGCGCTATCTCAGGCAAGCGCTTCGCCGCCGTTCCCGCGAAACGGGGAACCCCCTCCCGGCGGGTACTTAGCTGCGGCCTACGCCGCGGCGCGGGCGCAAAGCCAGGTGCGCTCGAATTCGTCGAGGGGCACGGGCTTGCCGAAGAGATACCCCTGCACCTCGTCGCAGCGTCGCTGGTGCAGGAACGCGAGCTGGCGCTCGGTTTCCACGCCCTCGGCCACCACGCGCGTGCCGATCGAGTGCCCGAGCCGCAGGATCGCGTCGCACACCGCGTCGGCGTTCGCGTCCTGCCCGATGTCGTCGACGAACGACTTGTCGATCTTGATCGCGTCCACCGCGAACCGGCGCAGGTAATTGAGCGACGAGTAGCCGGTGCCGAAGTCGTCGATCGAGACGCGTACCCCGAGCTCGCGCAACGCCCCGAGCGTGCGCGCGCTCGCGGCGACGTCCTTCATTGCCGCCGTCTCGGTGATCTCGAGCTCGAGCTGAGGCGCGCCCACGCTCCCGGCTGCGAGCGCGGCCGCGATGCGCGCGGGAAGCCGCGCGTCGGCGAACTGCTGCGCCGAGAGGTTGACCGCGATGCGCGGCGCCCAGCCGTAGCGCCCCCGCCAGCGATGCGCCGCGCCGCAGGCCGCGCCCAGCATGAACTCGCCGATCGGGGTGATCAGTCCGGTGCTCTCGGCGACCGAGACGACGACGTCGGGCCTTACCAGTCCGCGCTCGGGGTGGCGCCAGCGCAGCAGCGCCTCGGCGCCCGCGAGCCGCGCCCCGCCGTCGGCCTCGAGCGCGAGCTTGGGCTGGAGCACCGGGAAGAGCTCGCCGCGCTCGATCGCGCGCTCGAGGTCGCGCGCGAGGCTCTGCCGCTCGCGCGCGCGCTCGGCGAGCGCCGGTGAATAGAACGAGTAGCGCGCGGCGTCGGTGTCGTCCGCGCGCGGCAGCGCGAGCTGCGCTTCGGTGAGCAGCGCGCGGCCGTCGGCCGGCCCGCTCTCCGCGCGGCTGATCCCGATTCGCACCGCGACCGCCACTTCCGCGTCACCGAGCCGGACGCGCTGGCCGAGCTCGCGCAGCAGCGTCTCGGCGAGCGCGGCCGCTTCCTCGGCACCGCACTGCACCGCCTCGTGCACGAGCGCGAAGCGGTCGGCACCGAGGTGCGCCACGAAATCGCGCGCCGGCGCCGCGCGCTGTAGCCGGGCCGCGAGCTCGCGCAGAAGCGCGTCGCAGCGCTCGGCGCCGAAGCTTGCGTTCAGCACGCGGAACTCGACCAGGTTGACCAGCAGCACCGAGACGCAGCGCCCGGGCGCGCCCGTTCGGGTCCCGAGCCGCTCGAGGTGCTCCACCAGTGCCTCGCGGTTCGGCAGGCCCGTCAGCGGCTGGTGGCGCGAGAGGTGGCGCGCGCGCTCCTCGGCCAGCTCGCGGTCGCGGCGCTTGGATTGCGCGACGCGCGCGAGCATCTCGTTGTGCGCGCCGATCAGCTCGCCGACCTCGTCCGCTCGCCGCGTGGCGACCGCGTGGCGCTCGGCGTGATCCGGATCGGCCGCCGCGGCGAGCGCGCTGCTGCGCAGCTGAAGCACCGGCCGAAGGACGCCGCGGTGCACGACGAACATGGTTCCGGCGGTCACGAACAGGACGATCAGCCCGACCAGTCCCGCGACGCGCAGGACATAGGCGCGCACCTCGCCGGCGACGCCGCTCGCGTCGGCCCGCACCGCGACCGCGAGGCCGCCGCCGCTCGGCCAGGCGAGGTCGAGACGGGCGCCATCGGCGCTTCGCTGCGCGCCTTCGGCCATCGGCGCGGCGTGCGCGAGCCGCTCCGCGAGCAACCGGGTCTCGCCCGCCGAGGCGAGCGTCGCGCCGCCCGAATCCGAGACCAGCACGCCCGCGATGCCGTATTTCCCGATCGAATTGCGCACGCCCTCGGCGAGCGCCGACGGGTTCGCGCCGTAGCCCGAGGCGGCGAGCGTCGGTTCGATCGCGATGATCGCCTCGTCCGCGATCCGCCGCAGCTGCTCGCCTTCGAAGCGCCGCGCTGAGGGCACGAGGATCACGCTCTCTACGGCGAGGATGAGCGCGAACACCGCGAGCGTGACGCGCCAGCACAGGCGGCACGCGAGCAGAGTTTCGGGAGCGGCGGAATTCCGCATCGAACGTCGGTCGGGCCTGAAGCCCCCGCCCTTACGCCCCATACGGCCCGCGGGCGCGCCCGGATGTCGGCTTGACAGTTACGAACGTTCGTACTATTTTAGCGCCGTGATCCAGCCCGCCATCCGGCCCACCAAGGGCGAGCAGACGCGCGCCGCGATCCTCGACCAGGCGCTCGCGATCGCGAGCCGGCTCGGCCTCGAGGGGCTCACGATCGGCACGCTCGCGGACGCCACCGGGATGTCGAAGAGCGGGCTTTTCGCGCACTTCGGCTCGCGCGAGGACCTGCAGCTCGCGGTGCTCGAGCGCGCGGCGACCCGCTACGGCAACGCGGTGCTGATGCCGGTGCTCGGCATCGAGCGGGGGCTGCCGCGCCTGAGAGCCCTTTTCGAGCGCTGGCTCGACTGGACCATTTCCTCGGGGCTGCCGGGCGGCTGCATCATGATCTCCGCGGCGAACGAGTACGACGACCGCCCGGGACCGATCCGCGACGCCGTGATCCGCAACCAGCGCCGCGGCAACGCCGTAAGCGAGAAGGCGGTGCGGCTCGCGATCGAGGAAGGACACCTGCGGCCCGACACCGACCCCGAGCAGATCGCGTTCGAGCTGCTCGGGATCGTGCTCGCGAGCCACAACCACCGGCGGCTGCTCGGCGACAAGGAGACGCGCAAGCGCGCGCTCACCGCGTTCGACGAGCTGATCGCCCGCCATGCCGCGCCCGCGCAGCCGCGCGCGCGCAGCGCTCCCCGCTAGACCCGCGAAAGGAGATCCCTCATGCCTGCGGCTCGGACCCTCCACAAAATTAGCACGAACGTTCGATTCGCTGCGACCGCCCTGCTCGCGCCCAGCCTCGCCGGCGCCTGGGCCGAGCGGCTGTTCCTCACGCCGCCGAAGCCCCGCTGTGCGGCGAGCGGCTACTTCGACCTGATCGACGCGCATTCCAGCTTCGTCGCGCACCGCGGCCGCAATCTCGCGACGTGGCGCTGGGGCTCGCTCGAGGCGCCGGCGGTGCTGCTCGCGCACGGCTGGGGCGGGCTCGCGACGCAACTGCGCGGATTCGTGTTCCATCTCGCCGCCGCGGGCCTGCGGGTCATCGCCTACGACCAGCCGGCGCACGGCCTGTCGGAGGGCCGCTATACCGGGCTGCCCGATTTTGCGGACGCGCTCGCCGCGATCGCGCGCCATCACGGCGGCGTGCGCGCGGTGATCGGGCATTCGCTCGGCGCCACCGCCGCCGCGCTCGCCATGTCGCAGGGGCTCGCGCTCGAGCGCGCGGTGCTGATCAGCCCGCCCTCGGACGTGCTCGGCTACTCGCGGCGCTTCGCGCGCTGGCACTGGATCCCCGAGCGCGTGCGCGGCGCGATGCAGGAGGCGATCGAGGAACGCTACGGCGTGCGCTGGGCCGACCTCGAGGTCGGGCGCTTCGCGCGCCGCATCGAGACCGCCGCGCTCGTGATCCACGATCGCGATGACCGAATGGTGCCCGCCTGGCAGGGCGCGCGCCTTGCGCGCGTGATACCCGGCGCGCGCCTGTGGCTCACCGACGGCCTCGGGCACGGCCGGATCCTCGAAGACGAGGCGATCCAGCGCGCCGCCGCCGGCTTCGTAACGGGGCGCTCGGCCGTCGCCGGCAACGCGTATCCTTCCCTTCCTCATCCGGCGCCGCTTTATTGATGAACCGGACCCTCCACATCACCTGGGAAGACCCCAAAGCCGCGTTCGGCGCGGGCAAGGACCTCGCGGGGCTCGATTACATGCACGCGATGATCGCGGGACGCATCGCGCCGCCGCCGATCATGCGGCTGCTCGGCTACACGCTCGCCTCGGTCGCGCGCGGCGAGGCGGTGTTCGAATGCGTGCCCGGCGAGCAGCACTACAACCCGATCGGCGCGGTGCACGGGGGCCTCGCGATGACGCTCCTCGATTCCGCAATGGGCTGCGCGGTGCACACGACGCTTGCCGCGGGCGCCGGCTACACGACCCTCGAGGTGAAAGCGAACCTGGTGCGCGCGATCACCTCGGATACCGGGGTCCTGCGCTGCGCCGGCCGCGTCGTGCACGCGGGAAGGCGCATCGCTACCGCCGAAGCGCGCCTGGAAGACGCCGCGGGCAGGCTCTATGCCCACGGCACCACGACCTGCCTGATCCTAGGCTGACACCAGCGCGTCGCCGCGCCACGCGAGCCGCCGCGCGTGGAACGGCGCGAGGCTCGCGCGGTGGCCGATCGAGATCACGGTCGTGCCGGGCAGCCGCCCGGTGAGCAGCGCATAGAGCGCCGCCTGCGCGTCGTCGGGAAGCGACGCAGTCGCCTCGTCCATGAACAGCCAGTCCGGCCGGTAGAGCAGCGCGCGCGCGAACGCAAGGCGCTGCTGCTCGCCGCCCGAGAGCACCTGCGCCCAGTTCTCGCTCCGCGCGAGGTCGCGCGCGAAGTGCCCGAGACCGACCGCCTCGAGCGCGCTCGAGACGTCCGCGTCGGCGATATCCGCGGCGTCGCCCGGATAGCACACCGCGTGCTTGAGCGTCCCGATCGGGAGGTACGGCTTCTGCGGGAGGAACAGCAGCCGCGCCCCTTTCGGAAGCGCGACGCGCCCGCGCCAGTACGGCCAGATCCCCGCGAGGGCGCGAAAGAGGGTCGACTTTCCGGAACCCGACGGCCCGGTGATCAGGGTGGACTCGCGCGCGCCGAGCCTGAGCGAAGTGGGAGCGAGCAGCACCTTGCCCTGCGGAAGCGTGAGCGTCAACCGCTCCATCCCGAGCGCATCGCCCTCGCCCTCGACGCGCTCGCCGTCCAGCCGCGCGGCCTCCTCGCGCACGTGCTCGAGCGACACCGCGAAGCCCGTGAGCCTGTCGACGGTCGCCTTCCACTCGGCGAACTGCGGGTACACGTCGATGAACCAGGAGAGGGCGCTCTGCACCTGCCCGAACGCCTGGGCGGTCTGCATCAGCCCGCCGAGCGAGATCGCGCCGGAAAAATAGCGCGGCGCCGCGACGACATAGGGAAACACGATCGCGAGCTGGCCGTAGAAATTGGTGAACCAGCCGAGCTGCTTCTGCTTTCGCATGATACCCCACCAGTTCGCGATCACGTTGGCAAAGCGCGCGCGGAAATCGCCCAGCTCCTCGCGCTCGCCGCGGTAAAGCGCCACGCCCTCGCTGTTTTCGCGCAGCCGTACGAGCGAGAAGCGGTAGTCGGCCTCGAAGCGCTGCTGGTTGAAATTGAGCCCGATCAGCGGCCGGCCGATCAGGTGCGCCAGCCACGAGCCGCCGAGCGCGTACAGCACCGCAAACCACATCATGTAGCCGGGAACCTTGATCCCGGCGATCTCGATCGCGCCCGAGAGCGTCCACAGGATCGCGACGAAGGAGGCCAGGTTCGCTACCGAGTAGAGCAGCCCCATGCCGAGCACCAGCGTCCACTCGACGAACAGGCGCAGGTCCTCGGCGATGCGCTGGTCGGGGTTGTCGGTGCCGCGGTCGAGGAGCTGAAGGCGGTAGTACGCCCGGTCCTCGAGCCAGCGCGCGAGATAGCGCTCGTTGAGCCACGTGCGCCACTCGATCTCGAGCATCTGCCGCAGGTACAGCCGGTATACCGCGATCGCGATGTAGCCGAGCGCGAGCAGCGTGAACCAGCCGATCAGGGCGTAGAAATCGTCGAGGCGCTTCTCCTGGACCGCGTTGTAGAAGTCGTTGAACCAGACATTGATCCGCACGTTGATCCAGACGAGCCCGAGCGTGAGCCCCACGACGGCCGCGAGGAGCCCCAGGCCCCGGGCGCGCTGCTCGGACACCCAGTAGGGCCTGGCAAGCGCCCAGAACATCTGAAGAAACCGCTTCGCACGCATGACGGGACCCGGGAAAGAAGGAAGGCGGGGAGTTTACAGAACGCATCGCGCGGCGCGACAATCGCTGCATGCACCCCGGCAAGGTCTTCCGCTTCGGGCCCACCCCGGAGCGACCGGCACGCCACCTCTTCGTCTTCCTGCACGCCAGCGGCACCAATGCCCAGTCGATGATCCCCGCCGCGTTCAAGTTCCAGGCGCGCTTTCCGAGCGCGGCGCTGGTGGTGCCGAGCGGGTTTTCGCTTTTTCGCAGCGAGCTCGAGAGCCAGCAGTGGTTCTCGACCAAGGGCCTGAACGACGAAAACCGCGCCGAGCGCGTCGCCGCGATCCTGCCGCGGATCGAGGCGCTGGTGCGGCGCGAGCAGACCAACACCGGCGTGCCGCGCGAGCGCACCGTGCTGATCGGCTACGCCCAGGGCGGCACCGTGGCGCTCGAGACGGTCAAGGCGCTGCGCGGCCTCGCCGGCGCCGTGGTCGCCTACGCGGCGCGCTTCGCGCGCCTGCCGCAGGCGGGCACGCGGATCGACGCGCGCATCCACCTCGTGCACGGCGGCTTCGACTCGGTGGTCTCGCCGGTGCACGCCGAGCGCGCGGCGCGCGTGCTCGCCGGGCTGCACGTCCCGGTGACGCTCGACATCATCGAGGACCTCGGCCATGCGCTCACCCACGAGGCGATCTGCCGGGGATCGCTGCGGCTGCTCCAGGGCATCTACGAAGGCCGCCGCGCGGCCACACTGCACTAGCGGCACGAAAAGAGACGCTCTTTTCCCTCTGTTCCGGCGTTGCCCGGCGGCGGGCCTGCGCACAATTTCGAGGTGAACCCCCAGCTCTCGCCCTACACCGCCTTCGTGGCGCTGACGATCGGCTCGCTGATCGTCACGGCGGCGCTCGCCTATCTCGCGGCGCAGGACGACCGCCTGGCGGGGTTCCGGACGCTGAGCGCGAGCTACGGCCTGTCGACGCTTCGCTTCGGCGCAACGCTCGCGGCACCGCTGCTCGGCGTGGTCGCGGTTCCGCTCGCCGATTCGCTTCACGCAGCTGCCGCCGCGCTCATGGCGATCGCCGCCGCGCGCATCGCCGGGGTGCCCGAGCGTCGCACGGCGGTCGTTGCCGCAGCGCTCGCCGCGGCGGTGTGGACCGCCCTTGCCGGGATCGAGGGACTCGGCCGGCTGGCGGCGCAGGCGCCGCTCGCGCTCCTCACGGGGGCGGCGCAAATCCATCTCGCCTGGGCGCTGTGGCGCCTTTCGCGGCGCTCCGAGTTCGGCGGCTTTCGCATCGTGGGAGCCGTCGCCTTCGTGCACGGCCTGCACAAGCTCGACGTGCCGGTGTGGCCCGCCGCGCCCGAATGGCAGTTCTGGGGCCTGGTGCTCGGCGGCACGCTCTACATCGGCACCGGCGTGGGGCTGCTGGTCGCGGCGCAGCGCGCGCAGTTTCTGTCCACGCGCGCCGCGATCCGCGAGGCGCGCGCCGAGCACGAGCGCTTCGGGATGCTGATCGAGTTGAGCCCGGTGCCGATCATCATCTCGCAGCTCGCCGACGGGCGGGTCCGGCTCGTCAACGAATCCTGGTGCGCGCTCACGGGGTACGCGCGCGAGGAGGTCGTCGGGCAAACCTCGCTCGCGCTCGGCCTGTGGCCGCAGCCCGACCGGCGCGCGGGGATGGTGGCGGCGCTCGCGCGCGGCGAGCGCGTGCGCGGCCTGCGCCGGCAGCTGCGCCGCAAGGACGGGCGCACGCTCGAGCTGCTCTATTCGGCCGAGCCGATCGCGTGGGACGGCGAGCAGGCTTTCGTGGGGATCTCGATCGACATCACCGAGCTCGAGACCGCGCGGCGCGCGGCGCAGGCCTCCAGCGAGAGCTTCGAGGCGCTGTTCCGCCTGAGCCCCAACCCGAACTTCGTCACGACGCTCGCCGAGGGGCGCTATCTCGCCGCCAACGACGCCTGGTGCCGCGCCTCGGGCTACGCGCGCGAGGAGCTGATCGGCCGCACCGGCGCCGAGCTCGGCCTCTGGATCGATCCGCGCGAGCGCGAGACCTTCCTCGAGCGGCTGCGGCGCGAGGGGGCGATGCGCGACTTCGCGACCCAGTACCGCACGCGCGCCGGCGAGAAGCGCACTGCGCTCCTCAGCTCCGAGCTCCTCGACTGGGAGGGAGAGCGCGCCTTGATCTTCTCGCTCCAGGACATCACCGAGCTCCGGAACGTCGAAGACGAGATCCGGCGCCTGAACGCTTCGCTCGAGGACAAGGTGCGCGAGCGCACCGCCGAGATCGAGTCGTTCTCCTACACCGTGTCGCACGACCTGCGCGCGCCGCTGCGGCACCTCTCGGGCTTCGCGGGGCTGCTGCGCGAGCGGCCCGCGGTGCAGGCCGACCCCGAGGCGATGAAGTACGCCGAGCGCCTCGGCGCGAGCGCCAGGCGCCTCGGCCACATGGTGGACTCGCTCCTCGAGTACTCGCGCCTCGGGCGAAACCCGATCGCGCTGCGCGACGTCGATCTCGGCGCGGAGGCGCAGCTCATCATCGGCGAGCTCGGGGCCCAGGCGCCCGAGCGCCGCGTGCGCTGGACGGTGGGAACGCTGCCCGTGGTGCGCGGCGACTCCACCCTGCTGCGCAGCGTCCTCCAGAACCTGCTCGACAATGCGCTCAAGTACACGCGCACGCGCGGCGAGGCGGTGATCGAGGTCGGCTCGCGACCCGCCAACGGCGAGTGGATCGTGCACGTGCGCGACAACGGCGTCGGCTTCGACATGCGCTACGCCGGCAAGCTCTTCGGGGTGTTCCAGCGGCTGCACGGCGAGCGCGAGTTCGAGGGCACCGGAATAGGCCTTGCGCACGCGGCTCGCATCGTGCAGCGCCACGGCGGGCGCATCTGGTGCGACGCCGCGCCCGAACAGGGGGCTTGTTTCTTCTTTACCCTTCCGCGCTGACAAATCGGGGTCAGACTCGACTTTGCGCCTCAAAAAGTCGAGTCTGACCCCGATTTGTCTCGATTTGTCTCTTTCGGGCTAAGAGCTCAGTTCCGGAAGATCCCTGAAAAGCTCCAAAGCGTCCGGATTGGCGAGCGCGTCGGTGTTGCCCACCGGCATGCCGTGCACGACCGCCTTCACCGCGAGCTCGACCACCTTGTTGTTCTTGGTGCGCGGGATGTCCGCGACCTGGATGATCTTCGCGGGAACGTGACGGGGCGTGGTGTTGGTCTTGATTTTTTCCCGTATCCTTTCTTCAAGAGAAGCATCAAGGGTAAATCCCGGCCGCAGCCGCACGAACAGCACCACGCGCGTGTCGGTGGGCTTGTCGGGCGGCCAGAGCTGCCCGATCGCGACCGATTCCTCGACCTCGTCGATCTTCTCGACCTGGCGGTAGATCTCGGCGGTGCCGATCCGAACGCCGCCCGGATTGAGCGTGGCATCCGAGCGCCCGTACACGATCATCGTGCCGCGATCGGTCAGCTCGCACCAGTCGCCGTGGCACCACACGTTCGGGTATTTCGCGAAATACGCCGCGAGGTATTTCTCGTCGCCGCGGTCGTTCCAGAAGCCGAGCGGCATCGAGGGAAACGGCTTCGTGCAGACCAGCTCGCCCTTGCGGTTCACGATGGATTTGCCGTCTTCGTCGAAAACCTCTACCGCCAGCCCGAGCGAGCGGCACTGAAGCTCGCCGCGGTACACCGGGAGCACGGGATTGGCGTCGGCAAAGGCCGCCATGATGTCGGTGCCGCCCGAGATCGACGACAGGCACACGTCGCGCTTGATGCGCCCGTAGACGTAGTCGTAGCTCTCGGGCACGAGCGGCGAGCCGGTCGAGATGATCATGCGCAGGCTCGAGAGGTCGTGCGTGCTCGCGGGCTCGAGGCCGCGCTTTTCGATCGCGTCGATGAACTTGGCGGACGTCCCGAAATGGGTGAAATGCTCGGCCGCCGCGTAGTCGAAGAGGATCCTCCCGCCGCGCTCGAACGGCGAGCCGTCGTAGAGCATCACCGCGGCCTCCGCGCCCAGCCCCGCGAAGAGCAGGTTCCACATCACCCAGTTGGTCGTGGTGTAGTAGAAGAACCGGTCGCCGGGGCGCACGTCGAACTGCAGCTTGTACATCTTGAGCCCGGAGAGCAGCGCCCCGCCCGCGCCGTGCACGATGCACTTGGGCCTGCCGGTCGTGCCCGAGGTGAACAGGATGTAGAGCGGGTGATCGAACGGCATCTGCGCGAAGGCGATCGCGCCCGGCGGGTGGCGCCGCAGCCACTCCTCGAGCAGCACCGCCTTCGGGATGCCGCCGATGTCGGGGCGCGCACGAAGGTGCGGCACCACGACGACCTTGCGAAGCGCGGGAAGCTTCTCCGCGATCTCGGCCACGCGCGCGAGGCAGTCGTGCTCGCGCCCGGCGTAGCGGTAGCCGTCGGCGCAAAAGAGGATCTTCGGTTCGATCTGGCCGAAACGGTCGAGCACGCCCTCGACCCCGAAATCGGGCGAGCACGAGGACCACACCATCCCCTGAGCGATCGCCGCCAGTGCGAACATCGCGGTTTCGGGGATGTTCGGGATGAAGGCCGCCGCGCGATCGCCCGCGCGCAGGCCGAGCTGCGCGAGCGCCTGCGCAGCGCGCGAGACGTCGCTCGTGAGGTCCGAGTAGCTCGTGCGCCGCTGGAATCCCCGCTCGTCCCAGAACACGAACGCGTCGCCCCGGTCGCCGCGCTTGAGCAGGTTCTCGGCGAAGTTGAGCCGCGCCTCGGGAAACCACCTGGCGCCGGGCATCCGGTCGCCGTCCACGAGCACCGTGGAGCCTTTCTTCGAAGCGACCACGCCGCACCAGTCCCAGACCTCGCTCCAGAACTCCTCGGGATGCTCGACCGTCCAGCGGTAGAAATCCGGATAGGTGTTGAGATCGAGCCTGAACCGGCGCACGCAGTGGCGCGCGAACTGCGTGATCTGCGCAGCCTCCACCGCGGCTTCGGACGGCTGCCAGACCGGCTCGGGCGCAGCGCTCATGTACCGATGATCCCTCCATCCCTGCGGCGGATCACCACGGTGGCCGAGCGCGGCCGGCCGTTCGGATCGTAGTCGGGCCAGTTCGAAACCTCGCGCGGATTCGCCTTCCAGCCCTCGCCCGGGTGCTGGATGTTGACGAACGCGCTGCGGTTGTCGGGCGTGGTGTGAAAGCCGGTGATCTCGCAGCCGCGCGGGCCCGTCAGGAAGCGCCGGAACACGCCCGTGTCCGGATCGACCGCGAGCATCTGGTTGGTGCCGAAATTCGCATGGTCGCCCTTGTGCATGAGCGAGCCGCTCATGTCGGTCTCCACCCAGAGCGTGCCCATCGAGTCGATCCAGAGGCCGTCGGGACTGCCGAAGATGTCGCCCTTGATGTTGCCCTTCTTGTGGTCCTCCGGCTGCGACGGGTCGCCCGCTTCCACGAACACCTCCCAGCGAAAGCGGGTCGCGGCCGGATCGTCTCCGGCCTCGCGCCAGCGCAGGATGTGGCCCATGGGATTGGGCGCGCGCCGGTTGGCGGGATTCGCGCCTTCGTTTCCGGTCTTTCCGCGCGCGGCGTTGTTGGTGCAGGCGCAGAATACCTCGCGCGTCGCCGGATGCGGCACGATCCATTCCGGGCGGTCCATCTTCGTGGCGCCCGCGGCATCCGCCGCGAAACGCGCGCCGACCATCACCGCGCCCGGATCGGGCCCGGTCAGCGCAAGCCAGTCGCCCGAGCCGTCGGGATTGAAGCGCGCCGCGTAGAGGGTTCCCTCGTCCAGCAGGTCGCGGTTCGCGGCGCGATCGCGCGGGTTCCACGGCCGCGCGGTGACGAACTTGTAGACGTATTCGAACGCCTGGTCGTCGCCCATGTAGAACGCGAGCCGGCCGTCCGGGCCCACCGAGCAGGCGGCGCCTTCGTGCTTCATCCGCCCGAGCGCAGTGCGCTTCACCGGCACCCAGTCCGGGTCGAACGGATCGATCTCGACCACCCAGCCAAAGCGGTTCGGCTCATTCGGGTGCTTCGCCGCATTGAAACGCTCGTCGTGCTCGTCCCAGCGGTAATTGCGGCCCTTCGCCGTGAAGCCGAAGCGGCGCAGGTGCGGCGGAACCGTCCCGGGATGCGCGAACATGAACTGGAAGTTCTCCTCGCAGGTGAGGTAGGTCCCCCACGGCGTCCAGCCGTGCGCGCAGCCGCCGAAGGTGCCGGTCACGGTCCGTCCTTCCGGATCGGCCGCGGTACGCAACAGCGCGTGGCCGGCCGCGGGGCCCGAAACGCGGCACGGGGTCCGTGCCGTCACCCGGCGCGCGTAGCGCGACGGCCGCACGACTTTCCACTCGCTTCCTTCGAGGCGGACCTCGATCACCGACACGCCCATCGCGTGCTGGCACTTGGCGACCTTCTCGGCGCTCCAGGTCTTCTGCTCGTCGGGATAGAGCAGCCGCACGTCCGCGTACTCGTGGTTCATCGCGAGAATGCCGTGCGCGGAGCCCCCGGAGCCCATCGGCAGCGGGAAGAAATGCATGCCGTCGTGATGCATGCCCGACTGAAGGAGCTGCTCGGCGGCGCTGTTCGAGGCGTCCATCCGGAACGGCGGCATGCCGGCGGCCGCGCCGATCGGGTCGCCCCAGCGGATCAGCACGCGGGCCTCGTATTCCGGGGGAACCCGCAGCTTGTCCTCGCTCGAGGCGGCGATCGGCGTGAACCCGATCGCCGGCCGCGTACCCGCGGGTTTCAGCGCGCATCCCGGCAGCGCGGCCGCCGCGGTGACTGCGGCCGCGCCCTTCAGAAAAGCGCGCCGCGCCTGCAGGACTTCGAGAAACGTCCGGCTCATATGGCCTCCTCCCGAGGGTGAGCGTAGGATTTTTGCTGCAATTATATGACCGCCGCCTTGCAGGCGCTGCGCTCGCGTATCGCCGCCGATCATCGCCTGGGCGAGGCCGAGGCGGTCGGGCGGCTTCTTTGCGCGCAGCCGGATCCCGGAGCGTCGAAGCGGATCACCTCGCGGGCGATCGATCTGGCTGCACGGGTACGCGCCGCGCCGCGAAGCGCCTCGAGCGCGGAATCGTTCCTCGCCCATCACGGCCTTGCCACCCGCGAGGGCGTGGCGCTGATGTGCCTGGCGGAGGCGCTGCTGCGCATCCCGGACGCCGAGACCCAGGACGCGCTGCTGCGCGAGAAGCTCGCCTCGGGCGAATGGTCGAGCGCGAGCGCCGCGGACTGGACGCTGCTCCTCACCGGAAAGCTGATGCAGTGGCACGACGACCCTTCGGCGCTCAAGAGCGTCCTTTCGCGCCTGGGCGAGCCGGTGGTCCGCGGCGTGGTGCGCCAGGCGATGCGGCTCCTCGGCGGGCAGTTCGTGATCGCGCAAACGATCGGGCAGGCCGTGGCCTGCGCCGCGGCGCTGCGGCCGGCGCGCTTTTCCTTCGACATGCTGGGGGAAGCCGCGCGCGGCGCCGAGGATGCGGAAGGCTATTTCCGTCTTTATCTCGAGGCATTGAACCGCGTAACCCCGCCGGACGGGATATCCGTCAAGCTCTCGGCGCTGCATCCGCGCTTCGAGGAGGCGAAGCGCGCGCGCGTGCTCGCCGAGCTGCTTCCGAGACTGAAGAGCCTTGCCGGTCTCGCGAAGCGGCGCGGCATCGGCGTCACGATCGACGCCGAGGAGTCCGAGCGCCTGGAGCTGACGCTGGACCTGCTCGAGGCCCTGGTCGCGGATTCGGACGGCCTCGGTCTCGCGGTCCAGGCCTACCAGAAGCGCGCGCCCGCGGTGTGCGAATGGCTCGTGCAGCTCGGGCGTGCCTCGCGCAAGCGCATTCCCGTGCGGCTCGTGAAGGGCGCCTACTGGGATGGCGAGGTGAAGCGCGCGCAGGTGCTCGGCATGCCGGACTATCCGGTCTACACGCGCAGGGAAGCGACCGACCTCTGCTACGTCGCGTGCGCGAGGACGCTGCTCGAGGCGCCGGAAGCGATTGTGCCGGCGTTCGCGACGCACAACTGCCGCACGGTGGCGACGATTCTCGAGCTCGCCGGCAAGGACTCCGAATTCGAGTTCCAGAAGCTCTTCGGCATGGGCGACGCGCTGTACCGGGAGCTCGCCTCGGTGACGGACGTCGCGTGCCGCACCTACGCGCCGGTAGGGAATTTCACCGAGCTGCTGCCGTACCTCGTGCGCAGGCTCCTGGAGAACGGCGCCAACACCTCGTTCGTGCACCAGATTCTCGACCCCGCGGTGCCGCTCGAGCGCCTGGTCGCCGACCCGGTCTCGGCGCTGCCGCAACCCTATGCGCCGCACGAGCGCATCCCGCTGCCGCGCGATCTTTACGGCGATCGCCGCAATTCGCTCGGCGTGGACCTCGCACGGCGCGACGAGCTCGCGCGCCTCGCCGCGGTGACGCAAGGGGCGCAAGGTCCGGTTTCCGAATCGGTTCGAAGTGACGTTCTGCTGATACGCGAACCCGGCAATCTCGCCCGCCCCGTAGGCACCGCGCCCGTCACTTCGCCCGCCCAGCTCGATGCCGCGCTCGATCGCGCCGCGCGCGCGTTCGCGGACTGGTCGCGCCGCAGCGCCGCGGAGCGCGCCGCGGTGCTCGAGCGCGCCGCCGAGGCGTTCGAGGCGGACATGGCGGACCTCGTCTCGCTCGTGGTGCGCGAAGGCGGGCGATGCTACCCCGATGCGGTGTCCGAAGTACGGGAGGCAGCCGACTTCTGCCGCTACTACGCCCTGCAGGCTCGGAAGCTCTTCGAAAGCCCCTTGTTCCTGAAAGGACCGGCAGGCGAAGACAATCGTCTGCTGCTTCACGGGCGCGGCGTGTTCGCGTGCATCAGCCCCTGGAACTTCCCGCTCGCGATCTTCACCGGCCAGGTCGCCGCCGCGCTCGCCGCCGGGAACGGCGTGATCGCGAAGCCCGCCGAGCAGACCCCGCTCACCGCGCTTCGCGCGCTCGAGATCCTCCAGTCGGCCGGCGTGCCGGCCAATGCGGCAATCGGCGCGTTCGGCACGGGCGAGGCGGTCGGTGCGCCGCTCGTGGCCGACCCGCGCATTGCCGGCGTCGCCTTCACCGGATCGGTCGAGACCGCCAGGCGCATCCATCGCGCGCTCGCCGCGCGCGACGGCCCCATCGTCCCCCTGATTGCCGAGACGGGCGGCGTGAACGCGATGATCGCGGATTCCTCCGCGCTTCCCGAGCAGCTCGTGGACGACGTGCTCGTCTCGGCCTTCCAGAGCGCGGGCCAGCGCTGCTCGGCGCTTCGGATCCTCTTTCTCGAGGAAGGCGCCGCGGCGCGCGTGCTGCGCCTGCTCGCCGGCGCGATGCGGGAGCTGAAGGTCGGCGACCCGGTCGAGCCGGATACGGATATCGGGCCAGTGATCGACGAAGATTCCAGGGCGGTTCTGTCCGCTTACATTGAAAAGACGAGATCGATAGCCGCCGTTGCGGGAGAAACTGCTCTTCCTTCGAATCTTCCTGAGGGCTTCTACGTCGCGCCCGTCGCCTTCCGGATGGATCTCCAGGATCTTCCAAGAGAAGAAATTTTCGGGCCCGTGCTTCACATCCACGTCTACAGGAGGACCGCGCTCGACGATGTCCTCGCGTGGATCCGCGGCACGGGCTTCGGCCTCACGCTCGGCATCCACAGCCGCGTGCGCCGGTTCGCGGACGAAGTCGCGCGCAACGTCCGCGCGGGCAACGTGTACGTCAACCGCAGCATGATCGGCGCCGCGGTCGGGGTGCAGCCCTTCGGCGGCGAAGGGCTCTCGGGCACCGGCCCCAAGGCCGGCGGGCCGAATTACCTCCCGCGGTTCGCTGCGGAAAGAACGATCACCGTGAATACCGCCGCGGTCGGCGGCGTGACCGAGTTACTTGCGCCGGCCGAGGATCGTGGAGTAATGGGGCCGCGTTAGGACCTCCGGCCTCATGACTTCATCGAGCTGCTCGCGGCTCATGAGGCCCTTTTCGAGCACCAGGTCGTAAACGCGCCGGCCGGTAGCGAGCGCCTCGGCCGCGATCTCGGCGGCGCGCGCGTAGCCGATGAAGGGGTTGAGCGCGGTGACCACGCCGGTGGACTCGTCCACGAAGCGGCGCGCGCGCTCGCGGTTGGCGGTGATGCCGGCGACGCAGCGCTCGGCGAGCGTGCGGCAGCCCGCGGCGAGGTGCGCGAGGCTCTTGAAGAGGCTGTGCGCGATCACCGGCTCGAAGGCGTTGAGCTGCAATTGCCCCGCTTCCGCCGCCATCGTCACCGTCATGTCGTTGCCGATCACCTCGAACGCGATCTGGTTGACGACCTCCGGGATCACGGGGTTGACCTTTCCCGGCATGATCGAGGAGCCGGCCTGCACTGCCGGGAGGCTTATCTCTCCCAGGCCCCCGCGCGGGCCCGACGAGAGCAGCCGCAGGTCGTTGCAGGTCTTGGAGAGCTTCACCGCGATGCGCTTGAGCACCCCGGAGAGCTGCACGAACGCGCCCGCGTCCTGGGTCGCCTCGATGAGATTGGGCGAGACGACGAGCTCGATTCCCGAGATCTCCGAGAGCCGCCGCGTGACGAGCGGCGCGTAGTCGGGATGGGCGTTGATGCCGGTGCCGATCGCGGTGGCACCGAGGTTCACCTCGCGGATGAGGTGCGCGGCTTCCTGCAGGCGCTCCTCGTCCTCGAGCAGCATCACGGCGTAGGTGGAGAACTCCTGGCCGAGCGTCATCGGCACCGCGTCCTGGAGCTGCGTGCGGCCGATCTTGAGCACCTCGGCGAACTCCTCCGCCTTGCGCTCGAACGCCTGCCGCAGGAACGCCATCTGCCCGGCGAGGCGCCGGATCGCGAACCGGAGCGCGAGCCGCACCGCGGTCGGATACACGTCGTTCGTGCTCTGCGAGAGGTTCACGTGGTCGAGCGGGTGCAGGCGCGCGTAGTCGCCCCTGGCTGCGCCCAGGAGCTCGAGCGCGCGGTTCGCGATCACCTCGTTGGCGTTCATGTTGGTGGAAGTGCCGGCGCCGCCCTGGATCACGTCCACGACGAACTCGTCGAGCAGCGCGCCCTCGCGTATCTCCTCGCAGGCGCGGCCGATCGCCTCCGCGCGCTCGGCGTCGAGCAGCCCCAGCTCGCGGTTGGCGAGCGCCGCGGCCTGCTTGACGCAGGCGAGCGCGCAGACGAGGTCGGGGTAGATCGCGATCGCGGTGCCCGTGATCGGGAAATTCTCGAGCGCGCGGATCGTGTGCACGCCGTAGTAGGCGGCGGCCGGGACGGCGCGCTCGCCCAGCGAATCGTGCTCGGTGCGGACGGGCTGGTTCATGCGCGGGATCTCCTTGGCGCGATTGTAGGCCGCTTGCTTGACACCCCGCGGGGGCTTATCGAGAATGGCCCCACCTTTCAGAGGAGAACACCAATGACCCCCGCACGCCTTCTCACCGCGATCGCGATTGGCGCGCTGATGGCCGCCCCGGCCGCCGCGCAGGAAGGAACCCTCAAGAAGATCAAGGATTCGGGCTCGATCACGCTCGGGCACCGCGACGCGTCGATCCCGCTCTCCTACTACGACGACAAGCAAAAGCCTGTAGGTTACGCGATCGACCTGTGCATGAAGATCGTCGACGCGGTGAAGGCCGAGCTCAAGATGCCGAAGCTCGAGGTCAAGTACCAGCTTGTCACCTCGGCGAACCGCATTCCCCTCATGGCGAACGGCACCATCGACCTCGAGTGCGGCTCCACCACCAACAACCTCGAGCGCCAGAAGCAGGTGTCGTTCACGATCACGCACTTCGTCACTGCCAACACGTTCGTGGCCAAGCGCTCGGCGAAGCTCGCGAAGCTGGATGACCTGAAGGGCAAGACCGTGGTCTCCACCGCGGGCACGACCAACATCAAGCAGCTCACGCAGCTCAACACCGAGAAGAACCTCGGCATCAACATCGTGTCGGCGAACGGGCACCCCGAAGCCTTCCAGATGGTGGAGAGCGGGCGCGCCGCTGCCTTCGTGATGGACGACATCCTGCTGTTCGGGCTCGTGGCCAACTCGAAGAAGCCCAAGGACTTCACGATTTCGAAAGACCCGCTGTCGGTGGAGCCCTACGGCATCATGCTGAGAAAGGACGACCCCGAGTTCAAGAAGGTGGTCGACGAGGCGATGAAGAAGCACTACAAGTCGCCGGACGCGGCCAGGCTCTATGCCAAGTGGTTCCAGAAGGCGATCCCGCCGCGCAACATCAACCTCAACGTCCCGATGAGCGCGCAGCTGAAGAAGGTGATGGCGAACCCCACCGACTCGGGCGACCCGAAGGACTACCAGTAGCGGGTCGTTGAAGTACCACTGGAACTGGGGGATCTTCTTCCAGCCGGCGGCTGACGCCGCCGGCACCTGGCTTTTCTACCTCCTCGGCGGGCTGGCCTGGACGCTCGCGGCGGCGCTCGCCGCCTGGGCGCTCGCGCTGGCGATCGGCACCGCGGCGGGGACGCTGCGCACCACGCCGTACGCCTGGTTGCGCGGCCTGTGCATCGGCTACGTGGAGGTATTCCGCAACGTTCCGCTGCTGGTGCAGATGTTCCTCTGGTTCTTCGTCGCGCCCGAGCTCCTGCCCGAGGCCTGGGGCGACGCGGTGAAGCAGATGCCGCCGCCGTGGGCCTCGTTCGCGCCCGCGGTGCTGTGCCTCGCGCTCTACACCTCGGTGCGCGTGGCCGAGCAGGTGCGTGCCGGGATCGAGTCGCTGCCGCGCGGGCAGATGTTGGCCGCCACGGCCCTGGGGCTGCCGCGCGCCCAAGCCTACCGCCTGGTGATCCTGCCCATGACCTTCCGCATCATCCTGCCGCCGCTCACCTCGGAGTTCCTCAACTGCATCAAGAACTCCTCGGTCGCGCTCACGATCGGGCTCGCCGAGCTGACGGCGCGCGCGCGCGCCATGCAGGAGTTCACCTTCCAGGTGTTCGAGGCCTTCGCCGCGGCCACGCTCATCTACCTCCTCGCGAACGTGGTGATCGTGTTCGCGATGCGGCGCCTGGAAGCGGCGGTACGGGTGCCGGGGCTGATCGGCGCGGCGCCGGGAGCCGGAGGCCACTAGCGCGATGTTCGCGGGATTCGACTTCGAGGTCATCTGGACTTCGCTTCCGTACCTGTTCCGGGACGGGATGACCTTCACGCTCACGCTCACGCTGCTCGCGATGGGTGGCGGGATCGTGTTCGGCACGCTCCTCGCGATGATGCGGCTTTCGGGGCTCGCGCCGCTTTCCATGCTCGCCGGCGGCTACGTGAACCTGATGCGCTCGGTGCCGCTCGTGCTCGTGATCTTCTGGTTCTACTTCCTCGTGCCCTGGATCGGGGGATGGCTGATCGGCGCCGGCACCACGATCCAGGTCGGGGCGTTCCTGAGCTCGGTCGTCACCTTCACCATGTTCGAGGCGGCGTACTACTGCGAGATCATGCGCGCCGGCATCCAGTCGATCGCGCGCGGCCAGATCGCCGCCGGGTACGCGCTCGGGCTCGATTACTGGCAGACCATGGGCCGCATCGTGCTGCCGCAGGCGTTCCGCACCATGACGCCGGTGCTGCTCACGCAGACGATCATCCTGTTCCAGGATACCTCGCTCGTGTACGTGATCTCGGCGACCGATTTCCTCGGCGCCGCGGCCAAGGTCGCGAACCGCGACTACCGCCTGGTCGAGATGTACCTCTTCGTGGCGGTCGTCTATTTCGCCGTCAGCTTCGCCGCCTCGCGCTGGGTGCGCGGGATGCAGGCGAAGCTCGCCGTGATCCGCTAGGATTGCCCCCCATGATCAGCATCCGGAGCCTGAGCAAGTGGTACGGCGACTTCCAGGTGCTCGCCGAATGCTCCACCGAGGTCGCGAAGGGCGAGGTCGTGGTGGTGTGCGGCCCCTCGGGGAGCGGCAAGTCCACGCTCATCAAGTGCGTGAATGCGCTCGAGCCCTTCCAGAAGGGCGAGATCCTGGTGGACGGCGTCTCGGTGGGCGATCCCAAGACCGACCTGCCGAAGCTGCGCTCGCGCGTCGGGATGGTGTTCCAGCACTTCGAGCTCTTCCCCCACATGAACGTGATGAAGAACCTGACGCTCGCGCAGGTGAAGGTGCTCGGGCGCACGCCGCAGGCCGCGGAGGAAAAGGGCATGAAGCTCCTCGAGCGCGTGGGGCTCGCCGCGCACCGGGACAAGTTCCCGGGCCAGCTCTCGGGCGGCCAGCAGCAGCGCGTGGCGATCGCGCGCGCGCTCTGCATGGACCCGATCGCGATGCTGTTCGACGAGCCGACCTCCGCGCTCGACCCCGAGATGATCAACGAGGTGCTGGACGTCATGGTAGAGCTCGCGCGCGAGGGCATGACCATGATGGTCGTCACGCACGAGATGGGCTTCGCGCGCAAGGTCGCGCACCGCGTGATCTTCATGGACCACGGCCGCATCGTGGAAGACGCGCCCAAGGACGAGTTCTTCGGCACGCCGCGCTCCGAGCGCGCCCAGCAGTTCCTCGCCAAGATCCTGCACCACTAGCCGGCTTGTCGTCCCCGAGTGCTTCTATCGGGGACCCACCGCCCTTGTCGTCCCCGAGTGCTTCTATCGGGGACCCATCGGGTTTTCATCTTCCGAAGTAAAGCAACAGCGCGGGAAGCGTCACGACCGAAGCCGCGGTCGTCACCACGATCACCGCGCTCGCGCGGCTCGCGAACACGCCGTACTCCTGCGCGAGCACGAACACCGGCACGCCGCTCGGCAGCGCGGCCTGGAGCACCGCGATCTCCGGGCGGATGCCCTCGAGCGCGAGCACGCGATAGGCGAGCCAGGCGGTGATCAGGGGATGGATCGCGAGCTTCGCCAGCGCAAGCCATGCGATCTCGCGCGCTTCGCCGCGCACCGAGCAGCCGGCGATGAAGAGCCCCGCCGAGAAGAGCGCGCAGGGGATGAACGCGCCGCCGAGCAGCTCGCAGAACGCGCGCACCGGCGCCGGGAGCGCGAGGCCCGCGGCGGATACCGCGAGCCCGGTGGCGGTCGCCACGATGATCGGGTTGCGCACCACCGCGAGCAGCGGCGCGAGCGTGAGGCCGCCGTCGCCGTTCCGCCGGCCGCGGTCGACCTCCGCGAGCACGATCCCGATCGGCAGGAACACCGCGCCCGTGATCACCGCGCCGATGATGCCCGGCACGAGCCCCGCCTCGCCGTACACCATCAGGATCACTGGCAGCCCGATGTAGGCGGTGCTCGAGAACATCGCCGTAAGCCCGTGCAGCCCGAGCGCCGCGGGGCCGCAGCGGAAAGCGAAACGGCCAACCAGCATCGCGAGGCCCATCATCGCGGCCATCCCGCCGCCGAGCGCGCCGACGAACGGCCAGTCGAAGAACTCCGCCGCGCGCACGCGCGAAAGCGACACGAACACCAGCGCCGGCAGCAGCACCGCGAACACCAGCCGCCCGAGCACCGCCGAGGCGTTCTGCGGCAGCACGCGAAGGCGCGCCGCGAGATACCCCGACGCGAGCACGCCGAAGAGCGGCAGCACGATGCCGGTGGTCGCGCCTCCCACTTTATTTCAACTGCGCGACCGCGCTCTCCCAGTTGCGGCCGTCGAACGGCACGATCTCGAGGCCCTTCCGGATCTCTTCGAAATCATCGAGGCAGCGCACGTTCACGGTGTAGAGCTCGGGCGCGGCGCGCGGGCGCGTGAAGACGTGGATCCCGCACGCCGTGCAGAAATGATGCTTCGCGCGCTTGGTGCCGAACTGGTAGGTCCCGAGCGCCTCCTCGCCCGAGACGAGCCGGAACCGGTCCGGCGGGACGCGCTGGTGCAGGAACCCTTTTTTGGAGCAGATCGAGCAGTTGCACTCGGTAGCGCGCGCGATCGGCTGATCGAGCGTGAGCTCGAACCGCACCCGCTCGCAATGGCAGCCGCCCGCGTAGGTCGTCATGGATTCCTGCCCAGCGCCTTGAAGAACGTGTAGCAGAATACTCCGTCGGCTTCCGCGGTGCGATAGAGCGCGCGGATTCCTGCGTCGAACGCCTCGGGCGCCGCCATTCCCTCGCGGATCGCCGCTTCCCGCACGCCTTCGACCATCGCCGTGAACGTGCGGCGCGTGAACCCTTCCACGAGGCGCGGCCGGCTCGAATCCACGTACACCATGCGCGGCGAGACGCGCACCTCCGCGTACCCCGCGTCCACCAGAAGCGGGTAGAGCCGCCGGCCGATGAGCGCATCGCCGCCCGACGCGCGCTGCAGCTCCACCAGGCAACGGATCGCCTCGCGCGCCGCAGCGCTGTCCGGGTGGAAGTACGCCGAGCCGTGATCGCCCTCGATCACCGTGATCGTGCCGCCGGGCCGAAGCAGCCCTTTCAGCACCGCGAGCGCGCGCTCGGGCTCGCGCAAGTGCTCGAGCACGAAGCACACGAACACGTGATCGAACGAGCGCGGCGCGAACGGGCTGCCGAACAGGTCCGCGCGCCGGAATTCCACGTTCGCGAGGCCCTCCGCCGCGACCCTCGCGCGCGCCTGCGAAAGCGACGATTCGGAAACGTCGATCGACACGATTCGCGCGCCGGGGCTGTTGCGCGCCAGCGTCACGGTCTGCGCCCCTACCCCGCATCCCGCCTCGAGCACTCGGCTACCTTGCGGATACGCGGTGTCCGAGTGCAGCAGCTCCACGAGCGAATCCGCCTGGTCGCGCAGGCGCTCGGCCTCGCGCGCGTCGTAGCCGTGGACGTACGCTTCGCTCACGCCTCGATCCGGTCGCCGTGCGCCATCGGCGCCGACACGACGAGGAACACCACCTCGGCGTCCGATTCGTTCCGGAACTGGTGCGGCACGCCCGGCGGGACCTCCAGACCCTGGCGCTCGCGCAGCTCCACGCGCCGGCCGTCGATCTCCATCACCGCCGCCCCCGGTCCCCCGGCGGCACGCGCTCCTCGATGACGCTCAAGTCCTCGCGCTTGAGCAGGTGCCAGCCCTCGCTGCCGTCGCCCCAGCGGTAGTGCTCACCCGTCGAAGTGTCCTTGACGCTCATCCGAGCGCCGAGTGTAGCGCTGCTTCGAGGTTCCGGAATCCCGCTCCTGTCGCAATCCACATCCGGGCCGCTGGCCCGAAGTGTCAACTAATTCGGGGGACGCTTGGCGTCGCTTTCGACCACGCGGTTGGAGCGCACTTTCACTTTACGTCTTCCAATTTGACGCCACGCCCTGCGCGAAGGCTTTGACGCGCCCGCTCGATCCGTTGCAGAAACCGCGGGTCGTTTTCGAGCCGGTAGTCGAACCAGTCGTCCTCGGATTCAAAGCCGATCAGCACCCCCGCCGGTTTGCCGTGGCGGATAATGACAATTTCGCCCTTCGCCGCCTCGCGCAGATAGCGCGACAGGTCGTCCTTTACTTCGGCCAATGGAACTTCCTTCACTTTGCCTCTGACTTTCCGTGCTTCGCCAGCCATGTTGCAGCCTCCGATTTCGGCACTATCGCCAGCACTTCGACGTTCTGTTGTGCTACATCGTAGAACACCCGTACGTCGCCGATCCGAAGCCGATACTGCGGCTGCGAGAGCTTGCGAAGTCGCTTGATGCGACTGCGACTGAGCTTCTCGGGTTCGCGCCGAAAATGCGTTTCGATCCCGTCACGCACCTCGGTGCGGTGATGGGTTAGGCCGCCGTAAGTTTGATGCGCCCGACATTACGCAGCTTCACGCGCTGCTTTGCATGCCAGAGATCGTGGTTGTATTGCATCGCAAGCCAACTTTCGGGAGAGCGTCCCAAGGCCTTGGACAGGCGAAGCGCCATCTCCGGGCTAACGCCGCTCGCGCCGGTAAGAATGCGGTTCAGCGTGGACGCGGCGACGCCAAGCGTGGCCGCGAGCTCGCGACCGCTCAGATTGTTGGGTTCGAGATAAACCTCGGTGATGAACTCACCGGGGTGCGGCGGATTGTGCATGGCCATCAGTGGTAGTCCTCGTAGTCCAAGACATAGGCGTGTCCATCCTTAAACTCGAAAGTCAGGCGCCAGTTGCCATTCACCCATACCGACCAGCGACCGTGCTCCGACCCTTTCAAAGGGTGTAACCGAAACCCCGGAACGTTCATGTCCTCGATCGATTGCGCCGTATCCAGGGCCGCCAAAAGCATGCGGAGCCGCTTGGGGTGATGGGGTTGAATGCCTGCCGCGCTCCCCGAGTCAAAGAACCTGCCTAGCCCGTTGTGCCGGAAAGACTGGATCACGGAGGCAGTATACCGTGTTGCGCATCACGCAACACACGGCCTACTAACGTTCGCGGCGAGGTGCGCTGGGCGCAGGGCGCGCCGAGCACCGAGCGAAAAGCGTCGCTCTCCGCCGCGCTGTTAGCGTGCAATCTTTCGCGGCCGAGGCCAGATCTTCGGATCACGCGCTGTGTGTAACACCGTGAGTACAACGACGCGCTTGGACTCAATGCGATAGAAAATGCCGTATGGAAAGCGTGAGACAAGCGCTCGACGCACTTCGCCATGAACCCGGGCAAACATCTCCGGATAGCGCTCGATGGCGCCGAACGAAGAGTCGACTGCGCTAAGGAAGCGTTCGCCAAGCCCTCTAGACTGCCCTTCGTAGTACCCGAATCCAGCCGCCAAGTCTCGGCCTACTTTCCGGCGGTAGACAACCGGAAGGGCCATCAGCCGCGCCGAGCTTCCCTTAGCACCTCGTCTTTAGATACGACATCGTCGGGATCACGCTCGTGTTCTGCCAGGCGCTCATCAATGGCTTTTCGGTGGGCGTCGCCCAGGGGGACAGACGAAGGGTCGGCGGCCAGACTTTCCCAGATGATCTCCGCGAGCCGCAAACGCTCTTCCGGGGAGAGCTTAAGGATTTCGGCTACATCCGCGTCACTCATGGATCCTAGAGTACCACCCTGAATGATTGCACGCTTTGAGCTGAGGCGACCGCCGCGGATTGGCGCTTGGGCCGCGAGGCCGATGATAGGCAACGCGGTCTCGCGGTCCAAGTGCCAAGCCGTGGTGGGTCGCCTCGAGCGAAGGGTTAGGGCGCACTCGGTACCCTCGCCGGAAACTCGTAGATAAACTTTAGTAGCATCTCAGAGAAGGCGAGTAACTCGGTTGCGTCTGAACTGCTCATCAGTGCAATTTCGTGAGTCGCCTCGTTTCCTTTTCTTCGGATGTGATCTACCCATCCTCTACCATTGGGTGGAATGTAGCCTGCAGTTGCTAGGTAGTCGACGTACTCGATAAACCGCAGGTTCTCTGCGGCGCCCTGTGCGACCGCGATATTCATTAGTAGTTTGCGGCAGGCGAGCACAGACGCTGTGTAAGCGCCCACGCTGCAGCAGTTGCGAGCTTCTTTGTAGAGAGCAAGCAAGTCAGCGGGTAGATGTGACACTTCTGCGCCTGGTACCGGACTTGGTGTTTGCCGATTACCTTCGAAGAAAGTCGGCTTGTCGCAGTTCGGGCAAATCCAGATTCGGAGGGCGGAATCGTTGTGGTGAAAGCCTCGGTTGTTTGCGACGTCCCGACCGCAGTGGCCGCAACGGTATTGGCAGGGCCCGATCGTTCCTGCGTTGTTCCAACCACTCATGTCGAACGTTCCTCCCTTTGGTGCGCCCTAACGCTTGGCTGACCGACACCGTCGGGATGTGAGTCGTTTGTTCGATGCGCATTTGTGTTCGGTCCAGCGGCCAGTTGGACGAGCCCGGCGGGGCACCCCTCTGTCCGGGCATTGTAAGAACGGTTGACAGCGGGGACAACTACGGTGCGAGCCAACCCCACGGCATGGGAAGCGGAGGGAAAGGCTTTGCGGCGGGGGAAGGCGCCATTCGGAGCGCGCGCGAGCGCTCGGACACGGGGTGCGGGTGCGGTGAGCGCGAGCGCGCCGCTGCGGCGAGGGCGCATCGGTCGGATGCTTGCTCAGTGCACGAGCGCGGGCGGTCCGGTGCCATGGGCGAGGAGCGAAACGAAGCAAAGGCGCGCGCCGCGGCGCGGGCGGCGCGCGTTCGGCTCCCACGGGACGGTTTCTACGATCAGCTCGATGGTCTTGTGCCGGCAGCGGTTCCGCTCGTCGTAGAGGTAGCGCACGCAGACGAGCCGCTCGCCGTAGCGCGCGAGGTATTTCTTCGTGCCGGCCTGCCCCGGCCGGCGCGTGAGGCGGGTCTCCATCTGCCGCACAACGAACCGCGCGGCGCGCGGTTGACGCGCTCGTGCAAGAATGCGGCCGGTCCAATTTGAGGAGGCGGGCGATGGAGACGGTGGCGTTCGCGGGCCCGGGCGCGAGGGGGTCGCGCACGGCGATGAACCTGGATGCGGCGCGGATCGTGCAGGCCGCGCGCCGATCGGAATCCGGCAGGCGCGACACCGCGGCGCCGTTCGTTCGGGCCGCGGGCGAGAAGCCGCGCCCGTGAGCCGCGTCGATGCGCGGGTCTATTTCGCGCTCTTCACGCTCTCGGGGTTCACCGGGCTCATCTACGAGTCGCTTCTCGCGCAGTACCTGAGGCTGTTCCTCGGCGCGGCGGCGTTCGCGCAGTCGTTCGTGCTCGCCGCGTTCATGGGCGGGATGGCGCTCGGGGCGTGGCTCGCGAGCCGCGCCAGCCACCGCCTCGCGAACCTGCTCGCCGCCTACGGCTGGATCGAGGTGCTGGTAGGCCTTGCAGCGCTCGCCTTCCACCCGGTGTTCGTGTTTTCCACCGAGGCTTCGCTCGAGCACGTGTTCCCGAGGCTCGGCGAAAGCGGCCTGGTGGAGGCGTACAAGTACGCGCTCGCCTCGCTGCTGGTGGTGCCGCAGGCGGCGCTGCTCGGCGCGACCTTTCCGCTCATGAGCGGCGCCGTGATCCGGCGCGCGCCGGGCGCAAGCGGCCACCACCTCGCGCTCCTCTACTTCACGAACTCGATCGGCGCCGCGATCGGCGCGCTCGCCGCCGGCTTCTGGCTGCTCGGCCGGCTCGGGCTCGCGGGCACGATGCAGCTCGGCGGCGCGCTGAACCTCGCGCTCGCGGCGGCGGTGCTGGTGCTGGCGAGGGAGCGGGAGTCGCGAACGGGACGGGAGGAACCCTTCAGGGAACAAGCACGGCCTTCGATAAAACCTTTTCTGTGGCTGATGCTCGTGGCCGCGTTCGTGACGGGAGCCGCGTCCTTCATTTACGAGATCGCGTGGATCCGGATGCTCTCGCTCGTGCTCGGGGCTTCGTTCCAGGCCTTCGAGCTGATGCTCTCGGCGTTCGTGACCGGGCTCGCGCTCGGGGGCCTGTGGATCCGCAACCGCATCGACCGGCTCGAGAACCCGGTTCGCTTCGCGGGGCTGGTGCAGCTCGGGATGGGCCTGGCCGCGCTCGCGACGCTCTGGGTGTATCACGCGAGCTTCGACTGGATGGCGTGGCTGCTGCAGGTGCTCCAGCGCCGCGAATCGGCGTATCCCGTGTTCAACCTCTTCAGCCACGGCATTGCGTTCGCGGTGATGCTCCCGGCGACGTTCCTCGCCGGGATGACGCTGCCGCTCTTCACCCACGCGCTGCTGCGGCGCGGCGCGGGCGAGTCGGCGATCGGGCAGGTGTATGGCGCGAACACGCTCGGCGCGATCGCCGGGGTGCTCCTCGCGATGCACTGGCTGATGCCCGAGTACGGGGTGAAGCTCGCGCTCGTGCTCGGCGCGGCGCTCGATTTGCTCCTCGGCGCGTGGCTGCTGCGGCGCTCGGGCGCGGCGCTCGCGCGCGCCGAAGGCTTCGGCGCCGTGATCGCGGGCATGCTGGCGGAGGCGCTTTCCGCGCGCGCCGCGGTGCTCGATCCCGAGCGCCTCTCCTCGGGCGTGTTCCGCTACGGGCGCGCCGGGGCCGAGGGCGCGCGCGTCACCTACTACCGCGACGGCAAGACCGCCTCGATCGCGGTGCGGCGCGCGCCCGACGCCGTGGTCTCGATCGCGACCAACGGCAAGCCCGACGCCGCGATCCGCCTCGACCCCGCGCGGCCGCCGAGCGGCGACGAGTACACCATGACGCTGCTCGGGGCGCTGCCGCTGCTGCTCAAGCCCGAGGCGAAGCGCTTCGCCAACATCGGCTTCGGCTCGGGCCTCACCGCCGAGGTGGTGCTCGCGCACACGGGGCCCGAATTCGTGGACAACGTGGAGATCGAGCCCGCGATGGTCACCGGCGCGCAGAGCTTCTTCCCGCGCGTCTCGCGCCCGTTCCGCGATCGCCGCAGCCGCGTCTACATCGAGGACGCGAAGAGCTTCTTCGCGCGCCGCGGCGAGCGCTACGACGTGATCGTCTCCGAGCCTTCGAATCCGTGGGTGAACGGCGTGGCGGGCCTGTTCACGGCGGAGTTCTATCGCGACGCGGCGCGGCGCCTCGCGCCGGGGGGGCTCCTCGTGCAGTGGCTGCACCACTACGAGTTCGACGACCGGCTGCTCGGCTCGGTGCTTGTCGCGCTCGCGCGCCACTTCGACGACTTCGAGATCTACGAGACGGGCGGCGGCGACCTGATCGTGGCGGCGACGCCGCAGGGCCGCGTGCCGCGCCTGGCCGCGCTTCCGCAGGGAGAGTCCGGGTTCCTCGCGCAGCTCGCGCGCATCGGAATCTCGCGCCGCGAGCACGTCGCGGTGCGGCGTCTCGCGGGACGGCGCGAGGCGCTCGCGCTCCTTTCGCCGCTCGCGCCGCCCGAGAACTCGGACTTCCGGCCCTACGTGCAGCTGGAGGCCGCGCGCGCGCGGTTCGTGCGCACGAGCGCGAGCGCCGTGATCGAGCTCGCGGTGGCGCCGGTGCCGATCCTCGAGATGCTCGGCGGCCGCCCGACCGAGTTCCTCGCGGCGCCGTTCCCGGCGGGTGACGCGCAGCGAGCGTCGTTTCAGGCGCGGGCGCAGGTGCTCGCGCGCGCGCTGCCGGCGCACGACCCCGAGCCGCCCGGGGGCGCCGA
>JBBINV010000039.1:21420-38565 GCA_037443705.1 Betaproteobacteria bacterium | reverse complement strand
CGGCTCGCGGCGCACCTGGCCGCCGCCGCCGCGTTCCTCGCGCTCGAGCTCGGCGTGCGCGACCTTCCCGTCTACGTGCCGCTCGTGGTCGCGATCGCGTGGTACGCGAACCTCTACAACTTCATGGACGGCTCGGACGGGCTGGCCGGCGGCATGGCGGTGATCGGCTTCGGCGTCTATGGCGCGGCGGCGCAGGCCTCGGGGCACGCCGCGCTCGCCGCGGCGAGCGCCGCGCTCGCCGCGGCGAGCGCGGCCTTCGTCCTGCTCAATTTCCATCCCGCGCGCATCTTCATGGGCGACGTCGGATCGGTGCCGCTCGGATTTCTCGCCGGCGCGCTCGGCGTGCTCGGCTGGCGCGACGGCGCCTGGCCGCTGTGGTTCCCGGTGCTCGTGTTCGCGCCGTTCGTGTGCGACGCGACGCTCACGCTCCTGAAGCGCGCATTTCGCCGCGAGCGCCTCTGGCGCGCGCACCGCGATCACTACTACCAGCGCCTCGTGCGCTCGGGCCTGGGGCATCGCGGCACCGCGTACATCGAGTACGCGGCGATGGCGGGATGCGGCGGCCTGGCCCTGGGCGCACGGGAAGCGAGCGTGCCGGCGCAAGCGCTCTCGCTCGCCGCCGCGGCGGCGGTGCTGGGCGCGATCGCGCTTTGGGTCGACGCGCGCTGGAAGCGGCACGCGCGCGATTCCGGCGAGGCGGCGTGAACCCGCGCGCGCTGCTCGCCCTGGCGCACGACCTGAGCGCGTCGGCGCTCGCGTGGATCGTGGCCTTCTGGCTGCGGTTCAACCTGGAAGTTCCCCGCGAGTACGTCGCGCTCGCGCTCGCAACCGTGCCCTGGACGGTCGCGGTGCACGCGCTCGTGTTCTGGCGGCTCGGGCTGTACCGGGGGCTGTGGCGCTACGCGAGCCTGCCGGACCTGCAGCGCATCCTCGCCGCGGCGGTGGTGGCTGCGCTCGCGGTGCCGGCGCTGTTCGCGCTCCTTCCTCCCGCGCGGCCCGTGCCGCGCTCGGTGTACCTGCTCGCGCCGCTGCTTCTCGCGGGCGCGATGAGCGGCAGCCGGCTGCTCTACCGCGCGTGGAAGGAGGGGCGGCTGCTGCGCGTGGTTCGCCACCCGGAGGCCGAGCCGGTGCTCGTGCTCGGCGCGGGCGCCGCGGGCGCGACGCTCATCCGCGAGCTCGACAACAGCAGCCGCTGGCGCGTGGTGGGACTCCTCGACGACGAGCCGCGCAAGCAGGGCGGCGAGATCCAGGGCGTGAAGGTTCTCGGGCCGATCGCGCGCGTGGCCGACATCGCGGCGCGAACCGGAGTCACGCTCGCGGTGATCGCAATGCCGGGCGCGACGCACGCGGCACGCAAGCGCGCGGTGGAGCTGTGCGACACGGCGGGTCTGCGCGTGATGACCGTGCCGGCTTACGCCGACATCGTGGGCGGGCGGGTGAGCGTCTCGCAGCTTCGGCCGATCGAGCTCGACGACCTGCTCGGGCGCGATCCGGTGCGGCTCGACGACGCCGGCCTGCAGGGCTTCCTCACGGGCCGCACGTTGCTCGTGACCGGGGCGGGCGGCTCGATCGGATCCGAGCTGTGCCGCCAGATCGCGCGCTTCGCGCCGGCGCGGATCGTCCTCTACGAGCTTTCCGAATTCGCGCTCTACGCGATCGAACAGGAATTCCGCGATCTTCGTCCCGATATCCCGGTCGAGGCGGTGATCGGCGACGCGAAGGACGAGGCGCGCGTGCGCGAGACGCTCGAGCGCTTCGCGCCGCAGATCGTGTTCCACGCCGCCGCCTACAAGCACGTGCCGCTGATGGAGAACGGCAACGCATTCGCCGCGGTCGAGAACAACGCGCTCTCCACGCTCGTCACCGCGCGCGCCGCGCAGGCCGCGGGCGTGCGCAAGTACGTGCTCGTCTCCACCGACAAGGCGGTGAACCCGGCGAACGTCATGGGCGCCTCCAAGCGCCTCGCGGAGATGCTGTGCCAGGCCCTGCAGGGCGGTAGCGGCACCGAGCTGGTGATCGTGCGCTTCGGCAACGTCCTCGGCTCGGCGGGCAGCGTCATCCCGCGGTTTCGCGAGCAGATCCGGCGCGGCGGGCCCGTCACCGTGACGCATCCCGAGATCAGGCGCTACTTCATGTCGATCCCGGAAGCCGCGCAGCTCGTGCTGCAGGCGGCGATGATGGGCCGCGGCGGAGAGATCTACGTGCTCGACATGGGCGAGCCGGTGCGCATCGCCGATCTCGCGAAGCAGCTGATCCGCCTCTCCGGATTCGGCGAGCACGATATCCGCATCGAGTACACGGGGCTTCGGCCGGGCGAGAAACTCTACGAGGAAGTGCTCGCCGACCTCGAGCAAACGCTCGCCACGCCTCACCCGAAGCTGCGCGTCGCAAGGGCGCGCGCGCTCGGGAACGGCTCGCTCCCGCAGGAGGTGGAAGCCTGGATCCGCGAGCCCGGCGACACGCGCGCGGCGGCGGTGCGCGAGCGGCTGAAGCGCTGGATTCCCGAATATAATCGGCCGGTCCCATGAGCCAGGAAGCGCGCATACGGCAATGGATCGAGACCTGGCGCGAGACCGGTCCCTGTCCGTTCGAAGTGCCGCAGCGCGAGGGGCCCGGACTCGCGGAGCGGCAGCGCTGGTTCGAGAGGCTCCACCGCAAGCCATGATGCCGGTCTCCCTGGCGGCGCGGGAAATCCAGGAGTTTTCGGGCCGCGCCGGGGAAAAATTCTGCTTCATCGGTGCCGTGGCGTTACGACGCCGGGGCGAACCGCACGTCATCCTGAGTGAAAGCTCCGCGGGGATCCCGATTGACGTGGCGCTTGGCGGCGCGCTGCGCGAGACGCCGGAGACGCTCGAGCGGGTGAGGCGGCCGCGCGCTTGCGTGGAAAAGGGGGCTTGAGGGATGCTCCTCGTCACCGGCGGCGCGGGTTTCATCGGCGCGAACTTCGTACATTCGACGCTTCGCTCGACCGGAGAGCCGATCCTCAACCTGGACAAGCTCACCTACGCGGGCAACCTCGCCAGCCTCGATCCGCTCGCGGGCGATGCGCGCCACGTATTCGTAAAGGGCGACATCTGCGACCGGGCGCTCGTGCGCGAGCTCCTCGCCGCGCACCGGCCGCGCGCCATCGTGCATTTCGCCGCCGAGAGCCACGTCGACCGCTCGATCGCCGGCCCGGCCGAGTTCGTCCGGACGAACGTGGTAGGGACGTTCTCGCTCCTGGAGGAGGCGCGGGCTTACTGGGAAAGGCTGGAAGGCGCGGAGCGGGAGAGCTTCCGGTTCCTCCATGTGTCCACCGACGAAGTGTACGGCTCGCTCGGGCCCGACGATCCCGCGTTCACGGAAAGCTCGCCCTACGCGCCGAACAGCCCGTACAGCGCGTCGAAGGCCGGCGCCGATCACCTCGCGCGCGCCTATCACCACACCTACGGGCTGCCGGTCGTGACGACCAACTGCTCGAACAACTACGGCCCGTACCAGTTCCCGGAGAAGCTCATACCGCTCACGATCGCCAACGCGCTCGCGGGCAGAAGGCTGCCGGTGTACGGCGACGGGGCGAACGTGCGCGACTGGCTCTACGTGGCCGACCACTGCGAGGCGATCCGCGCGGTGCTCGCGCGCGGGCGCGCGGGCGAAACCTACAACGTGGGCGGCGGCGCCGAGCGCCGCAACATCGACGTGGTGCGCGGCATTTGCGCGCTCCTGGACCGGCTGAGGCCCGCGGCGGCGCGGCATGAGCAGCTCATCGAATTCGTGAAGGACCGCCCGGGGCACGACCGGCGCTACGCGATGGACGCATCGAAGCTCCGGCGCAGCCTCGGCTGGGCGCCGCGCGAGAGCTTCGAGTCGGGCCTGGAGAAGACCGTGAACTGGTATCTCGAGAACGAATCCTGGACCGCCGGCGCGCTCCGGCGCGCGGCATGAAGGGGATCATCCTCGCGGGCGGCTCGGGCACGCGCCTTTACCCGGCTACGCTCGCGGTCTCCAAGCAGCTCCTGCCCGTGTACGACAAGCCGCTCGTCTACTATCCCCTTTCCACGCTCATGCTCGCGGGGATCCGAGAGGTGCTCGTGATTTCCACGCCGCAGGACACGCCGCGCTTCGCGCAGCTCCTCGGCGACGGCGCGCGCTGGGGAATGCGCCTTTCCTATGCGGTGCAGCCCGAGCCGAAGGGGCTCGCGCAGGCGTTCGTGATCGGGCGCGAGTTCGTGGGGCGCGACCCGGTCGCGCTCGTGCTCGGGGACAACATCTTCTACGGCCACGACCTCACGCCGATGCTGAGGAAGGCCGCCGCGCGCGCGAAAGGCGCTACGGTCTTCGCCTACCCCGTGACCGACCCCGAGCGCTACGGCGTGGTCGAGTTCGACGCCGCGGGAAAGGCGGTGAGCATCGAGGAAAAGCCCGCCGCGCCGAAGTCGCGCTACGCCGTGGTGGGCCTTTACTTCTACGACAACCGCGTGCTCGAGATCGCCGCGGGGCTCCGGCCCTCGGCGCGCGGCGAGCTCGAGATCACGGACGTCAACCGCGCGTACCTCGCGCGCGGCGAACTGGAGGTCATCCCGATGAGCCGCGGCCTTGCGTGGCTGGACACCGGCACCCACGAGACGCTGCTGGAAGCCGCGCACTTCATCGAGACGATCGAGCGCCGCCAGGGGCTGAAGATCGCCTGCCCCGAGGAGATCGCGTTCCGCCAGGGCTGGATCGACGCCGCGGCGCTGGAGCGGCTGGCCCGCCCGCTCGCGAAGAGCGGCTACGGCGAGTACCTGCTGAGGCTGCTCTCAGAGCGTCTTTTCTAGCGGGCCGGGAATCGGGGTCAGAGCCCGATTTCCGGGGTCATTTACGTAATCTGAAAATTTTCAGACAATGCCCGCATGGCTACGGAAACCATAGCGGTATCGGAGCTCGCGCGCCGCACGCGCGCCGTGGTCGATCGTCTCTCGCGCGACCCGGCGGCGCGCCTTCTGGTCCTGAAGAACAACCGCCCGGTCGCGGTCATCTCGGGTCCCGAAGGCGCAACCGGGGTCGGTCGCGCCGTGAGTCGGCGCGGATTGCGAGCGGAGATCATGAGCAAGCGAGCGCTGATTCGGACGCTCGCTGCGGCGCATGGTGCGCGCGCGGTGCACCTTTTCGGGTCGGCGGCGAGGGGAGAGGAGCGAGCCGGCAGCGATCTCGATTTCCTGGTGGAGCTGGAACGCGGGCGCAATCTCCTCGACCTGATCGGGCTCGAGAACGACCTGCGCGAAGCGCTCGGCAGAAAGGTCGACGTGGTGACCGCCCGATCCCTCAAGCCTCGCGTGCGCCCCGGCGCGTTGCGCGATGCGGTCAGGATCGTGTAGACGGTGGGCCGGCGGCCGCACGACCATCTCGCGGACGTCGTCGAGGCGATCGGAAAGATCCGCCGCTATACGCGCGGCGGGCAGGCGGCATTCCGCCGAAACGCGATGGCGCGCGACGCGGTGGCCGCACGGCTCATCCGGATAGGCCAGGCAGTGAAGGACGCGACGGACGAGGGGCTAGACCTTGCCGCGCTGGCGCCGGAGATTCCTTGGCGCGACGTCGCCGGAATGCGGGACCGGATGGCCCGCAGGTACCGGGACATCGACTACGGGATCGTCTGGGGCGTGGTCGAGAATGAGCTGCGCCCCCTGGAGCGCGCGGCGAGATCAATCCTGAAGAAAGCGAAACCGCGCAAGGCGCGAAGCGGTACCCGTGCCGGATGAACGTGGTCCGCACCGGGATTCCCGAAGTTCTCCTTCTTGAGCCGCGCGTCTTCGCCGACGGCCGCGGCTTCTTCCTCGAAAGCTACAACCGCCGCACCTTTCGCGAGGCGACGGGGCTCGACGTGGAGTTCGTGCAGGACAACCATTCGTGCTCGGGCCGCAACGTGCTGCGCGGGCTCCACTACCAGGTCCGCCAGGCGCAAGGCAAGCTGGTGCGCGTCACCGCGGGCGAGATCTGGGACGTCGCGGTGGATCTTCGCCGAAGCAGTGCGACGTTCGGCCGGTGGGCCGCCTTTGCGTTGTCGTCGGAGAAGAAGAACATCGCGTGGATCCCGCCGGGATTCGCGCACGGCTTTCTCGTCGTCTCGGAATCCGCGGAAGTGCAGTACAAGACGACCGACTACTACGCGCCGGAGCACGAGCGCTCGCTCCTCTGGAACGACCCGGCGCTCGGTATTCCCTGGCCGCTCGCGGGCGAGCCGTTGCTCGCGGAAAAGGACCGCCGCGGCGCGCCGCTCGCCTCCGCCGAAACCTACCCGTGAGAATCCTGCTCACCGGGCGCGACGGCCAGGTCGGCTGGGAGCTCGCGCGATTGCTTGCCGCTTCGCACGAGGTCGTCGCGACCGGCCGCACCTCGCTCGACCTCGCCGATCTCGACGCGATCCGCCGCGCCGTCCGCGACGCGAAGCCCGGCGCGATCGTGAACGCGGCGGCCTACACCGCGGTGGACAAGGCCGAGTCGGAGCCGGCGATCGCGATGCGCGTGAACGGCGAGGCGCCCGGCGTGCTCGCCGAGGAAGCGAAGCGGCTCGGGGCGCTTCTCCTCCACTATTCGACCGATTACGTGTTCGACGGCGAGAAGGCGTCTGCCTACGTGGAGAGCGATTCGCCGAACCCGCTCAACGTCTACGGCAGGACCAAGTGGGAAGGAGAAAGGCGAATCCAGGCTTCGGGCGCGCGCCACCTGATCCTGCGCACGAGCTGGGTGTACGGCCCGCGCGGCCGGAACTTTCTTCTCAGCATTCTCCAGGCGGCGCGCACACGGCCGGAGCTTCGCGTCGTGGACGACCAGCGCGGCGCGCCCACCACGAGCGCGGCGCTCGCGCGCGCCACCGCCGGGCTTCTCTCGCGCCCCGGCGCCGAGGGGCTCTTTCACGCGTGCGCCGCGGGCGAGACGACGTGGTTCGGATTCGCGCAGGCGATCGTGCAGGGCGCGGGCCTCGCGACGCCGGTTGTGCCGATCTCGAGCGACGAGTACCGCGGCGCCGCCCGGAGGCCGCGCAACTCGCTGCTTGATTGCGGCAAACTGCGCGCCACGTTCGGGGTGGCGCTCGAGGACTGGCGCGAGGGGCTAGCGGAAGTGATGACGCAAGTGTCCACGTAGCGCGCGATTGAGGCAATTGCTGCGAACCGATAAAATGGCAGCACTGAGATCCGCGGAGCGCACCGTGAAGGCCGCCACCATCAAACGCATACCCGCTCGCCTGTCGCCGTACGACGCGGCGGTCAAGGTCGGGCTGCTCGGCTGCATGGAAGGTCCGCCGGACCTCGCGATCAACCACCGCAAATACGCTCGCAGAGCCTTACGCGCCAAGTACCGGCGTGCAAAGCGCGCTTCTTGACACGGGCGCGCTGGTCGCGATCGTCAACCGGCGCGACCGGTCCCATGCCCGGATCGCCGCGTTGTTGAGAGAATTCCGGGGCACCTTCATAACGACGTGGCCGGTCATCGCCGAGGCTTGCTCGTTCATGCCGGAACGGATGCAGGTTCGCGTCCTCGACTGGGTCGCCATCGCCTCTGTGCAGATCGTACCTATCGACGCAGGGCTCGATGCGATGCGCGAGACGATGCGCAAGTACGCGGATTTGCCATGCGACTTTGCCGACGCGAGCTTGGTGTATGCCGCCGCGGAAACGGGCGTTCGAGAGATCTGGTCGCTCGATCGGGATTTTCACGTCTTCAGGTTGCCCGATCGAACGAGCTTCAAGCTCATTTCGGGCGGGAAATGACGCGGCGCCGGCTGCGGGGTTTTCTGCGAAAATCCGCTCTTTCGATGACCCGCCGATGAACCCGCAAGACCTCCCGCGCGCCGGCCAGGCGCTGCTGCGTAAGCTGAAGGAGCGCACCGCGACGATCGGCGTGGTGGGCCTCGGCTACGTGGGGTTGCCGCTCGCGCTGCGCTACGCCGAGGTCGGCTATCCGGTGCTCGGGTTCGACATCGACGCGGAGAAGGTCGCCGCGCTCGGCGCGGGACGGAGCTACATCGCGCACGTGCGTCTGGAGAAAGCGCTCGCCGCCACGACCGATTTCTCGCGCGCGGCCGAGTGCGACGCGCTCGTCATCTGCGTGCCCACGCCGCTCGACAAGCATCGCGAGCCCGACCTCTCGTTCGTGATCGGCACGGTCGATTCGCTCCTTCCGCACTTGCGCAAAGGGCAGGTCGTGTCGCTCGAGAGCACCACCTGGCCCGGCACGACCGAGGAGGAATTGAAGCCGCGCATCGAGTCGCGCGGCCTCAAGGTGGGCGCCGACGTGTTTCTCTGCTTTTCGCCCGAGCGCGAGGACCCGGCGAACCCCGAGTACGCGACGCGCACGATCCCCAAGGTGTGCGGCGGCTCCACCCCCGCGTGCCTGGAGGCGGGGCTCGCGCTCTACGGCCAGGTGATCGACCGCGTGGTGCCGGTGAGCTCGACGCGCGTGGCGGAGATGACCAAGCTCCTGGAGAACATCCACCGCGCGGTGAACATCGGCCTCGCGAACGAGATGAAGATCATCTGCGACCGCATGGGCATCGACGTGCACGAGGTGATCCGCGCCGCGGCCACCAAGCCCTTCGGCTTCGTGCCGTACTGGCCGGGGCCGGGCCTCGGGGGCCACTGCATCCCGATCGATCCGTTCTACCTCACCTGGAAGGCGCGCGAGTACGGGCTTCACACCCGCTTCATCGAGCTCGCGGGCGAGGTGAACCGCGCGATGCCCGAGTGGGTGGTCGGAAAGCTGATCGAGGCGCTGAACCAGCGCGGCCGGGCGGTGAAGGGCGCCCGGGTGCTTGTGCTGGGCATCGCCTACAAGAAGAACGTAGACGACATGCGCGAGTCGCCCGCGGTCGAGCTGATGGAGCTGCTCGTCGCGCGCGGCGCGCAAATCGCCTACTCCGACCCGCACGTGCCGGTCTTTCCGAAGATGCGCCAGCACCGCTTCGATCTGAGGAGCGTCTCGCTGAACGAGAAGAGCATCGGCTCGTACGACGTCGTGCTCCTCGCGACCAACCACGACGCGTTCGACTACGCGCTCGTCCAGCGGCACGCGAAGCTGATCGTGGACACGCGCGGGGTGTATCTCGAGCCCGCGCCCAACGTCGTGAAGGCCTGAGGCGCGATGCGCGCCTACCGCCCGATCGCCGGCCGCAGGATCCGCTTCGCGCTCGCGGGTTGCGGGCGCATCTGGAACAACCACGTAGAGGCGCTGAAAGCACACGCCGCGGAGGCCGAGATCGCGGCGGTGTGCGACGTGGACGCACAGGCGCTCGAGCGCGCGCGCGCGGCGACCGGTGCGCCGGGATTCCGCGATTTCGACGAGATGCTCGCAGGAGCGGACGCCGACGCCGTGGTTCTTTCCACGCCGAGCGGGCTGCACCCGGCGCAGACGATCGCCGCGGCCGCGGCCGGCAAGCACGTGATCACCGAAAAGCCGATGGCGACGCGCTGGCAGGATGGGAAGCGCATGGTCGCGGCCTGCGACGAGGCGGGCGTGCGGCTCTTCGTCGTCAAGCAGAACCGCAGGAACGCCACGCTTCAGCTTCTCAAGCGCGCGGTGGACGAGAACCGCTTCGGGCGCATCTACATGGTCGCGATCAACGTGTTCTGGACGCGCCCGCAGGCGTACTACGACAGCGCAAGATGGCGCGGCACCTGGGAATTCGACGGCGGCGCGTTCATGAACCAGGCGAGCCATTACGTCGACCTGCTCGACTGGCTGATCGGGCCGATCGAGAGCGTGCAGGCCTACACCGCGACGCTCGCACGCAACATCGAGGTCGAGGACACCGGGGTGATGGCGGTGCGCTGGCGCTCCGGGGCCCTCGGCACGATGAGCGTGACGATGCTGACGTACCCGCAGAACTTCGAGGGCTCGATCACGATCATCGGCGAGCGCGGCACGGTGCGCGTAGGCGGCCTCGCGGTCAACAAGATCGAGCACTGGCAGTTCGCCGACAAGCGTCCCGAGGACGAGCGCATCGGGCAGGCGAGCTACGAGACCACCTCGGTGTACGGCTTCGGCCACCCGCTCTATTACGAGAACGTGATCCGGACGCTGCGGGGCGAATCCGAGCCCGAGACCGACGGCCGCGAGGGCCTGAAATCGCTCGAGGTCCTGGTCGCGACGTATCTGTCCGCGCGCGACGGCCGGCGCGTCGCGCTGCCGCTGGAGTACTAGGGTGAGAATACGGACCGTCGTCCCCGCGAAAGCGGGGACCCAGTTTTTTCCCCTTTAATGCAAATCCACCCGACCGCCATCGTAGATTCAGGGGCACAAATCGGCGAAGGCACGCGAATCTGGCACTGGGTGCACGTGTGCGCGGGCGCGAAGATCGGCCGCAACTGCTCGCTCGGGCAGAACGTGTACGTAGGCAACCGGGTCGCGATCGGCGACAACGTCAAGATCCAGAACAACGTCTCGGTGTACGACGAGGTGACGTTGGAAGATGACGTCTTCTGCGGCCCGAGCATGGTGTTCACCAACGTGTACAACCCGCGCTCGGCGATCCCGCGAAAGAGCGAATACCGCAAGACGCTCGTCAAGCGCGGCGCCACGCTCGGCGCGAACTGCACGATCGTGTGCGGCGTGACGGTGGGCGAGTACGCGTTCGTGGGGGCCGGGGCGGTCGTCAATCGCGACGTGCCGGATTTCGCGCTCGTGCTCGGCGTGCCCGCGCGCCAGGCCGGCTGGATGAGCCGCTTCGGCGAGCGCCTGCCGCTTCCGGTGAAGGGCGAAGGAGAGGCGACGTGCCCGCACACGGGCGAGCGCTACCGGCTCGAGGGCGGCGTCTGCCGGCTTGCCTGAATCTCAGGGCCAGAGACGATCGGCCGCGAGCTTCGCGAGCAGGTAATCGAGCGGCCAGATCTCGATACCGTCCTCGGTGCGCAGCCGCTGCTCGCCGAGATAGACGAGCACGCGCCGCGCGAGCAAGCGGCGATAGCGGGGCGCAACCATGCCGTCATTTTGCGCCGCAAAATGACGGCATCCTCTACACATTCCCGGATGGCGGCGCGATGCGCCGTTTGACATCACGCCCCCCGCCGGGGTCTAATCCTGCGTTCATTGACTGAACGCACCCCGGTGCTCGACGACAGGACCCGCTACAGGCTGCTGAAGCTCCTCGAGGCGAATCCCGAGCTCTCGCAGCGCCAGCTCGCGGGGGCGCTGGGCGTTTCCGTGGGCAAGGTGAATTTCTGCCTGCGCGCGCTGCTCGAAAAGGGCCTGGTCAAGGTGCGCAATTTCCGGGCGAGCGGCAACAAGCTCGCCTACGCCTATTACCTCACGCCGAAGGGCGCCGAGGAAAAAGTGCGCGCGACGGTCCGGTTCCTCGGCCGCAAGCTCGAGGAGTATCGGAGCCTCGAGCGCGAGATCGCAGAGCTCCAGCGCGAGGTGCGCGCGAGGGAAGAAGCCGATGGAATTCATCGACCTGAAAAAACAGTACGCGGCGCTTCGCAATAGCGTCAACGCGCGCATCCAGCGCGTGCTCGATCACGGCCAGTTCATCCTGGGGCCGGAGGTGCGCGAGATGGAGGAGCGGCTCGCCGCGTACACGGGCGCGCGGCACTGCGTCGCGGTCGCCTCGGGCACCGAGGCGCTGCTGATCGCGCTGATGGCGCTCGACATCAGGCCCGGCGACGAGGTGGTGACTACGCCCTTTACCTTCGCCGCCACCGCCGAGATGATCGCGCTCCTCGGCGCAAGACCCGTGTACGTGGACGTGGAAGAGGACACCGGCAACATCGATGCCTCGAGAATCGAGGCCGCGATCACGCCGAAGACGCGCGCGGTCATGCCCGTGTCGCTCTACGGCCAGCCCGCCGAGATGGACGCGATCGGCGCCATCGCCGCGCGCCACCGGCTGCCGGTGATCGAGGACGCGGCGCAGAGCTTCGGCGCGACCTACAAGGGACGGAAGAGCGGCAACCTCTCGAGCATAGGCTGCACGAGCTTCTTTCCCTCCAAACCGCTGGGCTGCTACGGCGACGGCGGCGCGATCTTCACGAGCGACGACGCGCTGGCCCAGGCGATGCGCGAGATCCGGGTGCACGGCCAGTCGGGGCGCTACCGCCACACACGCCTCGGCGTGGGCGGGCGGATGGACTCGATCCAGTGCGCCGTGGTGCTCGCGAAGCTCGAGCGCTTCGACTGGGAGCTCGGCGAGCGCGCGCGAATCGGCAAGCGCTACGACGCGCTGCTCGGCGCATCGGTCAGGCCCATGGTCGTCAGGCCCGACCGGACCTCGGTTTACGCGCAGTACACCGTGCGCACCGACCGGCGCGCCGCGCTCGAGGCGGCGCTGAGAGCGAAGGGCATCCCCACCGCGGTCCACTATCCCCTGTCGCTGCACCAGCAGCCCGCGTACGCCGCGGGCTGGGAGGGCGTGTCGTTTCCGGCCGCCGAGCGGCTCGCGCGCGAGGTGCTCAGCCTGCCGATGCATGCGGACCTGGACGAATCCACCCAGGACCGCATCGCCGCTGCGGTGCGCGAGGCGGTGCAGGCGGCCGCATAGCGGAGCCAAGGGGAAACCGATGGACATCAGAGGAAAGAAGCTGCTCGTCATCGGCGGCGCCGGCCTGATCGGCTCGCACACGGTCGATCTGCTCACGCGCGAGGACGTGGGCGAAATCGTCGTCTACGACAATTTCGTGCGCGGGCGGGAGGAAAACCTCGCCGGCGCGCTCAGGGACCCGCGCGTCAGGATCTACGACGTCGGCGGCGACATCTGCCAGACCGACATCCTGGAATCCGCGTTCGCGGGCGTGGACGGCGTGTTCCATTTCGCGGCGCTCTGGCTGCTCCAGTGCCACGATTTCCCGCGCGCCGCCTTCGACGTGAACGTGCGCGGCACCTTCAACGTGCTCGAGGCCTGCGTGAAGGCAAGCGTGAAGCGCCTCGTCTACTCGTCGTCGGCCTCGGTCTACGGCGACGCGGTGCGCGAGCCGATGGACGAAGACCATCCCTTCAACAACAAGAACTTCTACGGCGCGACCAAGATCGCGGGCGAGGCGATGGCGCGGGCGCTGCATCACCGCTACGGGCTGCCGTACGTGGGCCTTCGCTACATGAACGTGTACGGCCCGCGCCAGGACTACCACGGCGCCTACATCGCGGTGATCATGAAGATGCTGGACGCGATCGACCGCGGCGAGGGCCCCACGATCCTCGGCGACGGGAGCGAAGCGTTCGACTTCGTGGCGGTGGAGGACTGCGGCGCCGCGAACCTGTGCGCGATGAAGGCCGACACCGTAGACCGCTTCTACAACGTAGGCACCGGCACGCGTACCTCGCTCAAGGAGCTCGCCGGAATGCTCGTAGCGCTCACCGGCTGCAAGCAGCCGATCAAGTACGCACCGCGCAGCCAGGCGACGCTCGTTCGCAACCGCATCGGCTCGCCCGTGCGCGCGCGCGAGGAGATCGGCTTCGACGCGCGCATCGGGCTGGAAGAAGGCCTCAGGCGCCTGATCGACTGGCGCGCTGCGCACAAGGCCGAGGTCGCGGCGCGGCGGCGCGCGGCGGGAGTCCGCTAGTGGCCGGACGCCGCCCGATCGCGATCGCGCAGCCCTGCACCGGCGACGAGGAGTGGCGGGCGCTGCGCGAGCCGCTCGAGAGCGGCTGGCTCACGCAGGGGCCGAAGGTCGCGCAGTTCGAGAAGGCGTTCGCCGCGCGCCACCAGGTGCGGCACGCGCTCGCCGCTTCGAGCTGCACCACCGCGCTGCACCTGATCCTCGCCGCGATGGAGATCGGCCCGGGCGACGAGGTGATCGTGCCTTCGTTCACCTGGGTAGCGACCGCGAACGCGGTGCTTTACTGCGGCGCGACGCCCGTGCTTGCCGACGTCGACCGCACGAGCTTCAATCTTGATCCACGCGAAGTGGCGCGACGGGTCACGCCGCGGACGCGGGCCGTGATCGCCGTGCACCTGTTCGGCCTTTGCGCCGACATCGACGCAATCGCCGCCGCGGCACCCGGCGTGCCGATCGTGGAGGACGCGGCGTGCGCGGCCGGGGCCGGCTACCGCGGCCGACCGGCCGGATCGCTCGGCCTCGCCGCGGCTTTTTCATTTCACCCGCGCAAGTCGATCACAACAGGCGAAGGCGGAATGGTCACCACCGACGACGATGCGATCGCCGCGCGCGTCGCGATGCTGCGAAACCACGGCGCGAGCGTCCCGGAGGAGGAGCGCCATCGCGGCCCGCGCCCCTGGCTACTGCCGGAGTTCAACCTCCTCGGCTTCAACTACCGCATGACCGATCTGCAGGGCGCGGTGGGGCTGGCGCAGCTCGCCAGGCTCGACGCGTTCATCGACGAGCGGCAGAAGTGGGCCGAGTTCTACCGGCGCGAGCTGGGCGGCATCGACTGGCTGCGCCTGCCCTCCGTTCCCGACGGCGACCGCCACGGCTGGCAGTCCTTCGTCGTGTACGTGGACGAAGCCCGCTCGCCCGCGCCGCGCGACGCGATCATGGAGCGCCTGCAGGCGGCCGGGATCGCGGCGCGGCCCGGCACCCACGCCGTGCACATGCTCGGCTACTACCGCGACCGCTTCGGGCTTCACGCTGACGACTACCCGGCGGCGCGCGACTGCGCGCGCTTCACGATGGCGATTCCGCTGCACAACCGCATGTCCGAGGAAGATTTCCGGCGGGTAGTGCGCGAGCTGAAGGGCATGGCGTAGACCTCATGTGCGGGATCGCTGGCATCCTCAATCTCGACGGCGCGCCCGCTTCGCCGGCGCTGCTCAAGCCCATGACCGATGCGATCGCGCACCGCGGGCCCGACGGCGAGGGCTTCTACAGCGACGGCGCCGCGGGGCTCGGGCACCGGCGGCTCGCGATCATCGACCTCACGCCCGCCGGCCGCCAGCCGATGGTGACGCCGGACGGCCGCTACGCGCTCAGCTACAACGGCGAGATCTACAACTTCCGCGAGCTGCGCGCGGAGCTCGAGGCGCTCGGGCACCGGTTCCACTCGCGCAGCGACAGCGAGGTGCTGCTCCACGCGCTCGCCGAATGGGGCCGGGAGGTGCTCCCGCGCCTGAACGGCATGTTCGCGTTCGCCCTCTGGGACAAGCGCGAGCGGCGGCTGCTTCTCGCGCGCGACCGCTACGGCGTGAAGCCGCTCTACTACGCGCGCTGCGGAGAGGCGCTGCTCTTCGGCTCCGAGGTCAAGGCCTTTCTCGGCCACCCCGCGTTCCGCGCCGGGCTGGACAAGGAAGCGCTACTCGAGTACTTCACGTTTCAGAACTTCTTCACTGACCGCACGCTCTTCGCCGGGGTGCGCCTGCTGCCCGCGGGGTGCCTGCTCGAGGCGGCCGCGGGCGCCGAGCCGCGCGTGCGCCGCTACTGGGACTACCACTTCCGGGAGCCCGAGCGCGCCGCGGACGAGCGCGAATACGAGGAGGAGCTGGACCGCCTTTTCCGCCAGGCGGTGAAGCGCCAGCTCGTGAGCGACGTGGACGTCGGCGCCTACCTCTCCGGAGGCATGGACTCGGGCTCGGTCACCGCGCTCGCCGCGCGCGAGCTCCCCTACATCAAGACGTTCACCTGCGGCTTCGACCTCACCTCGGCTTCGGGGCTGGAGCTCGCCTTCGACGAGCGCGCCAAGGCCGAGCACATGTCGTACCTCTTCCGCACCGAGCACTACGAGATGGTGCTGAAGGCGGGCGACATGGAGCGGGTGATGCCGCGCCTCGCGTGGCACGTGGAGGAGCCGCGCGTCGGCCAGAGCTACCCGAACTTCTACATCGCGCAGCTCGCCGGAAAGTTCGTGAAGGTGGTGCTCGCGGGCACCGGCGGCGACGAGCTGTTCGGCGGCTATCCCTGGCGCTACTACCGCGCGGTGGTGAATGACGACTTCCGCCACTACGTCGACAAGTACTACGTGTTCTGGCAGCGCCTGATTCCCAACCGCACGATCCGCGAGGTGTTCCGGCCGGTGTGGAGTGACGTCGAGAGCGTGTGGACGCGCGACATCTTCGAGTCGGTGTTCCACGAGCACGCGCCGAGCCTCACGCGCCCCGAGGACTACGTCAACCACTCGCTCTACTTCGAGGCGAAGACCTTCCTGCACGGGCTGCTGGTGGTCGAGGACAAGCTCTCGATGGCGCACGGGCTCGAGTCGCGCGTGCCGTTCCTCGACAACGACCTCGTCGACTTCGCCATGCGCGTTCCGGCGCGGCTGAAGCTCGGGAACCTCGCCGAGGTGGTGCGCCTGAACGAGAACGAGCCGGGCAAGAAGGCCGAGCGCTACTACCGGCGCACCCGCGACGGCAAGCTCCTGCTGCGCAAGGTGATGCGGCGCTACATCCCCGAGGAGGTCGCCGCGCGCGAAAAGCAGGGCTTCTCTGCGCCTGACGCCTCGTGGTTCCGCGGCGACAGCATCGAGTACGTGAAGCGCACGCTCCTCGAAACCGACGCGCGCATCTACGCCTGGCTCGACCGCGGGGCGGTGCGCTCGCTGATCGACGAGCACCTCTCGGGTCGGATCAACCGTCGGCTTCTCATCTGGTCCCTTCTCTCGACGGAGGAATGGTGCCGACAGTTCTCGATCTGAACCGCTGCCGCAGACTCGCCGCCGAGACCATCGGCGCGCTTGGACTCGATCTGCACGGGCTTGTCGTGCTGACGGAGGCCGCGACCGGCGCCTTCGCGCTCACCGCGCCGCTCGCCGCGTTCGCCGGCGCCGAGCGGGTGCTGGTGCTCGCGAGGGACGGCCGCCACGGCAGCGCGGCCGAAGCCGTGGCGCAGACCCTCTGGGTCGCACGGACGTGGGGCTGCGCGCATGCGATCGAAGCCCTTCCCGGACGCGGCGCGCTGGAGGTCGGCGCCGCCGACATCGTCACGAACCTCGGCGCAGTGAGGCCGCTGGATGACGCGTTTCTTGCGCGGCTGAAGGCCACCGCGGCGGTGGCGCTCATGTTCGAGACGTGGGAATACCGGCGCGCGGACTTGGACCTCGAGGCTTGCCGACACCGTGGGATTGCGGTGCTCGGCACCAACGAGCGGCACGCGGCGGTGGACGTGCTTTCCTTCCTTGGCCCCCTCGCGGTGCGGCTGGTGTTCGAGGCCGGCCTCGAGGTGCTGCGCTCGCGGATCGTAGTGCTCGGCTCCGGGGTATTCGCGGAGGTCGCGGCGGCGGCGCTCAGCGCGCTCGGCGCCGAGGTGCATG